>NZ_PEOG01000033.1 GCF_002761755.1 Roseateles chitinivorans
CGGCGGGCGCTTGCTGTACGCGGGCGCGGGCACCTCGGGCCGGCTCGGGGTGCTGGACAGTGTCGAGCTGGTGCCGACCTTCTCGTGGCCGCGCGAGCGCGCCGTCGCGGTGCTGGCCGGCGGCGAAGGCGCCATGTTCGTCGCCGTCGAAGGGGCCGAGGACGACGAGCCGCAGGGCCGCCGCGACCTGGAGGCGCTCGCGCCGACGCCGGACGACGTCGTGATCGGCATCGCCGCCTCGGGCCACACGCCGTATGTGCTGGGCGCGCTGGCGGCCGGTCGGGCGGCGGGCGCGCTGACGGTGGCGCTGGCCAACAACCCGGGCGCCGCGGTGCTGGCCGCCAGCGATCATCCGATCCTGCTGGACACTGGCGCCGAGGTGATCTCGGGCAGCACGCGGCTGAAGGCCGGCACGGCGCAGAAGATCGCGCTCAACAGTTTCTCGAGCGCGCTGATGGTCCGCCTGCACAAGGTCTACGGCAACCTGATGGTGGACATGAAGGCGACCAACGCGAAGCTGGTGCGCCGCGCGGTCGCGCTGACGATGCGCGCCAGCGGCGCCGACGAACCGGCGGCTCGCGCCGCGCTCGACCGCTGCGGCTTTCATGTCAAGACGGCGGTCGTGATGCTGCTGCGCGCACTCGAAGCGGAGGCGGCCCGCGCGCTGCTCGCGCGCCATGCGGACGACCTCCGCCAGGCGCTGGCCGAGCGCTGATCCGCGCGCGGCCCTCGCACGCAAGCGCGGCAATCCCCGATGCGGACGGCGCCGCGTTTGCACCGACACTGAGGTCCATGTCCGCCGCTCCCGTCTCTTCCGCTTCCCCGTCGACCCGCGGGCCCTGGGCCTGGGTGCCCACGCTGTACTTCGCGCAGGGCATGCCGTACGTGGTCGTGATGACGCTGTCGGTCATCATGTACAAGAACCTGGCGATCTCGAACACCGACATCGCGCTCTACACCAGCTGGCTCTACCTGCCCTGGGTCATCAAGCCGCTGTGGTCGCCGCTGGTCGAGCTGCTGGGCACCAAGCGGCTGTGGATCGTGACGCTGCAGTTCGCGGTCGGCGCCGCGCTGGCGATGGTGGCGCTGACGCTGCCGATGGACCGCTTCTTCCAGCTCTCGCTGGCGGTGTTCTGGCTGATGGCCTTCGCCTCCGCCTCGCACGACATCGCCGCCGACGGCTTCTATCTGCTGGCGCTCGAGAAGCACCAGCAGGCCGCCTTCGTCGGTGTGCGCTCGACCTTCTACCGCGTCGCCAACATCGGTGGCCAGGGCGGGCTGGTGTGGCTCGCGGGCGAACTGCACGACCGCGGCGGCAGCTGGGCGCTGGCCTGGCAGGGCGTGATGGCGGTGCTGGCCGGCGGCTTCCTGCTGCTGGCCGCCTGGCACCTGTGGCGACTGCCGCGACCCGCGGTCGACGCGCCGGTGCCGGCCTCCGAGCGTCGCTGGGCCACCTTCTTCGAGATCTTCCGCGACTTCTTCCGCAAGCCGGGGCTCGCGGTCACGCTGGGCTTCCTGCTGCTGTATCGCTTCCCGGAGGCGCAGTTGCTGAAGCTGGCCACGCCCTTCCTGCTCGATCCGCTGGACCAGGGCGGCCTGGCGCTGAGCAACAAGGCAGTGGGCCTGGCCTACGGCACGATCGGCCTGATCGCGCTGACGCTGGGCGGCCTGCTGGGCGGCTGGATCATCTCGCGCGTCGGACTGAAGCGCGCGCTGTGGCCGCTGGTGCTGGCGATGCACCTGCCCAACGTGGTGTTCCTGGCGATGGCCTGGGCGCATCCGGGCAGCCTCGCGCTCATCAGCGCGGCGCTGGCGGTCGAGCAGTTCGGCTACGGCCTGGGCTTCACCGCCTACCTGATGTACATGGTCCTGGTCGCTGAAGGCGCCCACAAGACCGCGCACTACGCGATCTGCACCGGCTTCATGGCACTCGGCATGATGCTGCCCGGCATGTGGAGCGGCTGGCTGCAGGACCAGCTCGGCTATCTGCGCTTCTTCGGCTGGGTCCTGGTCGCCACGATCCCGTCGCTGGTCATGACGGCGCTGATCCGCATCCCCGAGGGCTTCGGCCGCAAGGACCCCACCGCATGAGCGCGTCCGCGGACGGCATGCGCGTTACGGCCGGTGCGCGGCTGCTGTCGCTGGACGCGTTCCGTGGCTTCGCGATCGCGGCCATGCTGCTGGTCAACAACCCCGGCGACTGGTCGGCGCTGTACGCGCCGCTCGCGCACGCCGCCTGGCATGGCTCGACCTTCACCGACTGGATCTTCCCGTTCTTCGTCTTCATCAGCGGCATCTCGATGAGCTTCAGCCTGGCTCGTCGCGGCCGGGTCGACGACCGCGGTGCGCTGCTGCGTCATGCCTGGCGGCGCGGCGCGACGATCATCCTGATCGGCCTGCTGCTGAACCTGTTTCCCTTCTTCCACTTCGAGACGGTGCGGCTGCCTGGCGTGCTGCAAAGGCTCGGCCTGATCACGATCCTGGCGGCACCGATCGCGCTCTGGTGCGGCTGGCGGGCTCAGCTGGCCGTGTTCATCGGCCTGCTGCTGGTCTATGGGCTGATCCAGTCCTGCGTGTCGGTGCCCGATGCGCAGGGCGTCTGGCATCGCGGCTCGCTGGAGCCCGGCGAGGACGTCGGCGCCTGGCTGGATCGGGCGCTGCTGGGCGGGCACCTCTGGGCCAAGAGCAGGACCTGGGACCCCGAAGGCCTGTTGAGCACGCTGCCGGCCGTCGCGAGTCAGATCGCGGGACTGCTGGCGGGTCGCTGGCTCGCGCGACGCGGTCGCGATCCGGCCGAGAAGGCGATGTGGTTCATGGTCGCGGGGCTGGCCTGCCTGTGGGCCGCCCAGGTGCTCGATGCCTGGACGCTGCCGATCAACAAGAATCTGTGGACGCCGGCCTTCGTTTTCCTGACCACCGGCTGGGGGTGCCTCGTGTTCGGCGTGTTCTACTGGCTCCTCGACGCCGCGCCCTTGCCGCGGATGCGCGACGCGATGGCGCGGCGCCTGCGTCCGCTGGTGGTGTTCGGCATGAACGCGCTGTTCCTGTTCGCGCTGTCCGGGCTGGTGGCTCGGCTGCTCGGGCTGATCCACGTCGCCGAGGGCGTCTCGCTCAAGGCCTGGCTCTTCGCGCCGCTGCGTGCGCTGCCGGTGGATCCGCGCTTCGCGTCGCTGCTGTTCGCCGCCGGCTTCGTGGCGGTGTTCTACGGCATCGCGTGGGCGATGTGGCGGCGCGGCTGGATCGTGAAAGTGTGAGCGGGCCGCACGGCGCCGCCGGATGAAGCTTGATGCGACGACGACAGTGGATGACCGCGGCCCTGGCCGCACCGGTGCTCGGCGGCCTGGGAACGGCGCTGCCGGGTTGCTCGACGGGACGGTCGAGCGCCGTGCCGGCCCGGACCGAGGCCGCCACCGGCGAGGACGGACCGCCGCCCGCGCCGCGAGAGTTCCGGGCGGCCTGGGTGGCGACGGTCGCCAACATCGACTGGCCCAGCCGCCGCGGCCTGAGCGACGCCGCGCAGATCGCCGAGATCCACGCGATCCTCGATCACGCGCGGGCGCTGCGCCTGAATGCAATCGTGCTGCAGGTCCGCACCAGCGCGGACGCGCTGTACCGCTCCACGCTGGAACCCTGGAGCGAGTACCTCTCCGGCGTCCAGGGCCAGGGACCGGGCTACGACCCGCTGGCAGTGTGGATCGAGCAGGCCCGGGCGCGGGGTCTCGAGCTGCACGCCTGGCTGAACCCGTATCGCGCGAAGCAGAGCGGCGGCAAGTCGGTGCCCGCCGCCACCCACCTGAGCCGCACGCGCCCGGACTGGGTGAAGAAGTACGGCGACCAGCTCTGGATCGATCCCGGTGAGCCCGGCGCGGCCGACCACACGCTGGCCGTCTGCCGCGACCTGCTCACCCGCTATGACGTCGATGGCCTGCACATCGACGACTACTTCTACCCCTACCCGGTCCAGGATGCGGCCAAGCAGGACATCGACTTCCCCGACGACCCGAGCTGGCTGCGCTACGTGCGTGGCGGTGGAACGCTGGCGCGCGCGGACTGGCGCCGCGACAACGTCGACCAGCTGGTGCGCCGGTTGTATGAACTGGTGCGCGAGCTGCGGCCGGCCGCGCGCGTCGGCATCAGCCCCTTCGGCCTGCCGCGGCCGGACCTGCGGCCGGCGGGCATCACCGGGTTCTCGCAGTACGACAGGCTCTACGCCCACGTCGAGCATTGGATGGCCATGGGCTGGCTGGACTACCTGGCGCCGCAGCTCTACTGGCCGCGCGCGCAGAAGCCGCAGGCCTTCGAGCCGCTGATGCGGGCCTGGCAGGGCCTCAATCCGCTGGGACGGCATGTCTGGCCGGGGCTGTTCACCAGCCGCGCCGGCAACGAAGCCGATGGCTGGCCGCTCGATGAGATCGCCGAGCAGGTGGCGCTCACGCGTGCGGCGCCCGGCACTGGCGGTCATCTGCACTTCAGCATGGTCGCGCTGATGAAGAACCGACGCGGCATCGCCGACGCGCTGCGCGATGGGGCCTACGCACAGGCGGCGCTCGCGCCCGCCACGCCCTGGCTGTCGGCACCCGCCTGCGGCGCCGTTTCGCTGGCGCGCGAGCCGGACGGCACGCTGCGCGCCTCGACCACTGGCTCGCCGGCACGCGGCTTCGCGCTATGGCGCCGCGCGGCCGGCCAAGCCTGGCGATTCGAGACCCTGCCGCCGGACGGCCGCATCCCCGGACCGTCGCCGGGCGAAGCGCTGGTGCTGTCCGCGATCAATGCGATCGGCGAGGAAGGCCCTCGCGCTTCGTTCGTCGCCTGAACGTTGGGCCCTCACTGTCGATTCGGCGCAACGACCGACCCCGACGGCGTGCGGTCACCACGCCTAGGGGAAACCCTCGATCACTGACCTCGATCGGCTGGTCGCCGCGCCGGTGCGCGCCCTGTCCGAGGGCGCTGTTGCGCTTCGATGTGGCGCGGGTGCAGCACCTGCAAACGCCAGTGAACACTTGTCACAGCTCCTCAACATTGGCTGTCCAGACTGCGCCGCTGACGCGTTGGTGAGGCCGCCGTGAGCGCCCCGAAAAAGGGCTCGAACGAGGCATTGACGGCGTGCCGTGAAGGAGAGCTCTCCCGATATTGCCGCATTGATGCGGCAGGTTTCGACTGGTAGGCTTTTTGCTTCATAAGCGGAGATGGCGTGCCCAAGAGCGCGCCCGACGCAACAACAAACGAGGGCGGGCATCGCCGCAACGCGCACCACATCGCGTTGGAGTCAGCGGTGGAAAACGTTTGCGGAACGTTCACAGCCCCCTCGGAACGGGTTTCGGTCTGACGTCGCACAGGAGCACAGGAATGAATCAGAAGGATTGGTTGGGTTTTTCGCGGACGGCGCTGGCCGCCGCGGTCGCCATCGTGGCGGCCGCGCCGGTGATGGCCCAGAACACCACCTCGGCCATCGGCGGCCGCGTGGTCGGCGCTGACGGCAAGCCCGTCGCGGGCGCCACGGTGGTGATCCTGCACAAGGAGTCCGGCTCCTCGAACACGCAGACCACCGACGGCGACGGCCGCTACAACGCGCGCGGCCTGCGCGTCGGCGGCCCGTACACCATCACGGTGACCAAGGGCGGCGACCGCGAGGTCAGCGAGAACGTCTACCTGGCCCTGGCCGAGACGCTGAGCCTGGACGTGCAGCTGGGCAAGAGCTCCACCCAGCTCGAGACCGTGGTCACCACGGGCAGCGCCACCGCCGCGAAGTTCAACAACTCGACGATGGGCTCGGGCACGCAGATCAGCCGCGCCGAACTGGACGCCTACGCGTCGATCGCGCGCAACCTGCAGGACTACGCCCGCAACGATCCCCGTCTGGCGCAGACCGACAAGGAACGCGGCGAGATCTCGGCGATGGGCCAGAACTCGCGCTACAACTCGATCACGATCGACGGCGTCGCGATCAATGACAGCTTCGGCCTGGAAGCCAACAACCTGCCGACGGCCAAGCAGCCGATCTCGGTGGACGCGATCCAGTCGGTGCAGGTCAACCTGTCCAACTACGACGTGACCCAGAAGGGCTACACCGGCGCCAACATCAACGCCGTCACGAAGTCGGGCACCAACGAGTTCAAGGGCAGCGTCTACTACGTCTATCGCAATGACGACATGGTGGGCAAGCGCTTCGACCGCGGCAACAACCGGTACACCAGCTTCCTGCCGTTCAAGGAAGACACCAAGGGCTTCACCCTCGGCGGTCCGATCCTGAAGGACAAGCTGTTCTTCTTCGTCAACTATGAAGAGCTCAAGAGCAACCGCGCCCAGCCGGAGTTCGGCCCGATCGGCAGCTCGCTGACCAACAACGCGATCTCGCAGGGCCAGCTCGACGCGATCACCAAGACGGCCAAAGACGCGTACGGCATCGACACCGGCTCGGTGATCGGCCAGTCGCAGCTGTCGGTCAAGGACTACCTGGCCAAGATCGACTGGAACATCAACGACAACCACCGCGCCAGCATCCGCGTGGCGCGCACCGAGCAGTCGGACACCAACAACGGTTCCTTCGGCGGCTACAGCGCGACTGGCCTGCAGATGACCTCGCAGTGGTGGCAGCAGAAGAAGAAGATCGACACGGTCGTGGCCCAGTGGTTCGCCGACTGGACGCCGGACTTCTCGACCGAGCTGAAGATCTCGAACCGCGACTACAACAGCGTTCCGCAGAACAACAGCAACCTGCCCGCGATCGGCATCCGCTTCAACGGCGCGCTTCCTGGCGGCGCCCCGGCCGGCGCGAGCACCGGCAACCGCTTCGTCAACTTCGGCACCGAGCAGAGCCGTCAGTTCAACGTCCTGGACACCAAGACGCTGGACGCCTACTTCGGCGCGACCTGGATCAAGAACGACCACGAGATCAAGTTCGGCGGCGACCTGCAGCGCAACAAGATCTACAACGCGTTCTTCCAGAACGTGAACGGCAACTACACGTTCGGCTGCGAAAGCGCATGGACCTACAGCTTCGGCGCGATCAACTGCAACACCGCCTCCGCGGCGCAGGTGCAGGCGGCCGTGCTGGAGAACTTCACCCGCGGCCGGCCCTCGAGCTATCAGGTCCAGGTCCCCGTGGCCGGCGGCACGCTGGATGACGGCATCGCCAAGTGGACGCTGGGACAGACCGGCGTGTTCGTGCAGGACACCTGGAATGTCTCCAAGGACCTGAACATCACCGCCGGCTTCCGCGTCGACCAGCTCAGCACCAACGACAAGCCGACCTACAACGCCGCCGCAGCAGCAGCGGTCGTGCCGGGCGCGGTGACCGGCGCCAGCACGGTGACGCGCGCCACCGGCGGTTTCGGCCTGGACAACTCGACCACCGTCGACGGCGAGAACCTGTTCCAGCCGCGCTTCGGCTTCAACTACGCGCTGGACAGCCGCACCGGCCACAAGAAGCAGATCCGCGGCGGCGCGGGCCTGTTCCAAGGCGCCGCGGCATCGGTCTGGCTGACCAACCCGTACTCCAACACCGGCATGGCCACGCGCCTGGTCGGTTGCGGCACGGCCGGCCTGACGGCCTGCTCGGGCACCGCCTCGGGCGTGTTCAGCGCCGACCCGAACAACCAGCCCATCCTGGCGGGCGCGACGCCGGCAGCCAACGTCGACTTCATCCAGAAGGGCCTGGGCCAGCCGTCCGTCTGGAAGATGAACCTCGCCTATGACGCGGAACTGCCGTTCTTCGGCATGAACTTCGGCGTCGAGTGGGTCTACACCAAGGTCAACACCGGCATCTACTACCAGCACCTGAACCTGGGCGACCCGACCGCCACCGGCCCGGACGGCCGCTCGCTGTACTACACGCCGCAGAGCTACAGCCCGGCCTGCTGGACCAACACGAACGGCAGCCTGAGCACCACCGGCGCCTGCGCCAACGGCCGCTCGCGCGCGCTGTCCAACGCCTCGTTCGGCAACGTCACGCTGGCCACCAAGACCAAGAAGGGCGACGGCAATGCCATCACCCTGTCGTTCCAGCGTCCGGCGCGTGACGGCTTCGGCTTCGGCGTCGCCTACACCTACACGGAAGCGTCGGAAGTGAGCCCGCTGACCTCGTCGGTCGCGAACTCCAACTTCAACTCGCGCGCCGTCTTCAACCCGAACGAGAACGTGGCCGCCAACTCGGCGTACATGATCCGCGACCGCTTCACCGCCAACGTGACGTGGCAGAAGGCCTTCGTCAGCAACCTGAAGACGACGGTGGGCCTGTTCTGGGAAGGCCGCCGCGGCAAGCCCTACAGCTGGACCTACCTGAACGACATGAACGGCGACGGCGTTGCTGGCAACGACCTGCTGTACATCCCCGCGTCGCGCGGCGCGGCGGGCGTCAAGTTCGCCACCCCGGCGGACGAGGCGGCGTTCTGGAACATCGTCGACAACAACCCCGACCTGGCGAAGTACAAGGGTGCCGTGGTGCCGCGCAACAGCTCGTTCTCGCAGTTCGTGAACAGCTTCGACCTGCGCCTCAGCCAGGAAGTGCCGGGCTTCTTCCCGCAGCACAAGGGCAAGGTCACCTTCGACATCCTGAACATCGGCAACCTGCTCAACAAGAAGTGGGGCCGCATCGACGAAGTCACCTTCCAGTCCGCCGGCGGCAACCGTCGCAGCTTCGTGAACTTCGCCGGCATCGATGCCCAGGGCAACTACGTCTACCGCACCAACGCCAACGCGATCAACGACAACCAGGCCATCCGCCAGGTCAAGGGCGAATCGCAGTGGGCCATCCAGGTGACGGCCGCCTACGAGTTCTGATCGACGACGCGATCGACCACGATCGCCGTGAGCGACCGGCCCAGCGGCCGGTCCTCGCGGACACCACGGGCTCCTTCGGGAGCCCGTTTTTCATTCCGGGGCTGCCGCGCTCGTCGGCCGCCCCGCCCGAAGAGTGCCGGTCCGCGCCGACGCTTCGTCCGGCAGCCATGAGCCCAGGTCATACCCGCCCCGCGCATTGACAATGGCGGGCCTGCAACGCGCCTCTTAAGCTCCGCGCGCCACGCCCTCCTCCATGAGCCTCACGCCCGACGCCACCGCCACCGCCACCGCCCACGCACCCGACAGGACGGGCAGCGCTCGCACCGGCCTCGGCCTGGGGCTGGACGCCGGCGGCACGCAAACGCGCTGGGCCCTGTCCCGGCCCGACGGCACGCTGGTCGCGCGCGGCGAGATCGGCGGCTTCAGCGCGCTGCTGCTGGACAGCAGCGCCGGCCGCGTCGCGTTGGCGCAGACACTGCAATCGCTCGCCGCCGCGGTGATCGCGCACGCGGCACCAGGAACCCTGCGCGGCCTGCAGGCCGGCATCACCGGGCTCGGCGAACCGGACGGCCCCGCCGGTCGGCAGCTGCGCGCGCTGCTGGCGCAGCAGTTGGGCCTGGCGCCGGCGCAGATCCACTGCGACAGCGACATCGCCCAGGCCTGGCATGCGCTGTACCGCCCCGGCGAGGGCTACCTGATCTACGCCGGCACCGGCGCGATCGCGGCCTTCATCGACACCGACGGCACGCTGCACCGCGCCGGCGGCCGGGGGCCGCTGCTCGGCGACGAAGGCGGCGGCCAGTGGATTGCCCGAGAGGCGCTGGCGCTGGTCTGGCGCCGCGAGGACGAAGCGCCCGGCGCCTGGACGGATTCGGCCCTGGCACGGCATCTGTTCGACGAACTCGGCGGCCCGGACTGGCCGACCACCCGCGCCTTCATGTACGGCGGCGACAACGCGGCGCGGCGCGGCTCGATCGGCCGGCTCGCGCTGGCCGTCGCCCGTGCGGCGGCGGCGGACGATCCCGACGCGCTCGCGCTGCTGCACCGCGCCGGCCGCGAACTCGCCCGGCTGCCGCTGGCGCTCGTGCGCCGCCTGGGCCTGCGTCCCGTCACTGCCGCCGGACGTGTGCTGCAATTGCATCCCGCGATCGAAGCGGGCCTGCGCACCGTGTTGCCGCACGGCCTGTCCCTCACCGTTCAACAACCCGACACCGCCCTGGCCGCCGCGCGGCGCGCGGCACTCGCTCCATGAAGACCAAGCTCCTGACCCTCGCCGCCGCCGCGCTGCTCGCGGCCTGCGCCTCGCCCACGCTGCAGATCGACAAGTCGCATGTGTCCGAGAACCAGGACAGCCGCGCGCAGTTCCTGATCCTCCACTACACGGTGCTCGACTTCGACAGGTCGATGAAGGTGCTGACCACCGGCGGCAAGGTCTCCGCGCACTACCTGGTGCAGGACAACCCGTCCAAGGTCTTCCAGCTGGTCGACGAGAACCGCCGCGCCTGGCATGCCGGCGTCAGCTACTGGGCCGGCGCGACCAACCTGAACTCGGCCTCGATCGGCATCGAGATCGTCAACGCCGGTTTCACCGACACGCCGCTGGGCCGTGTCTACGCGCCCTATCCGCAGAAGCAGATCGACGACGTCATCCAGCTGACCCGCGAGATCGTCACGCGCCACGGCATCCGCTCCGACCGCATCCTCGGCCACAACGACATCGCGCCGGGCCGCAAGCAGGATCCGGGTCCGGAATTCCCGTGGAAGCGGCTCGCCGACGCCGGCCTGATCGCCTGGCCCGATCCTGAGCAGGTGCAGATCAAGCGGGCGATCTACGAGGTCGGCCCGGTGCCCGACATCCACTGGTTCCAGCAGCGCCTGGCGCAGGTGGGCTACCAGACGCCGCGCACCGGCGAGTTCGACGTCGCCACCCGCGAGGTGATCAGCACCTTCCAGATGAAGTACCGTCCGTCCAACTTCGCCGGCGACATGGATGCTGAAACCGCCGCGCTGCTGGAGGTCGTCACCACGCCCGGCGGGATGGTGATGAAGCAGCCGCGCGCCGCGGATTCGCAGGTGCGCTCGGACTACTGACTTGCTGAACTTCTTCCTTCGCCGCCTCGCCGCCTTGCTGCCGACGCTGATCGGCGTGACGCTGGTTGCCTTCGGCCTGATCCGGCTGGTGCCGGGCGATCCGATCGCGATCATGATGGGCGAGCGCGCGCTGGACGAAGCCACGCACGCGCGGCTGATGCACGAGCTCGGCCTGGACCAGCCGCTGTGGCGCCAGTACGCGGACTATGTCGGCGGCCTGCTGCACGGCGACCTGGGGCGCTCGCTGGTCTCGCACGAGCCGGTCTCGCACGAGTTCCTCGCCCTGTTCCCGGCAACGGCGGAGCTGGCCCTGTCCGCGCTGCTGCTGGCGGTCGTGCTGGGCATGGCGCTGGGCATTGCCGCGGCGCTGCGCCGCGGCTCGCTGCTGGACCAGGGGGTGATGGGCGTGGCGACGGTGGGTTACTCGATGCCGGTCTTCTGGTGGGGGCTGATCCTCATCATGCTGTTCTCGGTCGGGCTGGGCTGGACGCCGGTGTCGGGGCGCATCGCGGTGGAATACGACGTGCAGCGCGTCACCGGCTTCATGCTGATCGACGCAGCCCTGCACGACGAGGCCGGCGCCTGGCGCTCGGCGCTGCGCCACCTGCTGCTGCCGGCGCTGGTGCTGGGCACCAGCACGACGGCGGTGATCGCGCGGATGACGCGTTCCAGCCTGCTGGAGGTGCTGCGCGAGGACTACATGCGCAGCGCCCGCGCGCGCGGCCTGTCGCCGTCGCGCGTGGTGCTCGTGCATGGCCTGCGCAATGCGCTGATCCCCGTCATCACGGTGATCGGACTGAAGGTCGGCAGCCTGCTGGCCGGCGCGGTGCTGACCGAGACCATCTTCAGCTGGCCCGGCATCGGCAAGTGGCTGATCGACGCCATCGCGCGCCGCGACTATCCGGTCGTGCAGGCCGGCATCCTGATCTCGGCCTGCACCTTCATCGCCGTCAACCTGCTGGTGGACCTGCTCTACGGCGTGGTCAACCCGCGCATCCGGAAGCAGGGCTGACATGACCATGCACGATCCCTCCCGCGTGGCCGCGCCGACCGCTTCCGCCGCGGTCCCCCCCGTGGTCCCGCCGACGATTCCACCGATGGTGCCGCCGGTGATGCCGCCCGGCCCGCTCGCCGAGTTCTGGCGCGGCTTCTCGGCCAACCGCGGCGCATTGGTGGCACTGATCGTGTTCACGCTGCTGGCGCTGGCGGCGCTGCTCGCGCCGTGGATCGCGCCGCACGACCCGGTCCGGCAGTACCGGGAGGCGATGCTCACGCCGCCGCTGTGGATGGACGGCGGCCAGGCCCGCTTCCTGCTCGGCACCGACGAGCTCGGCCGCGATCTGCTGTCCCGGCTGCTGCACGGCGCGCGGGTGTCGCTGGGCATCGGGCTCGCCTCGGTGGTGCTGTCGTTGATCCCCGGCGTGCTGTTGGGCCTGCTGGCCGCCTTTCATCAACGGCTGCTGGCGCCGGTCGTCATGCGGCTGATGGACGTGATGCTCGCGCTGCCCGGCCTGCTGCTGGCGATCTGCGTGATCACCGTGCTCGGTCCCGGCCTGATGAACACGGTGATCGCGATCGCGGTCGGCAGCCTGCCGGAGTACGTCCGGCTCACCCGCGCCGCGGCGCTTGCCGAACTGGGCAAGGACTACGTCACCGCCAGCCGCGTGGCCGGCGCGTCGACCTGGCGGCTGATGTTCTCGACGGTGCTGCCCAACTGCCTGGCGCCGCTGATCGTCAACGCCTCGCTGAGCTTCTCGGCCGCGATCCTCGAGGCCGCCGGCCTCGGCTTCCTGGGCCTGGGCGTGCAGGCGCCGATGGCGGAGTGGGGCACGATGCTGTCCTCCGCGCGCGACTACATCGTGCGCGCGCCGTGGGTGGTGACGCTGCCCGGGCTGGCGATCCTGGTGTCGGTGCTGAGCGTCAACCTGATGGGCGACGGCCTGCGCGACGCGCTCGATCCACGGCTGAAGCGGGTGTCGTGATGCTGCGGATCCGTGACCTGCGCGTGCGCTTCGGCGCCTTCCCGGCGGTGGACGGCGTCGACCTGGATGTCGCGCCCGGCGAGGTGCTGGGCATCGTCGGCGAATCGGGCTCCGGCAAGTCGGTCAGCATGATGGCGCTGATGGGCCTGATCGATCCACCCGGCGTGACCAGCGCCGCGTCCCTGCGCTTCGAGGACCAGGATCTGCTGGCGATGCCGGCGGCCGCGCGTCGCCGGCTGGTGGGCAAGGACATCGCGATGGTGTTCCAGGATGCGCTGGCCTCGCTCAACCCGAGCTACACCGTCGGCCACCAGATCGAGGAGGTGCTGCAGGCCCACCTCGGCCTGCGCGGCGCGGCCGCGCGCCAGCGCGCGCTGGAACTGCTCCAGCAGGTCGAGATCCCCGATGCGGCGAGCCGGCTCAAGGCCTATCCGCATGAACTCTCGGGCGGCATGAACCAGCGCGTGATGATCGCGCTGGCGATCGCCTGCTCGCCCAAGCTGTTGATCGCCGACGAACCGACGACCGCGCTGGACGTGACGATCCAGGCCCAGATCATGGACCTGCTGCTGCGCCTGCAGCGCGAGCGCGGCATGGCGCTGGTGATGATCACGCACGACCTCGCGGTGGTGGCGGAGATGGCGCAGCGGGTGGCGGTGATGTACGCCGGCCAGGTGGTCGAGACGGGCCGGCTGCCCGAGGTCTTCGCGTCGCCGAAGCATCCGTACACGGCGGCGCTGATGGCCGCGATTCCCGAGCACAACCGCGGCGCGCGGCGCCTGCAGGCGCTGCCGGGCATCGTGCCGGGGGCGCTCGATCGGCCGTCGGGTTGCCTGTTCTCGCCGCGCTGCCCACGCATGCAGGACCGCTGCCTCGCGGAGCGGCCGGCGCTGGACGCCGGCGTGCGCTGCTTCTATCCGCTGATCGAGGAGACCGCCGCATGAGCGCCGCTGACGACGCGCCGGTGCCGGCGTCCTCGATGTCCGCCGAGGGCGCACGCGCGGACGGCGCGCCGGTGCTGCTGGCGCGTGACCTGGCTCGCCACTATCGCGTGAGCCGCGGCTGGTTCGCGCCGAAGGCGACGGTGCGCGCGCTGGACGGGGTGAGCTTCGAGCTGGCGTCGGGCCGGACCCTGGCGGTGGTGGGCGAGTCCGGCTGCGGCAAGTCCACGCTGGCGCGCGCGCTGACGCTGATCGAGACGCCGACCGCCGGCGAGCTGCGCATCCATGGCCGTGACGCCGCCGACGCAGCCGCGCGCAGGGCGCTGCGGCGCGAGGTGCAGATGGTGTTCCAGAACCCCTATGCGGCGCTGAACCCGCGCAAGACGATCGCATCGACGCTGGCGGAGCCGCTGGTGATCAACACGACGCTGGGCCGCGCCGAGCGGCAGGAGCGGATCGAGGCGCTGGCGGCCAAGGTGGGCCTGCGGCGCGAGCATCTGCAGCGCTATCCGCACATGTTCTCGGGCGGCCAGCGCCAGCGCATCGCGATCGCTCGGGCGATGGTGATGCAGCCCGGCATCGTGGTGGCGGACGAGCCGACCTCGGCGCTGGACCTGTCGATCCAGGCGCAGATCCTCAACCTGTTCATGGACTTGCAGGAAGAGTTCGGTACCGGCTACGTGTTCATCTCGCACAACCTGGCGGTGGTGGAGCATGTGGCGGACGAGGTGATGGTGATGTACCTCGGCCGGGTGGTGGAGCAGGGCGACAAGCGCCGCGTCTTCGCGCGGCCGCTGCATCCCTACACGCAGGCGCTGATGAGCGCGACGCCAGCGCTGCGTCCGGCCGACCGCCGCCAGCGCATCCGCATCCATGGCGAGCTTCCCAGCCCGCTGAAGCCTCCGACCGGCTGCGCGTTCCACCAGCGCTGCCCGATGGCGATCCCGCGCTGCGCGGAGATCCGGCCCGAACTGCGCGAACTGGACGGGCGGTGGGTGGCGTGTGACGTGATCTGAACGCCCCCGCGGTCAGCGCCCGAAGAGCTCCGCATGGGTCCCCGCGCGCACGAAGACGATGGTGTCGCCGCGCAGGTGATAGATCAGCAGGAAGTCGCCCCCAATGTGGCACTCACGGTGATCCCCCATGTCGCCCACGAGCGCGTGGTCCTTGTACTCGGGAGGCAATGGGCCATCGTTGGCGATCAACAGGAGCATGGCCGCCTTGAGGCGGCCCATGTCGTACCGACCTGAATGCGAAAGCCGTTCCCAGTCCCGCAGGAACTTCGCGGCATAGTCGGTGACGCGCGGGGGTTCAGCGCGCTTTTCGCGGGCGGGCCTTTTTTTCAAGATCATCGATCAGTTCCTTTCCGGAACCGAACCGAGCTCGAGTGACGGCACGGGCTTCCTCCATCGCCGCGCGCGTCTCCGCGTTGGGCACCTTCACCTCGAAGGGCAAGCCGTTGTGGAGTACGACCTGCGTGAGAAAGAGACGGATCGCATCGCTCAGGGTCAGGCCGCACTGGGCCAGTACCTCCGCAGCGGAATCCTTGAGTTCGGGCTCGACGCGGGATCGCAGTTCGGTGGATTTGATGGCCAGGCTCATGATGGGTCTCTCGCTCAGACGTAGCGACATTGTGGCTACAAATGTGGAGTCTACGCCAGCATGCGCCCGGGGGGAACCGCGCATCCTCCGCGAGGATCCGGCATTCGTCGCCCTGAGCGCTCGCGCGCTTGACGCCTTCGAGGTGCGAAACCGGAGAGGCAGGGTGAAGCCAGCGCCCGCATAACCCGGTGTTATGGTCCAACCCGCCCATTTCAGTTGTGACCGTGGCGCCCGCATTTCGACAATGCGCCGGCTCGCCCTCCTCCCGATGCGCCCTGCCCTTTCCCTTTCGCTGGCCGTGTGGCTGCTCGCGGCCTTGCCGGTTGTCCATGCGGCTGGCGCCGCCGCGCCCAAGCCGCTCGTCTACTGCACCGACGCCAGCCCGGAGGGCTTCGACCCCGGCCTGTGGGATTCGGCCAGCACCAACAACGTCAACAACCAGATGTTCCAGGGGCTGGTCCGCTTCGAGCGCGGCGGCACCGCGCTGCAGCCCGCCCTCGCCACGAGCTGGACCATCAGCCCCGACGCGCGCGTCTTCACCTTCACGCTGCGCGAGCAGGTCCGCTTCCACACCCGCCCGTGGTTCACGCCCACGCGGCCGATGAATGCCGACGACGTGCTGTTCACCTTCGGCCGCTTCCTCGACCGCGAGCACCCCTTCAACAAGGCCTTCCCCGCCAACTTCATCTATCCGCAGAACCTGGGCCTGGCCAAGGCGATCACGAAGATGGAGAAGCTCGACGACCGCACCGTCCGCTTCACGCTCGCGCAGCCCAACGTCACCTTCGTCACCTGGTTCGCGATGGCCTTCGCCGGCATCCAGTCGGCCGAGTACGGCGCCCAGCTGCTGCGCGAGGGCAAGGCCTCGCAGATCAACCGCCTGCCCATCGGCACCGGCCCCTACCGCTTCCGCAGCTATGCCAAGGACGACGTCGTCCGCATGGAAGCCAACCCCGACTACTGGGGCGAGCCGCAGAAGACGCAGAAGCTGATCTTCACCATCAGCCGCGAGGCCGCGGTGCGGGTGCAGAAGCTGCTCGCCGGTGAATGCCAGATCACCTCGCCGCTGCGCGACATCGACGTCGCCGCCATCGACCGCCATCCCCAGCGCATCCGGCTGGAGAAGATCCAGGCGCTCAACATCTCCTACCTCTCCTTCAACCTGCGCAAGCCCCCGACCGACAACCGACTGGTGCGCGAGGCGCTGGACATCGCCGTCGACCGCGACGCGATCTTCCGCGCGCTGTTCCCGCGCGGCGACGCGATGCAGGCGGTCAACCCCTTCCCACCGGCCATCCCTGGCTACAACCGGGCGCTGAGGAACGAATACAACCCCGAGCGCGCCAAGGCGCTGCTCCGGCAGGCCGGCTTCCCGAACGGCCTGGACATCGACCTGTGGGCGCTGCCGGTCACGCGGCCCACCAACCCCAACGGCCAGCTGATGGCGCAACTGATCCAGCAGGACTGGGCCCGGATCGGCGTGCGCGCGCAGATCCGCACCTATGAATGGGGCGAGTACCTCAAGCGGGCCAACGCCGGCGAGCACTCGGTCTACATGAGCGGCTGGTCCGGCGAGAGCGGCGACGCCGATGACTTCCTGACGCCCAACCTCAGCTGCGCCACCAACAAGTCGGGCGTCAAGTTCTGCAACGCCGAATTCGAACGACTCATCGACGCCGCCCGCGCCACGCCCGACCCGCGCAGGCGCATCGCGCTCTACGAGCAGGCGCAGGTGATCTTCAAGCGCGAGCGGCCGTGGATCACGATGGCACACTCGACGGTCTACATCCCCACCAGCAAGGACCTGCGCGGCTTCCGGATGCAGCCGAACGGGGGGGTGGTCTTCGAGAACGTCTACCGCGAGTGACCATGCGTCTCCGTCACATTGAAGTCTTCCACGCGATCATGCAGGCCGGCACGATCAGCGGCGCTGCCCAGCTGCTGCACATCTCGCAGCCGGCCGTGACGAAGGTGCTGCAGCACTGCGAACTGCAACTCGGCATGCCGCTGTTCGACCGGGTGCGCGGCAAGCTCTATCCGACGCCGGAGGCGCAGCGGCTGTTCGTCGAGATCGACAAGCTCAACCGGGACCTCGTCGCGATCCGGCGCCTGGCAGCCAACCTGCGCGGCGGCGAGTCCGAATCGCTGCGCCTGATGGCCACGCCGACGCTGGGCGCCGCGGTGATCCCGGCGGCGATGACGCATTGGGCGCAGGCCTTCCCGCGCAGCCGCTGCCAGCTCAGCACCAACCACACCCGCGAGATCGTCTCGGCGCTGCTGCTGGGCGAGGCCGACCTGGCGCTCAGCCTGCAGGACCCGCGCCACCCCGGCATCAAGACCGAAGTGCTGGCCAGCGGCACGATGATGGCCCTGTGCCCGATGCACGGCCCCGAGGCGCAGGGCAGCGGCCCGCTGCCGCTGGAGGAGATCCAGTCGGAACTGATCGCGATGGCCGAGGACGACCCGCTGGGCCACATGCTGCACAACGCCAGCGAGGCCGAGGGCCGCCACCTCGACAGCCGCATCACCGTCCAGACCTACCAGCTCGCCCGCGCGCTGGTGGAAGCGGGCGTGGGCATGACCGTCGTCGATCCGTTCACCGCCGCGTCGGCCGACCCCACCCGGGTCAAGGTGCGCCCGCTGGCGCCGCCGATGGCCATCCACCTGTACCTGCTGACCTCCGCCAGCGCGCCGCTGGCCCAGGCCGCGCGCCGGCTGGTCACCTACCTGCGGGATGCGGCCCGCGCCAACCTGGACAGCCTCGCCTGATGAATGAAATCCCCTGCGAAGAGATCGCCTCGCATGCCGAGTTCCGCTCGCTGCTGACGATCCCCGGCATCGCGGTGGACCTGCGCTACGCGACGCCGGACAACTTCGTCGGCCGCAACGTCTACGGCGGCCTGGACTGCGCGTTCCTGCGCCGCGAGGCCGCCGACGCGGTCGCCGAGGCCGCCGCCTGGCTGGGCCGCCACTGCCCGGGCCTGACGCTGGTGGTGCTGGATGCGCTGCGGCCGCAGCGGGTGCAGGAGGCGCTGTGGGCGGAACTGGCAGGCACGCCGCTCACCCAGTATCTGGCGCACCCGGCACGGCGTTCGATCCATTCGTTCGGCATGGCCGTCGACGTGACCCTGCTGGACGACCAGGGCCGCGAACTCGACATGGGGACCGGCTTCGACGAGATGACGCCGGCGTCCCACCCCGAATTCGAGGCCGAGCAACTCGCTGCGGGCGGCCTCACCGCGGACCAGTTGCGCCATCGCGGCTGGCTGCGCGCCGCGATGCGCCATGCCGGCTTCCAGACGATCAACACCGAATGGTGGCACTTCGACTTCGGCGACCGTGAGCGGGTGCGCCGCGAGCTGCCGCTGGTGCTGTGAACGGCGGCCGGCGTCGCTTGCCCCCAGCGACAGACGGCTGAGTCCCTGACCCGCACCGCCCGGCGCGCCCCGGCCACGACGCCGTCGGACCGCTTCTTCCGGAGAACCTGATGACCACCTCCCGCCGCCAGCTCCTCACCGGCGCAGCCGCCACGGCGCTCGGCGCGCTGTCGCCGGCACACGCGCAGACCGCCGCGCCTGCCCGCGCCGCGCGACCGAATGCCGCGCCCGACTTGCTGCGCGCACGCCGCCTGCGCCCGGGCGACACCCTCGCGCTGGTCAGCCCGGCCAACGCGACCTATGAGCGCGAGCCGCTGGAGATCGCCGTCGAGTCGCTCGAAGCGCTGGGCTTCAAGGTCAAGCTCGGGGCCAATGTGCGCGGCCGATACGGCCAGTTCGGCGGCACCGACGTGCAGCGGGCGGCCGACATCAACGAGGCCTTCGCGGACGACGAGGTGGCCGGGATCCTGGCGCTGACCGGTGGATCGGGTTGCAACCGCATCGTCGACAAGCTGAACTACGCGCTGATCCGCCGCAAGCCGAAGTTCTTCGGCGGCTTCTCGGACCTGACCAGCCTGGTCAACGCGATCCACAAGCAGACGGGCCTGATCACCTTCCATTGCCCGGTCGCGGGCTCGGAGTGGAACGAGTTTTCCCTCCAGCACTTCCGCGCCGTGGCGATGGATGCGCAGGCCGACCTGCTGCAGAACCCGCAGGGGGAGCGCGGCGCCCACGTCGTCCAGCGGGAGGACCGCATCAGCACCTTGCGCCCCGGCCTGGCGCGCGGGCCCCTGGTCGGCGGCAACCTGGCGGTGCTGAGCTCGCTGGCCGGCTCGCCGTATTTCCCCGACACGCGGGGCGCGATCCTCTTCCTCGAGGAGATCAACGAGTACATCTACCGCGTCGACCGCATGCTGTCGACGCTGCGGCTGTGCGGCGCCCTCGACCAGCTGGCGGGCGTGGTGCTGGGCAAGTTCACCAACTGCGGCCCCGGCGACGGCAGCTACGGCACGCTGACGCTGGACGAGGTCTTCGACGACTACTTCCTGCCGCTCAACATCCCGGTGTACCGCGGCGCGATGATCGGCCACATCAAGCGCAAGTTCACCGTGCCGGTCGGCCAGCCGGCCGAGATGGACGCCCGCGCGGGGACGGTGCGGCTGCTGTCGCCGGCGGTGGTCTGAAGACCCTCACCCCTGCCCTCTCCTGCAAGCGGGCGAGGGAGCACGAGGGCCGCGGTCAGCGGCGCGCGACCCAGTCGACCAGCGCATCGATCGCCGGACGCGCCTTCATCGCCTGATCGTCGTTGACGATCGCCACCACGATCCAGGTCCGGCCGGTCGAGTCGGGCACGTAGCCCGCCAGCGCCACGACGTCGCGCAGCGTGCCGGTCTTCATGCGGGCCCGGCCCTCGGCCGCCGTGCCCTTCAGGCGCCGGGCCAGCGTGCCGTCCACACCGGCCACCGGCAGCGTCGCCAGCAACTCCGGTCCGTGCGGTCCGCGCGCCGAAGCGCGCAGCATCGCCGCCAGCTGCGCG
Organism: Roseateles chitinivorans; assembly: GCF_002761755.1. Classification (GTDB taxonomy): domain Bacteria; phylum Pseudomonadota; class Gammaproteobacteria; order Burkholderiales; family Burkholderiaceae_C; genus Roseateles; species Roseateles chitinivorans. The sequence continues at coordinate 20,309 of NZ_PEOG01000033.1, forward strand.
GCGGTCGCCCGTTCCGCGCGCGAGAGGCCCGAGCCGTTCTCCAGCGTCATGCCCGTCGTGTCGATCTGCTGCGCCGCGAACCAGTCGCGCACGACGCGCGCGGCGGCCTGCCGCGTGTCCTCGCCCGGCTGCGCCGCGGCAGCGCCCAGTCGCAGGAACAGCAGGCGCGCCAGCGCGTTGTCCGAGGCTTTCATCACCGGTCGCAGCAGCTCCGCCAGCGGACGATCGCGGTGCTGGGCCAGCACGCGGGCGCTCTCGGGCGTCGCGCCTTCGCGGATCTCGCCCGACAAGGTCCCGCCGAGCGCGCCCCACAGCTGCCGCAAGGCCTGCGCCGTCTCCCACTGCCGGTCCAGGACGTTCAGCGACTGGGTGACCTGGCAGCCGCGCGGGAACTCGCCCGCCAGCACCAGCCGCGCCCCGCCGCCCGGCAAGGGCTCGAAGCGGGACGGCATCCAGCCGTCGTCCCAGTCCTTGCAGGGCCTGTCGTTGAGCGTCACCGCGCTCGTGTCGATCGCCAGCCCGCCGAACTGCGGGAAGGGACGCACGCTCAGCCCCCGGTCATCGGCGGCAAGGTCGTACTGCAGCAGGCTGCCGTTGAGATGCAGCGCGTCGGGAATGACGTTGTAGGGAAATTCGGCCTGCTCGTCGAAGCGCGGCGCGTCGATGTCCAGCCGCGCCGGGTTGAACAGGCCGCGATCGACGACGATGCCGCCCGCCAGGTCGCGCACGCCGTGGCGCTCACGCACCTCCCGCAGCATCGCCCACAGCGCGGGCCAGTCCAGGTCCGCGTCGGCCCCGCCCTTGAGCACCAGCGGCCCGTCCAGGCGGCCGTCGCGGACCTCGCCCGCCGCCAGCAGCTGCGTCTGTCCACGGCTGTTGGGACCCAACCGGTCCAGCGCGACCACCGCGGTGATCGTCTTCATCGTCGAGGCCGGCGCCATCGGCCGGTCCGCATTCAACCGCAGGCCGGTGCCGGGCGCCTCCAGCGGATAGGCCACCACCGCCAGCGACGTGGCCGGCACGCCGGCTTCGCGCAAGGCGGTCTGGACCGGCGCGGGCGGCGTGTCGATGAAGGTGGCGCAGCCGGTCGTGGCCAGCGCGGCGGCCAGGAGGGCGAGAGCGGTGATCGATCGCATGAGGGGCGACTGTATAGTCCCGGCCCCTTTGCATTCCCACAGGTTATACGCGCGCGACAAGCATTCATCGGGACGGATGCAACAAATGGGTGAGGTTCCTAAGACCTCGAAATCGTCTCGTGCTTGAAGATCGTTCACAGCTCGCAACAGGTCGATCGCCAGCGGTCGCGCCTCCGTCGTTGGCGGCGTTCCAGGACGCCGAGTCCGGTTAACAAGGAGAAGGTCGTGAAACTGAATCAACTCGCCCGCTGTCTCATGGTGGTGGGGCTTGGCGCCCATGCGGCCGCCTGGTCGCAGGACGTCCAGAAGATCGAGCGGGTGGAGATCACCGGCTCGAGCATCAAGCGCATCCAGGACGAAGGCGCGCTGCCGGTGCAGACGATCTCCCGCAAGGACCTGGACCGCCAGGGCATCGTGTCGGCCGAGCAGCTGATCGCCACGCTCTCGGCCAACGGCAACGGCCTGGACAACCTGGCCTCCAATGCCGACGTGGTGTCGGGCCAGGCGCGCGGCAACAACGGCGCGACCTCCGCCAACCTGCGCCTGCAGGGCGCCAACGCGACGCTGATCCTGCTGAACGGACGTCGCATCGCCGCTCACGGTCTCAATGGCGGCGTCGTCGACCTGAACCAGATCCCGATGGCCGCGATCGAGCGCGTCGAGGTGCTCAAGGACGGCGCCTCCTCGACCTACGGCACCGATGCCGTGGGCGGCGTCATCAACTTCATCCTGCGCAAGGACTACCAGGGGCTGCAGGCCAGCGCCTTCACCGACGTGACCGAGCACGGCGGCGGCAACATCTACCGCGCATCGCTGACCGGCGGCGCCGGCAACATCGACAAGGACGGCTTCAACCTGCTGGCGGTGCTGTCGGTGACCGACAACAAGCGCCTGGATGGCTCGCAGCGCGACTTCGTCAACAGCTTCCAGCCCGAACGCGGCCTGTCGCCGGACACGCGCGGCACGCCGTTCGCGACGCTGTTCCTGCCCACGACGACCGGCACGACGATCCGCAACGTGCTGAGCCGCCCCGGCTCCAACGCCAACACCGGCCCGCTGTACAACGGCGCCGCGATCAACAGCGTCAACATCCTCGACCTGCCCGGCCAGGCCGGTTGCGCCTCCCAGCCGGGCATGGGGCCCTATGCGGAGAAGCTGTGGAACTCCGCCTCGGCGTCGCCGGCCAACCAGTTCGGCTGCGCCTGGGACACCGGACGCGCCGCGGTCATCCAGCAGCCGGTCAGGAACACCAACCTGGTCACCCGCGGCCAGCTCAAGCTGGGCGAGCACATGCTGACCGGCGAGGTGCTGCTGGGCAAGTCGGAGTCGACCAAGTACTTCTCTCCCAACCAGATCAGCAGCGCCGCGTCGACCTCGACGCTGGGCCTGCCCAACGGCACGACCACGCGCAACCCGTTCGCCGACCTGGCCTATCCGTCCAGCGGTGCCGGCTACCAGCGGGTGTTCGACGCGCTGGTGGCGCAGTTCCCGTCGCTGGCCGCCAACCAGGGCCTGCCGATGACCTTCCGCTGGCGCTGCATGGAATGCGGCGAGCGCGCGATCGGCACCGACACCGACACCGGCCGCTACCTCGTCAGCCTGGACGGCCCGCTGCCCTTCCTCAAGGACTGGGACTACAAGGCCGGCGCCTCGCACGCCTACAGCAAGAGCACGTCGACGCTGGAGAGCGGTTATCACAACTACGTCGGCCTGGCCAACCTGATCAACACCGGCGTGCTGAATCCCTTCCTGCTGGCGGGCGAGTCGCAGACTCCGGCGGCGCTGGCGGCGCTCAATGCGATCTCGGCCGCCGGCACCCGGCTGTACGGCGGCAAGTACACGACGGACGAGTTCGATGCCACCGTGTCGGGTCCGGTCTTCAAGCTGCCGGCGGGCGACGTGATGGCGGCGCTGGGCGTGGACTACCGCATCGAGAAGTACCGCTTCGACGGCAACACCTCGGTCAACACCAACGACATCAACACCTGGGTCTACAACGCGCCGTTCGACAACATCAACGCGCTGAGCGGCGTGAAGCGCAAGGTGGGCGCGATCTTCGGCGAGACCATCATCCCGGTCGTCAAGAACCTCGACCTGAACCTGTCGGTGCGCTACGACAAGTACACCGGCTTCGGCAGCACGACCAACCCGAAGGCCTCGGTCCGCTACCAGCCGCTGGAGAGCCTGGTGTTCCGCGCGTCGTACAGCACCGGCTTCCGGGTGCCCACCTTCAACCAGCTGTTCAACGGCGTGACCGAGTCGCCCTACACCGGCGCCGGGGTGCCGGATCCGGCGACCTGCCCCGGCAATGTGGTGAGCAACGCACCGGGCTGCCAGGCGATCACCTTCAACACCCTCTTCGGCGGCAAGTCCGACCTGCGGCCGGAGGAGTCGAAGATGTCCAACATCGGCTTCGTGTGGCAGCCGTCGCCGGCCTTCAACATGAGCGTCGACCTGTGGGACATCAAGCGGGACGGCCAGATCCAGAGCCTGACGCTGTCGCAGATCCTGAACAACTACCAGTTGTTCCCCGAGGCCTTCCTGCGTGACGGCAGCGGCGCGCTGAAGATCGTCGACACGCGCTGGATCAACACCGGCGAGACGCGCACGCGCGGGCTGGAGCTGTCGATGCGCGGCAGCACGCCCCTGAACGGCGGACGCCTGACGGCCGGCCTGGACGGGACCTACCTGCTGGAGAAGAAGTCCAAGCTGCTGGACAACGTGCCCTTCGGGCCGAGCGAGGTCGGCCGCTTCACGCGCTCGAGCGAGCTGGGCCTGCGCTGGAAGCACAGCGCCTACATCACCTACGCGTACGGCGACTGGGCCTGGTCGCTGCGCCAGCAGTACTCGACCGGCTACTACGGCTACGTGCCGCCGGGCGTCGCCAACGGCAATGCGACGGCGCCCGCCTTCGATCCGTGGGTCAAGCCGTACTACCTGCACCACGTGAGCGTGGCCTATACCGGCATCAAGAACCTGACGATCACGGCCGGCATCAAGAACATCCTCGACCAGGACCCGCCGTTCGCGAACAGCTACGACAGCAACACCGGCTCGGGCAGCTCGTGGGAACCGCGCGTCGCCGACCCGCGTGGCCGCTCGTTCACGCTGGGCCTGGACTACAAGTTCTTCTGATGCCCCTGGCCCCTCTCCCACGACCTGGGAGAGCAACCGGGTCAAGCGCTTTCGATCGTGCGCCGCGGTCGCTCCCCTGACCGCCCTCTCCGCCACAAGCGGCAGAGGGGGTTCAGGCGCGATCGGCCGTCTACACGCTGAGCGTCCGCCCCACGGGATCCATCGTCACCGCCAGTCCGATCGGCAGCGGCAGATTCGGCGTCGCATGCCCGCTGGGCCAGCCGGCCAGCACCGGCACTCCGAGATCGCCGAAGTAGTCGGTTAGCACCTCATCGGGCGCGTCCGCATCGGTGAAGCTGCCCAGCAGCACGCCGGCCAGGTCCTCGAGCGCGCCGCCCAGCCGCAGCTGGCACAGCAGGCGGTCGATCTTGTAAGGGTCCTCGGCGACATCCTCCAGGAACAGGATCGATCCCCGCAGGTCGGGCATGAACGGCGTGCCGAGCAGCGCGACCAGCACCGCCAGGTTCCCGCCCGAGAGCACCCCGCGCACCGGCGCGGCGCCGCGGTTCAACGCATGCGGCGCCAGGGCCGGCCCGAGCACATCGCCAGCGCGCAGACCGGCCCGCAGCCGGTCGGCCAGCGCCTGCGCGTCCGCCCAGGCCGCCTCGCCCTTGTGCCAATCGGAGGCCGGCATCGGCGCATGCCAGCCGGCCATGCCGAGTTGCTGGCGCAGCGCATGCAGCGCCGTCAGGTCGCTGTAGCCGATCAGCGGCTTGGGGTGGCGCCGCAGCGCCGCGCGATCGATGCGGTCCAGCAGCCGCATGCAGCCATAGCCGCCACGCAGTCCGATCACCGCGTCCACCTGCGGATCGGCCAGGGCGTCCTGCAGGTCGGCCAGCCGGCGGCCGTCGTCCGCCGCCAGGTGTCCGAGGAAGGCCGGCCCCGCGCAACCCGGAAAGACCTTTGCGCGAAAGCCGAGCCGCTCGATCAGCGGCACCACGAGTTCGAGCGTCCCCTCGCGCGGCGGGCCGGCGGGCGCGATCACGCCGAGGCAGGCGCGCTCGGGCAACGGGGGCAGCAGGAAGGTGTCGTCAGCCATCGGATAACGCCAAACGGCGGTGAAAGCGGTGAAAGCCAGCAAAGCGGCGAAAGCTGCGCGCGTCGGCGGCCCTGGTGGTGGCGACACGCGCGGCACCGGGCGTCGTCGAGCGTCGCCGAGCGTCAGGCCTCCAGCCAGCCCGCCAGTCGCGCGTCGATCGCGGCGCCCAGCGCCGGGAGCCGCCAGATCGTCGAGCAGGCCGGATGCGGAGCGTAGCGCGATCCGAGGTTGGACAGCAGCGCGATCAGGTAGTGCCGGCGTCGCGGCAGGATGCCGCGCACGATGCCCGCATCGGCGCTGTAGTTCTCGGTGTTGCCGGTCTTGTGCGCGAACCAGACCTCGCCGCCCGCGGCCTGCCGGCGCAGGTCGCCGGGCAGCGACACCTCGCCGGCCTGCAGCGCGCCGTCCGGCTGCAGCCAGCGTGCCGGCAGCCGCGCGGGCAGGCCGGGCACCCAGCCCGGCACACCCGCCAGCGCGCCGCTCGACAGCACCTGATGCAGCGCCTGGTCCTGCAGCGCATGCATCGCCTGGTTGCGGCTCTCGGGCGACAGCCTCGGCGCGTCGGCGGCCAGCCAGGGCGCGCGCGGCGCCACCGGGTCCAGCCACCAGAGCAGCCGCACCGTGTCCCAGGCAGTCATCTGGATCTGCCCGACGCCAGACCCCGATGCATTGCCCCAGCCGCCCTCGGCCGTCGTGTTGGCGAAGCGCAGCGTCGTCAGCCCGAGCGACCCGAACAGCCCATGCAGTTCGTTGCGCACCTCGCGCCCACCGTCGCGACGGATCGCGCCGGCCGCATGCATCAGCGTCACCAGCGCCGAGGTGGCCTCGTTGCTGCTCCAGGTGACCATGTCGTAGGCCCAGTCGGCCACCGCGCGCTCCCGGCCGCCGTAGGCCAGCGCCTGCCACCAGCCGGCGCGCCCCTGGTCGACCAGCCGGCCGACGCCGACCAGCAGCATCAGCTTCAGCAGCGACGCCGGATAAGGCGCCACCACGCGACCGCCGCCCGCGCCCACCTCCCCCGCGAGCGGCACCCAGTCCATCGCGGACCAGTCCGCGGCCGGACGCCATGCGATGGAGTGCCCTTCGGCATCCCGCTGGTCGGCCAGGAAGCGCAGGTTGCGGACCGGTCCACCGTCGGCCGGCAGCTCGGCGATCAGGCCCTGCGGATGCTCGCGCGAGAACGCGACGTTCGCCCACACCGGCGGACGCCGATCGGGAAAGGCCACGACGGCCAGGTCGATGCTGGGGAAGTGCCGGATCGGCCGCCCCTGGTCCTGCGGGTCCGGCGTCGCGCCGAAGTCCTGCGCCAGCACCGCCTCGCGCAAGGCCTCGGCCAGCGCGGCGTGGGTCAACGGCCGTTCGGCACGGCCGCCTGGACGAAGCGGCGCGCGACCGTCCGCCAGCGCGGCGGGCGACGACGCGGTGGGCGATGGCGCGGTGCGTCCGTCCGTCACCGCGAGCCCTCAGGCAGCGCGCAGCTGCAGGCCGTCCAGCGCGATCGGGCTGGGCTTGCCGGACACCAGGTCGGCCACGATGCGGGCCGAGCCGAAGGAAAAGGTGAAGCCCAGGGCGCCATGGCCGACATTCAGCCACAGCCCGCGCAGCGGGGTCTCGCCGAGCATCGGCGCGCCGGACGGGGTGGCCGGACGCAGGCCGGCCCAGGGCACTGCGCGGTCGTAGTCGGCCGCCTTCGGGAAGGTCTCGCGCACATTGCGCTGCAACGCCGCCAGGCGCTTGGGATCGATGCGGGTGTCCTCGCCGACCAGGTCGACCATCGCCGCCACGCGCAGCTGATGGCCGATGCGGGCGTAGAGCGTCTTGCGCTCGAAGTCGGTCACGCTGACCGTCGGCGGGCGATGCACGCCGTTGATCGGCGCGGACAGGCTGTAGCCCTTGAGCGGATACAGCGGCAGGCGCAGGCCGACAAGTTCCGCCAGCGCCGCGCTCTGCAGCCCGGCCGCCAGCACGACCCCGCCGGCCGGCAGTTCGCCCTGATCGGTGCGCAGCGCGACGACCCGCTCGCCCTCGACGACGAAGCCGGTCGCGTGCGCCTGCAGCCGGCCCTGGAAATTCGGATGCCGCGCCAGGCGCTCGCCCAGCTGGACGCTGAGCGCATGGCAATCGGCCACCGCCTCGCCCGAGGTGAAGATGCCGCCCGCGAGCCAGTCGGCACTGCCATCCCCGAGCGCGGGTTCGATGGCGAGGCATTCCTCGCGGGTCAGCGCGCGTTCCGGACCGCCCTGCGTGCGCGCCGCCACGCGTGCGAATTCCTGGGCCTTGCGATAGACGACCAGCTTGCCGGGCGTGCGCAGCTCGATGGCGTCGAGCGCCGCCTGGCGTTGCAGTTCACCGAAGCATTGCTGGCTGAAGGCGCCCAGTTCGAGCAGGCGCTCGGTGGTGCGCTGGTTGATCGGTCCCCGGCAATGGGCGAGGAAGGCGGCCAGCCAGCGCCATTGCGCCGCCGTGCCATCGGGCTTGAACCGCAGCGGGCCATCCGGATCCAGCAGCCAGCGCAGCGCCTTCAGCGGCACGCCCGCATCGGCCAGCGGCGACACGTAGCGATAGCTGAGCTGCCCGCCGTTCGCCCGGCTGGCGCCGGTCGCGAGCGCGGCCTCGCGCTCCACGAGCGTCACCCGGTGCCCCGCCTCCGCCAGGGCCCAGGCGGTGGTGACGCCGACGACGCCTCCACCGATCACCACGAGTTGCTTCATCCCGGACGAATTCATTCTTGAATGGTCCGGGAGGGTACGGATTCGGTACGCCCTCAGCCAATGAAAGCGGCGCCGCTACCCATAACCCTGTTGAATGCGCGCAAATGCGGTGCCAGCGAGGTGTCCGCGCTGCGGCGGGCCCCCTCACCCTCCCTCTCCCCGGAGGGAGAGGAATGAGGCCGCGGCGGGGCGGTCTGACAGGAGAGGGGAATGCGGCGAAGGGAGGAGACAGGGAGGCCGGTCAGGCCAGCACGGCGGCCATCGCATTCGCGGTGGCTTCGACGTTGCGGGTGTTCAGGCCCGCGATGCACATCCGGCCCGAGCGCAGGATGTAGACGCCGAATTCCTCGCGCAGGCGGTCCACCTGCTCCGGCGTCAGGCCGGTGTAGCTGAACATGCCGCGCTGCGTCAGGAAGTAATCGAAGTTGCGGCCGGGGATCTTGGCCGTGATGACCTCGAACAGCGCATTGCGCATCGCCAGGATCCGCTCGCGCATTTCCTCGACCTCGCCCTCCCACAGCGCGCGCAGCGCCGGATCGCCCAGCACCTTGGCGACGACTTGGCCGCCATGCATCGGCGGATTGGAGTAGTTGCGGCGGATGGTGAACTTCAGCTGGCCCAGCACGTTGGCCGCCTGCGCCGCGTCGGGACACACCACCGACAGCGCGCCGCAGCGCTCGCCGTAGAGGCTCATGTTCTTGGAGAAGCTGTTGGCGACGAAGAAGCTCAGGCCCTCGGCCGCCAGCGCGCGGATCGCGAAGGTGTCCTGCTCCAGTCCGTCGCCGTAGCCCTGGTAGGCCAGGTCCAGGAAGGCGATCAGCTCGCGCTCCTTCAGCACCGGGATCAGCGCGTCCCATTGCGACTGCGACAGGTCCACGCCGGTCGGGTTGTGGCAGCACGCGTGCAGCAGCACGATGCTGCGCGCCGGCGCCTCCGACAGCGCCTGCAGCATCGCGTCGAAGCGCAGGCCGCCGGTCCTGGCGTCGTAGTACGGGTAGCTGCGGCACTCCAGCCCGGAGCCCTCGAAGACGGCGCGGTGGTTGTCCCAGGTCGGGTCGCTCAGGTAGAGGGCGCTGTCGGGGAAGTAGCGCTTGATGAAATCCGCGCCGACCTTCAGCCCGCCCGACGAGCCCACGCCCTGGATCGTCGCCACCCGGTTGCTCCTGAGCGGCTCGCTGTCGGCGCCGAACAGCAGCTTCTGCACCTCGGTGCGGAAGTTGGCGGCGCCTTCCATCGGCAGGTAGGGCCGGGCGCCGGCCTGCTCCACCACGGCCAGCTCGGCCCGGCGCACCGAGTCGAGCATCGGGATGCGGCCGTCGTCGTCGAAGTAGATGCCGATGGACAGGTTGATCTTCTGCGTGCGCGGGTCCTTCTGGAAGGCCTCGTTCAGGCTGAGGATGGGATCGCCCGCGTAGGCGTCGACGTGCTGGAACATGCTGGGAACTCCAGGTTGGACAAACGGCGGCGGCCATTATCCCCAGCCCGACCGGCCGGGACCGCAACAGCCCCGCGGCCGGAGCACCGGTACAGCCCCGACGACAATGCCGGCTTCGCATCACCTGCCCCAGAGAATCACATGATCACCGACTTCAACACGCGTGGCGCCGCCTGCCTGCCGGGCCGCCTGGGCATCGAGATCCTCGAGGTCGAGAAGGGCCGCGTCCAGGCTCGGCTGCCGGTGCGCCAGCAGGTCATGGCCCCCAACGGCTACCTGCACGCCGGCAGCGTCGTCACGCTGGCCGACACCTGCTGCGGCTATGGCTGCATCGCTTCGCTGCCGGAGGGCGCGAGCAACTTCACCACCGTGGAGCTCAAGTCCAACCACCTGGGCACCGCCCGCGACGGCGTCATCGAATGCACCGCCGTGGCCGTCCACATGGGCCGCACGACGCAGGTCTGGGATGCGACCGTCACCCACGACGGCAAGACGATCGCGCTGTTCCGCTGCACGCAGATGGTCCTGTATCCGAAGGCCTGAGGGCGCGGCCTGCCATCGTGGGCGCGCTGGGCCGCCATGGCATGGGGCCCCGGCGGCAAGCGCCGAAACCCCACGCCATGCCGTCCCTGAGTCACCGAGCCGGTCGCTTCAGGGCGCCTTGCCGCTTCCGATCGCCATCAGCAGCCGCGTGACGAGCACCAGCTTGGGCGCGATCGCGTCGATGACGACAAACTCGCTGTCGCTGCTGTGCGCGCCGTAGCCGCGCACGCCCAGGCCCTCGATCACCGGCGCCTTCGTGGCCAGCGCGGCGTAGGCGGCGTCGGTGCCGCCGCCGGTCGGGCGGTCACGCACGACCAGCTCCAGCTTCTGCTCATCGGCCAGCGCCTTGGCCTTGGCCGCCAAGGCGCGCGAAGCCTCGGTCGCCTGCAGCGGCGGCCGGCGGCGGTCGAAGCTCAGCGTGACCTCGGACTCCGGCAGCAACTTGTTCTGGATGCGCTTGCGCAGCTCCGCCTCCATGCCGTCGAAATCGGCGACGCGGTCCGCCCGCGCGTCGCCATTGGCCTCGGCACGGTCGGGGATCGCGTTGCGGACCGAGCCGGCCTTGGCCATCGTCCAGTTCAGGTGCTTCCCGTTCTTCGGATCGGACAGGTCGCGGGTCTGCATGATCTGGTGGGCCATCTCGTACAGCGCGTTGACGCCCTTCTCCGGTGCCGCGCCCGCATGCGAGGAGCGGCCCTTGACCTTCAGGTCCACCGATGCGATGCCGCTGGTGGCCAGCCGCACCGTGTCCGGCGTCGTCGGCCCGCCGCCGCCCTCGAAGGACAGCACCGCATCATGCTCGCCGCCCAGCCGGGTGATCAGCGCGTTCGATCCCGGCGAGCCGATCTCCTCGTCGCCGTTGATGAGCACGGTGATCTCGGCGTAGTCCTTGAAGCCGACCGCCTTGAGCATCGCCAGCACATGGAGGATGGTCGCGACGCCCTGCTTGTCGTCGGCGATGCCCAGGCCGTAGGCGTGGTTGCCGTCGATCCGGAAGGGCTGCTGCTTCAAGCCGCCGCGCTGGTAGACGGTGTCCATGTGCGCGATCAGCATCACCCGCTTGCCGTTGGCGCTGCCGCCCTTGAACGACGCACGCACGATCTGGCCGACCTTGGCCGGGCCGTCGCCGGCATCGGAGGTCGGCGACGCGATGGTCGTGTCCGGATCGATCAGCTGCACCTGCCCGCCGAGTTCGCGCAGCCGCTGGGCGATCAGGCCGGCGATGCGGTCCAGGCCCTGGCGGTCGGAGCTGCCGGACTCGATCTCGACCAGCTGCTGCAGCGTCTTCATCAACTGGGGCTGCTCCTTGGCGGCCAAGGCCTGCAGCTCGGGCACGGTCTGCGCCTGGACGCCGAAGGCGGCCGTCGCGGCCAGGGCGAGCGCCGCGCGGCGCCAGACGGGGAAGGAAGCCAGCATCGTCGAGGTCTCCATGGGTGGTGTACTTGTCGTCGTCGCCCCCCTCGGGAGCGAAGGAAGCGCCGATCCTATCGGCAGACCGGTTCGCCGTCCGGGTTGAAAGTGTTTCGTGTGCGAGTGGCTGTCCTCACGACAGCGCACTGCCTAGCATCCGGACCTTCCCGTGCCGATCCAAGGACTGTCCGATGAATGCCTCCACCCCTTCCCCTCGCCCGCTGACGATGATCGCGGTGCTGATCGCCCCGCCCGGCCGCCGCGACGACCTGCGCGCGGCCCTCGCCGGGCTGGTCGCGCCGACGCGCCAGGAGCCGGGCTGCCGCGACTACCGCCTCTTCGAACTGGCCGATGAGCCCGGCACCTTCCAGATGCACGAGGCCTTCGACGACGAGGCGGCCCTCGAAGCGCACCGGGCGACCCCGCACTTCCGTGCGTTCGAGGCCCGCGCCCATGAGCTGCTGGGCGCGCCGCTGCGCCTGGTCAAGCTGACCGCGGTGGCCTGAAAGCGCCCTCGATAGCCCCTCGCCCGCGAAGCGGAGAGGGGTTGGGGCGAGGGCTCGTGGTGGCGCACAGTGCCCTTCGACGAGCCCTCACCCCCACCCTCCCCCGCTGCGCGGGCGAGGGTGTCAGGCCAGCCACTCGATCCACCGACCGTGCGCGTGAGACCACGCCAGCGCCTCGGTCCGCACCTCGTCGCCCTGGCGCCATTGCAGCGTCCACAGCGTGCCGGTATCGGCGGGCTCACCCGGCGGAGCGCTCGGTGGCGAGGCCAGCGGTGAGCGCTTGGCGAGCTCCCCGCTGATCCAGGCCAGCCCGCGCTCGCGGACCAGCTGCCGGATGCGCTCGGTGTAGGCGCGCAGCGCCGGCGGATCGAAATAGAACAGCACCCAGACATTGACGATCACCGGCGTGACGCCCGCCGGCAGCGTGTCCATCCAGCGCTCGAGCTCGCCCAGGCCGTCCTCGGTGCGCCGCAGCGGCACCGGATGGCGTCGCGCATCGCCGAGCGCCCGGTCCAGCCGTTCGCGCCGTGCGCCATCGCCGGGCCACAGGCAGGCGCGCAGCCAGCGCGCGGCGCCTTCGTCCGCCGGATCGATCGGCTGCAGGTCCACGCCCATCCGCTGCGCCGCCTGCCAACGCGGTGCGCCGAGCAGCGCCGACGGCCGCTCCCCTCGCCACACCGTGGAAATCAGCGGTGCTGCGTCGTCCAGCCCCGGCGTGAACGCGACGCCATCGTCATAGGCATAGCGGTCGACGCCCAGGTTCAGGCCGGCGCTGCAGCCGAAGTCGAACAGCGCCAGCTCGACCGGTGCTTGCTCCGTGCCGCCCAGCCGTGTCGCCAGCGCCTGCAGCGCGGGACGCAGCACCGCACAGCGGCCGGTCTCGTTGGTCTGGGTCGTGCGCTCGCGGATCAGCGCGCGCAGCGTCGACTCCTCGCGCCGCACGAAGTCGCGCAGCGCGCCAGGCAATTCGGCGTCCGGCGCCCGCGTCCCGCCGACGCTCGCGTAATAGGCGGCCAGCGGATGCGAGCCGCCCTCCGTTGAGCCGGCCAGGACCCGGTCGTGCAGCGCCGCGAAGAACAGCACCGGCTTGCGCTGCGTCGCCGGCGCTTCCAGCAGCAGCGCCATCAGCGCGCGGTCCTCGGCGATCGTGGCCGCGAGCGCGCAGTAGAGCGGGTCGTCCTGGCCGTCGACCTCGGCGAAGCGGGTGAAGTGGTGGGCGATGCGCCCGAGTGCGTCTTCCATGACCGGTGACTCTAGGTCGTCGTGAGCGGCCAGAATGTCGGCCATCCGACAAATCCGCGGTCTCCGACTCGCGGCCCGCCGGCCCTCACCGCCCGATGACCGCTGACACCACCGCCGTTCAGGCCCTGTGCGCCAACTTCCCGGGCCTGACGCCGCCAGTCGCCCTGGCCTCGCGGCTCGACGCCCTGCTGCCCTGCCGCCGCCTCGCTGCCGGTCAGGTGCTGTTCGCCCAGGGCCAGGCGCCGAACGCGTGCTACATGGTCGAGGCTGGCGAGATCGAAGCGCGTTTCGCCGCGCTCGACGGCCGGATGTCGGTGCTGGAGCATGTGCGTGCGCCCCGGCTGTTCGGCCTGGCGGCCTTCGTCACCGGCAAGCCGTCGCGCTACGAGGCGGCGGCGGTCGCCGACAGTCGCGTGTGGGTCATCGGCGCGCCGGCCTACCGGGTGCTGATGGACGACTGGCCCGGCTTCGCCCGGGCGCTGATGCGGGAATTCGCCGAGCGTTTCGAGGGGAACCTGCGTCTGCTGGAAGCCGCCCGGCACCTGAGCGCGCCGGAGCGTTTCGCGGTGGCGCTGCGGCAGCTCGCCACCGAGCGCGCCGGTCCACCGGACGCCGAAGGATGGCGCGAATTGAAGGCGACGCAGGCGGAGCTGGCGCGGTTGGCCCACCTGTCGCGCCAGACGGTCAACCAGCTGCTACGCGCTGGACAGGCCGAGGGCGGTCTGCGCCTGCGCTACGGCCGGATCGCCCTCCGGGTCTGACCCGCCACCGCGAGCGGACAGGGACGGCCGATCAGTCGGCCAGTGCCGCCTCGATCTCGCCGCGGATCGCCGCCGGCGCGTCGTTCGGCGCGAAGCGCTTGAGCACCTGGCCGTCGCGCCCGACGAGGAACTTGGTGAAGTTCCACTTGATGCCCTGCGTGCCCAGGATCCCGGGCTTCTCGCCCTTGAGCCATTGCCACAGCGGATGCGCGTCCCCGCCGTTGACCTTGACCTTGGCCATCATCGGGAAGCTCACGCCGTAGTTCAGTTGGCAGAACGAGGCGATCTCCTCGTTGCTGCCGGGGTCCTGGCCGCCGAACTCGTTGCTCGGGAACCCGACGATCACCAGCCCGCGGGCCTGGTAGTCGCGCCACAGGTCCTCGAGGCCCTTGAACTGCGGCGTGAAGCCGCACTCGCTGGCGGTGTTGACGATCAGCAGCACGCGGCCGCGGTACTGCGATAACGCGACCGGCTCGCCAGCGATGCTGACGGCGTCGAAGTCGAAGGCAGTCTTGCCATTGGCGCTCATGGGGGACCTCCTCGTTGGGCCGGGTGGGCCGGGGTGCATCCTAGCGCGGCGTCAGGGATCAGGCGCGGTGGCGCTCCAGGGCAGCCAGCATCGCCGCCCCCAGGATCGCCGCGCCGCCCAGCGCCGTCTTGCCGTCCAGCGTGCCGCCGCCCAGCAGCAGCGCCGAGATCGCCGCCACCGGCACCTCGGTCAGCATGACGACCGCCGTGACGTTCGCGGGCAGCCGCGCCGCGCCGTACTGCAGCGACAGGTTGGACACGAAGAACAGCAGCGCCATGCCCGCCAGCGGCAGCAGCCAGACGGCGCCGGGCAGCGAAGGCCAGGGCGCCAGGCCGTGGCCGGCCATGGCGATGGCCGACAGTCCCGCCACCAGCACGCCGCCGGTGAACATCGCCAGCGCCCGTGCCCCCGGGCTGCGGGCGGCCTCGCGCCGCAGCATCACGTTGTTGAACGCGAAGGTCATGCCGCCGACCAGCCCCAGCACATCCGCCAGGCTCGACGGCACCGGCCAGCCGCCGTCCGCGGGCGCCAGCACGGCCAGCGCCCCGCCCAGCGCCAGGGCGATCCGCAGACCGGCCATCGCCGTCAGCGGCTCATGCAGGACCACCCGCGCCAGCAGCACCGCCCACAGCGGCATCAGGTAGAAGAGCAGCACGACCCGCACCACGTCGCCGGTCGACACGCCCCAGTTGAAGGCGGTGTTGGTCATCCCGGCCGCCAGCGTCACCACCCACAGGCCGGGGGAGCGCAGCCACTCGGACACCGCCCCGCGCTGGCTCAGCAGCACGACGGCCCAGGACAGCGCGTACATGATCACCGTGGTCCACAGCGGGTGCATGCCCGCTCCCTCGAATTGGCGGAACGGCCACCAGGACAGCCCCCAGATGGTGGCGTTGAGCATCAGGGCGAGGATCGGCATGCAGGAACGGGGCGGGGAGCCCAGGGGACAGAGGGAAGGGACAGGGGTGGGGCTTGCGCAACAGTCCCGGCGGCGGGACTTGGAACCGGCTCGCGGCGCGGCCAACAATGCCCAGGGTTTGTAGCATGGCGCAAGGACTGACCCTGCCCTCCAATCGGGGCGCCGTGCGCCTGTCATGCACGCGGCCTACCCTGTCGCGTGTGACCCGTCCACCAAACTAGGGAGAGCTTCTCTTGGATCACCTGGCCTGTTTCGCCCCCGAGGATCTGCAGTCCACCGCCGGGCCCGACCTGCAGGGCTACCACTGGCGCCTGCTGGCCCAAGGGGACTCCTGGTTCTCCACCGCCCAGGCCAAGCTCAGCGCGCATGCGAACCTGCTCCAGGAACTGGTGCTGACCAAACCCGCCGTCGCGATCAATTGCGCCGGCCAGCGCGAAAGCCTGTCCAAGGTGGTCGAGCTGCAATCCGCCCCCGACTTCGTGCGCCTGCTGACGGCGCCGGACGCGCCGGTCTGGGACGGCATCCTGCTGTCCGTCGGCGGCAACGACCTGATCAAGGCCGCGCAGACCCCCACCCAGATCGACGGCGCCGAGGTGCCGCTGCACCTGCGCCTGCTGCGCCGCCAGACCGAATGGGGGCCGCCGTCCGCGGGCGTCGGCCGCTACTTCTCGGAGCCGGGCTGGGCGACCTACGCGGACTACCTGAAGGCCAACCTCCGTCATCTGCTGACGCTGCGCGACCAGGGGCCGTCCGCCGGCAAGCCGGTCTTCATGCATTGCTACGCGGTGCCGATGCCACGGCCGGCCGGCGCTGAAGACGCGGGCCACGGACCGTGGCTCTATCCGGCGCTGAAGGCCTATGCGATCCCGGCCGCCGACTGGGCGGCCGTCAGCCGCCTGATGGTGATGCACCTGGCGCAGCTGCTGAAGACGCTGATGGCGGACAAGGAGCAGTTCCCGGGACTGTTCGTGTTCGATTCGACCGCCGTGCCGCTGGCCGCGGCCGCGCCTGGCGCCAGCGGCATCAGCGGCGACTGGCACAACGAGATCCACCTCAACCACAGCGGCTGCCTGAAGATCGGCCGCGCCTGGTCCGAGCACATCGAGCAGGTGCTGACCACCGGCGGCCTGGTCGTCGAGACGCCGCCCAGCGGCCGCGGCCGCGCGCGGCGCTGAGGCCACGGCCCTCGCCTCCGCCCTCTCCGGCAAGCGGGAGGGCGCCCCCGTTCGATGCCTTCTTCCCCCTCGCCCGCTTGCGGGAGAGCGGGGGGGTGAGGCCAGGGGCGGCGGCAGTAAGAAGATTTCCAGAGCCGCTCGGGGAGAGCGGCCCGTCCGGCCTCAATGCTTGTCGCTGCGGGCGATGGCGAGCAGACGCTCGAGCTCTTCGGTGTGCTCGCGCTTGTTGTGCGCATGCCAGCGCCCGACCACCCACATGATCCCGGCGACCAGCAGGCCGAAGATCGTGATCGAGCCGAAGGCCGAGGTGCCGAAGCGGGTCAGCATCGTGTACAGCGCGCCCAGGCCGAGGATGCAGGCCTGCTCATTGAAGTTCTGCACGGCGATCGAACGTCCGGCGCCCATCAGGTTGTGCCCGCGGTGCTGCAGCAGCGCGTTCATCGGCACCACCAGGTAGCCGCCGATGCCGCCCAGCAGGATCAGGAACGGGATGGCCAGGTAGAGGTTGTCGATGAAGTTCAGCACCAGCATCAGGAGGCCCATGCCGATGCCCAGCGGGATGACGCTGGTGGCCTTGTCCAGCCGCACCGCCACCGAGGCGACCACTGCGCCGACGGCCGTGCCGATCGCCACCACGCCGGCCAGCGCCGACGCCTGCGTCGTGCCGTAGCCCAGCGCCGCGGCGGCCCAGGCGAAGACGATGTAGCGCATGTTGCCCGACACGCCCCAGAACAGCGTCGTCATGCCCAGCGAGATCTGGCCCAGCTTGTCCTGCCACAGCCGCGAGTTGCAGGCGGCGAATTCGCGCACCAGGTCGGTCGCGCTGTGGGCGATCGGCTGGAGGGGGGCCTCCGTGCGGGGGATGCGCAGGTTGAAGAGCGCCGCGATGAAGTACAGCACCACCATGAAGGCGATGGCGGCCTCCGGCGGCGTGTCGATGCCGGTGTCGATGAAGGGGACGTCGATCGCCAGCAGCACTGCCGAGGCCTTGGCGCCGATCAGTTGCCCGCCGAAGACGGCGCCCAGGATGATGGAGGCGATGGTCAGGCCCTCGATCCAGCCATTGGCCTTGACCAGCTGGGACGGCGGCAGGAGCTCGGTCAGGATGCCGTACTTGGCCGGCGAATAGGCGGCGGCACCCAGGCCCACGATCGCGTAGGCGATCAGCGGATGGACGCCCACCAGCATGCTCAGGCAGCCCAGCACCTTGATGGTGTTGGAGATGAACATGACCTTGCCCTTGGGGACCGCGTCGGCGAAGGCACCGACGAAGGGCGCGAGCACCACGTAGAACAGCGCGAACATCGGCACCAGCGCGGCGCGTTGCCATTCGGCGGCCCCACTGGTGCGGAGCAGTTCCACGGCGGCGACGAACAGCGCGTTATCAGCCAGCGAGCTGAAGAACTGCGCTGACATGATGGTGTAGAAGCCTTTTTTCATCGACCCGGCATACCTGGAACTGCGGTGATCACGCTGGGTCCACGGGGTGGGGAAAGGCAGCGCTGCGGCGGGTTTATAGCACGCGCTCGTTTTCGTAACAGACCTTCCCGGGACAGCGGCTCTGTGCTATTTCGCACCGCTTTTCCGACCCTTCCGGCGTCTCCCCCCTCGCACCGCCCCGGAGCGTGAAACCGTTCATGCGCGGCACAATGCCGACCCATGCCGCGTCCGATCGAAGCCATCGTCCACCAGCCCGCGCTGGCCCACAACATTGCCCGTGCCCGAGCCTGCGCGCCGGATGCGCAGGTCTTCGCCGTCGTCAAGGCCAACGCCTACGGCCACGGGATCGAGCGCGTGTTCGACGCGCTGCGCGCCGCCGACGGCTTCGCGCTGCTGGACCTGGACGAGGCCCAGCGGGTGCGCGATCTCGGCTGGCGCGGCCCGATCCTGTTGCTGGAAGGCTGCTTCGAGACGCGCGACCTGGAACTGTGTTCGCGGCTCAAGCTCTGGCATGCCGTCCACCATGAGCAGCAGGTGGACTGGCTGGCGATGCACAAGACGCACGAGCCGCACCGGGTGTTCCTCAAGCTCAACAGCGGCATGAACCGGCTGGGCTTCACGCCGAGCGCCTTCCGCGGCGCCTGGACGCGACTGAATGCGCTGCCGCAGGTCGACGAGATCTCGCTGATGACGCATTTCTCGGACGCCGACGGCCCGCGCGGCATCGCGCACCAGACGGCGGTCTTCAAGGAGGCGACGGCCGATCTGCCGGGCGCCCGCTCCCTGAGCAACAGCGCCGCGATCCTGCGCCACAGCCAGGACCCGGCGGTGCGCGCCGACTGGGTGCGCTCGGGGATCATGACCTACGGCAGCGCGCCGGACTTTCCCGAGCACGACATCGCGCACTGGGACCTGAAGCCCACGATGACGCTGCGCGCCAAGGTGCTGGCGGTGCAGCATCTGCGCGAGGGTGACAGCGTCGGCTACGGCAGCAGCTTCGTGGCGCAGCGCGCGATGCGCATCGGCACCGTGGCCTGCGGCTACGCCGACGGCTACCCGCGCCACGCGCCGCACGGCACGCCGGTGCTGGTCGGCGGCCAGCGCAGCACGACGATCGGGCGCGTGTCGATGGACATGCTGGCGGTCGACCTGACGGACCTGCCGGCCGAGGGCATCGGCAGCGAGGTCACGCTGTGGGGCCAGGGCCCGCAGGGCGCGGTGCTGCCGATCGACGAGGTGGCGCGCGCCGCCGGCACCATCGGCTACGAGCTGATGTGCGCGCTGGCCCGGCGCGTGCCGGTGCATGTGGAGACGCTGGGCTGAAGCCCGGCCAGCGTCCGGCCGCGTCGGCGCCATGCACCTGGACTGGACGCCGGCCGACTGGGAGCTGGAGATCTCCGCGATCCGCGCCAGTGGCCCGGGCGGGCAGAACGTCAACAAGGTCAGCAGCGCGGTCCACCTGCGCTTCGACATCCGGCGCTCGACGCTGCCGGCGGTGATCAAGGAACGGCTGCTGGCGCTGAGCGACCAGCGCATCACCGCCGAGGGCGTCGTCGTCATCAAGGCGCAGGAGTCCCGCAGCCAGGAGCAGAACCGGGCCGACGCGATCGCGCGGCTGATCGCCCTGGCGCAGAGCGTGGCGCACACGCCCAAGATGCGACGACCGACGCGGCCGACCCACGGCTCGCAGAAGCGCCGGCTGGAGGCCAAGTCCCAGCGCGGCGACATCAAGGCCGGGCGCGGCAAGGTGCGCGTCGACTGAGCCGATCACGAGGGAGAAGACATGTTCAAGGCACTCCGCATCCTGGTCCTGCTGGGGATCCTGGTGACGGTGGCGGGCACGACACTGGTCGGCCGCTGGCAGGCGCAGTCATGGAAGCGGCCGCAGGTGGTGACGCTGTATCCGATCAGCGCCGACGGCGACGCCGAGACCGAGGCCTACCTGGGCCGCTTGGACGAGTCGGCCTTCGCGCGGCTGGCGCCCTACTTCCAGGACGAGGCGCGCCGCTACGGCCTGCCGCTGTCGCAGCCGGTGCGGGTGGTGCTGGGCAAGCGCGTGCGGATCGCCCCGCCGCCGGCACCGACCAGCGCCAATCCGCTGTCGGCGATCGCCTGGAGCCTGCAAATGCGCTGGTGGGCGTGGCGCCAGACGCCGGCGAGCTCGCCGGTGCCTGACGTGAAGCTGTTCCTGATGTATCACCCGCCGGACTACGCCGGCGCGCTGCCGCACTCGATCGGGCTGGAGAAGGGGCGGCTGGGCCTGGTGCATCTCTTCGCCGCCCGCGGCCAGCAGGCGCAGAACGAAGTGGTGATCGCGCATGAGGCGCTGCACACCTTCGGCGCGACCGACAAGTACGACCGCTCGACGCTGGCACCGGTGTTCCCGGACGGCTACGCGGCGCCGCGGCAGGAGCCGCGCTATCCGCAGTCCGCCGCGGAACTGATGGCCGGTCGCATCCCGGTACGGGAGGGTGAGGCGCGGATTCCCGCGAACCTCGGCGAGACGGTCGTCGGGCCGGCCACGGCGGCGGAGATCGGCTGGGTGAAGTAACAAAACGACGCGCGAACAGCCCCTCCAGATGCGGGGGGTGATCGGCGGCTTTGCAAATCTGACACGAAGAGAATCCCCCCGGTTCGGGAGGGACCTCATGCACAAGAAGATGGGCGGGCGGATGCTCGCCGCGGCGGCGCTGGCCGCCTTGATCGCCGCGCCCGCGCAGGCGGAGCGCTTCGAGCTCACGTACACCGGCACGCTGACGCGGATGCAGTCGTCGCTCGGCTGCCAGGATCTCGGCACGATCGTCTGCGATGGCGGGCAGGCGCTGTCACCGGTAGCGCCGATCAGCTTCACCCGGTCGGTCGTGTTCGAGATCGGCGGCCCGGCATTCGGACGGAGCTACAGCTATGTGACGGACGCCGCGACCGACTGGGACGGACGCCCGATGCGGTATGAGGTGTTCAACCAGTTCATGGGCGATTCCACGCTCTCGCCGAGCCTGCACGGATCCGATCTCCCGGCCGCGATCCTGACGCAGGCGGGCCTGGCCACGCCGGGCGCTGTGGCTGCCCCGTTCGTCAGCAGCTTCTTCACCCGCGAGATCGCCAGCTACCTGGACACCCCCGGCACGGAGCGCCGCTCCGACATGTGGGGGATCTCCGAATACCTCACCTGGCGGACGGCGGAGGGCCACGACCTCGGGTTGATGTTCCAGCTCATGCAGGACATGCCGGCCGCGCTGACGCACCAGAACCTGAGCCAGCCGATCTCGGTGAGCCAGTTCATCTCGCGCATGAACCAGGACTTCTGGTGCCAAGGCTGCACGCAGACCGTGCTCGCGACGGTGCGCGACGTGGCGGGGCTCTATGGCCCCTACGACGACTACCTCTACCACGGGACCGTGGGCGCCTTCAGCCTGCGTCAGCTCGACGCCTCGGCGGTGCCCGAGCCGTCGACCTATGCGCTGATGCTGACGGGCCTCGCCGCGATCGGCTGGGCCGCCCGGCGGCGGCGCACGTCGAACTGACAACCACCTTCTGCGCGCCGACATCGATCAAGACGACAGGAACGAACTCATGAAGAAGCATTGGATGGCCTTCGCGCTCTGCGCCGGCTTGGGCCAGACGGCGGCGATGGCCGCGACCTACAAGGTCGACTTCGAGGGCACGCTGCGTTCTGGCACCCAGAGGGTGGATTGCCCGCCGGAGTCCGTCGACTGCGCCGGCTTCATGCAGGACCTGCCTCTCCAGGGCCAGTCCTTTTCGATGAGCCTCACCTTCGAGATCGGCGCGACACCCGGGCGACCGGGCTTCTCCACCGTCCACCATGTATCGACCGACCCGAACTCCGGCCGCAGCTACGACTCACGTTGGGCGACGGAGCGTTATGCCGACTGGGCGACGAACGACGCCGCGGCAGCCCAGATCCCCGCGCTGCCCTCCGCCTCGCCAAACACTTTCGACGGCGCCGCGGGGGTCACGCACACGGTCTACACCTCGGCAACGCGAAGTCGCAATGTCCGCTCCTGGACCGACAACCAGCAGGTGCTTGGCGCTTCCGAAGGATGGAGCTTGCTCAGCACCGAGATCTGGCAGGACGCCTCCGGTGCGGGGTTCCAGAATTTCGTCGCGCTGAGCGGGCGGAGCCCCTTTTCCGCGGCCTCGGCCGACCGCTACGACGATCGTGAGCCGCTCGCCTACTTCCTGGACATGCTCCAGCAGGGCACCCGGTGCCAGCAGTGCGTCCAGCTGCAGTGGTTCGACTCGACCTTGTCGCGGAACGGACTGTCCAGCGGTGTCCGGGTCGATGGCGTGGGCCGCCTCGTGTCGATCACGGAGGTCGCCGCCGCCGTGCCGGAACCGTCGACCTACGCGCTGATACTGGCCGGCGTCGCCGCGATCGGCGCGGTGGCGCGCCGGCGCGGGGCTGGCGCCGCGCTCAAGTCCTGAGGTCCTCCAGCGGGCCCGACGGCGGTCGAATTCAGCGCTGCGGCCGCGTCGCCGCGTAGATGCTGCCCAGGCACAGCACCATGCCGACCAGCGCCAGCAGTGTCGGCCGCCAGCCTTCGAAGATCGCGGAGATCCCCAGCGCGATCACCGGGATCACCACCCCGGTCAGCGCCGCGCGTGCCGTGCCCTGGCGCTGCGCCAGCTTGAAGTACAGGACGAAGGCGATCACCGAGCCGAACACCGCCAGGTAGAGCAGGCTCAGCAGGTAGGACGCGGTCCAGGCGAAATTCAGGCCCTGGCCCGTCGCCACCGAGGCCGCCAGCAGGAAGACCGCGCCGTACCCCATGCTCCAGGCGAGCACCGGCACCAGCGGCAGTCCGCGCCGGGTCAAGGTCAGCGTCAGCACGTTGCCGATGCAGGCGGCCAGCACCGCCGCCAGGCCGATCGCCAGGCCGTAGGCCGCCGTCGGGCGGGCGCCGGTCGAGGCGATCTCCGGCCAGAAGATCATCACCACGCCCGCGACCGCACCCGCCGAGGCCGCGAGGAAGCGCCCCGTCACCCGCTGGCCGAAGAAGATCCGCCCGGACAGGGCATTGCCGAACACCATCAGGCAGAACAGCACCGCGACCAGTCCGCTGGGGATGTGGCGCTCCGCCTCATAGACGGAGAAGTAGTTGCCGCTGTACTGCACGATGCCGGTCGCCAGCATCAGCCCGTGCGCCGACAGCGGCAGCTTCAGCGACCACTTCTGCCAGCGCGCGAACCCGGCCAGCATCAGCGCCGCCAGCCCGAAGCGCCAGGCGACCGAATTCAGGATCGGCACGCCCGAGCCCAGCTGGTAGAGGATCACGTGCCAGGTGCTGGCCCAGATCAGCGTCGGGCCCCAGAACAACCAGCGATCGGAAACGGTGGACATGATGTGCGGCAGCGATCTGTACCGGCCGCCCGCGCGAGGACGCATTCAGCGGGCCGGGGAAAACGACAAGGCCGCCCTTTGGGGGCGGCCTTCGGTGGGAGGCGGCCCTTTCTCGGGCCGCCTGGGGGAACGTCGGAAACCGGGGCCGGTCGACCCTCAGTCGGCAGCCTTCTTGAAGGTCGCCAGCAGCGCGCCGGCGCCGACGAACAGCGAGCCGAAGATCCGGTTCATCGCCTTCAGGTGCGACTCCGAGCGCAGCGCCCGCAGCACCCGTGCCGCCAGCAGCGTGTAGCCGGCCATCACGACGGCGTCGGTGAAGGCCAGCGTCGCGCCGATCACCGTGTACTGCTGCGTCAGGCTGTGGTGCAGGTTCAGGAATTGCGGCACCACGGCCAGCAGGAAGACCGTGCCCTTGGGGTTCACGGCGTTGATCGCCCAGCCGCGCAGAACCAGGTCGCGGCGCGAGACCTGCTTGGCCTCGGCCTGCTCGGCCACCAGCGGCCGGGCCGGCGAACGCCATTGCTGGATGCCCAGGTACACGAGGTAGGCCACGCCCGCCCACTTCACCACGGCGAAGGCCTGCTCGGAGGCCGCGATCAGCGCACCGAGACCGGCGCCGACCACCACGATCTGGGTCAGGATGCCCAGGATCAGCCCGATGGTCATGAAGTAGCCGCGCTGGAAGCCGTGATTCAGTCCGGCGCTCATCGCCGCGATGGCACCGGCGCCCGGGGACAGGCTGATGGCCCAGGAGGCCGCGAAGAACCCCAGCCAGACTGACAACTCCATGATCGACTCCTTCGAAGGAGCCGAGGTTGTAGCACGCCACCCCCTTGCGGACGAAGGTCAGGGTTAACGCGAGGAGGTCGCGGGGCGGTTATGTCCCCCGTCCGATTCGGAATGCGGCCGCGGTGGCGACGCTCCAATAATCCCGCGCCATGTCCGCCGCCGTCCTGCTCGCCGTCATCGCCGCCTACTTCTCACTGCTGCTGGCGGTGGCGTGGTGGACCTCGCGCCGGGCCGACAACGACAGCTTCTTCATCGGCAACCGCAGCAGCCATTGGGGCCTGGTCGCCTTCGGCATGATCGGCACCTCGCTCTCCGGGGTGACCTTCATCAGCGTGCCCGGCTCGGTCGGCACCGGTGCGTTCGGCTACTTCCAGATCATGCTGGGTCAGTTCGCCGGCTACGCGGTGGTCGCCTTCGTGCTGCTGCCGCTGTACTACCGGCTCCAGCTGAGCTCGATCTACCGCTACCTCGGCAGCCGGCTGGGCGTGGCGGCGCATCGCACTGGCGCGGGCTTCTTCATCCTGTCGCGCACGCTCGGCGCCACCGCCCGGCTCTACCTGGTCGTGCGCATCCTGCAGGACCTGGTGCTGGCCCAGTTCGGCATGCCGTTCTGGCTCAGCGCCGTGCTGGTGCTCGTGATGATCCTGCTCTACACCCTGGAAGGCGGCGTCAAGACCATCGTCTGGACCGACACGCTGCAGACCACCGGCATGCTCGCCGGCCTGGTGATCTGCGTGGTTTTCCTGCTCCACGCGCTGGGCCTGGACCTGGCCGGCGGCTGGCGGGCGATGCGTGCCGCCGGGCTGGCCGAGGTCTTCGTCTCCGACCCGATGAGCGCCGCCCACTGGGCCAAGCAGCTGCTGGCCGGCGCGGCGATCGCGGTGGCGATGACCGGCCTGGACCAGGAAATGATGCAGAAGAACATCTCCGTCAAGCGGCTGGCCGACGCCCAGAAGAACATGATGGTGATGGCGACCATCATGACCGGCGTCGTGCTGCTGTTCCTGTTCCTCGGCGGCCTGCTGAGCCTGTACGCGCGCCAGCAGGGCATCGCCGCCCAGGGCGACCGCCTGTTCCCCGCGGTCGTGATGGACCACCTGCCGGCCTGGGTGCAGCTGATCTTCGTCGTCGCGCTGATCTCCGCGCTGTTCCCCAGCGCCGACGGCGCCATCACCGCGCTGACCTCCAGCACCTGCATCGACCTGCTCGGCCTGCAGGAACGACGCGACTGGGACGAGGCTCGCAAGCGCCGAACCCGCAAGGCCGTCCACCTGGGCTACGCCGCCGTCTTCCTGCTGCTGACGCTGGGCTTCCGCTGGCTGGACGACCCCAGCATGGTCAACCTGATCCTGAAGCTGGCCGGCTACACCTACGGTCCGCTGCTGGGCCTGTTCGCCTTCGGCATCCTGACATCGCGCACCCTGCGCGCCGGCGTCCTGCCCTGGATCGCCCTGGCGGCCCCGGCGCTCTGCTGGATCGTCGACGCCCATCAGGCCGCCCTCTTCGGCGACTACCGGATGGGCCTGGAGTTGCTGCTGGTCAACGCCGCGCTGACCTTCGGGGGATTGTGGGCAGGATCGCGTCCTTCGATGGGGGGCGTCGGGAGATCCGCAGTCGCCGGCTAAACATCGCCCGCTATCCTGCGGCCTCATGCCCACGCCGCGCGCCCCCCAGTTCCCGCCCCGGTCCCCGGACGACGCAATGAAGGCCTCGACGGGCCACCGACCGCAGTCGCGCTGGCGCCACGTCGAACGGCTGCAGGACCACCTGCGCGAGCGCTTCTGGCTGCGGATGCACGTCTTCCTCATCGCGGCATTGATGCTGGTCGCGCTGATGCTGGGCGGCGCGGCCCTGCGGGTGCTGGGCGTCGAGTCGCTGGCCGCGCGCTACGCACTGCTGCTGTCGGGCAGCTATCTGCTTTATCTGGGCCTGCTGCGGCTGTGGGCCGCCGCGCTGCTGCGCGGCGAGTCGCCGATCGACGGCACGCCAGATGTGCTCGACGCCGGCGTCCGCGCGACCGACGGCCTGGCCCGTCGCGCCACCTCGGCGCCCTTCCATTCCGGACAAGGCGGCGATTTCGCTGGCGGCGGGGCCTCCGGCGACTTCTCCATAGAAGCGCCCACAGCCTTTTCCACCGACTTGCCAACACCCTTGTCCACAGCTTGTCCCTCGGACTTGTCCCCAGTCTCCGAGGCCGCCGGGAACGCAGTGGGCTCGGCCGGGGACGCCCTGGGCGACCTCGACGACGGCCTCGTCGTCGCGATCCCGCTGATGCTGATCCTGGGCATCGCCACCGCGCTGGGGGTCTGCGTCTTCGGGCTCTTCGGCGTGGAGGT
Organism: Roseateles chitinivorans; assembly: GCF_002761755.1. Classification (GTDB taxonomy): domain Bacteria; phylum Pseudomonadota; class Gammaproteobacteria; order Burkholderiales; family Burkholderiaceae_C; genus Roseateles; species Roseateles chitinivorans. Next base: position 46,777 of record NZ_PEOG01000033.1, read on the forward strand.
GCTGCTGGCCGTGGCCGTCGAGGTCGCGCTGGCCAGCGTCGCCGGCGGCATGGCCTGGCGGCGCATGAGCGAGGAGGGCTGGTGGCGATGCGCGCTGCGCCGCACCTGGGGCCCGGCCCTGGCGCTGCTGGTCGTGGGCGTGCTGGTGGGTGCCGGCATCGACCACTGGATCCCGGACGCGCGTTCGCTGCTCCACGCCTGGCAGCTGATCCGGGTCGGGTGACGGCCCGGCCCACTCCCTCCTGCCAGGAGCGGACGACGGTCGACCAGGGCGCCTCGGAGCGGCGGCGACAATCACGCCCCATGGCTGCTCCGAAATCCCATTACGTCTGCTCCGAATGCGGGGCCACCAGCGCCAAGTGGCTGGGCCGTTGCCCGTCCTGCAGCGCCTGGAACACCCTGGTCGAGACCGCCGCCGAGCCCACCGGCGGCAAGAACCGCTACCAGGCGCTCGCCCGCAGCCAGCCGGTGGCCACCCTGTCCGAGATCGAGGCCCGCGACTTCGACCGCACGCCGACCTCGCTCGAGGAACTCGACCGGGTGCTCGGGGGCGGCATCGTCACCGGCGGCGTCGTCCTGATCGGCGGCGACCCGGGCATCGGCAAGTCCACGCTGCTGCTGCAGGCGGTCGAGGCGCTGTCCCGCCAGATGAAGGTGCTGTACGTCACCGGCGAGGAGTCCGGCGCGCAGGTCGCCATGCGCGCCCGCCGGCTGGGGCTGGACGGCTCGCAGGTCCGGGTGCTGGCCGAGATCGGCCTGGAGAAGATCCTCGCGACCCTGGAGGCCGAGCGCCCCGACTTCTGCGTCATCGATTCGATCCAGACGCTCTATTCCGAGCAACTCGCCTCGGCGCCGGGCTCGGTGGCGCAGGTGCGCGAATGCGCCGCGCAGCTGACGCGCACCGCCAAGGCCAGCGGCTGCGCGATGGTGCTGGTCGGCCATGTCACCAAGGAGGGCGCGCTGGCCGGCCCCCGTGTGCTGGAGCACATCGTCGACACCGTCCTGTACTTCGAAGGCGACACCCACAGCAGCTATCGCCTGGTGCGCGCGATCAAGAACCGCTTCGGCGCGGTCAACGAGATCGGCGTCTTCGCGATGACCGAGAAGGGCTTGAAGGGCGTGACCAACCCGAGCGCCATCTTCCTGTCGACCCATGGCGACCCGGTGCCGGGCTCCTGCGTGCTGGTCACGCTGGAAGGCACCCGGCCGATGCTGGTGGAACTGCAGGCGCTGGTGGACGGCGGCGGACCCAATCCGCGGCGGCTCTCGGTGGGCCTGGAGCGCGACCGGCTGGCAATGCTGCTGGCCGTGCTGCACCGCCATGCCGGCGTGGCGACGATGGACCAGGATGTCTTCGTCAACGCCGTCGGCGGCGTGCGCATCAGCGAACCCGCGGCCGACCTGGCGGTGCTGCTGGCGATCCAGAGCTCGCTGCGCGGAAAGCCGCTGCCCAAGGGCTTCATCGCCTTCGGCGAGGTCGGCCTCGCTGGCGAAGTGCGCCCCGCGCCGCGCGGCCAGGAGCGGCTGAAGGAGGCGGCCAAGCTGGGCTTCTCGATCGCCGTCGTGCCGCAGGCCAACGCCCCCAAGAAGCCGATCGACGGGTTAACCGTGCACGCGGTCGCGCGCATCGAGGACGCGATCGAGATCCTGCGGGGGATGTGACGGCCCGCGCCACGCCACGCCGGTCCCGCCGGACCGGCGTCGGCATCCGCAATCGCCGCAGGCGCCGACGCGACGGGACGACGACAATGCGCGCTCCGCCCGACGTCCACCGCCACGGACCACCGCCATGAGCGCCACCGAACTCCCGCCGCCTGCCTCGCCCTCGATCCAGCCGCCGTACTACGCGGTGATCTTCTGCAGTCAGCGCACCGAGGCCACGCCGGACGACGGCTACGGCGCGATGGCCGAACGCATGGCGGCGCTGGCCGCCGCCCAGCCCGGCTACCTGGGCGTGGAGAGCAGCCGCGGCGCCGATGGCCTGGGCATCACCGTCTCCTACTGGCGCAGCCTGGAGGACATCCGCGCCTGGCGCGCGGTCAGCGAGCACACCGCCGCCCGCGACCAGGGCCGGCGGGACTGGTACCGCCATTACGAGCTGCGCATCGCCAGGGTCGAACGCCATTACCGCTGGGACGAATCCGCCGGCCCGGCCGACCCGGTGCCCGTCGCCGAACGCTGAGACGCCCCGCCGCCGCCTCGCCCTCCCCCCCGCCTCCCACCTTCTTCCCCCTTCGGAGTTCCCTCCCATGAACCGCCTCGCCGGCATCCTCCTCGCCCTCGCCGCCATCGTCGCGGGCAGCGTCTTCTTCGGCTGGAAGGGCGCGATCCTGGGCCTGTCCTGCGTCGTCTTCTTCCTGCTGCTGCAGTTCTCGCAGCTGATGCGCGTCATGCGCACCGCCCAGAATGCGCCGCTGGGCCATGTCGCCAGCGCCGTGATGCTCCATTCGAAGTTGCATGCCGGCATGAAGCTGCTGGACCTGATCCGCATGTGCGGCTCACTGGGCGTCAAGGTCGACCCGAACACCTACCGCTGGACCGACGCCGGCGGCGACGCGGTGGATGTGGTGCTGGACCGGAGCCTGGTCACCCACTGGACGCTGATCCGCGCCGCGGACGCCCAGGCGCACACGGCAGACCCGTCCGACACCCCGGCCGCATAAAATCCACGACTTTGCAGCACCCGGCCGATTCGCGGCCGAAAAGGAAGACCCATGTCTCTGGACGATCGCGACGGCAAGATCTGGATGGACGGCGAGCTGGTGGACTGGCGCGACGCCAAGATCCATGTGCTGACGCACACGCTGCACTACGGCTGCGGCGCCTTCGAGGGCGTGCGGGCTTACCAGACCGACAAGGGCACCGCGATCTTCCGGCTGCGCGAGCACACCGAACGCCTGTTCAACAGCGCCAAGATCCTGCGCATGAAGCTCCCGTTCTCGATCGAGCAGGTCGAGGAAGCGCAGAAGGCGGTCGTCCGTGAGAACAACCTGGCCAGCTGCTACCTGCGTCCGCTGACCTGGATCGGCAGCCAGAAGCTGGGCGTCAGCCCCAAGGGCAACAAGATCCACCTGATGGTCGCGGCCTGGGCCTGGGGGGCCTACCTGGGCGAGGAAGGCCTCAAGCGTGGCATCCGCGTCAAGACCAGCAGCTACACCCGCCACCACGTCAACATCACGATGACGCAGGCCAAGACGGTGTCCAACTACACCAACTCGATCCTGGCCAACATGGAAGCGACCGAGGACGGCTACGACGAGGCGCTGCTGCTGGACGCGTCCGGCTTCGTGTCCGAGGGCGCCGGCGAGAACCTCTTCATCATCAAGAACGGCGTCGTCTACACGCCGGACCTGTCGGCCGGCGCGCTCAACGGCATCACCCGCAACACCATCTTCGCGATCTGCCAGGACCTGGGCCTGAAGCTCGTGGAGAAGCGCATCACCCGCGACGAGGTCTACATCTGCGACGAGGCCTTCTTCACCGGCACCGCCGCGGAAGTGACGCCGATCCGCGAGCTCGACCGCATCGAGATCGGCATCGGCAGCCGCGGCCCGATCACCGAGAAGATCCAGGCGGCCTTCTTCGACATCGTCAACGGCCGCAATCCCAAGTACGCCCACTGGCTGACGCTGGTCTGATCGGGATCCCCGGTCCGGACGCACCCGCCATCGCCAGCCTGCAAGAACAAGATCATGAGCACCACCACCACGCCCAAGGCCACCGTCGAAGTCACCGCGCAGGACCTGCAAGGTCCGGGCGTCGTCTTCTGCCCGAATCCCAAGATGCCGCTGTGGAGCAACCACCCGCGCGTCTACATCGACCTGAGCCACGGCGGCGAAGGCACCTGCGCCTATTGCGGCACGCTGTACAAGCTCAAGGCCGGCGAGCACCTGCCCTCCGGCCACTGATCCCCCCGACCGTTCCCCGCTTGGGGAACCGGTCGTTGCCCGCTCCCTTGAACAAGGAACGAGATCCATGGTGCGCAAGCCTCAGACCGCCCTGCTGCTGGCCTCTCCCGAGGACACCGAAGCGCAGTTCTACGAGGCCTTGCAGGCCGGCGACCTGGAACGGCTGATGGCCGTCTGGGGCGATGAGGACGAGGTCTGCTGCGTGCATCCCGGCGGACCGCGCGTCGTCGGCGCGGCGGCGATCCGGGCGAGCTTCGAGCAGATCTTCGCCCGCGGCGCGATCCCGGTGCATCCCGAGTGCCAGCGTCGGCTGGTCAACGGCGACACGGCGATCCACCAGGTGCTGGAGCGGGTCGAGATCACCGACGAGGACGGCACGCAGAGCGCCTGGGTCGTCGCGACGAATGTCTACCTGAAGACGGCGCTGGGCTGGCGCCTGGTGGCGCACCACGCCAGCCCCGGCACCTCGCAGGACGTGAAGCAGGAACTGTCGATCGTGTCCGTGGGCGCGCCGACCACCCTGCATTGAGAGAGGTCCGCTGATGCAGTACCAGGCGCCTCCCTGGTTGCCCGGAGGCCACGCCCAGACGATCTGGCCCGTGCTGTTCGCGCGGCGCTACGACGGAATGGCCCCGCGCTTCCGACGCGAGCGGTGGCACACGCCGGATGGCGACTTCATCGACGTCGAGTGGCTGATCGACCCCACGGGTCCGGCCGATCCGCCTCCCGCCGGCGCGGCTGGGCCGAGTGCCGCCGGGCCGGAACGGCCCTTGCTGGTGCTCTTCCACGGGCTGGAGGGCTCGGTCGACAGCCAGTACGTGCAGGCCTTCGCCGCCGTCGCACAACGGCGCGGCTGGGCCTTCGCGATGCCCTACTTCCGAGGGTGCTCGGGGGAGATCAACCTCGCGCCACGGGCCTACCACTCGGGGGACTACGTCGAGATCGGCTGGATGCTGGCCCAGTTCCGCGCGGCCCACCGCGGGCCGATGGTGGCGGCCGGCGTCTCGCTGGGCGGCAACGCGTTGCTGCGCTGGGCGCAGGAAGCGGGCGAGACGGCTGCGGACACCGTCAAGGCGGTCAGCTCGATCTGCTCGCCGCTGGACCTGACCGCCGCCGGCCATGCGATCGGCAAGGGCTTCAACAAGCTGGTCTACACCCGCATGTTCCTGCGCACGATGATGCCCAAGGCGATGAGCAAGCTGAAGCAGCACCCGGGGCTGTTCGACGCCGAGCGGATGCGGCGGGTGCGCAACCTCTACGAGTTCGACAACCTCTTCACCGGCCCGCTGCACGGCTTCCGCGATGTCGACGATTACTGGCTGCGCGCCTCGGCCAAGCCGCACCTGGCGCGCATCCGCGTGCCGGCGCTGGTGCTGAACGCGCGCAATGACCCGTTCGTGCCGGCCCACAGCCTGCCGGCGCAGAGCCATGTCGGCGCGCATGTGACGCTGTGGCAACCGCGGGAGGGGGGCCATGTCGGATTCCCGTCAGGCCGCCCGCCGGGCCATGTGCGCACGATGCCCGAGCGGGTCACCGACTGGCTGGCGATGCGGCTCTGAGCCGCCCGCACAACGACCGAAGGAGCGTCCATGGATGCGATCGTCGAGGCCGCGCTGAAGAAGTGGCCCAACGTGCCGCACTGCTACGGCTGGCTGGCATTGGATGCGCGCGGCGACTGGTACATGCGTGACGAGCGCATCCAGGCGGCGGGCCCGTTCCCGGCCGTCAAGGGCAGCCGCATCGTGCATGACAAGCTGATCGGCTTCATCGACCGCAACTACGGTGTCGACGACGCGGGCGCGTGGTTCTTCCAGAACGGGCCGCAGCGGGTCTACGTGCAACTGGAGGCGGCGCCCTGGATCTGGCGCCTGCAGCCCGACGGCCGGGTGCTGAGCCACACCGGCCGCGAGGCGCAGGTCACCGGCGCGGTGCTGGACGAGGCCGATCGGCTGTTCCTCGAGACCGACCTCGGCCTGGGCCTGGTCCACACGCAGGACATGGGACCGGCGGCCGACGCGATCGAATCCGGCCGATGGGCGATGACGAACGCGACGCACGCCGAGCTCGTCGCCCGTCATGGGGTGGTGCTGTCGCCCCTGGACCCGAAGGGGGCTGTCACCCACGGGTGAAGCCGACGCCGGCCGTGAAAAAGCCGACCCGCGGGTCGGCTTTCTTGTTGCCGTGCGGAGCTCTTATTGCGAGGCCGCGTTCGCCGGTGCCGAAGCGCCTGCATCGGCGCCGGAAGCGGCCGCAGCGGGCAACTTGGGTTCGTCGAACTTGGCGCCGCCCTGGTTGGCCATGTAGACGACCGCGCGGGAGATCTCGAAGTCGCTGAAGTCGCCGCCGCCTTGCGGGCCCATGTTGCCCTTGCCCTTCAAGGCGGAGTGCACCAGGGTGTCGAACCCGCTCTTCACGCGCGGGCCCCAGGCGTCGTGGTCGCCGAGCTTGGGCGCGCCGGCGGCGCCGGTGGCGTGGCAGGCGGCGCACTGCGCCTGGAAGACCTGCTCGCCGGACTTCATCGCGGCGGGATTGGCAAGGTCCTTGAGTTCGATCGAGCCGACCGGCTGGATGCGGGCGGCGACCGCCTGCTCCTCGAGTCCGGTGCCGCCGGCACCAGGCTTGACCTCGCTGGAGACATAGTTCGCCAGCATCACGATGATCACGATCGGGATCACGAACGCGAAGAAGACCGCGACGATCAACTGCTTGGGTGTCTTGATGGGCCCTTCGTGGGCGTCGTGACCGTCGGCGTGCGTGTCCTGGGCGTTGGCGTGGTCCTGGGTTCCGCTCATGAATTCCTCGTGAATCGAATCGACTACGGCAGAAGCGCGTCCGTGTTTCGCAGGGGTTTCGCGGCTTGATCGGCCCTCGGGAAACCGGACGGGGGAACAGCAAATCGGCGCAGTATAGCCAGCCCCCCGGCGCCCCACCCTGGGGCTTTCGTCAAGGTCGGTACGAGGGCGGGCCAGGTGTTGCGCGAGGATCGCGCGGCAGGTTCGCGATCGTTCCGTTTCGACGAGTTGAAGCGGCTTGGGGCGAGTCGGGCCAGAACAAGGCTAGAATGCGCGCTTCCCATGGCGACCGTGGTGAAGTGGATATCATTGGGCCCTCCGAAGGCCTAGTCGCAAGTTCGATTCTTGCCGGTCGCACCAGAACACCGAGAAGCCGGTTGTCACACGCGTGGCAACCGGCTTCTTCATTGCTGTCCGTCCCGACGACTGCGCCGTCCTCCCTCGCGCAGGTCGAGCGCAGTCCCGCCGCGCTCGACACCCCTCGGCGCCCGCCCGGTCACGCCAGCCTGAACACCGAGATCGCGGCCGACAGGCGCCGCGACTGGTCCTTGAGGCTTTCCGCCGCCGAGGCGGCCTCCTCCACCAGCGCCGCGTTCTGCTGCGTCATCTGATCCAGGTGGCCCACCGCGGCGTTCACCTGGTTGATGCCGTCGCTCTGCTCCTGCGAGGCCGCGCGGATCTCGGCAATGATGTCGGTCACCCGCTGCACGCTGGTCACGATGTCGGTCATCGTCGTCCCCGCGTCGGTCACCAGGCGCGCGCCCGACTCCACGCGATCCACGCTCGTGGCGATCAGCGACTTGATCTCCTTGGCCGCCTCCGCGCTGCGCTGCGCGAGCGAGCGCACCTCGCCGGCCACCACCGCGAATCCGCGGCCCTGCTCGCCGGCGCGCGCCGCCTCCACCGCCGCGTTCAGCGCCAGGATGTTGGTCTGGAACGCGATCCCGTCGATCACCCCGATGATGTCGGCGATGCGCCGCGAGCTGTCGCTGATCTCGCCCATCGTCGCCACCACCTGCCCCATCACCGACCCGCCGCGTTGCGCCGTCTCCGCGGCCGAACTCGCCAGCTGGTTGGCCGTCAGGGCCGCATCCGCGGTGTGACGCACGGTTCCCGTCAGCTGCGTCAGCGAGGCCGCCGCCTGCTGCAGGTTCGACGCGGTCTGCTCGGTGCGTGCCGACAGGTCCATGTTGCCGCTGGCGATCTCGGCGCTCGCCGTGCCGATGCTGTCGGTCGAGCCGCGCACCTCGCCGATCAGCCGCAGCAACGATCCCTGCATCGCGTCCAGCGCGCGCAGCAGCTGCGCGGTCTCGTCGCTGCCGGCGGTCTGGATGCGCCCGGTCAGGTCGAAGCGCGCGATCGCGTCGGCCACTTCCGCCGCCTGGCCCAGCGGCCGGGTGATCGACCGCGTCAGCCACACCGCGAGCGCGCCGCCCGCCGCGAGCGCCACCAGCCCGAACACCACCAGCGCGATCCGGGCGCGCTCGTTGGTCGCGGCCAGCGCCTTGATCGCCTCGTCGAGCTGGTCGCGCTGCTGCTGCGCCACGACGCGGATGCCCTCCAGGTAGGCGCTCGACGCCTTCTGGAACTGCTCGTCGAAGATCTGCCTCGCCTGCGCCATGTCGCCCTGCTTCTTCGCCGCGGTGATGGCGTCCCTCACCGTGAGGTAGGTCTTGCGCAGCTCGGCCACCTTGTCGAAGCTGGCGCGTTCCTCGGGGGTCGTCAGCAGCTTGTCGAGCCGCTGCTGCAGCTCGGTCGAGACCTTGGTCGCCTCGGCGGCCGCCTGGGTGAAGAAGGTCGCCAGGGCCGGGTCGGCGCTGACGGCGATCGCCGTGGTGCGTGTCGTGCCGTTGAACACGTTGCGGTACCAGTCCGACGCGGCGCGCTCGGTGACGAGCGCATCGGTGTACATCGAGGCCGTCTGCTCCGCGACGCGGCTCAGGCCCCAATACCCCAGCGCCGATCCGATCAGCGCAATCACCAGGACGCCGGTCTGGACCATTCCCAGACGACGACCGATGGACCCCCGGGCGTTCGTGTTGGACATCATGTGGTTCTCCTCGGACGCCGGCCCGAAGGGAGATCGGACCTCGACGCGGCACGATGTGGCACCTGCAACCGTACACCGATCTCCGGCCGGCGTTAAGGCGGCCCGACCCTTCGCTCCGGTGGGCCGGGGCGGCTGTCACTCAGACGCGTGGCACGAGGCGCACCTGCGGCACCGGCTTGAGCGCTCCGACGTCCAGCGTGCGCGGCAGTCCCGACTGCTTCAGCGGCACGGCGGCGCCCAGCGCCTGCAGACCGGTGAGGAAGCGGGCCGCCTCCGCCCGCATGGCCGACGAGCGCCGATAGCGCGAATCGTCTTCCAGCAGCACCAGCCAGTCCGCCGGCACGCCAGCCGCCGCCACCACCTCCAGCGTCGCCGGCTGCATCACGCCGAGGAAGGTCGTGAGTCGCGCGCGGCGATGGTCGTCCCAGCCCGCGCCGCCTTCCGCCCCCAGCGGATGGAAACGCGCGATCAGGCGTTGCGCCGCCAGGCCGCCCGCGTCTGCCAGGGTCGCGATCGTGCTGGACGCCATCGTCAGGTTGAGCCCGCCCTCGTCGGGCTTCTGGCTGATCTGCACGATGCGGTCGCGGAAGCCGGGCGTCGGGAACAGGATCTCGTCGCGCCAGTTCTGCATCGTCCCGACGATGCTCCAGAGGAAACCCGCCAGCCCCGCCAGCGGCGTCTTCTCGCGCGCGGCCGCCGCGCGCTCTTCCCAGTCAGGGACCAGGTCCGGCTCCGGCCAGTAGCGCAGCCGGCCGCCGCGATCGTCCTCGGGCAGGTAGATGCGCCCGCCATCGTTGCCCGCGTCGGCGGGCCGGATGCGATGGTCCGGATGCGGCGGCTTCAGGTTGACCGCGAAGGTCGGATGCCGCGGCAGCATCGCATCGAAGAGATGCAGCGGCATGTTGCTGCCGATGCCGCCGTCGGAGAACCAGATCCGCGTGGCCCGCAGGCGCAGGCGGCGCCGGGCCTCGGCGGTCTCCGCGGCGCGGACCTCGGCCTGCGTCCGCTGGTTCGCGGCACGCGACCAGTCCACCGCGTACAACGGCACCGCCGACAGCAGCAGCGGGAAGCTCAGGCTCATCCGGATCGCGACGACGACCGGCAGCTCGCCATGCCGGGGCAGCGGTCTCAGTTCGCGCCCCTGTGCGTTCTCGATCACCGGCCCATCGCTGCCGCCGGCGAACGGCGCCGCCAGCGCCGCCATCACCGCCGGAGGAAACAGCCTCGACCACTCCTGCGGGTCGTAATAGAACATCGGCGTCCCCGGCCGGAACGGGATGCTATAGACCATCTGCTGGCTCACCGCGCTGGTGATCACCTCCAGGTGGATGCGACGCGTCGCGGGGTCCGGCCCCCACAGATCGCCGAAGCTCAATGGCGGCCCATCGATGCTTTTGCCCGCCAGCTGGTTGAAGTAGCCGTGCAGCCAGTCGGTGAGCGCGGTCCGGCCGCCCTGGTCCGGTTGGCTCAGGCCGCTGCACAGGCCGTAGCCGTTGTCGCGCAGCCCGCGCACCAGCCCCCGGACGAACAGCGCGGCCGTCACCCCGACCGCGGTCGCGGCGGTCAGCGCGGCGACGCCGGCCAGACCCACCGCAGCCACCCAGCGAAGGGCCGTCGACGCACCGCTCTCGGCGATCAGCAGATGGAGCGCCGGCCAGGCCAACAGCAGTCCGCCCGCGGCGACCGCCAACGCGGCGCCCGCATGGAGGGTGAGCATGCCGCCCACCACCGCGGCGACGGCCTGACCGCGGGACTTGCCCAGCGCCCGCGCCATCACGTCGAAATGGCGGCGCAGCGCGGGCACCGGCTGGAACAGGGTGAACAACCGACTCCGGCCGGGACGGCCACGATCCCCGACCACCTCGGCGCCCAGTTCCTCGGGAAGCTTCGCGAGCTGGTCGAAGGCGCCGCCATGGCCGCGCTGGCGGCCGAGCTCCGCCGCCGCGCTCGCTCCAGCCGCGATCGCGCCGGCCGAGGTGCCGCCGATGTTCTTGAACCGGTATCGGTCGGCCAGTGCCGCCACCAGCCGCGGATAGATCACGCCACTGGTCACGCCGCCCTTCATGACGAGGTCGCAATGACTGACCTCGCCCGCCTCCGGCTGCCGCTTGTCGTCGCTGTGCATGCCGCCGATTCTCGGCGCCTTGGCGGCCAGCGGTGTCAGGAGCGCGCCGATCCGCCGGACGAGGTCACGCCCCTGACCACGCCTTCGCGCAGCATCACGCGCCGATCGCCGAACCAGGCCACATCCTCCGGATCGTGCGTGATCATCAGCATCGGCATGCCGATGCGCTCCAGCAGCGTGTCCAGTTCCGCGCGCATCCGACCGCGCAACTCCGGATCGAGCGCCGAGAACGGCTCGTCGAGCAGCAGGGCACGCGGCTCGTTGACCAGCGCGCGGGCGAGCGCGGTGCGCTGCCGCTGGCCGCCGGACAGCTGATGCGGCCGCTGCTGCGCGACGCGCTCCAGCTCGAAGGCCTGGATCCAGCGGTCCACCGCTTCGCCGCCTTCATGGCGCGACGGATTCAGCCAGCCGCGCTTGAGCGCGAAGGCGATGTTCTGCCGCACCGTCAGCTGCGGAAACAGCGCGTAGTCCTGGAACAGGAAACCGAGGCGGCGCTCGCGGGCGGGCACGTCGATGCCGGACGCGCTGTCGAAGACCGGCTGGCCGTCGATGTGGATCGCGCCCTCGTCCGGCTTGAGCAGCCCGGCGATCGCCTGCAGCGTCAGGCTCTTGCCGGCGCCCGACGGCCCGTGGATCACGGTGCGGCGGGCGTCGGTGCCGAAGGCGACATCGAGTTCGAAGCGGCGGCCGCCGCCCTCGACACGCTTGCGGATGCGGACCTCGAAACTCATGCGCCGCTCCTCGGCCCGGCCAACCGGCCGGCGAGCAGCAGCACTGCGACACAGGTCAGCGACACGATCAGCACCAGCAGGTTGGCGGTGTCGTCCTGGCCGGCCTGCACCGCCTCGTAGACCGCGACGGACAGCGTCTGCGTCTTGCCTGGGATGCTGCCCGCGACCATCAGCGTCGCGCCGAACTCGCCCAGCGCGCGGGCGAAGGCCAGCAGCACGCCGGCCAGCACGCCACGCCACGCCATCGGCAACGTGACGCGGAAGAACAGCGCCCACTCGCCCAGGCCGAGCACGCGGGCGGCGCGCTCGAGCTGCGGATCGACGCCCTCGAAAGCCGCGCGGGCCGACTTCATGACCAGCGGGAAGGCGACGATCGTCGCCGCGATCACCGCGCCCTGCCAGGTGAAGATCAGGTTGATGCCGAAGGTGTCCCACAACCAGGCACCCAGCCAGCCGCGCTTGCCGATCAGCACCAGCAGGTAGTAGCCCAGCACCGTCGGCGGCAACACCATCGGCAGCGTCAACAGCGCGTCCAGCAGTTCCCGTCCCGGGAACCGGAAACGCGCCAGCGCGAAGCCGGCCGCCACACCCAGCAGCAGGTTGAGCGCCGTCGCCCAGCCCGCGACCTTCAGCGACAGCGCCAGCGCGATCCAGGCCGGTTCCACGTGCGCCTTGCTCTCTGGCAATCAGGGCTTCTGGAAGCCGTGCCTGGCGAGCACCGCCTGACCCGCCGCCGAGGCGACGAAGTCCAGGAAGCGCCTGCCGCCGTCGACGTTCGTGCCACCGCGGGTGACCGCGATCGGATAGGAGATCGGTGCTGGCGTGGGCACGCTGAACAGGAGGCGCACCTTGTCCTTGAACACCAGCGCGTCGGTCGCGTAGACGAAGCCGGCCTCGGTCTCGCCGCGCGAGACGTAGTCCAGCGCCTGCCGCACGTTCTGCGCGAAGACCGCCTTGGGCTCGATGGTCGTCCAGAGTCCGGCCTTCTCCAGCGCGCCCTTGGCATAGCGGCCGGCCGGCACGCCCTCGGGCCTGCCGATCGCGATGCGCTTCACCGCGGGCCGCTGCAGGTCGGCCAGGCCCTTCAGCGCCACGCCGCCTTCAGCCGGCGTGATCACCACCAGGGTGTTGCTGACGAAGTTGCGCCGCGTGCCGTCGACGAGCAGGTTCTGCTGCTGGGCCTTGTCCATCGTCTCCTGGTCCGCGGAGGCGAAGACGTCCACCGGCGCGCCCTTGGTGATCTGCGCCAGCAGCGCATCCGACGCGGCGAAGTTGAACTGGAGCTTCGTACCCGGATGCGCCGCCTCGAAGGCTGGCGCCAGTTCCTTGAACGCATTGCTCAAGCTGGCTGCCGCGGAGACGGTGACGTCCGCCGCATGCGCCACACCCGCGCCCATCAGCGCAAAGCTCAATGCGATGCCTGACGCGGCGACCCATCGGGCGATCCGGAACGGTTTCAAGCGCATGGCAATCCCAGCTGGAGCGTCGAAAGAACGAGCTGCGCAATATATCCCAGGATATGACGCCCCCATCGCCCGCACCGCCCCCTCTAGCGACCGTCCTCGGTGTCTCGACGCTGGCGGCGCCGGTGCCCCTCCGAGCGATTGCCGAGCGTGCGGAGGCGCTTGAGCGAGGAG
>NZ_PEOG01000006.1 GCF_002761755.1 Roseateles chitinivorans
CGGCGGCTGGGTGCGCGCGACCGCGGGCGACGGCGCAGGCGCCGAGATCACCGGCGAGGTGGTCGGCTCGGCCGGACGCGCGACGTTGTTGCTCGGCGGATCGAACAGCAGCGTGAACTCACGGGTCAGGCGGCCGCTGGACCAGTTCAGTTCGAGGATGACGTCGACGAAGGGCTCCTGCACCGCGCGGTCGCTGGACAGGCGCAGATAGGGACGTCCGTCGGAACGGCGGGCCAGTTGCACCTGCGTGTTGGCCAGCACCGCGTTGTAGTCCAGGCCCGAGGCCCGGTAGGACTCGGGCGGAGCGACGCGCAGCTTCAGCGAGCTCGCCTCTTCAGGGCTCAGGCTGCTGACGTCGATCTCGGCGCGCAGCGTTTCGCCGAGCGCCGACTGCACCGTCAGTTTCCCCAGTCCCAAACCCCAGGCAGAGCCCGCCGCCAGTCCCAATGCAGTGACCGCGGCCACCTGGCTCAGCGCAAAACGCGCATATGCGCTCGCATGTTTTTTCAAGGCGTCCCCCAAAGCAACAAAGCGGCCCACCCGGAGGACCGCTCGTCATGACGTATTGTTGTTGTGCGACTCATGCGCCGCGCAGGCTCCCTGCCTATCCCGCGGTAGAAAATCACAACGGTGGCAAGCATATACGCATCGTTGCTGAGGTAGCTCATGAATAACATCCATGAGCCAGCCTCGATTCACAGGTGGTTACGGCCTTGTCGCTAGAAGGCAACGCGGGCGGAGTGCTCGCTTTCCCTCATCGGAACGAAAAAAAGCGGTGACACGCCACCGCTTCCAGGCCGACCGCCTCAGCGATCCAGCAGGATCCTCAGCATCCGGCGCAGGGGTTCGGCCGCCCCCCACAGCAGCTGGTCACCGATGGTGAACGCGCCCAGGTAGTCCGGACCCATCGCCAGCTTGCGCAGACGGCCCACCGGGATGGTCATCGTGCCGGTCACCGCGACCGGCGTCAGGTCCTTGATCGTGGCCTCGCGGGTGTTGGGCACGACCTTCACCCACTCGTTGTCGGCGGCGATCATGGCCTCGATGTCGGCCAGCGGCACGTCCTTCTTCAGCTTGAAGGTCAGGGCCTGCGAGTGGCAGCGCATCGCGCCCACGCGCACGCAGAAGCCGTCGACCGGCACGGCCGGCGAGCCGAAGCCCTCGCCCTGGCCGAGGATCTTGTTGGTCTCGGCCATGCCCTTCCACTCTTCCTTGGAAGTGCCGTTGCCCAGGTCCTTGTCGATCCACGGAATCAGCGAACCACCCAGCGGCACGCCGAAGTTGGCGGTTTCCTCGGCGGACAGCGCGCGCTGCTTGGCGATGACCTGGCGGTCGATCTCGAGGATGGCGCTCTTGGGATCATCCAGCAGCGGACGCACCGCGGCGTTCAGCGTGCCGTACTGGGTCAGCAGCTCGCGCATGTGCTGCGCGCCGCCGCCGGAGGCGGCCTGGTAGGTCTGCGTCGACATCCACTCGACCAGCCCCGCCTTGTACAGCGCGCCCACGCCCATCAGCATGCAGCTCACCGTGCAGTTGCCGCCGATCCAGTCCTTGCCGCCCTTGGCCAGCGCGTTCTTGATCACCGGCATGTTGACCGGATCCAGCACGATCACCGCGTTGTCGGCCATGCGCAGCGAGGACGCGGCATCGATCCAGTGACCGTTCCAGCCCGCGGCGCGGAGCTTGGGGTAGACCTCGTTCGTGTAATCGCCACCCTGGCAGGTGATGATGATCTCGCAGCGCTTGAGCTGCTCGATGTCGAAGGCGCTGCGCAGCGCGGTCTCGTTCTTCGCGAAGGCCGGGGCGGTGCCGCCGGCGTTCGAGGTGCTGAAGAACAGCGGCTCGATCAGGTCGAAATCGCGCTCCTGCGCCATGCGGTCCATCAGCACGGAGCCGACCATGCCGCGCCAACCCACCAGTCCAACCAAAGTCGTCATTTGCGTTCCTTGAAGAGGCCCGGCACTGCTGGCCGGGCATGTCGCCCAAACACCGTCACAAACCCTGGGGAGCCTGCCCGGCTCGCTTCGCCGGGTTTGTGAGTGGGGGCGAGACGAACCGGAGCGGACTAGCTCTTGATGGTTTTGGTCGTGGTAATGGCGGTCGTGCCCTTGCTGGACGCAATGGCGGCGACGACGGCATCACCCATCTCGCGGGTGCTCACCTTCTGGGTGCCCTCGCTCCAGATGTCCGCGGTACGCAGACCCTGGGCCAGCACGGACTGAACCGCCGACTCGATGCGAGCGGCGGCTTCGGGCTGGTTGAGGGAGAACTTGAGCATCATGGCAGCGGACAGGATTGTAGCCAGCGGATTGGCAATCCCCTTTCCTGCTATGTCTGGGGCGCTGCCATGACTCGGTTCATACAGGCCTTTGTTGTTCTTGTCCAACGAGGCACTGGGCAACATGCCAATCGAGCCGGTCAGCATCGCCGCCTCGTCGGACAGGATGTCGCCGAACATGTTGCCGGTGACGACCACGTCGAACTTCTTCGGCGCCTTGACCAGTTGCATCGCGGCGTTGTCGACATACATGTGCTCGAGCTCGACGTCCGGATAGTCGCGGTGGACCTCGGTCACCACGTCCTTCCAGAACTGGAAGGTCTCCAGCACGTTGGCCTTGTCGACCGAGGTCACCTTGCGGTTGCGCTTGCGCGCGGCCTGGAAGGCGACGTGGGCGATGCGCTCGATCTCGGGACGCGAGTAGCGCATCGTATCGAAGGCTTCCTCGCTGCCGGGGAAGTGGCCGTCGACGGCGGTGCGGCGGCCGCGGGGCTGACCGAAATAGATGTCGCCCGTGAGCTCTCGAATGATCAGGATGTCCAGGCCGGCGACGAGCTCCGGCTTCAGGCTGGACGCATGGGTGAGCTGCTCGTAGCAGATGGCCGGGCGGAAGTTGGCGAACAGGCCCAGCGCCTTGCGCAGCCCCAGGATCGCCTGCTCGGGCCGCAGCGCGCGCTCGAGCTTGTCGTACTTCCAGTCGCCGACAGCGCCGAACAGCACCGCGT
The DNA here is from genome assembly GCF_002761755.1 of Roseateles chitinivorans. Lineage (GTDB taxonomy): Bacteria > Pseudomonadota > Gammaproteobacteria > Burkholderiales > Burkholderiaceae_C > Roseateles > Roseateles chitinivorans. Next base: position 3,004 of record NZ_PEOG01000006.1, read on the forward strand.
CGGCCTGGAGCGCGAGCTTGAGCGTCGCCTCGGGCAGCGGGTGGCCGGCGGCCTCGTAGGCCGCGCCGCCGACGGGCGCGGTCTCCATCTCGAGCGGCAACTCGAGCACGTTCAGGACCTTGACGGCCTCCGCGACGATTTCGGTGCCGATGCCGTCACCAGGCAGGACTGCGATCTTCATGAGGTCCTCAGCGAGTAATTCGGTTGTTGAGCCACGGCTTGGTGGCGATGCGTTCGGCCTCGAAGGCCTTGATCTTGTCGGCGTGGCGCAGCGTCAGGCCGATGTCGTCGAAGCCATTGAGCAGGCAGTACTTGCGGAACGGCTGGACGTCGAAGGGCAGCTCCTCGCCATCGGGCTTGACCACGACCTGGCGCTCCAGGTCCACCGTCAGCTGGTAGCCCGGGAAGGCGAAGACCTCGTCGAAGAGCCGGGCGACCTGGCTGTCGGGCAGCACGATCGGCAGCACGCCGTTCTTGAAGGTGTTGTTGAAGAAGATGTCGGCGAAGCTCGGCGCGATCAGCGCGCGGAAGCCGTACTGCTGCAGCGCCCAGGGGGCGTGCTCGCGGCTGGAGCCGCAGCCGAAGTTGTTTCGCGCCAGCAGGATCGACGCACCCTGGTAACGCGGCTGGTTCAGCACGAAGTCCGGATTGGGCTTGCGGCTGGCGGGATCCTGGCCCGGCTCGCCGTGATCGAGGTAGCGCCACTCGTCGAAGAGATTCGGGCCGAAGCCGCTGCGCTTGATCGACTTCAGGAATTGCTTGGGAATGATCGCGTCGGTGTCGACGTTCTCGCGGTCCATCGGGGCCACGAGGCCCTGGTGCACGGTGAACTTGTCCATGGTGGTGTCCTGTCGGTCCTCGGGCTCAGGCGATGCGGCGCACGTCGACGAAGTGGCCTTCCATCGCGGCGGCCGCGGCCATCGCCGGGCTCACCAGGTGCGTGCGGCCACCGGCGCCCTGCCGGCCTTCGAAGTTGCGGTTGCTGGTGGAGGCGCAGCGCTCGCCGGGTTCGAGCCGGTCGGCGTTCATCGCCAGGCACATCGAGCAGCCCGGCTCTCGCCATTCGAAGCCGGCGGCCTTGAAGATCTGGTCGAGGCCCTCGGCCTCCGCCTGCGCCTTCACCAGACCGGAGCCGGGGACCACCAGCGCCAGCTTGACGTTGGCCGCGACTCGGCCGCCCAAGCGCTTGACCACGGCCGCGGCTTCGCGCATGTCCTCGATGCGGCTGTTGGTGCAGCTGCCGATGAAGACCTTGTCGATGCGGATGTCGTTGATCGGCTTGTTGGGCTCCAGCGCCATGTACTGCAGCGCACGCTCGATGGCGCCGCGCTTGACGGCGTCCTTCTCCTTGTCGGGATCGGGCACGCGGTCCTCGATCGACAGGACCATCTCGGGCGAAGTCCCCCAGGTGACCTGCGGGCGGATCTGCGCGGCGTCGAGCTCGACGACCGCGTCGAAGCGGGCGCCCTCATCCGAATGCAGCGTGCGCCAGTACGCCACCGCCTGGTCCCATTCGACGCCGGTGGGCGTGAACGGGCGGCCCTTGACGTACTGGATCGTGGTGTCGTCCACGGCGATCAGGCCGGCGCGCGCGCCCGCCTCGATCGCCATGTTGCACACGGTCATGCGGCCTTCCATCGACAGCGCGCGGATCGCGCTGCCGGCGAACTCGATCGTGTAGCCGGTGCCGCCGGCGGTGCCGATGCGGCCGATGATCGCCAGCACGATGTCCTTGGCGCCGACGCCGGGCATCACCTGGCCCTCGACCCGGATCAGCAGGTTCTTCGCCTTCTTGGCCAGCAGCGTCTGCGTGGCCAGCACATGCTCGACCTCGGACGTGCCGATGCCGTGGGCCAGCGCGCCGAAGGCGCCATGGGTGGAGGTGTGGCTGTCACCGCAGACGACGGTCATGCCGGGCAGCGTGGCGCCCTGCTCCGGGCCGATCACATGGACGATGCCCTGGCGCTTGTCGCTCATCTTGAACTGCGTGATGCCGAAGCGGTCGCAGTTCTTGTCCAGCGTGTCGACCTGCAGGCGGGACACCGGATCGGCGATGCCCTGGCTGCGGTCGGTGGTGGGCACGTTGTGGTCGCTGACGGCCAGGTTGGCCGACAGGCGCCAGACCTTGCGGCCGGCCAGGTCCAGGCCCTCGAAGGCCTGCGGGCTGGTGACCTCGTGGACCAGGTGGCGGTCGATGTACAGGACGGACGTGCCGTCCTCCTCGGTGTGCACCACGTGCTCGTCCCAGAGCTTGTCGTACAGGGTGCGCGGCGCACCGGCGTTGGAGCTGTTGGCGATCATGGGATGGCTCTCCATCACTTCAGGAATGACGCTTCACCGGGAAGCGCCCTTGGAAACGGGGGTCGACGAGCCCGGGGTCGAGGCGGCCGCCTCGTTCCTGGCGGCCGGGCACAGCGCGTCGACGAAGCGCTGCACGACGGTGGGCAGCCGCTCCTGGCGGGCCACACCCAGAACATAGTCGCGCTGGGCCCAGGCTTCATCGAGCGTCAACCGGCGGACGTCGAAGACCTGGGCGAAACGGCGTGCCGGCGCATCCGGCAGCACCGCGACGCCCATGCCGGCCTCGACCAGCTGGGCGATCGCATCGAAGCCGCGCACCTGCAACCGCGCCTTGAGCGTGCGGCCGCGGGTCATGGCCTCCTGCATCATGAGTTCCTGCGCCGCGGCGCCGCTGTGCAGGCCGACAAGGTCATGGTCGAGCAGGTCGTCGAAGCTGACCGACTCGCGTCCGGCCAGCTCGTGGGCCGCCGGCACCAGCACCGCCAGCCGGCCGGTGCGGTAGGACCAGGTCTGCAGGCGGTTATCCAGCAGCGGCGTGGTGAAGACGCCCACGTCGGCGCGGCCCTCGGCCACGGCGGCCTGCACTTCGGCGCTGGTCTGGTCCTCCAGGCTGATGCGGATCTGGGGATGCGCCTGGGAGAACGCGGCCAGGTCCGGCGGCAGCGCCTCGGCGATCGCACCGGCATTGGCGGCGATGCGCAGGTGGCCCTTGATGCCGCGGGCGAACTCGACCACCTCGCTTTCCAGCGCATGCAAGGACGCATGCAGCGAACGGATGTGGCGCACCAGCGCGCGGCAGGCCTCGGTGGGCTCCACGCCACGGGCGCGGCGCTCGAAGAGCTGCACGCCCAGCCGGGTCTCCAGGTCGGAAATCCGCTTGCTGGCCGCGGCCAGCGCCAGATGTTCGCGCTCGGCCCCACGGGTGATGGAGCGGGTCTGTTCGATCGCCAACACGAGGTTCAGGGTGGTGAGGTCGAGGCGCATGGTTCCGCGGCGGCTGGGTTGCACTGTAGCCTTCGCTCAGAGAGCAAGACTCTGGGCGTTCATGATAATTCCTTCGCCCCAAACGAAAGCTTAAAAATTTTCAGCGACGGTGGTTACCGTTGTTTGGCTTGTATTGGTCTGCATCAGGTCCTATGGTGGTCCTGCTTTGGTGTGGTGTCGGGCCACTTCATCGAGGCATCCAACTTCTCAATCAGGAGACTTGCATGCAATCCCGAGCCCGAACCGCCGGCGCGTTCGCGTTGGCCACCTTCTCGACCGCCATGACCGCGATGCTCGCCCAGAGCACCGCGTTCGCCCATGGCGCGCCCGAGTTTCCGATCTCGCGCCAGTACAACTGCTACAAGAACCCGTCGCTGCCGGCCTGCCAGGCCGCGATCGCCTACGGCGGCGAGCAAGCCATCTACGACTGGAACGGCGTCAACCAGGCCGCCGCGAATGGCAACCACAAGGCAGTCGTGCCCGACCTCAAGATCTGCGCCGGTGGGCAGGAGAAGTTCAAGGGCTTCGACCTGGCCCGCGGCGACTGGGCCGCGACCGCCTATTCGCCGGGTGCTGACGGCCGGTATGAATACCGCTACAACGCCACCGCGCCGCACCGCTCGCTCAACTGGACCTTCTTCCTGACGCGCGATGGCTGGAGCCCGACGACGTCCTCCCTGCGCTGGTCGGATCTGGAGCAGGTGCAGCAGCTGGGGCCGGAGCAGATCGTCACCTCCGGCAAGACCTACACGATGAAGCTGAGCCTGCCCAAGCGGACCGGCCGGCATGTGCTGTATTCGGTCTGGCAGCGCGCGGACAGCACCGAGGCCTTCTATGCCTGCTCGGACGTCGACTTCGGCGGCGGCAGCACGCCGCCGGGCACGCCGTCGGACCTCAAGCAGATCGGCCAGGTCTCGGCGGCGCAGGACCTGCCCGCCGGCAGCCAGGTGAAGCTGCGGGTGTTCAACAGCGCCGGCAACGACCTGGAGACGATCTCGGTGTCGCTGAGCGCGGCGGCGACGAAGTCGGTGTGGCTCGGCCAGATCGCGACGAAGGCCAACCAGACCTCCGGCTACCTGAAGGTCGGCACGCTGCAGGGCGGCACCGTCGTCGTGCCCAGCGGCGCGACGGTGATGGACGTCTACCTGCAGAACGCGAACTCGGGCGCGAGCTACGCGATGGACGTCGTCCTGCCGACGACGCCGCCGACCAACCCGCCCGGCACGACCTGGACGGAGGGCGCGAGCTACACGGTCGGCCAGGTGGTGAGCTACCAGGGCAAGAGCTACCGCTGCCTGCAGGCGCACACGGCCTACGTCGGCGCGGGCTGGACGCCGGCCTCTTCGCCGACGCTGTGGCAGGCGATCTGATGACCGCGCCCTGAGTCATCCCCGCGCCGGACCGAGGCCCGGCTCGGACATTCCGAGGCCCCGCCCCGGTCCGGCGCCGGGTGCCTCGGAAGGCCCGCGGGCCGAGAGTGGCTCCACCCTTTCACGTGGAGGCTCTCACCATGGCACTGCCCACCCCGGCCGACCGGCGGCCGCTCCTGTCCTCGACCCGGGCCGCCGCGACTCATCCTGGCACCTCGACCGGCCGCGCGCCCGCAGGACCGCACCGCGAGCGCTGGCGGCGGCACGTCCGGCCGCGATGGGGCCTCTGGCCGGTGGCGCTGGCGATCGCCACGGCGCTGCCCCCGGCGGGCACCTACGCCTTCACGCAAAGCGGCGCCGGGGTAGGCCTGGGCAACGGCATCCCGATGGGCCATGAATGGCTGACGCGGCTGGCGGCGCTGGAGCTGACCGGCGGCGATCCCATCATGCCGACCGACCCGCAGGACCCGCGGCGCAACTGGACGCAGGGACGGGCGAAGAACCTGGACCTGAGCGGCGCGTCGACGCAGGCCGAGCTGGCGCGGCTGCGCGCCCTGCCCTATCCGGACCAGCGCTACCAGTCGACTTACCAGTTCGTCTTCGACGCCATCCTGGGCGAGCGCTGGGTGGACCTGGGCGGCACCAACGTCGCCAAGGGTCGTCTGGGCCAGTTCGACTGCTTCGACGCGGTGGCGCAGGAGCCGCCAGACGTCCAATACGACCACTTCATGCGCCGCTACGACGACCGCAATGGCGACGGCGGCGTGAATGCCGCGCAGCAGTCGCGCCAGCGCTTCGTGCGGTACTTCGTGGCGGCCGCGATGGCGCCGCGCGCGCAGATGCGGACCTGGGACGGCGGCGCCTACAGCACGTCCTACGCCGTGGACCGCAACTACTACCTGATGGGCCGGGCGGCGCACCTGCTGCAGGACTCCTTCAGCACCGAGCACACGGTCCGCGACCCGGGCTCCAACCTGGAGCGCCTGCTGCAGGTCAAGAGCTACCTGTGCGCTGCCGGTTCCGAACAGCACACCCATGACGACAGGCAGTTGCTGACCTACGCGAGCGGCGATGTCATCTGGCGTCCCGGCACGCAACTGCAAGGCGGCTGGTCCGGCTACAAGCCCAGCAACATGAAGGTGCCGGCGCTGGTCGCGCTGGAGGCCAGCAAGGACCTGTGGGCCGCCTTCATCCGCACGATGGGCACTCCCTACGGCCAGCGCGAGGCCAAGGCGAACGAGGAGGCCGAGGCGATCGCCAGGAACTGGATGAGCTTCGACGAGCAGGCGATGCGGGCCTGGTACGACGAGCCGGCCCACCGCGACGCCACTTACGTGCTGGCGCAGAACCAGCGCGGACCTGGCCGCAGCGTGGCGGACTGCATGCGCGGCCTGGGCGAGCCCTCCGGCGACCAGATGGTGCGCGTGCGCCAGCTCGAGGAGGATCGCCGGCAGTGCCTGTTCAACATCGAGGCGCAGGACGGCTATGGCGACCTGGCCGATCCACAGCTGCGCCTGCCCTTCTATTGGCGGTGGAAGGACCAGAGCTGGCTGCCGGCGCCTGGGAACTGGCAGCCGCCCATCCCCGCAGCGGACAGCGGGAACCGGGTGCGCCTGCGCAGCCTGGCCAACCAGCAGACGATGACGGCGCCCGACGGACTGGTCGACAACGCCTGGCTCTACAACCGGGCCGGGACGCCGGTGGAGTTCGTCCAGGTATCCGGCGCCGGCGGCGCCTCCTGGTTCCGGGCGGCGGACCAGAGCGACCTGTTCCTGAGCTATCGCGCCGCGACCGGCGCGGTGAAACTGTACGCGTCGCCGGCCGAGGCCTCGTTCAGCGTGGCGCCGGCGCGGGCCGGCATGGGGCTGCGCAACCTCTACTGGAACCAGTATCTGTGGCTGTCCGGCGAGTCGCCCTACCTCACCCGCAGCGGCGATCCCAACCAGCCCAGTGGACAGTGGTCGCTGGACCCGTCGCCGCCACGCTGAGCGGCCGGCGCAGGCGCCTCAGTCGAGGAGGCCCAGCATCGCCTTGCCTACCGCCTCGGCGACCTCGATGCCATCCACGCCGGCGGACATGATGCCGCCGGCGTAGCCGGCGCCCTCGCCGGCCGGGAACAGGCCGCGCACGTTCAGGCTCTGGTAGTCCTTGCCGCGCGTGATCCGCAGCGGCGAGGAGGTGCGGGTCTCCACGCCGGTCAGCACCGCGTCGTTCATCGAGAAGCCGCGGATCTGGCGCTCGAAGGCCGGCAGCGCCTCGCGGATCGCGTCGAGCGCGTACTCGGGCAGGCTGCCGAAGCCCTTCTGCTGCAGGTCGGTCATCGTGACGCCGGGCTTGTAGCTCGGCTCGACGCCGCCCAGCGCGGTGCTGCGCTGACGCTTGATGAAATCGCCGACCAGGCCGGCCGGCGCCTTGTAGCCGCCCTCGCCCAATTCATAGGCGCGCGACTCCCAATAGCGCTGGAATGCGAAGCCGTCCAGCGGGTTGACGGCGCTGCCGTCCTTCCTGCCGTCCTGGCGGTAGTCCTCGGGCGAGATGCCGACGACGATGCCGGCATTGGCGTTGCGCTCGGCGCGGGAGTACTGGCTCATGCCGTTGGTGACGACGCGATCCGGCTCCGAGGTCGCGGCCACCACCGTGCCGCCCGGGCACATGCAGAAGCTGTAGACCGAGCGCCCGTTCTTCGCGTGGTGGACCAGCTTGTAGTCCGCGGCGCCCAGGATCGGATGGCCGGCATTGGGGCCGAAGCGCGCCTTGTCGATGATCGACTGCGGATGCTCGATGCGGTAGCCGATCGAGAACGGCTTGGCTTCCATGTAAACGCCACGCGCATGCAGCATCGTGAAGGTGTCGCGGGCGCTGTGGCCGAGCGCGACGACCACATGGTCCGCGCGGATCTGCTCGCCCGAGGCGAGCGTCACGCCGCGCACATGGCGCTGCCCATCGGCGCCGGGCTCGATCAGCAGGTCGGTGACCTTCTGCTGGAAGCGGATCTCGCCGCCCAGGCGCTCGATCTCGGCCCGGATCTTGATGACCATGCTCACCAGGCGGAAGGTGCCGATGTGCGGCTTGCTGACGTAGAGGATCTCCTCGGGCGCGCCGGCCTTGACGAACTCGGTCAGCACCTTGCGGGTGAGGAAGCGCGGATCGGAGATCTGGCTGTAGAGCTTGCCGTCGGAGAAGGTCCCGGCGCCGCCTTCGCCGAACTGGACGTTCGATTCGGGATCCAGGACGCTTTCGCGCCACAGGCCCCAGGTGTCCTTGGTCCGCTCGCGGACCTGCTTGCCGCGCTCCAGCACGATCGGTCGCAGGCCCATCTGGGCCAGGATCAGCGCGACGAAGATGCCGCACGGGCCGAAGCCGATGACCACCGGACGCGGGCGGTCGCCGGCATGGAAGTCGGCCGGAGCATGGCCGACGAACTGGTAGCGGGTGTCCGGCGAGGGCTTGATGTGGGCATCGCCCGCGTGGCGCTGGAGCAGCGCGGCCTCGGCGGCGACATCGCCGACCTCGCAGTCGACGGAATAGATCAGCACCATCGCGGTCTTCTTGCGCGCGTCATAGCTGCGCTTGAAGACGGTGAAGGCGGTGAGTTGCGCGTCGGGAATGCCGAGCCGTTCCAGCACGGCGGCGCGCAGCGCCTCCTCGGGGTGGTTGAGGGGCAGGCGGAGTTCGTTGATGCGGATCATGGCGATTGATCGGGCAGCAGGGCGAGGTCGCGGCGGGCCGCCGGACGTCGCAGAAAACAAAACAGGCCCCGCCGGGAGGCATGGGCCTGTTGTCGGGTCGATGGGGTCTTGCTCCCCGCGACCTCAACCCGAGTGCGGACGCTTGCCCGGGTTCTTCTTCGAGCGGGTGTGCGAGCCGCGCTCGAGGCTGCTCTTCTGGCCGCGGTGCGTGGTGACGGTCACGCCCTTGGGCGCGGCGGGACGGGGAGAAGCCTTGCGGTCGGCTTCGGTGACGATCTTGTTGCCCATGTTGGCTCCGGTAATGAACGAGAGACACCTGCCCGAAGTCACAGACTCGCCGGCCTCGGGCCCGAGCGGGCGACCGGTTGCCTTGAGCAGCGTCGGAAATACGGTGAAGGGCGGGAGTTTACACGCGTCGCGGGCGGCTCGGCGTGGCGGCGCGGGTGCCCGGCTCACTCCAGCCCATGGCCGCCGGCATCCAGGGCGGGCGGGCGCAGCAGGTCCGCATCCACGCCCATGACCTCGCTGGCGCGCTCGACCGCCTGCCAGAGCGCGGCCGGCATGGCCAGGATGTCCTCCGGCGAATCGGAGCGAGCGATCCAGGCATCGATTTCCTGATGCTGTTCGCGCGTGATCAGGTCCAGGTTCAACATCTCGTCGATGGTCTTCACGGCGGCGTCCTTCTGGTCGTGGCGGGTCTCAACGGCGAGTCGCTCGGCGCAGGGTACCAGCCTCCTTCGACCGCAAGGCGGCACTCGATCACGCAGAGCGCACGATCCGCGCACGTTCCGCGGGCCGGCCATGCCGATCCGCGTCGATCCGCGCCGGGCCGGGCCCGCCGATTGCCGGTGTCCCGACCGGCGCATGGCAAGCCTCGTCCGCCTCGCCAGGATTCGACCTCGAAGGGAATCGGCCATGAAGCACCTCCGCATCGCCCTCATCACGGCGTCGGTGACCGTCGTCGCCGCGGCGGCCATCGCCCAGACGCAGGAGCCGCCGCCCTCCTCCGGCGCCAGTCGCAAGCAGTCCGGCGTGGTCGGGCCGCCGCTGGACGCGGCGCAGATCCAGCAGCCGCCGGCGTCGACGCCCGCGCCCGCAGTCACGCCGGCGCCGACCGCATCGCCCCCGATCGTCGAGTCCCCCGAGCCGCGGGCAGACGCCCCGGCTCCATCGCGCGCCGAGCGCCCGGCACCGTCGAGCCGCAGGGCCAGCGGCCGGGTCACCGAAGCCGCCGAGCCCTCCGGCGCGCTGCCGATCCGCCCCGACCGGAACTGACCGGCCAGCCCGCCGCGTTCCCACCGCATGAAACCCGCCGCACCGCCTCCGCCTCCACCTGCCGACCAGCACGATCCCGGGCCGCCCGAGGAGGCGGTCCCGCTGTTGCTGCGCGGCTTCTCGGTCGTGCATGCGGCGCTGGCGCTGCTGTTCACCGTCATGGCCCTGCTGCTGCTGGCCATCGCGGCGAAGGAAACCTGGATGGCGCTGCACCTGGACTGGAACGACGAGGCCGCGCAACTCGTGATCGAGGCGATGGGCGTGCTGGCGGCCGCGGTGGTGGCGCTGCAGATCGCTCAGACGATCACCGAGGAGGAGGTGATCCGCAGCGCCCACATCAGCGCGCCGACGCGGGTGCGGCGCTTCCTGTCGCGCTTCATGGTGGTGATCGTGGTCGCGCTCGCGGTCGAGGCGCTGGTGGCCACCTTCCGCTCGGCGCATTCGAACTCGACGCTGCTGCTGCACGCGGCGGCGATGGTGCTGGCGGTCGGCGTGCTGCTGACGGGCTGGGGCCTGTTCATCCGCCTGAACCGCGCCGCCGAGGAGCTCGAACCCGAGGCGATGCAGGAAGCGAAGCGGGAGGATCACAAGCTCAAGTGATCCGGGGCGATGGACCGTCGCCGCTCAATCGTTCTCGAACGGCATCGTGTCCAGGAAGTCCTGCGCTTCCACCTTGCGGGCGACCAGGCGCGCGCAGCCCTTGAGGCGGGACAGGTCCTCGGTCTGCAGGCCCGGATTCGGGTGGGCGCTGAAGCAGCACACGGTGCCGAAGATGCGGCCGTCGGACAGCACCACCGGCGCGCTCAGGTGGGCGCCGATCGGGATCGGCGTCGGCGGCAGTTGCAGCGCTTCGGCCAGCGCCGCCGCGTTCGTCATCAGCTGCGGGACGCGGCCCTCGACGATGCGCTGGCAGTAGCTCTGCTCCAGCGGCGCCGAATCGCCCACATGCACGCCGATCTCCGACTCGCCGTCGACGAAGCGGAACACCCGCTCGCCGTCCAGGAACTCGGACACGAACACCACGTCCATGCCCAGTTGCTCGCGCAGGCCGCGCAGCACCTGGGTGATGCGCGCATCGAGCTCCGGATCGAAACCGTCCGAGGTGGCAGCCAGCAACTCGGAGATGGCGACATCGAGGGAATGGGCGGTGAACGGACGGTCGTACATCGGGCGTAAGGCTGGAAGGAAAGACGCGGAGACAAGCGGTCGATGCTACTCATCCGCCCCGCGGTGCCCCCCGTGGAACGGGCGCGCGGAGGTTACCGCTTGTAGCGAGGCGCCTGGACTCACGCCCCGCGCGTCACGCGATAGAGCCCCACGTCGACGCGCCCGGCCAGGAACCCCGCCTCGCAGTAGCTCAGGTAGTAGGTCCACAGCCGCTGGAACGGCAGGTCGAAGCCTTGCGCCTCGATCGCCGGCCACTCAGCCAGGAAGCGGCGGCGCCATTCCGCCAGCGTCCTCGCGTAGTCGCGCCCGAAGCGGGCCTCGGTGTGGAAGCCCAGGCCGGCGCGGCCCGCCTCCTGGGCCATGCGCTCGGGCGTCGGCAGCATGCCGCCGGGGAAGATGCAGCGCTGGATGAAGTCGGGACTGGCGCGGTAGCGCTCGAAATGCGCCTCGTCGATCGTGATCGCCTGCAGCACCGCCAGGCCACCCGGCTTGAGCCGATCCCGCAAGGTGGCGAAGTAGGTCGGCCAGTACGCCTCCCCGACCGCCTCGATCATCTCGATCGAGACGATGCGATCGAAGTGCCCCTGGATGTCGCGGTAATCCTGCAGCCGCAGGTCGACTTGCGCGGCGACACCCCATTCGGCCGCGCGCTGCTGGGCGAAGGCGAGCTGCTCGGTCGACAGGGTCACGCCGACGACCTCCACCCCGCAGCGCCGGGCGAGGGTCGCCGCCAGCGTGCCCCAGCCGCAGCCGATCTCGAGCACCCGTTGACCCGCGCGCAAGTCCAGCAACTCGACGATGCGGTCGAGCCGCCGCGCCTGCGCGGCCTCCAGCGATCCGTCGGCGGGCGCAGCGGCCCCGCCCCCGGACGCGGCGAAGGACGCGGAGGGTGCGACGGACGCGGTCGGCGCGAAGGGCGCGGTCGCCTCGGCGCTCGAGGCCTTCGCTGTCGGCCCGGCGCCGGACACCTCCGCCGCGGCGATCTCATCCCCGCCGTAGATCGCGCTCGAATAGAGCATCGAGTCGTCCAGCCACTTCGCGTAGAACCGGTTGCCCAGGTCGTAATGGGCGGCGATGTTGTGACGGCTGCCGCGCCGCGTATTGGCATTGGCGCGATGCCGCCATCGCGCGAGCCAGCGCGCCGGGCCCCGCGTCGCGGTCACGCCGGCCAGCGCCGCCTCGTTGGCGACACCGAACATCAGCAGCGCGGTCAGGTCGGGCGAACTCCAGTCGCCATCGCGGTAGGAGAACGCCAGCCCCAGGTCCCCCTGCATCAGCAGGCGCAGCACCGGCCGCCATCGATGCAGCCGCAACTCCGCACGCGGTCCCGGCGCGGGGCCGGTGACCTCGATCCGCCGGCCATCCGGCCAGATGAGCGTCAGGCGGCCCTGCCGAACCCGCGCCAGCCACCGGCGCAGCGGCGCCTGCCACGCGGGCAGCGGATCGCCCGCCAGCGTGGCCGCCGTCGACGGGTCGTCGCAAGGCGCGGTCAGGATCGAACTCGTGTCGTGATGCATGAGGGTCTCGCGGGTCGGTCGAGGAAACTCGGTCTCGAAAATTCCGGATCGGGAAGAACAGTCCCGGGGTCGGGCGCGGTCGGACCGCGCCGCGTCGATCGGGGCGGGGTCGCGGTCAGGGCCTGGACGATGTGGCGCCGTCCCGCCGCACCACGGTCAGCGGCAAGGCCGGCGCGGCCGGCCGCTCATGCAGCCGGGCGCCCTTGAGCCACAGCCGCAGCGCTTCCCAATGGATGCCGGCGACGACCTTCAACGTCAGCAGCGGATAGGCGACGAGCAGCCGCAGCAGCTGGGCATCGGTCAGCGGCGCGCGGCGCGCATCGAGCCGGGCAAGGAGCACCGCGGCGCCGTCGGCCTCATGCACGCTGACGCCGATGGACATCGCCTCGCGGGGCGGCTCGATGCGGAAGCGGTACTGCAGCGCCATGCCGAGGAAGGGCGACACGTACAGGCGCTTGTCGCTGCGCTGCTCGATCAGCGGCGCGGCGCGCTGGGCCGGATCGACCTCGATCAGATAGGCGTGCCGCTGGCCGAAGGTGTTGTTGACCTCGTAGAGAATCGCCAGCGGCGTGCCGTCCGGCGCGTCGCAGAACCACACGCTCAGCGGATTGAAGGCGTAGCCGAGCAGGCGCGGCATCGTCAGCAGCCGCACCGCGCCGCCGGTGGGCAGGCCGGCCGCCGCGAGTTGCGCGTCGATCCAGGCGCGCAGCCCGGCCGCGTCGCTCGCGCGTCCGTCGCCGTGATCCGATGGCCGGAAGCTGAAGAGGTTGAACCGCCCCAGTGAGAACCAGCGCAACCGCGCGTCGAGCGCCGGCAGTTCGTCCAGGTCCAGCAGCATCGAGAACATTCGATAGCTCAGCCGATGACGCAGCGGCCGCAGCCGCTGGTGCATCACCCGCCCGCGGTAGAGCGCGGAGGCGCTTGGCGTGCTTGGGGCGCTCATGCCGCCACCCCGGTCAGATCGGCTAGGCCGGTCGCGCCGCGCGGCAGGTGGATGCGGCCCGATTCGTCGGGCACGGACCAGGGCCGGCGCACGCCGCCCAGGGCCTCCGCCACTGCCAGGCCGGCCTGCAGGCCGTCCTCGTGGAAACCGGACCCGAACCAGGCGCCGCAGAACCAGGTGCGCTGCCGGCCCTGCAGCGACCAGAGCTCGCGCTGCGCGGCGATGCCGGCCGCGTCGAAACGCGGATGCTCGTAGACCTCGGTGCGCAGCAGGTGGTCGGGATGCGGCGGGACGGCCGGATTCAGCGTCACGAACAGCGCTTCCGCGCCCGGCCCCTGCGGCAGGTGCGGCTGCAGCCGGTTCATCCAGTAGGTCACCGTTGGCGCCGCCTGCCCCGTCTCACCGTGGCGTGAGGCGAGGTAGTTCCAGCTCGACCAGACCGCCCGGCGGCGCGGCATCAGCGCCGGGTCGCGGTGGAGCACGGCCAAATTGCGGGTGTAGGGGAAGGCGCCGAGGAGGCGTCGCTCGGCGGCGCTGGGGGCGAGCAGCATGCGCAGCGACTGGTCCGCATGCGTGGCCAGCACGACCTGGTCGAACGGCGCGGTCCAGGCGCCACGCCGGGTACGCAGCCGCACGCCGTCCTGCTCGCGCGCGACGGCGATGACCGGTTCGTCGCGATGGATGCGGTCGGCGAAGGACTGCGTCAGGCGTCGCACGTATTCGCGGCTGCCGCCGTCGACGGTGCGCCACACCGGCCGCCCGCTGACCCGCAGCAGGCCGTGGTTCTCGCAGAAGCGGACGAAGGCGGCGACCGGATAACGGCCGATGTCGGCGGCGGTCGAGGACCAGATCGCCGCGCCCATCGGGTACAGGTGGTCGTCGCGGAAGGCGCGGCCGTAGCCGCGCGCGTCGAGGTAGTCGTCCAGCGTCAGGTCGCCGCTGGCCTGGGCATCCTGCGGCGCCTCGCGGTAGAAGCGCAGCAGCTCCCGCAGCATCGACCAGAAGCGCGGGCGCAGCAGGTTGGACCGTTGGGCGAAGAGGCCGTTCAGGTCGGTGCCGGCGTATTCCAGCGCGCCGCCGTCCAGGCTGACCGCGAAGGACATGTCCGAGGCGCGCGTCGGCACTGCCAGGTGGCGGAACAGCGCGCTCAGGTTGGGATAGGCCGGCTCGTTGTAGACGATGAAGCCGGTATCGACCGGCACGGTCGCCCCGCGATCCGGCGCATCGACCGTGTGGCTGTGGCCGCCGATGCGGCCGTCCGCCTCGAAGACCTGGACGTCATGGCGCCCGGACAGCAGCCAGGCGCAGGACAGGCCCGAGATGCCGGCGCCGACGACGGCGATGCGCAGCGGCCGGCCGTCCGGCGGGCTGGGGAGGTCGGGCGGGAGGGTGTCTGAGCCGGGCATCGTCGCGTCCTGGGGTTTGGCGCTTGTACGCGAACCGACCGGATTTGGATCGCCGCCCCCAAACCGGCGATCCGACTCCGACGTCCGTTGGGGCGAGGGTCGCCCGCATGGCGGTTCCGGCGCGACCCGGCGATGATCCGACCCGCCGTCCGCCGCGTATCAGGTCCCATGGGCACCCCGCGTCGTGACGATTCGACCTCCGCCCCGGCCTCCCGGCCGGGCGAGGCCGCACCCACGCCCGCTTTGCCAAAGGCCCGCCATTTGAAGATCGTCCCGTTCGATCCGGACCGCACGTCCGCATCGCCGCCGTCCGAGCCGGACTGGGCGGCGCTGATGCGTCGCGTCGCCGAACAGCACGATCGGGAGGCCTTCGGCCGGCTGTTCTCGCATTTCGCGCCCCGGCTCAAGAGCTACCTGATCCGCACCGGCAGCACCGACGCCGCCGCCGAGGAACTGGCGCAGGACACGCTGGTGATGGTGTGGCGCAAGGCGGCGATGTTCGATCCGGCGCAGGCGGCGGTGTCGACCTGGATCTTCACCATCGGCCGCCGTTTGCGCATCGATGCCGCGCGGCGGCATCTGCTCGACGGTGCCGGCGACGAGTGTTTCGAGTTCGACCGCCTGCAAGCCGACCAGCCCGACGTGGCCGACCACGCCGATGCGGCGCGCCAGGGCCAGCGGATCCGTGACGCGTTGTCCCGGTTGCCGCCGGAGCAGGCGCAGGTGCTGCGGCTGTCCTTCTACGAGGACGAGCCGCATGCGCGGATCGCCTCGGAGCTCGGATTGCCGCTGGGCACGGTGAAGTCGCGGATCCGGCTGGCGGTGGCGCATCTGCGCCGGCTGCTGGATCCCTGAGCCGGCCGCGGTCCTCCATGCACCTGAATCGACCCCTCCAACGGCTCTGCCATCGACCTCACCATCACCCTCTCCCGCCCTTCTCCTCCTGACCGTCCGACCATGCGCCCGCCCGACATCCACCATCACCCCGCCGACGAGCTGCTGCTGTCGCTGGCCGCGGGCGCGCTGCCCACGGGCATCCGGCTGGTGACGGAAATCCATCTGGAGCTGTGCGCCGCCTGCCGCGAGCGGGTGGCGATGCTGCGGGCGGTCGGCGGGGCGCTGATCGAGGAGGAAACGGCCGCGCCGATGCGCGACGACGCGCTGGCGCAGGCGTTCGCCCGGATCGACGCGATCGAGGCGGCTGCAGGCGCGGTGGGGACGGCCGTTCCCCGCAAGGTGCCGGCCCCGCCACCGCTGCCGACTGGCGCGGTGTGGCCGAGGGCGCTGGCCGACTGCAGTGCGACCCGCTGGCGCTGGATCGGACCGGGCATGCGCTGGAGCAAGGTCAGCGTGCCCGGCGCGCCGCAGGCCAATGTCTTCCTGCTGCGCATCGGCCCGGGCAAGTACCTGCCGCCGCACACCCACCGCGGGACCGAGCTGACGCAGGTCATCTACGGCCGGTTCCACGACGGGCGCGCCCTGTTCGGCCCCGGCGACTTCGACCTGGCCGACGGCGAGGTCCACCATCAGCCGGTGGTGCAGGAAGGCAGCGAATGCATCTGCGTGGCCGCCGTCGACGGCCGGCTGCACTTCGACGGATTCATCGCCCGATGGTTCGGGTCGCTCGTCGGGATGTGAGCGCGGCCGTCACGAGCGCGGCGACGCCGGACGACACGCCGCTGATGACGGTGCCCCACGCCAGGTCGATGACGGTGATGAGCCAGGGCCAGTCGCGCAGCGTGGCCTGGTTGGTGAAGTCGTAGGTCGCGTAGGCCAGGAAGCCGAAGCAGGCGCCCTGCGCGAACGCGAGCCGCGATCGGCCCCGACGCAGCGCGGGCGCGACCGCGAAGAACACCAGTCCGGCCACGTACAGCGGATAGAAGACCGCCACTGCCCGCCAGTCGACGGTCGCTGCCATCAGGTGACCGATGGCCGGCTGGTAGACGCGCCCGGCCATGGTGCCGAGCCAGGCGGCGTCCATGGCCAGGAACACCACCAGCGTCGCGAGGTAGGCCAGCGGCCAGCGCCAGGCGGGCGCGTGAGTGGGCAAATGGCGGGGTGTCGTGGTCGAAGCGGTCATCGCGATCTCCTGGGGGTTCGATTCATCGCAGCCGATAGGTCAGCATCCGTCCGCCCTTCACCACCGCATCGAGCCCGACCCAGCGGCCATCGGACCGGGCTCGCCACAGCGTCAGCTGCTGACGTTCCGCGGGCTTGCCCGCGACGACAGGGGGCGTGGCGGTGAGGCGCCAGCGCATCGCCTCGAGCTCGCGGCCGGCGACGGTGATCGACGCGTCGGGCAGGCGCTCGATGCGGACCTCGTCGACCTCGCCGGTCTGCGGATTCAGCAGGCGCTGCTGCCGCACCAGCGCAGGATGCCAGTAGGCGTAGCTCATCAGGCAATCGGACCCGCCCGTCCCGGCGGTGGATGCAGCCGGCGATGTCGATCCCGATGCGGCAGGCGGTGCCGACGGCGACGTGAGCGTGGATGGCGCTGGCGATGCGGTCGACGGCACTCGCGGCCCGAAGCTCTTGTCGACGTCGATCGGCTTGCCGTCGTCGTCGGTGCGGCTCTGGAGTCCCTGCAGGCAATCGCCGCGCCAGCGCTCCCGGGCCTCGTGGCGGTAGCGGAAGACGGTCAGGCCCAGGAGCTTCACATCGAAGCGGGCGACGCTGCGCACGGTGCGGGCATCCGGCTCGCCAGCGACCTCGAAGCGATGGCTGCCGATGGGCTTGCCATCGAGGCGGACCTCGAAGTCCCAGCTCCCGCCCGCGACCGCGACCGCTTCGGCGGTCCGCGGCTCAGGCGTCGCCTCGGCGCCCGGTGTTGCCGCGCCGACCGAGGCGCCGCTGATCGAGCCGACCGCGACGATGATGGCGCGCAAGCCGACCCGGGGCAGGAACGCTCGGGCGGCCTTCATCGCGTCCCGTCCCGTTTGGGCGGCCACGGGATGAAGGCGCTGGTGCGGGCGATGTAGTCGCGATAGGCGGGACGCCGCTGGCCGATGTCCTGCTCGAGCAGCGTGATGCCGCTCACCTTGAGCAGCAGCACCGTCATCAGCACCGGCGAGGCCAGGCACCAAGCCACCGCCACGCCGCCCGCCGACACCGCCATCAGGCCCAGCCCCCACCACACGCAGCATTCGCCGAAGTAGTTGGGATGACGCGAGTAGCGCCACAGTCCGGTATCGAGCACCCGGTCGCGGTGCCCCGGCGCGCGGCGGAATCGCGTCAGTTGCGCGTCGGCGATCGTCTCGATGAGCAGGCCGCCCACCGCGATCGCGGCGCCAAGGGTGTCCCAGGCCGTCCACGCCGACCGCCCGCCGCCGCTGGCCGCGAGCTGCGGCCAGGACACGACCCAGCCGAGCGCCGCTTGCAGCAGGAACACCAGCCACAGGCTCTTGAGCCCGAAGCCCGGCTGGTTGCGCGCACGGATCGCCTGGTAGCGGGGATCCTCGCCATGGCCCCAGTTGCGCGTGGTCACGTGGACGCCGAGCCGCAGCGCCCAGGCGAGCGTGATCGAGAGCATCACCCAGGCCCGCGCGTCCCCGCCGAGGCTGACGACATAGAAGGCCGACGGCGCGGCGATGAAGGCCGACCACACGCGGTCGGCCAGGCTCGCATCGCGCCGCGCGAGGCTGACCAGCCAGGTCGGCAGCGCGATGGCCACGGCGATCGAGAGGCCGATGGCGGCTGCGACGGCGAGCGCGACACCGGAAGGCGCCATGTCGATGCCCACCATCAGCGCCGCGGCGCGAAGAGATAGTGGCTGACCCACCACTGCTGCCCGTGGTCGTAGGCGAACAGCTCCTCGACGGAGAGCAGGAAGAGCCGCCAGCGCTGCCACCACATGGGCGCGTCGTCGGGACCGTAGACCCGGTCGAAGACCGGCATCAGCTCGGCGCGGTGCGCGTCCAGCCGTTCCAGCCAGGCCGCCGCGGTGCGCGCATAGTGGCGGCCGTCCCAGCGCCAGCGCTGCAGCAGCGCCAGGTCGTCCTGGCAGAGCAAGGCCAGGTCGTCGCTGGGCATCATCCCGCCGGAGAAGAAGTGGCGGCTCATCCAATCGGTGGCATCGCGGACCTCGAAGGCATACGGTGCCTCGCGATGCGCGAAGACATGCAGGAAGAACCGGCCATCGTCCCGCAGCCAGTTCGACACCTTGCGGAAGGCGCGCGGCCAGTTGCGCAGATGCTCGAACATCTCGACCGACACGATCCGATCGAAGCGCCGGTCGAGCTGGCCGTCATCGCCCCAGGACGAGAAGTCGGCGGTGCGCACCTGCAGGTTGCGCAGGCCGAGCCGAAGCGCCTGCGCTTCGATGAAGGCGCGTTGCGAGGCCGAGTTCGACACCGCCAGGATCTCCGACGCCGGCAGGTGCTCGGCCATCCACAGGCTCAGCGATCCCCAGCCGCAGCCGAGTTCCAGGATGGTCTGCCCATCGGCCAGTCCGGCGCGCGCCGCGGTCTCGGCCAGCGCCGCCTCCTCGGCCGCCGCCAGGTTGTCGACGCCTTCGGGCCACCAGCAGCAGCTGTACTTGCGCCGCGGGCCCAGCATCGCCTCGAACAGCGCCGGCGGCAGCTCGTAGTGCTGCGCGTTGGCCTGCTCGGGGAGGACGGCCAGCGGCGCGGCACGCAGCCCGGCCAGGAACTCCTGCGTCAGCGCGGCGGCCGCCTCGGGGTCCTGGTGATGGGCCTCGTCGAGCCGCAGGCGCAGCAGGCGCCGGATGCCCAGCCGCACCGCGGCCTCGGGCAGCAAGCCGCGCTCGGCGAGCCGCACGGCGATCGAGGAAATTGCAAGCGCCATGGCATGCCCTTCGAAGAATGACTTGCCGCTTGTACGCGGGGGGCGGCGACTTGGATCTCCACCCACACCAGCCACCTCCGGGGACCATCCTCACCCCTGCCCTCGGCCCACAACCCCCGGGGTCCCACCCCGCACATCGCCTGAGCCGCGGACGCGGCGGCGGCCTCAGCCCGCCATCACCCGCCCCTTGCCGCCGCGCTTGCCACGCAGCATCTCGTGGTCCGCGCGCTCGATGAGTTCCTGCGCGCCGGCCGTGTCGTCGGGCAAGAACACCGCGACGCCCACGGTCGCCCCGACCGCGACGGTCGCGCCCGAACTGAGGGTGACCGGCTCGCCGATCGCGTCGATCACGCGCGCCAGCACCGGCCGCCAGTCGTCGCCGTCCATGCAGGTCAGCACCAGCACGAACTCGTCCCCGCCCAGGCGCGCCGCGGTGTCCAGCGGCCGGATGTGGGCCAGCAGCCGCGTCGCCACCGTCAGCAGCAACTGGTCGCCGGCGTCGTGCCCGTGCTCGTCGTTGACGGCCTTGAAGCCGTCCAGGTCCAGGTAGCAGATCGCCACCCGCTTGCGTTCCCGCCGCGCCACCGCCAGCGCCTGCTCGATCCGGTCGTGCAGCAGCACGCGGTTGGGCAGCTGCGTCAGCGCGTCATGGAAGGCCGCGTGCGCCAGGTGCTCGTGCGCCGCCTTCATCGGCGTGATGTCCACCGCCATCGCGAAGATCTCGGTCTCCGACAGCGGCGCCGCGCCGAAGTCCACCCACACCGCCTCGCCGCCCTTGCTGCGCATCCGCAGCTGCGACCGGTAGTGGCCGTGCTCCTCCAGCGCCGAATACACCTGCCGCCCGACCTCCTCGTACTGCGCGTCGTCCCAGTAGAGCACCCGCGCTGGCGCGCCCTGCAGTTCGCCGGGTCCGTAGCCGAGGATGCGTTCCACCGCGCGGTTGCGCCAGGTGATCGTGCGGCGCTCGATCTTGGCCATGCCGACCAGGTCGCTGTCGAGCATCGCCGCCTGCTCGCGCTGCAAGCGCCGCGCCTGGGTGACGTCGCGCCCGGACGAGAACACGAACAGCTCGCCGCGGATCTCGGTGACGCTGAGCTGCAACTCGACGTCGATCACCTGGCCGTCATCGCGGCGGTGCTGCACGTCGACGCGCTGCCGGTCGCCCGCCTTGATCTTGGCAAGCCAGGCGTTGATCGCCGCCTCGTCCTGGTTGACGTCCCAACTCCCGACATGGCGTCCCATCAGCGCGGCGCGGGTGGACTTCAGCATCTCGGCGAAGGAGTCGCTCATCTCCACCAGCCGACCGCGTCCGTCGACGATATGGATCCCATCCGCAGAGACGCGCATCAGCGCCTGGATGCGCTTGCCCTGCTCGGCCAGCGCCGTCATGGCCTCGTCCTCGCGGCGGTTGGCGCGCCGCACATGCCAGGTGGCGAGCGTCACCAGCAGCCAGGCCAGCGCCGCCAGCGACGCCACGGTCCAGGCCTGCTCGCGCCAGGGGGTGAAGAATCGCTCGTTGTTCACGCCGGCGTAGACGACGAAGGGCCAATGGTCGAGCGCGCGGTAGGCGCTGGTGCGGTTCTGGCCGTCGATGCTGACCGTCGAGACCACGCTGCCCTGGCGCGGATTGGCCGCCAGCATCTCGCGCATCCGCGATGAGACCTGCGTGTCGCCGACCTCGCCCTGCACCGGACTGCCCGGCGCGATGCGCGCGACCAGCCGCAGGTCATCGCGGCGCAGCGTCATCGCGTCCAGCGGCGCCAGCTCGTAGCGCTCGAACAGGTGGCGGAAATGGTCGACGCCGACGCTCACGTAAAGCACGCCCGCGAAGCGGCCGCGCACGATGAGCGGCCGCACGAACGCCACGACCCAGTTCCCCGATACCCGCGAGACCAGCGGGCCGGTCACCAGCGTCGCGGGCTCGGCGAGTCCGCGCGCCTGGATGAAGTAATCGCGATCGTCGACGCGGGTCGGCGCGCCGGCGGGCAGGCGCGTGCCCCAGCGGACCTGGCCGCTGGCGTCGGCGGCCCGGAAGGCCTCGATCCCGTGCAGCAGGCCGAAGCGCGCATGCAGCACCTCGTTGAGCACCGCGTCGGAGGCGCCGCCGGGCGCGGCTGCCATCAGCCGCTCGAGTTCGCCGCCGGTGGCGCGCAGCACCGCGTCCACGCGGCCGATCTCGGCCTCGACATTGAGCTGGGCCACGGCGGCCAGGCCTTCGGCGACGTCCCGCGCCTGCCTCGCATAAGCGCGATGCGAGGTCTCCAGCACATGCCAGACCAGCGCCGCGAGCACCAGCGCGACGGTCAGGTTCGCGCCGACGAGCCAGGCCGTCATGCGGCGGCGGCGCCTGGCGGCACCGTCGACGAGGAGTTGGGGATCGGTCAGCGGCATGGCTTGCGAAGCATCGGCTTCGGCGCCGGGCGGGCTTGCGCCCTGTCCCGGCCGGTCTCCCTGGGTCTGCCGGCCCCGTCGCCGGCATGAAGCCAGTCTACTGAGCGAGGGGGCGGCGATGCGATGCCCGGAAACCCGGGAATGCGGGGGGTGTCACAGCCCCTCCATCGCCCGTTCCTGCGCCTTGTCCTTCAGCGTGCCGCCCTTGGGGGCGAGCAGGTCGCGGGCGTGGGGGATGCCGGAGCCGGCCTGTTCCGGCGGCGGCGGGGCCTTGTAGGCCGGCATCACCGACACCGTGCCGCCCTTGACCTTCTGCTCGGCGCTGCCGCGCGGGCAGGCCTCGTTGGTGTAAAGCACCTGGCCGTCGACCACGCAGCGGCGCACGCCGCCCGACGCACTGCCGCCGGTACCGGCCGGCGCATCGGCCTCGGTGCGGAGCTTCGGCAGCTCGACCTTCCCGGCCTGTCGTTCCACCTCGCGCGTCGCGTCGCGCAGGAACGGGATCTCGTCGCGCTTCTTCCAGCCGATGACGCCCAGCACGGCGACGAGGACGATGAGCAGGACTGCCCGCATGAATGCTTCTCCCTGAAATCGCGCACTGCGGCGCGTCGGTCTTGCCGGTCCACGCTGGACCCGCCTGACGGGCCCGCCTGGGTGGGCCGGCGGCTGCGGATGATATCGACGCCAGGTCCCCGTGGGAGCGACCGTTCGGGCTCGGATGCGCCCGCCGTGGGACGCTCGTCACGCCCACGGGCTGATCCGGCATCGCGCCGATCGCGCACGGCCGTCTGAGGCACACTTCGCCGCCAGCCCTTCGTCCGCACCCGGCCCGCCGGCCCTCGCGCATGACCCGTCCAAACGATTCCACCGCCACGGCCGCTTCCCCCCCGGACCGCCCGGCACCCGTCGGCTTCTGGGAAGCCTTCCGCTTCTGGCTGAAGCTGGGCTTCATCAGCTTTGGCGGCCCCGCCGGGCAAATCGCGATCATGCATGCCGAGCTGGTCGAGCGCCGCCGCTGGATCAGCGAGCGGCGCTTCCTGCATGCGCTCAACTACTGCATGCTGCTGCCCGGCCCCGAGGCCCAGCAGCTCGCCACCTACATCGGCTGGCTGATGCACCGCAGCTGGGGCGGCATCGTCGCGGGCGGCCTCTTCGTGCTGCCGTCGCTGTTCATCCTCATCGCGCTGTCGTGGATCTATGTCGCCTTCGGCACGCTGCCGGCCGTCGCGGGGATCTTCTACGGCATCAAGCCCGCGGTCACCGCGCTCGTGCTGCACGCGGCCCACCGCATCGGCCGCCGGGTGCTGCGCAATGGCTGGCTCTGGAGCATCGCGGTCGCCGCGCTGGTGGCGATCCTTCTCGACCTGCCCTTCCCGCTGATCGTGCTGGGCGCGGGCCTGGCCGGCGCACTCGGCGCCCGGTTCGCGCCGCAGGTCTTCTCGAGCGGCCCCGCGCATGCCGCCGCGCAGGCCGGCTACGGCCCGGCGCTGATCGACGACGACACGCCGACGCCCCCGCATGCCGCCTTCACCCGCGGCCGCCTCGCCCGCGTGCTGATCGTGGGCCTGGGGCTGTGGCTCGCCGCGATGGGCGCCTTGGTGGCCGTGTACGGGCTGGAGGGCGCGTTCACGCAGATGGGCCTGTTCTTCACGAAGGCCGCGTTGATGACCTTCGGCGGCGCCTATGCGGTGCTGCCCTACGTCGTGCAAGGCGCCGTCGAACACCACCACTGGGCCACCGGTCCGCAGATGATCGATGGCCTCGCGCTGGGCGAGACCACGCCGGGGCCGCTGATCATGGTGGTTGCCTTCGTCGGCTTCGTCGGCGGATGGAAGGAGCAGGTCTTCGGACCGGACGCACTGTTCGCCGCCGGCGCCACGGCGGCGGCCGTGGTCACCTTCTTCACCTTCCTGCCCTCCTTCATCCTCGTGCTGGCCGGAGGCCCGGTGATCGAGGCGACCCACGGCGACCTGCGCCTCACCGCGCCACTGACCGCGATCACCGCGGCGGTGGTCGGCGTGATCGTCAACCTGGCGCTGTTCTTCGCCGGCCATGTGTTCTGGCCGCAGGGGCTGGGCGGTCCGTTCGATGCCATGTCGGCGCTGATCGCCGCGGGCGCGGCGATCGCGCTGTTCCGCTTCAAGTGGGGCGTGATCCCGTTGCTCGGTGCCTGCGCGGCGGTCGGGCTGGCGTGGACCTTGGCGGCAGGCGCATGAACCCGCCCACAGGCACGGCGTCCGAGCCGTCGGGCTCGCCCGCGGACCGCGAGCCAGCCTGGCGGACCTGGCTGGCTCGCACGCTGGCTCGCGTCGATCGCCGGTATCGCGTGCCGGAACTGCCCAGCTCGCTGACGCTGACCCACGACGAGCCGCCCGCCGTCGCGCTGGCCGTGGCGATCGAGGAGGCGCGCACGGCGCTCGTTGCAGGCCGGGAGCCCGGCGAGAGGGCGAAGAGCCTGTTTCTTGAGGCGTTGGCGCGGCTGATCGGTGAAGCGCTACGGACCGACGGCGGCGATCCGGCGTTCGCCGCGATGGTGCTGCGCCACCGGTCGCCCCGGGTGCGCGAGCACGCCTCCCTCAGCGCCCACGCCGAGCGCGACCGACGCCAGCTGCGGGCGACCGCCAACGCCCTCGCCCACCCGGCCAAGGCGCAGCGCCTGCCGCCGGGCGCAATGCGCGACGCGCTCGTTGCCCTGCATGACGCGGCCACCGCCGGCGACTGGTCGCGGTTGGCCGACGCCGCTGAGCGCTTGCACCCGCTGCATGAGTCCCCCGAGCTGCCTGACGCCGCGCGGCGTCTGCGCGACGACGGCGCCCTGGCCCGGCTCCGCCGTCTGGACGAGTTGGCGTCGGATCCCGAGGTGATCCGCTACCGTGCGCTGTGGGATCGGCAAGGGCCGTCGGCGGGCAGCGCGCAGGCGGTGGCTTCGGGCGCCGGCGCCCAGCAGCGCGGCGACGCGGTGGAGGGCCTCGCGACCGAGGCGCTGCAGGCGCTGGTCGACCGGATGAACGCCGGCGCAGCCAGCGAGATGGACGCGACCAGCGCTGCGGTCGACGCTGCGGTCAGCGGGAATGCTGGCGAGCGCGCGAGCTATCGGGTCGTCACCTCGTTGCGGGTTCCGGCCGCCTTCCCGGGCGATCCACAACGGGCCAAGAGCGAATGGGACGTGGCGCTGCTGCGCCGCCACGACGCCGACACCTGGGACCTGCTGCTGCTGGTCGAAGCAAAAGCCTCGGCCGATGCCGCGACCACCGACCTGCCCCGCCTGCTGCGCGGCCTGCGGCTGCTCGCGCAGGCGGACCCGCGCGCCACCTATGCCTTCGCATCGCATCAGGGCGAGATCCCCTTGCGGGGCGCCTCGCTGCGCGCGCTGCCGACCGAGGAAGCGGAGCTGGCCCGCGCGGTGCTCTATTGCAGCGATGCGCCGGCCGAGCAGGCGCCGAGGCTGCTCAGCGCCGCGAGCCGCATGCAGCTGCTGTCGGCGCCGGCGAGCCTGGACTTCGCCGACCAGCTCGAGCGCGGCCTCGCGGTCGAGTCACGGCAGCTCGAGCCGGTCTGGGACCAGCTGCTGACGGCGCCCGCCTTCGCGCCGGTGCTGCGCCAGCATGCGACGCTGCGGACGGTGCGCGAGCTCATGGTCCACCCGAGCGACCTGATGGCGGCGGTCCGCGCCGCCCCCGCCCCGACCTAGTTCGCCGACGAGAGCGCAGCCCTCGAACCGCGAAGCAATCCTGCGTTTCCAACCGAGAGAACCCCCGCCGATGCCCCGCGCTTCCCTTCCCTCCTTCGCCAGGCGAGTCTTGTCCCTGTCCCTGTCGACCTGTCTCTCCGGGCTGGCCGGGCTGACCGGCCTGGCCCTGTCATCCCCAGCCGGCGCCCAACCGGTGATGGCGCGCGAGAACCTCAACGCCACGCTGTGGTTCCAGACCGCGGTCGAGCGCCAGGCCGCCACGCTGGCGGTCTATCGGGCCGCGACCGCCCGCCTGGGCGCGGCGCGACGGGCGACGCGCGAGACGGCTTCGCTGGAGCAGGCGGCGCAAGGCGGCTTCTCCCGCAAGCCACCGGCCATCGTGCTGGACGTGGACGAGACCGTGCTCGACAACTCGCCTTACGAGGCTTGGCAGATCCGCGACGGGCATCGCTACGAGGAAAGCACCTGGGCCGCCTGGGTGGCCAGCGCGCAGGCGGCCGCGATTCCCGGCGCGCCCGAGTTCATCGCGCGGGCTCGTGCGAACGGTTTCCGGGTCGTCTTCATCACCAACCGGCGCTGCCCGGCGGACGGCCCCTTCGGCCCGGACGGCTTCCATGCCGCCTGCCCGCAGAAAGCGCAGACGATCGCCAACCTGAGCCGTGTGCTCGGCCACGCGGTCGCGCCCGCCGACGTGATGCTGCGCGGCGAACGCGCGGAATGGGGCGCCTCGGACAAGACGCCGCGGCGCGAGGCCGTCGCGCGCACGCACCGGATCGCGATGCTGGTCGGCGACGACCTCAACGACTTCGTGCCGCGCGCCCGCTACGCCGAGCAGGCGCATGCGGCGCGCTGGGGCACGACCTGGGTGCCGATCCCCAACCCGACCTACGGCTCCTGGGGCGATGCGCTGTCGCTCACCCAGCGCTACGAGGCGCTGAAGCCGTGGAGCGGGCCCGCGGTCGCCGAGCCCGGAGCGGCGTCCTCGGCAGCCTCGGCGGCTTCAGCGGCTTCCGCCGCTTCGGCTCAATAGCCGGCGGCCAGCCCGGTGTTGCGGCGCGGATCGTTGGCGCCGTAGAAGCGGTTGTTGCCCACCGGCTTGCCGGTCAGCGAGGGCGCGCCGATGATGATCGCCGCCAGGTGATTCGCCGGATGCGGCGCGCCCAGCTTGTGGCCCATGCCTTCGAGGATCCGGCGCGTGTCCGGCGACAGCGCATAGGGCTCGACATTCGTCAGGTCCGGCATCCACTGGTGATGGAAGCGCGGCGCATCCACCGCCTCCTGCACGGTCATGTCGAAGTCGATCGCATTGATCATCGTCTGCAGCACCGCCGTGATGATGCGGCTGCCCCCCGGCGTGCCCACCACCATCACCGGCTTGCCATCCTTGGTCACGATCGTCGGGCTCATCGACGACAGCGGCCGCTTGCCCGGGGCGATCGCATTGGCCTCGCCCTGCACCAGCCCGTACATGTTGGGCACGCCCACCTTGGAGGTGAAGTCGTCCATCTCGTTGTTCAGCAGCACGCCGGTCTTCGCGGCAGTGACCTTGGCGCCGAACCAGTCGTTCAGCGTATAGGTCACCGACACCGCGTTGCCCCATTTGTCGGCGATCGAGTAATGGGTGGTGTTGCTGCCTTCATGCGGCGGCACGCCCGGCTTCAGGTCCTTGGACACGCCGGCCTTGGTCGGATCGATCGCGGCGCGGATCTTGGCCGCGTAGTCCTTGTCCAGCAGCCGTTGCAGCGGGTTCTTCACGAAGTCGGGATCGCCCAGGGTGCTGTTGCGATCGACGTAGGCATGCCGCATCGCCTCGATCTGGTAGTGCACGCCCTGCGCCGAGCCCCAGCCGAGCTGGCGCAGCGGATAGCCCTCGAGGATGTTGAGCATCTCGCAGATGATCACGCCGCCTGAACTGGGCGGCGGAGCGGAGACCACGTGGTAGCCGCGGTAGTCGCACTCGACCGGCGCCAGCTCGCGGGTCTGGTACTGGTCCAGGTCGGCCTGCGTCAGGATGCCCTTGCCAGCCTGGCTCGACTCGACCAGCGCCTTCGCCACCCAACCCTTGTAGAAGCCCTCCGTGCCCTTGGCGCCGATCTCGCGCAGCGTGCGGGCCAGGTCCTTCTGCACCAGCCGGTCGCCGGGCTGGAAGGCCTTGCCCTTGTTCAGGAAGATCGCCGCGGACGCGGGGTCGGCCTCGAAGTCCTTGGTGGCCGTCTGGAACATGTCGACGTCGCCCTGGTCGAGCGCGAAGCCGCGGTCCGCCAGCGCGACCGCCGGCGCGATCAGCGTCTGGCGCTTCATCGTCCCGTACTTCTCGCGCGCGTACTCGAGCCCCGACACCGTGCCCGGCACGCCCACCGCCAGGTGGCCGTGGGTGCTCAGGCCCTTGACGACGTTGCCGTCCTTGTCCAGGTACATGTTGGCCGTGGCGGCCAGCGGCGCCTTCTCGCGGAAGTCCAGGAAGGTCTTGCGACCGTCGGCCAGCTGGATGGTCATGAAACCGCCGCCGCCCAGGTTGCCCGCGGCCGGGTACACCACCGCGAGCGCATAGCCCACCGCCACCGCGGCATCGACGGCATTGCCGCCGTCCTTGAGCACGTCGACGCCGACGCGCGTGGCCAGATGCTGGGCCGTCACCACCATCCCGTTGGGCGCGGCCACCGGCGCGACAGACGCGGCGAACGAGGGCGCGACCGGCGCGAACGCGAGCGACGCGGTCGCCGCCGCGGCGCAGACAAGCAAACGGAAAGTCTTCATGAACCTGATTCCTCAACAGATGCGACCGCGCGATTCGACACCGGCCCCGGCATCGCCCGCAATCCCACGAGGCGTCAGATCGTTACTGGAGAGGGTCTTTCAGCGCGTCGGGCACCGGCAGTGCGACGATGTCGATGCCTTCGTCCGCCAGTTCGCGCGCCTCGTCGGGCGTGGCACGACCGCGGATGCCGCGCTCCTGGGCCTCGCCGTAATGGATGCGGCGCGCCTCGGTGGCGAAGCGGTCGCCGACGTCCTCGGTGTTCGCCATCAGCGTGCGCACCGCCTGGATCACCTGCTTCTGCAGCTCCACGGCGATCACCGGCGCGCCCGGCGGCAGCGCCGACGCGGCGGGCACGGGGACTGGCGACGTGGGCGCACGCGGCTGGGACGGTGCCGGCTCGGCCGCGGCGGAAAGGTTCAGCCGCGGGGCACTCGGCATCCGGCGCACATTGGCGCTGTTGCACAGCGGGCAGCTCAGCAGGCCTCGCTGCTGCTGCGATTCGAAGTCGGTGGCCGACGCGAACCAGCCTTCGAAGGAATGGCCGGTGTCGCAGGCCAGGTTCAGGACCAGCATGATGGGCCGATGCTAGCGGCTCGCCGCCTCGGCCGCCGGCATCCAGTCCAAAGGCCATGCGCCGGCACGCCAGCGCTGCAGCCACAGCAGGCAGGTCAAGGTCTTGGCATCGGTGACGCGCCCGTCGAAGACCATGCGGTCCAGCTCGTCCTCGCCGACGGCCAGCAGGTCGAGGAACTCCCCGTCGTCCAGTTGGCGCTCGCCGGCGATCAGGCCGCGCGCGAAGAAGATCTCGATGCGTTCGTCCGAGTAGGCGATCGCGTTGTGCATCACGCCGGCGTAGGCCCACTCGCGCGCGGTGTAGCCGGTCTCCTCGACCAGCTCGCGCATCGCGCAGCGCAGCGGCGACTCCTGCGGATCCAGCTTGCCAGCGGGAAACTCAAGCACCACACGACCCACTGGGTAGCGGTATTGACGCTCGATCAGCACGCGCCCGTCGTCCAGCAGCGGCACGATCACCGCGGCGCCCGGATGGCGGATGTACTCCCGCGTCGCTTCACGGCCGTTGGGCAGCGCGACACGATCGCGCTTCGCATGAAGGAAGTTGCCCCGCAGGATCCAGTCGGAACTCAGCGGGGTCTCTCGCAGATGGGGATCGGCGTCGGCGGCCGGGGGAATGCCGATCACGCCGTCGGCATCGGGGCGAAGGGCCTCAGGCAGCTTCTTCGTCATCGAACTCTCGCACCTTGGACCGCGAGCGGCGCAGGTAGCGCCACACGAAGCCCGGGAAGCCCAGCGTCACGAACAGCGCCAGCGCCGCCGCGTAGAACTCCCAGCCCTGCGGCGAGCGCTGACCCAGCCGGGCCTCGAGCCCGAAGCCGACGGCCAGCGTGGCCAGCGCCAGCAGGAAGAGTTCCAGCAAGCGCCAGCCGGCGGCCTTGGGATCACGGCGCGGCCCGACGAGCAGGACGCGCGAACTGAGATACGGCAGGTTGGCCGCGACCAGCGCGACCACCAGCACCACCCAGACTGAAGCGCCCTGCTCCATCGTCGGGTCCCGCGTTCAGCGCGCTCAGTGCGCCAGCGCGCGGGTCACGGCCTGGCCGCACAGCGCCAGCAGGCCGCCGGGCAGCAGGCCGAAGGCCAGCACCGCGATGCCGTTGAGCGACATCACCAGGCGCGCGTCGGCCGGGGCGTTCAGCGGGCTGTGGTCGGCCGGTTCGTCGAAGAACATGACCTTCACGACACGCAGGTAGTAGAACGCGCCGATCAGCGACAGCACCACCGCCACCACCGCCAGCCACAGGTAGAGCGACTGGCCGGTCGTGACCATCGCCTGCAGCACCGCCAGCTTGCCGTAGAAGCCCACCGTCGGCGGGATGCCGGTCAGCGAGAACATGTAGATCGCCATCACCAGCGCATACCAGGGGCTGCGCTTGAACAGGCCGGCCAGGTCGCTGATCTGCTCGGACTCGAAGCCCTGGCGCGCCAGCAGCATGATCAGGCCGAAGCTGCCCAGCGTCGTCAGCACATAGGTGATCGCGTAGAACATCGCCGAGCTGTAGGCGTTCAGCGCGTGGTTGTCCGGCTGGCCGTTCACCACGCCCGAGGCCAGGCCCAGCACGACGAAGCCCATCTGCGAGATCGTCGAGTACGCCAGCATCCGCTTCAGGTTGCTCTGCGCGATCGCGGCCAGGTTGCCCACCACCAGCGAGGCCACCGCCATCACCAGCAGCATCTGCTGCCAGTCCGTGGCCAGCGGCAGCATGCCTTCCACCAGCAGGCGCAGCGCGATGCCCAGCGCCGCCAGCTTCGGCGCGCCGCCGATCAGCAGCGTCGCGGCGGTCGGCGCGCCCTGGTAGACGTCCGGCACCCACATGTGGAACGGCGCGGCGCCCAGCTTGAAGCCCAGGCCGGCGACGACGAACACGACGCCCAGCACCAGCACGCCCTTGTTGACCGTGCCGCTGGAGATCACCTCGAACACCCGCGGGATCGACAGCGAGCCGGTAGCGCCGTACATCATCGACAGGCCATACAGCAGGAAGCCCGAGGCCAGCGCGCCCAGCACGAAGTACTTCATCGCGGCTTCGGTGGAGATGGTGTGGTCGCGGCGCAGCGCGGTCAGCGCGTACAGCGACAGGCTCATCAGCTCCAGGCCGAGGTAGATCGACAGGAAGTTGTTGGACGCCACCATCACATTCACGCCCAGCAGCGCCAGCAGGCTCAGCGTGAAGAGCTCGCCCTTGAGCATCTCGCGGGACTCGGCGTAGGGACGCGCATAGACCAGCGTGATGATCAGCGCCAGCGCGCTGACGCCGCTGAGCAGGTGGCTCAGCGGATCGACCACCAGCAGGCCCTGCATCGCCTCGGCCGGCGGGTTGCCCATCGCGGCGAAGTGCATCGCACCCACCACCGCCAGGCTCAGCTGGGTCAACCAGTAGGTCGGCGTGCGGCGCGGGTCGGTGACGAACAGGTCCACCAGCGCGACCACGCAGGCCAGCACCAGCAGCAGGATTTCGGGATAGACCGCGACCCAGTTCATGTCATTCATTGTGTTGGGCCCTTATTGGAGCTTGGACACCGCGACGTGCTTGAGCAGCGCGTCAACGGAGGGGTGCATCACGTCGGTGAACGGCTTCGGATACACGCCCATGTAGAGCGTCGCGATCGCCAGCACGCCCAGCATCAGGAACTCGCGGCCATTGATGTCGGTCAGGTTGCGGACGTTGTCGTTGGTCACCGCGCCGAAGTAGACGCGCTTGATCATCCACAGCGTGTAGGCCGCGCCGAAGATCAGCGCCGTGGCCGCCAGCAGGCCGATCCAGAAGTTGTGCTGCACCGAGCCCAGGATCACCATCCACTCGCCCACGAAGCCCGCGGTCGCCGGCAGGCCGCAGTTGGCCATGCCGAAGAACACCGCCAGCGCGGCGAACTTGGGCATCGTGTTGACGACGCCGCCGTAGTCGGCGATCTCGCGCGAGTGCACCCGGTCGTACAGCACGCCGATGCACAGGAACATCGCGCCCGACACGAAGCCGTGCGAGATCATCTGCACCAGGCCGCCGGAGATGCCCAGCTCGTTGAAGATGAAGAAGCCCAGCGTCACGAAGCCCATGTGGGCGACCGACGAATAGGCCACCAGCTTCTTCATGTCGCGCTGGACCATGGCCACCAGGCCGATGTAGATCACCGCGATCAGCGACAGGGCGATGATGAACCAGTCGTAATGACGAGCCGCATCAGGCGCGATCGGCAGCGAGAAGCGCAGGAAGCCGTAGGCGCCCAGCTTCAGCATGATGGCCGCCAGGACCACCGAGCCGCCGGTCGGCGCTTCCACGTGGGCATCCGGCAACCAGGTGTGCACCGGCCACATCGGCACCTTCACCGCGAAGGCCGCGAAGAAGGCGAAGAACAGCAGCGACTGCGCCGACATCGGCAGCGGCAGCTTGTGCCAGTCCAGGATCTCGAAGCTGCCCGACTGGCTGTACAGGTACAGCAGCGCGATCAGCATCAGCAGCGAGCCGGCCAGCGTGTACAGGAAGAACTTGAAGGCCGCGTACACCCGGCGAGGTCCGCCCCAGACGCCGATGATGATGTACATCGGGATCAGCGTGGCCTCGAAGAACACGTAGAACAGCATGCCGTCGAGCGCGCAGAACACGCCGATCATCAGGCCCGACAGGATCAGGAAGGCGCCCATGTACTGGTGCACCCGCGTCTCGATCACTTCCCAGGCGGCGATCACCACGATGATCGAGATGAAGGCCGTCAGCGGCACGAACCACATCGAGATGCCATCCACGCCCAGGTGGTAGTGGATGTTGAAACGCTCGATCCAGGACGCGTTCTCGACGAACTGCATCGCGGCCGTCGAGGTGTCGAAGCCGGTGATCAGCGGCAGCGTCACCAGGAAGGAAGCGACCGACGCGACCAGCGCCATCCAGCGCACCGCGCTGGCGTTGTTGTCGCGTCCGAGCGCGAGCAGCAGGCCACCGCAGACGATGGGCAGCCAGATGGAGAGACTCAGCAACATTCTTATTCTCCGCCCGCGTCACAGACCCAGCAGGGCCTTGAATTGGGGCCACATGGAAGGCCACAGCTGCCAGGTCATCAGACCCACGACACCCAGGATCATGACCAGCGCATACCAGTACAGGTGGCCGGTCTGGATCAGGCGCACCAGGCCGGCGATGCCGCCCACCGTGCGCGCGGAGCCGTTGATCAGGACGCCGTCGATGACGCCCTGGTCGCCGGCCTTCCACAGACCGGTGCCGATCGCGCGGGCCGCGCGGGCCAGCACGTTCTCGTTGAACCAGTCCATGTAGTACTTGTTCTCCAGGATCGTCACGATCGGGCGGAAGGTGCGCGCGATCGCGGCCGGGATCGCCGGGCTGATCATGTAGAACCAGTAGGAGACGACCACGCCGGCGACGGCCAGCCACAGCGGCAGCGTCTGCAGGCTGTGCAGCGCCATCGCGAAGGCGCCATGGAACTCCTCGCCCAGTTCGTGCATCGCGTGGTGGATCTCGTGGTTCACGAAGATCGCGTCCTTGAAGAACTCGCCGTGCACCATTGGGCCGATCGTCAGGTAACCGATCACCACCGACGGGATCGCCAGCAGGATCAGCGGCACGGTCACCACCCAGGGCGACTCATGCGGCGTGTGGTCGTGACCGTGGCCATGGTCGTCGTGATGGTCGTGCTCGCCCGGGAACGGCTTGTGGTGGAAGTGCTCCTTGCCGTGGAAGACCAGGAAGTACATCCGGAAGCTGTAGAAGGCGGTCACGAAGACGCCGGCCACCACCGCGAAGTAGGCGAAGCCCGCGCCCGGCAGGTGCGACGCGTGGACCGCCTCGATGATCGAGTCCTTCGAGTAGAAGCCCGAGAAGAACGGCGTGCCGATCAGCGCCAGCGACCCCAGCAGCGAGGTG
Source organism: Roseateles chitinivorans (assembly GCF_002761755.1). Lineage (GTDB taxonomy): Bacteria > Pseudomonadota > Gammaproteobacteria > Burkholderiales > Burkholderiaceae_C > Roseateles > Roseateles chitinivorans. The sequence continues at coordinate 36,746 of NZ_PEOG01000006.1, forward strand.
ATCCAGGTGATGGGCATGTACTTGCGCAGGCCGCCCATGTTGCGGATGTCCTGGTCATGGTGCATGCCGATGATCACCGAGCCCGCGCCCAGGAACAGCAGCGCCTTGAAGAAGGCGTGCGTCATCAGGTGGAACACCGCCACCGAGTAGGCCGAGGCGCCCAGCGCCACCGTCATGTAGCCCAGCTGCGACAGCGTGGAGTACGCGACCACGCGCTTGATGTCGTTCTGGATGATGCCCAGGAAGCCCATGAACAGCGCCGTGATCGCGCCGATCACCAGCACGAAGTTCAGCGCCGTGTCCGACAGCTCGAACAGCGGGCTGAAGCGCGACACCATGAAGATGCCGGCCGTCACCATGGTGGCCGCGTGGATCAGCGCGGAGATCGGGGTCGGGCCTTCCATCGAGTCCGGCAGCCAGACGTGCAGCGGGAACTGCGCCGACTTGCCCATCGCGCCGATGAACAGGCAGATGCAGGCCACGCTCAGCATCATCCACGGCTCGCCGCCGAAGGGGTTGGCGAAGCCGATCTTGGCCAGCTCGGCCGACTTGGCGAAGGTCTCGGTGTAGTTCAGCGATCCACCGTAGGCCACCAGCAGGCCGATGCCGAGGATGAAGCCGAAGTCGCCGACCCGGTTCACCAGGAAGGCCTTCATGTTGGCGAAGATCGCGGTCGGCTTCGTGTACCAGAAGCCGATCAGCAGGTAGGACACCAGGCCCACCGCTTCCCAGCCGAAGAACAGCTGCAGCATGTTGTTGGACATCACCAGCATCAGCATGCTGAAGGTGAACAACGAGATGTAGCTGAAGAAGCGCTGGTAGCCGGGGTCTTCCTCCATGTAGCCGATGGTGTAGATGTGCACCATCAGCGAGACGAAGGTCACCACGCACATCATCATCGCGGACAGGCCGTCGATCATGAAGCCGACTTCCATCTTCAGGCCGCCCAGCACCATCCACTCGTAGACGGTCTGGTTGAAGCGCGCGCCATCCAGCACCGCGCTCAGCGTCATCGCCGAGAGGATGAAGGCGATCAGCACGCCCAGGATGGTGACGACATGAGCGCCGCGGCGGCCGACCTGCTTGCCGAACAGGCCCGCGACGATGGCGCCCGCCAGCGGGGCCAGCGGCACCGCCAGCAGCAGGTTCTGGGAGAGTGTTGCAGACATTGTTTTTCTCGCTTCCCTCGTCAGCCCTTCAGGGCGTCCAGCTCTTCCACGTCGATGCTGCTGCGGTTGCGGAACAGCACGACCAGGATCGCCAGGCCGATCGCCGATTCAGCGGCCGCCACGGTCAGGATGAAGAACACGAACACCTGGCCGGCCATGTCGCCCAGGTAGTGCGAGAACGCGACGAAGTTCATGTTGACCGCCAGCAGCATCAGCTCGATGGCCATCAGCAGCACGATCAGGTTCTTGCGGTTCAGGAAGATGCCGATCACCGACAGCGCGAACAGGAACGCGCCCAGGATCAGGAAATGGTTCAGGCTCAGCGCACCCATCACGCGGCTCCTTCGTTCTTGTCAGCCGCCGGCACGGACGGGGCTTCGACGGTCGGGGCGACCTTCACGATGCGCAGGCGGTCGGCCTTCTTGACCTTGACCTGCTGCGACGCGTCCTGGTGGCGCGAGTCCTTGCGGCCGCGCAGCGTCAGCGCGATCGCCGCGATGATCGCCACCAGCAGCAGCACGGCGGCGATCTGCAGCGGGAACAGGTAGTTGGTGTAGATCTCGATGCCCAGCAGCTTGGTGTTGCCCAGCTGCGCCATGTTGGCGATCTCCGGCGCGTTCTCGACGCCGCGGAAGCCGCCCATCAGCACGGCCGCGATCTCCAGCGCGATCAGCGCGCCGACCAGGCTCGCCACCGGCAGATGCTTCCAGATGCTCTCGCGCACCGCGGTGGACTCGAAGTCCAGCATCATCACGACGAACAGGAACAGCACCATGACGGCGCCGATGTAGACCAGCACCAGGGTGATGGCCAGGAACTCGGCCTTCAGCAACATCCACAGACAGGAGGCACTGAAGAAGGACAGGATCAGGAACAGGGCCGAGTGCACGGTGCTCTTGGCCGTGATGACACGGAACGCAGAGCCCAGCAGCACGGCCGAGAAGACGAAGAACAGCGCGGTAGTGATATCCATGCGATTTCCTGCAAGCAGGCCACCGGTCGCGGTCCCCTCCCCTCGCTGGCGCGAGGGTCCGGGCAACCGCTGGACCGGTCAGCGGTACTTGGCGTCGGCCTCCTTGCTGGCTGCGATCTGCGGCTCGTACCGGTCCCCCACCGCCAGGAGCATCTCCTTGGTGAAATAGAGGTCGCCGCGCTTCTCGCCGTGGTATTCGAAGATGTCGGTCTCGACGATCGAGTCCACCGGGCAGCTTTCCTCGCAGAAGCCGCAGAAGATGCACTTGGTCAGGTCGATGTCGTAGCGGGTGGTGCGGCGGGAGCCGTCGGCGCGCACGTCGGATTCGATCGTGATCGCCATCGCGGGGCACACGGCCTCGCACAGCTTGCAGGCGATGCAGCGCTCCTCGCCGTTCTCATAACGGCGCAGCGCATGCAGGCCGCGGAAGCGAGGAGACAGCGGGGTCTTCTCTTCCGGGAACTGCACCGTGATGTTCTTCGAGAGGAAATGCCGGCCGGTCAGGGCCATGCCCTTCAGCAGCTCGGTGAGCATGAAGCTCTTGACTAGGTCCTTGATGGCGCTCACAGCGGATACCTCGGATTACTTCCAGATATTGAACGGCGACTGGATCCACAGACCCACGACCACCAGCCACACCAGGGTGACGGGGATGAAGATCTTCCAGCCCAGACGCATGATCTGGTCATAGCGATAGCGCGGGAACGTGGCGCGCACCCACAGGAAGCAGGTCACGACGAAGAAGGTCTTGGCGAACAGCCAGAACCAGTTCCAGAACGCCATGGTCTGCTGGATGAAGGCCGGCGTGTCCATGCCCAGCAGCGACCAGGAGATCGGCGCCGACCAGCCGCCCAGGAACATCAGCACCGCCAGTGCCGAGACCAGGATCATGTTGGCGTACTCGGCCAGGAAGAACATCGCGAACGACATGCCCGAGTACTCGATCATGTGACCGGCCACGATTTCCGATTCGCCTTCGACGACGTCGAACGGATGGCGGTTGGTCTCGGCCAGGCCGGAGATGAAGTACACGAGGAAGATCGGCAGCAGCGGCAGCCAGTTCCACGACAGGAGGTTCACGCCGTGCGACGCGAACCAGCCCTGCTCCTGGCTGGTCACGATGGCGCTGACGTTCATCGAGCCGGTGACCATCAGCACCACGACCAGGCAGAAGCCCATCGCGATCTCGTAGGACACCATCTGGGCCGACGCGCGCAGCGCGCCCAGGAAGGCGTACTTCGAGTTGGACGCCCAGCCGGCGATGATCACGCCATAGACCTCCAGCGAGGTGATCGCCATCAGGAACAGCAGGCCGGCATTGACGTCGGCGATCGCCGCGCCGGGGCCGAAGGGCACGACGGCCCAGGCCGCCAGCGCCGGCATGATCGTCATGATCGGGCCGAGGAAGAACAGGCCCTTGTTGGCCGCGCTCGGGACGATGATCTCCTTGAAGATCAGCTTCACCGCGTCGGCGATCGGCGTCAGCAGTCCCATCGGACCGACCCGGTTCGGACCGGGACGGATCTGCGACCAGCCGATGGCCTTGCGTTCCCACAGCGTCAGGTAGGCGACGCAGCCCAGCAGCGGCAGCAGCACGGCGATGATCTTGAGCAGGCTCCAGACCACCGGCCAGACCATGCCCAGCATCGAGGCGCCGGCGTTGTAGAAGTTTTCCATGGTCGTCTCGTCCTCAGGCCTTGGTCACGGCGATCGCGCCGGTGAACGCGCCCAGCGCGGCGGTCTCGGGAATGCCGGCGGGGATGCGCACCACGTTCGCGGGCAGCGAGGCGTCCAGCTGCGCGGCCAGCACGGCGGCACCGCCGTCCTGCGACACACGCACCTGCGCGCCCTTCTCGGCCAGGCCGAGCTCGGTCCACAGCGACTGCGGCAGCGAGGCCACGGCGGCGTCGCGGCCGTCGCGGGTCAGCTGCAGCGAGGTGGCACGGCGCACCAGCGCGTCGGTCGCATAGATCGGCACGGTGGTCAGGCGTTCCAGGCCCTGCACCGGGGCGGCCGCGGCGGACTGCGCCGACACGCCGTTGGACAGGCGGTTCGTCAGGTCCAGCTCGGAGCCCAGCGCCGCGGCGCGGACCTGCTCGGAGCTGTCGAACTCGAAGCCCGGCAAGCCCAGCAGGTTGCCCAGCACACGCAGGATCTTCCAGCCCGGACGGGTCTCGCCGCGCGCCTTGGCCACGCCGACGAAGCTCTGCAGGCGGCCTTCCGCGTTGACGAAGCTGCCCGAGGTCTCGGTGAACGGCGCGGTCGGCAGCAGCACGTCGGCGAACTCGACCACCGGGCCGGTCTTGAACGGGGTCAGCACGACGACCATCTCGGCCGCGTTGACCGCCTTGGCGGCGGCGGCGGCATTGGCGCCGTCCAGCACCGGGTCGGTGTTCAGCAGCAGCAGGGCCTTGGCTGGCTGGTCGTTCAGCAGCTGGGCGGCGGTACGGCCGCCCTGCCCCGGCTGGGCCTTGACCAACTGGGCGCCGACCGTGTTCGCCGCGGCGGACAGCACGCCGACGCTGGCGCCGGTCTGCTCGCCGATCCAGTTCGCCAGCGACAGCAGCGTCGCGGCCTGCGGATGCTGCACGGCGGCATTGCCCAGCAGCACGGCCTTGCGCTCGCCCGACAGCAGCGTGTCGGCGATCGCCTTGGCAGCGTCGGAGGCCGTGCCGGCGACCGGAGCGCTCACGCCCTTGGCGGCGCCGATGGCGGCAGCGACGCCGGCCAGCTCACTCACCCATGCCGACGGCGCGGCGGCGATCGTGGTGGCGACCGCCATCTTCCAGTCTTCGACCGAGCCCCCCAGTGCCACGACCTGCGCGCCACGGCGAGCGGCCTGGCGCAGGCGCTGCGCGAACAGTGGATGGTCCTTGCGCAGCGACGAGCCGACGACGAAGGCGCGGTCCAGCGTCGACAGCGACGCGATCGAGGTGCCGAGCCAGAAGGCCTTGCCCTCGCCGGCACGCAGTGCCGGATCGACGACGCGCAGCCGCGTGTCGATGTTCTCGCTGCCCAGGCCGCGCACCAGTTGCGCCAGCAGGTGCAGTTCCTCGACGGTGCTGTGCTCGGAGCCCAGCGCGGCGATCGAGGCGCCGCCCTTCTCGGTCTTGATCTGCTTCAGGCCGTTGGCGACGTACTCGAGCGCGGTCGTCCAGTCGACCGACTTCCACTCGCCGCCCTGCTTGAGCATCGGCGTGGTCAGGCGCTCGTCGCTGTTGAGCGCTTCATACGAGAAGCGGTCGCGGTCGGCGATCCAGCATTCGTTGACCGCCTCGTTCTCCAGCGGGACGACGCGCAGCACTTCGTTGTTCTTGACCTGGACGATCAGGTTGGCGCCGGTCGAATCGTGCGGGCTGACGCTCTTGCGGCGCGACAGCTCCCAGGTGCGGGCGCTGTAGCGGAAGGGCTTGCTCGTCAGCGCGCCGACCGGGCAGATGTCGATCATGTTGCCCGACAGCTCCGAGTCGACGGTGCGGCCGACGAAGGTCTGGATCTCGCTGTGCTCGCCGCGGTGCGCCATGCCCAGCTCCATCACGCCGGAGATCTCCTGGCCGAAGCGGACGCAGCGCGTGCAGTGGATGCAGCGGCTCATCTCTTCCATCGAGATCAGCGGGCCGACGTTCTTGTGGAACACCACGCGCTTCTCTTCGGTGTAGCGCGACTTGCCGGCGCCGTAGCCGACGGCCAGGTCCTGCAGCTGGCACTCGCCGCCCTGGTCGCAGATCGGGCAGTCCAGCGGGTGATTGATCAGCAGGAACTCCATCACGCCCTGCTGGGCCTTGATGGCTTTCTCGCTCTTGGTGCGCACGATCATGCCCTGCGTCACCGGCGTGGCGCAGGCAGGCAGCGGCTTGGGCGCCTTCTCCACGTCCACCAGGCACATGCGGCAGTTGGCCGCGATGCTCAGCTTCTTGTGGTAGCAGAAGTGCGGGATGTAGGCGCCGGCCTTCTCGGCGGCGTGCATCACCATGCTGCCTTCGGGCACTTCGACCTTCTGGCCGTCGAGTTCGATTTCAACCATAGTTCTTCTCAGCGGCTCCGGATCAGGCGTGCGCCGGCGACTTGGCCGCGGCGGACGGGGACGACGCACCGGGCGCCTTGTTCTGCTGGGCCTGTTCGATCATCGCGATGAACTCGCCCTTGAAGTGCTTGAGCATCGCGCGCACTGGCATCGCCGCGGCGTCGCCCAGGGCGCAGATGGTGCGGCCCTGGATGTTGTCGGCCACCGAGTTCAGCAGGTCGATGTCCTCGAAGCGGCCCTTGCCGTGGGCGATGCGCTCGATCACGCGATGCATCCAGCCGGTGCCCTCGCGGCACGGGGTGCACTGGCCGCAGGACTCGTGCGCGTAGAAGTAGGACAGGCGCAGCAGGCTCGTGACCATGCAGCGGGTCTCGTCCATCACGATGACCGCGCCCGAGCCCAGCATCGAGCCGGCCTTGGCGATGGAGTCATAGTCCATCGTGCACTGCATCATGATGTCGGCCGGCAGCACCGGGGCCGACGATCCACCCGGGATCACCGCCTTGAGCTTGCGACCCCCGCGCACGCCGCCGGCCAGCTCCAGCAGCTTCTCGAACGAGGTGCCCAGCGGGATCTCGTAGTTGCCGGGACGCTCGACGTCGCCGGAGATCGAGAAGATCTTGGTGCCGCCGTTGTTGGGCTTGCCGACCTCGAGGTAGGCCTGGCCACCGTTGCGGATGATCCAGGGCACCGCCGCGAAGGTCTCGGTGTTGTTGATGGTGGTGGGCTTGCCGTACAGGCCGAAGGAGGCCGGGAACGGCGGCTTGAAGCGCGGCTGGCCCTTCTTGCCTTCCAGCGACTCCAGCAGCGCGGTTTCCTCGCCGCAGATGTAGGCGCCGAAGCCGTGGTGCGCATGCAGCTGGAAGCTGAAGTTGCTGCCCAGGATGTTGTCGCCCAGCAGGCCGGCGGCGCGGGCCTCTTCCAGGGCGGCCTCGAAGCGCTCGTAGACCTCGAAGATCTCGCCGTGGATGTAGTTGTAGCCGGTGCGGATGCCCATGGCGTACGCCGCGATCGCCATGCCTTCGATGACGATGTGCGGGTTGTACATGAGGATGTCGCGGTCCTTGCAGGTGCCCGGCTCGCCCTCGTCGCTGTTGCAGACCAGGTACTTCGCGCCCGGGAATTGGCGCGGCATGAAGCTCCACTTCAGGCCGGTCGGGAAACCGGCGCCGCCGCGGCCGCGCAGGCCCGAGGCCTTCACTTCGGCGATGACCTGGTCGGCGGTCATGCCCTGCCCTTCGCCCTGGGCCAGGATCTTGCGCAGCGCCTGGTAGCCGCCGCGCGCTTCATAGTCCTTCAGCGACCAGTTCTTGCCATCGAGGCCCGCGTAGATCTGCGGGGTGATGTTGCGGTCGTGGAAGCAGGTCTCCTTGCCGGTGGCCTGCCACTTCGAGAGATCGATGTTCGTCATCGTCCAGGTCCCTCAGTTCTTGTTGGCCGCGTGGTGCGCTCTGAGCGCGTCCACCAGCTCGTCCAGCCGCTCGGCGCTCATGAAGCTCAGCATCTGGCGGTCATTGACCAGCATCACCGGCGAGTCGGCGCATGCACCCAGGCACTCGCTCTGCTGCACGGTGAAGACGCCGTCGGCGGTGGTGCCGCCCGCTTCCACGCCCAGCTTCGTGCACAGGTGGTCCAGCGCCTTCTGGCCGTCGCGCAGCTGGCACGGCAGGTTGGTGCAGACGTTCAGCTTGAACGCGCCCAGCTTGCGCTGGTTGTACATGTTGTAGAAGGTCGTGACCTCGTAGACGGCGATCGCCGGCATGCCGAGGTAGTCGGCGATCGCGTCCTCGGCCTCGCGGGACACGTAGCCCTGCTCCTGCTGGACGATCGACAGGCAGGCCATCACGGCCGATTGCGCCTGTTCCGCCGGGTACTTGGCGACTTCGCGCGCGAAGCGGGCCGCGGTGGCCTCGCTCAGGATGAATTCAGTGCTGCTCATCGCTTCACCACTCAACGGTCAATTTCACCGAACACGATGTCCATCGTGCCGATCACGGCCACCGCGTCGGCAATCATGTGTCCGCGGGCCATCTCGTCCAGCGCGGCCAGATGCGAATAGCCCGGCGCGCGGATCTTCAGGCGGTACGGCTTGTTGGCGCCGTCGCTGATCATGTAGATGCCGAACTCGCCCTTCGGATGCTCGACCGATGCGTAGGCCTCGCCCTCGGGGACGCGGAAGCCTTCGGTGAACAGCTTGAAGTGGTGGATCAGCTCTTCCATGCTGCTCTTCATCGCGACGCGCGACGGCGGGGCCACCTTGTGGTTGTCGGTGATGACCGGGCCGGGATTGGCCTTGAGCCACTTCACGCACTGCTGGACGATGCGGTTGGACTGACGCATTTCCTCGACGCGCACGCAGTAGCGGTCGTAGGTGTCGCCGTTGGTGCCGACCGGGATGTCGAAGTCCATGCGGTCGTAGACGTCGTAGGGCTGCGTCTTGCGGGTGTCCCAGGCAATGCCCGAGCCGCGCAGCATCGGGCCGGTCAGGCCCAGGTTCAACGCGCGCTCCGGCGACACGACGCCGATGCCCACGGTGCGCTGCTTCCAGATGCGGTTGTCGGTCAGCAGCGTCTCGTAGTCGTCGACGTTGGCCGGGAAGCGGTTGCAGAAGTCCTCGATGAAATCGAGCAGCGAGCCCCGGCGGTTCTCGTTGAGCTTGTCGATCGCCTTCTGGTTCTTGATCTTGCTGACCTTGTACTGCGGCATCGAGTCCGGCAGGTCGCGATAGACGCCGCCCGGACGGAAGTAGGCCGCGTGCATGCGCGCGCCCGACACCGCCTCGTACATGTCGAAGATGTCCTCACGCTCGCGGAAGCAGTAGATGAGGATGTTCATCGCGCCGCAGTCGATGCCGTGCGCGCCCAGCCAGAGCAGGTGGTTCAGGATGCGGGTCAGCTCCGAGAACATCACGCGGATGTACTGCGCGCGCTCGGGGACTTCCAGGCCCAGCATCTTCTCGATGGCCAGGCAGTACGCATGCTCGTTGGCCATCATCGACACGTAGTCGAGGCGGTCCATGTAGGGCAGCGACTGGATGAAGGTCTTGGACTCGGCCAGCTTCTCGGTGGCACGGTGCAGGAGGCCGATGTGCGGATCGGCGCGCTGGATCACTTCACCGTCCAGCTCCAGCACCAGGCGCAGCACGCCGTGCGCGGCCGGGTGCTGCGGACCGAAGTTCAGGGTGTAGTTCTTGATTTCGGCTGGCATGCTCACAGGCCCCCGTAGTTGTCTTCGCGGATCACGCGCGGGGTGATCTCGCGCGGCTCGATGGTCACCGGCTGGTAGACCACCCGCTTCTGCTCGGGGTCGTAGCGCATCTCGACATGACCCGACACCGGGAAGTCCTTGCGCATCGGGTGGCCGATGAAGCCGTAGTCGGTCAGGATGCGGCGCAGGTCCTCGTGGCCCTCGAAGATGATCCCGTACAGATCGAAGGCCTCCCGCTCGAACCAGTTGGCGGCATTCCAGATCGGGGTCACCGCAGCCACCGCGGGGAAGTCGTCATCGGGAGCGAAGACCTTCACCCGCAGGCGCCAGTTCTTGTTGATCGACAGCAGGTGCGACACGACCGCGAAACGCGCGCCGTCGTAGGCGCCGTCCTTGTAGGTCGAGTAGTCCACGCCGCACAGGTCGATCAGCTGCTCGAAGCGCAGTTCCGAGTGATCACGCAGCAGCTTGGCGACGTTGAAGTAGTCCTTGGCCGCGACGGTGATCGTGATTTCGCCGAGCTCGCGCTTGAGCGCGACGATCTGGTCGCCCAGCACGGATTGCAGCGCCGCCTGCAGGGTGTCGAGTTTCATGGTCATGGGAGTCAGCCTGCTTCTGCTCAGCGAGCGATGGTGTTCTCGCGACGGATCTTGGCCTGCAGCTGCAGGATGCCGTAGAGCAGTGCTTCGGCGGTCGGCGGACAGCCCGGGACATAGACGTCCACCGGCACGATGCGGTCACAGCCGCGCACGACCGAATAGCTGTAGTGGTAGTAGCCGCCGCCGTTCGCGCAGCTGCCCATGGACAGCACCCAGCGCGGCTCGGCCATCTGGTCGTAGACCTTGCGCAGCGCCGGCGCCATCTTGTTGCACAGCGTGCCGGCCACGATCATCAGGTCGGACTGGCGCGGGCTGGGACGGAACAGCATGCCGAAGCGGTCGATGTCGTAGCGGGCCGCGCCCGCATGCATCATCTCGACCGCGCAGCAGGCGAGACCGAAGGTCATCGGCCACAACGAGCCGGTCTTGGACCAGTTCACCAGCTTGTCCAGCTGGGTGGTCATGAAGCCTTCCTTCAATACGCCTTCGTTACCCATATCGAATTTCCAATCTTTCGAGATCAGCGGAGAAGGAACTTCGAGACCGCGGCCGTCGCCTTGACGCCGCGTTGACGCGTTGCCCTTCCCTAACGGACACGCGCCCGAAACGGGCGCCGTGTCCTGATGCGTTCACGGGCCCGGCGCGTCGCCGCGGGCCCGCCGTCGGGTCGTCACTCCCAGTCGAGCGCGCCCTTCTTCCATTCGTAGGCGAAGCCCACGACCAGGATGCCCAGGAAGATCATCATCGCCCAGAAGCCTTCCGGACCGATCTCGCGCAGCGAGACCGCCCAGGGGAACAGGAAGGCGATTTCCAGGTCGAAGAGGATGAAGAGGATGGCGACGAGGTAGTAGCGCACGTCGAATTTCATGCGCGCGTCCTCGAAGGCCTCGAAGCCGCATTCGTAGGGGCTGTTCTTTGCCGCGTCAGGGCGACGCGGGCCGGCCAGGAAGCCCAGCACTTGCGGGGCGATACCCACTCCGCAACCGACCAGGATGAAAAGGATGACGGGCAGGTATTGTTCCAGGCTCACGGCTTGCTCTCGTTTTGATGCCGGGATCGCGATACTGCCGCAGCGGGCGGCAATTCCAATTCCCAACGTGTCACCGAAGATTGGCAGGCCAGGGCCGACCAACGATTCGGCAAAAGCAACGGGCGCGCCGCCAGCGATTATCCAATCGCTCACGGACCGCGCCCGCCTTGGACTCCGGAAATTCGCACACGCATGTCGCGTGGAGATTCCCCCGAATCCTTCAACCTGCTTGATCTGCTTCGATCCGGCTTTCCGGCTAGATCACGAAGACCATGGCAGGCCGATTTATCTGGTGCCGACGGCGAGACTCGAACTCGCACAGCTTTCGCCACTACCCCCTCAAGATAGCGTGTCTACCAATTTCACCACGTCGGCTGGTTGTCACCCTTCAGTGACTTTGTCTTGACGGCTCGCGTTTCAGACAGCCTCGAATTCTATAGCGCTTTCTGAGCGACAAAAAGAAACCGAAGCAATTTTGTCGAGGAGCTTGCGCTTGCCGCCCATCTCTGTCAGTTCGAGGCGCCCGAGGCCGCCGCCGAAGGCGCGGCCTGAGGAGCGATCGAAGCGCCCGGCAGCACTGCGGCCGAAGCCGGAGAGGCCGGCGTGGCGGCGCGCTCCAGCAGCTGCTCGCCAGCCGTCGGGCCGGTGCCGATACCGCCCTCGCGGTGGCTGCCCATGTAGGCCAGGGCCAGCGTCGCCACGAAGAAGATCGTCGCCGCGACCGCGGTCGAGCGCGACAGGAAGTTGGCGCTGCCGGTCGCACCGAACAGCGAGCCCGAGGCCCCGCTGCCGAACGAGGCGCCCATGTCGGCCCCCTTGCCGTGCTGGACCAGCACCAGGCCGATCATCGCCAGTGCCGCGATCAGCTGCACCACCAGCACCAGGTTCATCATCACTTGCATTGCTTCTTTCTCCAGGAACCTTGAACGCCGGGCTTCAGCCGGCGGCGCGGCAGATCGCCGCGAAATCGGCCGCCTTCAGCGCGGCACCTCCGATGAGGCCGCCATCGATGTCGGGCTGCGCAAACAGTTGGACGGCGTTGTCGGGCTTGACGCTGCCGCCGTAAAGGATCTGCATCTGATCGGCCTTCTGCGTGGCCGCGCGCAACTGCTGACGCAGCAGCGCATGGACCTGCTGGGCCTGCTCCGGCGTGGCCGTCAGTCCGGTACCGATCGCCCACACCGGCTCATAGGCCACGACGATCTCGCCAATGCAGTGCGTCAGCGTGTGGATCACCGCCGCCAGCTGGCGCTTGACGACCTCTTCCGTCTTGCCGCCCTCGCGCTCGGCCAGCGTCTCGCCGACACAGACGATCGGCGTGACACCATGCGCCAGCGCCGCCTTGGCCTTGTCGGCGACCAGCTGGTCGCTCTCGGCGTGATAGGCGCGCCGCTCCGAATGGCCGACGATCGCGAAACGGCAGCCCAGGTCGGCCAGCATCGCCGAGGACACCTCGCCGGTGTACGCGCCCTGCTCGTGCGTGGACACGTCCTGCGCGCCGTAGACCATCTGCGTGCCGGTCAGCGCGAGCGCCGTCTCCGTGATGTACGGGAATGGCACGCACACGGCCACCTGGGCGTTCCACGGACCCGCTTCCTTGAGGCCCGCCAGCAGCACGGCGTTGGACGCACGGGTGCCATGCATCTTCCAGTTGCCGACCACCAGTTTCTTGCGCATCACATCAACTCCCTTGAAACCGAAAAAGCCCGCGACCGAGCCGGCCACTCACCAGCTCAGCACGATCTTGCCGACGTGCTCGCCCGACTCCATCAGCGCATGCGCCGCAGCCGCCTCGGCGGCCGGCAACTGCCGGAAGATGACGGGCGCGATGGCACGGGACTCGAGCAGCGGCCAGACCCGCTCGCGCAGCGCGCGGGCGATGCCGGCCTTGAATGCGATCGGGCGCGGACGCAGCGTCGAGCCGGTGATCGTCAGACGGCGACGCAGGACCTGGCCCGCATCGAACTCCGCCTTCACCCCACCCTGCACCGCGATGATCACGGCGCGGCCGTCGTCGGCCAGGCATTGCACGTTGCGCGCGACATAGCTGCCGGCGACCATGTCCAGGATGACATCGACACCGCGACCGCCGGTCGCCGCGTTCACCGCCTCGACGAAGTCCTGGTCGCGATAGTTGATCGCGACGTCGGCACCCAGCGCCAGGCAGGCCTTGGCCTTGTCCGCGTTGCCGACGGTGACCAGCACCGTCGAGCCCAGCGCCTTGGCGATCTGGATCGCGGTGACGCCGATGCCGGAGCTGCCGCCATGCACCAGCAGGCTTTCGCCCGGCTGCAGGCGCGCGCGCTCGAAGACGTTGCTCCAGACGGTGAAGAAGGTCTCCGGCAGGCTCGCCGCCTCGACCATCGACCAGCCCCGCGGCACCGGCAGGCACTGCGCCACCGGAGCGACGCAGAGCTCGGCATAACCGCCACCGGCCACGAGCGCGCAGACCGCGTCACCCACCTTCAGACCGGCACCAGCCAGCGCCTGCGCATCCCCGGCCTCGATGACGCCCGCCACCTCCAGACCCGGAAGATCGCTGGCGCCGACGGGCGGCGGATAGGCGCCCTTGCGCTGCAGCACATCCGGGCGGTTGATGCCGTAGGCCTGCACGCGGATCAGGCACTCGCCGGCCCCGGCAATGGGGTCGGCACGCTCGATCAGCTGCAGGACCTCCGGTCCGCCAGGCTGGGTGATGGCGATGGCTTTCATGACAGGTCGGATCGCGGTGCGTCGAAGCCGGGGATCGGGCCGATTACTCGGCCGAACCTTCGCCGTGAGCCGGAGCGACCGGCGCCGCGTCGCGGTCCAGCAGCGCCTTCATCGACAGCTTGATGCGACCCTTCTCATCGGTCTCCAGGACCTTGACCTTGACAATCTGGCCTTCGCTCAGGAAGTCGGTGACCTTCTCCACGCGCTGGTGGGCGATCTGGCTGATGTGCAGCAGACCGTCCTTGCCCGGCAGGATGTTGATCAGCGCACCGAAGTCCAGGATCTTGGTGACCGGGCCTTCGTAGACCTTGCCGATCTCAGCCTCGGCCGTGATCTGCTCGATGCGCTTCTTGGCCAGCTCGGCCTTGTCGCCGTCGGTCGAGGCGATGGTGATCGTGCCGTCCTCGGCGATGTCGATCTGCGTGCCGGTTTCCTCGGTCAGCGCACGGATGGTGGCGCCGCCCTTGCCGATCACGTCGCGGATCTTCTCCGGATTGATCTTCATCGTGTACAGGCGGGGCGCGAACTGGGAGATCTCGGCATTGGCCGAGCCCATCGCCGCCACCATCTTTTCCAGGATGTGCAGACGCGCTTCCTTGGCCTGCGCCAGGGCGACCTGCATGATCTCCTTGGTGATGCCCTGGATCTTGATGTCCATCTGCAGCGCGGTGATGCCCGAGGTCGTGCCGGCCACCTTGAAGTCCATGTCGCCGAGGTGATCCTCGTCGCCCAGGATGTCAGTCAGCACCGCGAAGCGGTTGCCGTCCTTGATCAGGCCCATGGCGATGCCGGCGACGTGCGCCTTCAGCGGCACGCCGGCATCCAGCAGCGACAGGCAGCCGCCGCAGACCGAGGCCATCGAGGACGAGCCGTTCGACTCGGTGATCTCCGAGACCACGCGGATCGAGTACGGGAAGTCTTCCTTGGTCGGCAGCACGGCGACCAGCGCCCGCTTGGCCAGGCGGCCGTGGCCGATCTCGCGGCGCTTGGGGCTGCCCACGCGGCCGGTCTCGCCGGTGGCGAACGGGGGCATGTTGTAGTGCAGCATGAAGCGCTCGGAATACTCGCCCGCCAGCGCGTCGATGACTTGCGCGTCGCGGTCGGTGCCCAGCGTCGCGGCGACCAGCGCCTGCGTCTCGCCCCGGGTGAACAGTGCCGAGCCGTGGGCGCGCGGCAGCACGCTGTTGCGGATCTCGATGGCGCGCACGGTGCGGGTGTCGCGGCCGTCGATGCGAGGCTCGCCGGCCAGGATCTGGCCACGGACGATGCGGGCTTCGATCTCGAACAGCAGGCCATCGACTTCCACGCCGTCGAAGGCGACGCCTTCGGCGGTCAGGGCGTCCTTGACCTTGGCGTAGGCGGTGCGGCAGGCCTCGGTGCGGGCCTGCTTGGAGCGGATCTGGTAAGCGGCGCGCAGCTCTTCCTCGGCCAGCGCGGTGACCTTGGCGATGAAGCCCTCGTCCTTGGCCGGGGCGACCCAGTTCCAGGACGGCTTGCCGGCTTCACGGACCAGCTCGTTGATCGCGGCGATGGCGACCTTGCCCTGGTCGTGGCCGTAGGTCACGGCGCCCAGCATGATGTCTTCGCTCAGCTGGTCAGCCTCGGACTCGACCATCAGCACGGCCGCTTCGGTGCCGGCGACGACCAGATCCAGCTTCGAATCGATCAGCTGGGTCTTGCCCGGGTTCAGCACGTACTCGCCATTGACGTAGCCCACGCGGGCGGCGCCGATCGGGCCGTTGAACGGAATGCCGGAGATGGCCAGCGCGGCGCTGGTGGCGATCATGGCGGCGATGTCGGCCTGGACTTCCGGGTTCAGCGACACCGTGTGGATCACGACCTGGACTTCGTTGAAGAAGCCTTCGGGGAACAGCGGGCGGATCGGGCGGTCGATCAGGCGCGAGGTCAGGGTCTCGAGCTCGCTCGGGCGGCCTTCACGCTTGAAGAAGCTGCCGGGGATCTTGCCGGCGGCATAGGTCTTCTCGATGTAGTCGACGGTCAGCGGGAAGAAGTCCTGGCCGGCCTTCGGGGCCGACTTGGCGACGACGGTCGCCAGGACCACGGTGTCCTCGATGTTCACCAGGACGGCGCCGCTGGATTGACGGGCGATCTCGCCGGTCTCCATCACGACTTGGTGCTGGCCCCATTGGAAGGTCTTCGTGACCTTGTTGAACATGCTCATTCGAGTTCTCCTCAGTTCAGGGATGCGCCGCTCGCGGTGCGGCGCGGAACCGGGAGTGAAGCTGGGTTTGGCGGGATGCCATTCCAGAGCGCCTGCTTGCCCGGCCCCTGCCGGCAAGCGCATTGGAATGACACAGCAGCGCCACGTCAGCCCGACTCCATCGTCTTCTCACGCGACCCGCCCACGGGGGCTGGCGGCGTGACCGGCGACTGGACCGGTGGCGAGCCGTCCGGAACGCTCCGGCAGCGGCTCGCAGAAACGACAAAGAGCCTGTTGGAATCGGACCAATCAGGCTCTTTGCATGCGCACGCGAATTACTTGCGCAGACCCAGCTTCTGGATCAGGGCGGTGTAGCGGTCCGCATCCTTGTTCTTCAGGTAGGCCAGCAGGCTCTTGCGCTGGTTGACCATCTTCAGCAGGCCGCGGCGGCCGTGGTGGTCCTTGGCGTGCAGCTTGAAGTGGGGGGTCAGCTCATTGATGCGAGCGGTCAGCAGGGCGACCTGGACTTCGGGGGAGCCCGTGTCGTTGGCGCTGCGGGCGTTGGCCTTGACGATGTCGGCCTTGTTCAGATCGGCGATGGACATGATGCGCTCCTTGTTCCGGAATGGTTCGGAAGGTCCGCCGGGCATGGCCGATGAAGGCTGCGAGTGCGCTGACGGTTTCCGAGGATTGACTTGCGGTCACAGGTGAAACCGACCCGTGCCGTGCTGGCTGTTCCCCTGGACGGACCAGGCAAAACAGCGCGCAGTATATACCAATCAGACAGGGAGTCGGCGTTCGCCCGGGGCGAAGGACCCGGACGGACCGCCCGTCCCGGCCCGCGACCTCAGTCCGGACGACGCATCCGGCAGGACGACGGCTGCGCCGCCCGCGTCGCGTCCAGGTAGCGCAGGGTGCGGAAGCCGTAACCGGATCCCTCGTTGTCGTGCGGCACGCCCGCCTCCCCGGCGCGGCGCATCACGCTGACGTACAGCGGCTGCTGGAGCTGGTGATCGGCGGCGCGCATCTCGCCTTCGTGGGCGATGCCCAGCGGCCGGCCGTCCAGTTTCAACCCCTCGAGCGCCGTCGCCACCGCCCGGGGCGCCGTCGTGCCGGCCCGCTCCATCGCGGCGACCAGCATCTCCACCATCAACTGCATGCGTGCATGCAGGTAGTCGTGCTCCGGCTTGGGGAAGCGCTGGCGGAACGCGGCATAGAAGCGCTCTGCGTCTGCCGTGCCGACATTCGGATGCCATTCGGCGACCGCCAGCACCCGGTCGACGCCCGCTTCGCCGAGCACCCCCGGCACGCCCAGCGCGTTGCCGTAGAAGGTGTGGAAGCGCGCCTCCAGCCCGATGTCCTTGGCCGCCTTGATCAGCAAGGTCAGGTCGTTGCCCCAGTTGCCGGTCAGCACGGCCTGGGCGCCGCTGGCGCGGATCTTGGTCGCGTAGGGCAGGAAGTCCTTCACGCGGCCGAGCGGATGCAGTTCGTCGCCGACGATGCGCAGGTCGGGCCGGCGCCTGGCGAGCATCGCCCTCGCTTGCTCGCGCAGGTGCTGGCCGAAGCTGTAGTCCTGGCCGATCAGGTAGATCGTCTTCAGCGCCCGATCCTGGGCGATCACCTCGACCAGCGCGGCCAGCCGCATGTCGGTGTGGGCGTCGAAGCGGAAGTGCCAGAAGCTGCACTGCGCGCCGGTCAACGCCGGATCGACGGCGGCGTAGTTCAGGAACAGCGCGCGGCGCGCCGGCTCACGCGCGTTGTGCTTGTCCAGCGCCGCGATCAGCGCGCCAGCGACGGCCGAGCTGTTGCCCTGCAGCACGACCTGGATGCCCTGGTCGGTCGCGGCGCGCAGCATCGACAGCGACTCCTCGACCGAGCCCTTGCTGTCGAAGCGCACCAGTTCCAGCCGCCGCGCGCCGCCGGGCAGCCTCACGCCCCCGCGGGCGTTGACGCGTTCGGTGGCCCAGACCAGGTTGCGGAACACCGCTTCGCCGCCATTGCCGAGCGGCCCGGACAGGCCCTCGATCAGCGCGAGTCGGATGGGCGCCGCCGGAGCGCCGATCGGGATCGATGACGCGGAAGACGTGGCCGAGGCCCCCTGGCCGGTCGACGAGGCCGTCACGCTCGCGGACGACGCCATGCCGACGGTCATCGCGGCGCCCAGCAGCAGCGCCACCCTCCCCGCCCGGCGCCTCACAGCGCGGCCGGACCGTTCAGTTGCGACAGGTCCCAGCGCGGCCGGACCTCGAAGCCGCCGCCGCGGGTCAGCGCCGCCATGTCGCGCTGCAGGCGCAGCGCGGCGGCGAGCGCGATCATCGCGCCGTTGTCGGTGCACAGGTGCAGCTCGGGGTAGTGGACGCGCACCCGGCGCTTCTCGCAGACCGCGTTCAGCTGCTCGCGCAACCGCTTGTTCGCGCCGACACCGCCGGCCACGACCAGCCGCTTCAACCCGGTTTCCTTGAGCGCGAGCAGCGCCTTCTTCACCAGCACCTCGACGATCGCCGCCTGCGTCGACGCCGCGAGGTCGGCGCGCTGCGACTCGGTGATGCCGCCAGGCTGCGCCTCGAGCTTGCGGACCTGCGTCAGCACCGCCGTCTTCAGGCCCGCGAAGCTGAAGTCGGGCTTGCCACTGTGCAGCAGCGGACGCGGCAGCGCGAAGGCCTCGGCATCGCCCTGCTCGGCCAGCCTGGACAGGTGCGGGCCACCCGGATACGGCAGGCCCAGCAGCTTGGCCGATTTGTCGAAGGCCTCGCCGGCGGCGTCGTCGATGGTTTCGCCCAGCAGCTCGTAGCTGCCGACGTCATCCACCCGCATCAGCTGCGTGTGACCGCCCGAGACCAGCAGCGCGACGAACGGGAACTCCGGCGGATCGGCCGACAGGAACGGCGACAGCAAGTGGCCCTCGAGGTGGTGGATGCCCATCACCGGACGATCGAGCGCGGCACCCAGCGACGCCGCGACGCCCGCGCCGACCAGCAGTGCGCCGGCGAGGCCCGGCCCCTGGGTATAGGCGACGACATCGATGTCCGCCAGGGACAGGCCGGCGCTGCCCAGCACCTCGCGGGTCAGCGGCAGCACGCGGCGGATGTGGTCGCGGGAGGCCAGCTCCGGCACCACGCCCCCATAGGCCTGGTGCATCGAGATCTGGCTGTGCAGCGCATGCGCGAGCAACGCCGGCACGCCGTCGCCGGACGCGTCGACCAGCGCCACGCCGGTTTCGTCGCAGGAGGATTCGATGCCGAGGACACGCATGGCTTCCGGGCGCGGTCAGCGCGCGCTCAATGGTTCTCTTTGGCGTGGTTGATCGAGTACTTGGGAATCTCGACCGTCACATCGGTGTTGGACAGGATGGCTTGGCAGGACAGGCGCGAATTGGGCTCCAGGCCCCAGGCGCGGTCCAGCATGTCCTCCTCGTTCTCCTCCATCTCGGACAGCGACGCGAAGCCCTCGCGCACGATCACGTGGCAGGTGGTGCAGGCGCAGACCTGGTCGCAGG
This sequence comes from Roseateles chitinivorans, assembly GCF_002761755.1. GTDB lineage: Bacteria > Pseudomonadota > Gammaproteobacteria > Burkholderiales > Burkholderiaceae_C > Roseateles > Roseateles chitinivorans. The sequence continues at coordinate 56,117 of NZ_PEOG01000006.1, forward strand.
CGTGCTCGATGTCGACATGGTTGTCGAGCAGCGCCTCACAGATCGTGGTCCCGGACGGCGCCTCGATGGTCTTGCCCTCGGGCGCGTATTCGGGATGGGGAAGGATCTTGATGACGGGCATGGGATGTCCTTGAAGCTGGCGGTGTCGGCTCGCGCTCAGACCTGATCGATGCTGCGGCCGGTCAGGGCCTGCTGGATGCCGCGGTTCATGCGCGCGGCGGCGAAGGCCTCGGTGCCCTTGGCGAGCGCCTCGACAGCGGCGTCGATGGCGTCGGCGTTCGCGACCGCGTCCTCGGCCTGCGCCTTGGCCAGCAGGTCCGACTGCAGCGCGGCGATCTCGGCGCGCTCGGCCTCGCTGAGCAGGTCGCCGTCGGCACGCAGCGCGGATTGGGTGGCGAGGATCATCCGCTCGGCCTCCACCCGCGCCTCGCGCAGCTTGCGGGCGGCCATGTCGGATTCGGCGCTGGCGAAACCCTCGCGCAGCATCGTGGCGATCTGGTCGTCGGACAGGCCGTAGCTGGGCTTGACCTGCACCGCCGCCTCGACGCCCGAGCCCAGTTCGCGCGCGGACACGCTCAGCAAGCCGTCGGCGTCGACCTGGAAGGTCACGCGGATGCGTGCCGCACCGGCGGCCATCGGCGGAATGCCGCGCAACTCGAAGCGGGCCAGCGAGCGGCACTCGCTCACCAGTTCACGCTCGCCCTGCAGCACATGCACCGCCAGCGCGGTCTGGCCATCCTTGAAGGTGGTGAAGTCCTGGGCCTTGGCGACCGGGATGGTGGCGTTGCGCTCGATGATGCGCTCGACCAGTCCACCCATCGTTTCCAGGCCGAGCGACAGCGGGATCACGTCCAGCAGCAGGATCTCGCCGTCGGCGCTGTTGCCCGCGAGCTGATTCGCCTGGACCGCCGCGCCCAGCGCGACGACCTCGTCGGGATTCAGGTTGGTCAGGACCTCGCGACCGAAGAGCTCGCCGACGACGCGGCGCACGATCGGCATGCGGGTCGAGCCGCCCACCATCACCGTACCCTGCACCTCGTCGGCGCCGACCTTGGCGTCGCGCAGCACGCGGCGCACCGCCAGCAGCGTCTTGTTGACCAGCGGCTGGGCCAGTTCGTCGAACTGGGCGCGCGACACCTCGACGCTCAGCGCGCCGGCATCGAGCGCGGCGCTCAATGTGACGCGCTCGGCGTCGGTCAGCGACTCCTTGGCCTGGCGCGCGGCGACCAGCACCCGGCGCTTGTCCGCGGCGCTGGTGGCGCTCAGGCCGGCCTGCGCCAGCGCCCAGTCCGCCAGCAGGCGATCGAAGTCGTCGCCGCCGAGCTGCGCATCACCGCCGGTGGCCACCACCTCGAAGACGCCCCGCGTCAGGCGCAGCAGCGAGATGTCGAAGGTGCCGCCTCCCAGGTCATAGACCGCGTAGAGGCCTTCGCTGCCGTTGTCCAGGCCGTAGGCGATCGCCGCCGCGGTGGGCTCGTTGATCAGGCGCAGCACGTTCAGGCCCGCGAGTTGCGCGGCGTCCTTGGTCGCCTGGCGCTGCGCGTCGTCGAAGTAGGCCGGGACGGTGATGACGGCGCCGAACAGGTCGTCGTTGAAGGTGTCCTCGGCCCGCTGGCGCAGCGTCGCCAGGATCTCGGCGCTGATCTCGACCGGCGACTTCAGGCCCTCGCGGGTGGCCAGGCTCAGCATGCCCGGCGTGTCCTCGAAGCGATACGGCAGCTTGTCGCGATTGGCGATGTCCTCGACGCGGCGGCCCATGAAGCGCTTGACGGAGACGATGGTGTTTTCCGGATCCTCGGCCTGCGCGGCGAGCGCGTCGTAGCCGAACTGGCGGCGGCCCTCGGGCATCACCCGCACCGCCGACGGCAGGATCACCCGCCCCTGGTCGTCGGGCAGGCACTCGGCCACGCCATGGCGCATCGCCGCCACCAGCGAATGCGTCGTGCCCAGGTCGATGCCCACGGCGATGCGCCGCTGATGGGGATCGGGCGACGCGCCGGGTTCGGAGATTTGCAGCAGGGCCATGGTGTCGTGTCTTGTTCTTCGGAAGTCGAGGCGGCAGCGACGATGCGCGCGGGCCTCAGGAATGCTCGAGCGCCTCCAGGCGCTGGTCGATGTCGGCGCGGAAGCGTGTCAGGAACATCAGCGCGCGCACCGATTCGGCGGCGCCGGCGGCGTTGTCCTCGTCATCGAGCTGGCGACCGGCCTGCGCCAGCAGCGCGCGCTCGCGGGCGGCGACCTGCTGGTCGATGGCCAGGATCGCCTCGGGCGTCCTGGCTTCGTCCAGCGACTCGCGCCACTCCATCTGCTCCATCAGGAAGGCGGCCGGCATGCGGGTGTTCTCGTTCGCCTGGATCGGCGCGCCGCGGAGTTCGCAGAGGTAGGACGCGCGCTTGAGCGGATCGCGCAGGCGCTGATGGGCCTCGTTGACGCGCAGCGACCACTGCATCGCCAGGCGCTGCGAGGCCGCGCCCTCCGCCGCGAAGCGGTCGGGATGCACCTTGGCCGCCAGCGCCTTCCAGCGCTGGGCGATGTCGGCACCGTCCTGCGCGAAGCGCTGGGGCAGACCGAACAGGGTGAAGTCGTCGTCGTCGAGTCTCATGAAGCTTGTCGCTCAATCAGCACCGGAGCGCGCCAAAGAAAAGGCGCGGCACCTGGCCGCGCCCTCGCTCGCGTCCGACCTCAGATGCGGAAGGATTCGCCGCAGCCGCAGCGGTCCTTCTCGCGAGGATTGCGGAACTTGAAGCCCTCGTTCAGGCCCTCGCGGACGAAGTCCAACTCGGTGCCATCCAGGTAGGGCAAGCTCTTCGGGTCGATCAGCACCTTGACGCCATGGCCCTCGAAGACGACGTCCTCGGGAGCGACCTCATCGGCGTACTCCAGCTTGTAGGCCAGGCCGGAGCAGCCGGTGGTCTTGACGCCCAGGCGCACGCCGACGCCCCGCCCGCGCTTGGCGATGTAGCGCGTGACATGCCGGGCGGCGGCTTCGGTCAGGGTGACGGACATCGCGCGGACCTCAAGCGGCGGCGGTCGCGGCGTCGGCGGCCTGGCCGTGCTTGGCACGGTAGTCGTCCACCGCGGCCTTGATGGCGTCCTCGGCCAGGATCGAGCAGTGGATCTTCACCGGCGGCAGCGCCAGCTCTTCCGCGATCTGGTTGTTCTTGATGGACAGCGCCTCATCGAGCGTCTTGCCCTTGACCCATTCGGTCACGAGCGAGCTCGACGCGATCGCGGAGCCGCAGCCGTAGGTCTTGAACTTGGCGTCCTCGATCAGGCCGGTGGCGGGGTTGACCTTGATCTGCAGCTTCATCACGTCGCCGCAGGCCGGCGCGCCGACCATGCCGGTGCCCACCGATTCGTCGCCCTTGTCGAAACCACCCACGTTGCGCGGGTTCTCATAGTGGTCGATGACCTTGTCGCTGTATGCCATGACTGTTCTCCAACGTCGTTGTTCGTGTGTCCTGCGGATCAGATCAATGAGCGGCCCATTGGATGGTGCTCAGATCGATGCCTTCCTTGTACATGTCCCACAGCGGGGACAGCTCGCGCAGCTTGGCGACGCGGTCCTTCAGCAGCGAGACGGCGTAATCGATCTCTTCCTCGGTCGTGAAGCGGCCGATCGTCATGCGCAGCGAGGAATGCGCGAGCTCGTCGCTGCGGCCCAGCGCGCGCAGCACGTAGCTAGGCTCCAGGCTCGCGGACGTGCAGGCGGAGCCCGAGGACACGGCGATGCCCTTGATGCCCATGATCAGCGACTCGCCCTCGACGTAGTTGAACGAGGCGTTGACGTTGTGGGGCACGCGGCGGGTCAGGTCGCCGTTGATGAAGACCTGCTCGATGTCCTTGAGGCCGTCCAGCAGCCGCTGCTGCAACGCCTTGATGCGGGGCAGCTCGGTGGCCATTTCCTCGCGGGCGATGCGGAAGGCCTCGCCCATGCCGACGATCTGGTGCGTGGGCAGCGTGCCCGAGCGCAGGCCGCGCTCATGGCCGCCGCCATGCATCTGCGCCTCCAGGCGCACGCGCGGCTTGCGGCGCACATACAGCGCGCCGATGCCCTTCGGCCCGTAGCTCTTGTGCGAGGCCAGGCTCATCAGGTCCACCGGCAGCGTGTTCAGGTCGATCTCGACCTTGCCCGTGGCCTGGGCGGCGTCGACGTGGAAGATGATGCCCTTCTCCCGGCACAGCGCGCCGATCGCGGGGATGTCCTGGATCACGCCAATCTCGTTGTTCACGAACATCACCGAGATCAGGATCGTGTCGGGGCGGATCGCGGCCTTCAGCACGTCGAGGTCGAGCAGGCCGTCTTCCTTGACGTCGAGGTAGGTGACCTCGAAGCCCTGGCGCTCCAGTTCACGGGTCGTGTCGAGCACGGCCTTGTGCTCGGTCTTGACGGTGATCAGGTGCTTGCCGCGGGACTGATAGAAGTTGGCCGCGCCCTTGATGGCGAGGTTGTTGGACTCGGTGGCGCCGGAGGTCCAGACGATCTCGCGCGGATCGGCGCCGATCAGCTTGGCGACTTCGACGCGGGCCTTCTCCACGGCTTCTTCCGCTTCCCATCCCCAGGCATGGCTGCGCGATGCCGGATTGCCGAAATGCTCGCGCAGCCACGGGATCATCGCGTCGACGACGCGCGGATCCACCGGCGTGGTGGCGCCGTAGTCCATGTAGATGGGGAAATGCGGGGTCATGTCCATGGGAACGTTCTTCTTGTCGACTACTGAATCGGGAGACCGGCGGACGGGTCTTACTTGCTCATCGCGTTGCCGAGCGCGAACACGGAATTCGGCGCGGTGATGCGGATGGGCTTGACGACGGGGGTGCTGGAAATGGCGCGCTTGACCGGCGCTTCCTCGACGGTGACGCCCTTGGCGAGCTGGTCGTCGACCAGCTTGCGCAGCGTGACCGAGTCGAGGAACTCGATCATCTTGTTGTTGAGCGCCGTCCACAGGTCGTGCGTGATGCAGCGGCCGTTGTCGTCGCCCATGCAGTTTTCCTTGCCGCCGCAGCCGGTGGCGTCGATGGGCTCGTCGACGGCGACGATGATGTCGGCGACGGTGATCTCATCGGACCGGCGACCCAGCGAGTAACCGCCACCGGGGCCGCGAGTGGACTCGACGAGCTGATGGCGGCGCAGCTTGCCGAACAGCTGCTCCAGGTAGGACAGCGAGATCTGCTGGCGTTGGCTGATCGCCGCCAGCGCGACGGGGCCGCTGTTTTCGCGCAGGGCCAGATCGATCATCGCGGTGACGGCAAAACGACCTTTGGTGGTGAGACGCATCGAACTTCTCCTTGGCGCCCGTGTGGGCTTCAGGACATGGAGGCGGCGGCTCGGCTGACGCCGGGTCGACTCACGGAGCAGGGTTATCCCCCGCAATGTCCGAGCATTTTACTCAATTAAGAAGGAGCTTGCTCGGGTTACCCCCGACTGGCGTCGAGGGGGCCTGCTCAGGACAGGCGCCCGGCGGCAATTTGCGCTAGGCGTCGGCAGCCCGACTCGAGCAGGTCCAGCACGTGCTCGAAGCCGTCGGGACCGCCGTAATAGGGATCCGGGACCTCGATCTCCCCCGGAAGCAGGGAAATCCGGTGCTGCAGCGCAGCAGGACAGCGACGGCGGAGTTCGCGCAGATGGCCCCCGTCCATGGCGACCAGCAAGTCGAAGCGTTCGAAATCATCGGGGCGAAGCGCGCGCGCCCGCTGGTCGCAGAGCTCATAGCCCCTTTTTCGGGCGTGGTCTTGGGAGCGCTCGTCGGGCGCTTCGCCCGCATGCCAACCCTGCACCCCGGCCGAGTCGACCCGGACTCGGTCGGCGATGCCCAGCGCTTCCAGCTGGTGGCGCAGGACGCCCTCGGCGGTGGGGGACCTGCAAATATTCCCCGTGCAGACGAAGAGGATGGAGAGCTCAGGGGTGGACATGGGGCGGGATTGTCGCGCGCGTCAACGCCCCTCCCCGCCACGGACGACCGCAATCGCCTCGATCTCGATCATCGCCTCGGGCGTGTAGAGGGCCTTGATCTCCGCGATCGTGTCCGCGGGGTACGGCGCCGAGAAGAACTCGCGACGCAGCGCCACGACGTCCTCGAAGTGCGCCATGTCGGTGACGAAGATGGTGACCTTGGCGACGTCCTTCAGGCTGGCGCCGCCGGCCTCCAGCGCGCGGCGCAGATTCGCGAAGGCCTGACGGCCCTGGGCGAGGAAACCGCCCGACACGATCCGGCCATCCTCGCCGGCACCAGCCTGACCCGAGATGAACAGCCACCCGCCCGCCTTGATGCCTTGCGACAGCAGATAGGGTTCGTAGGGATCGGGATGGGTGATGACACGTTCCAGCATGGCTGCATTCCTTTCATTCGTTGAAGACGGGTTGATCACCGTCCATGGCGACCACGATAGGGATGCAGAAGCAGCGCGACAAAGGTTGGTTTGTCAGCCGTAAGATGAGTCAATCTCATCAATGGACGGCCTTGGATGGATCGCCGATTGCTTCCGCTGTCCGCGCTGCGCGCCTTCGAGGCGGCGGCGCGCCTGGGCAGCTTCAAGGCCGCGGCGAACGAGCTGGGCGTCACGCCGACGGCCATCAGCCACCAGATCCGCGGGCTGGAAGCAGCGAGCGGGGTCGCGCTCTTCGAGCGCCAGGTCCGCCGCGTGACGCTGACCGACGCGGGCGTGCAGCTCTATCCGGTACTGCGCGACGGCTTCGACGCCTTCCAGGTGGCGCTGGAGCGATTGACCCAGCCGCGCCGGCGGCCGCAGGTGGTGATCTCGGCGACGAATGCCTTCACGGTGAAATGGCTGGTGCCGCGGATGTCGGACTTCCGCGCGCGGCATCCCGGCATTGACCTGCAACTGCAGGCGTCCGACGAGGTGGTCGACCTGCGCTCCCGCGGGGTGGACGTCGCGATCCGCTACGGACGCGGCCCCTACCCCGGCCTGGTGACGCAGCCGCTGTTCACCGACCACTTCGCGCCGGTGGCGAATCCGCGTCTGGGGGTGAGATCGATCGAGGATCTGGCCCGGGTGCCGCTGATCTGCTTCGACTGGAAACGCGTGCAGCCAGAGAACCCCACCTGGGAGCGGTGGTTCGCGACGGCCGGTGTGCAAGACCTGTCCCCGGCCGGGCAACTGCGCTTCTCCGACGAGGGGCATGCGATCCAGGCGGCGGTCGCGGGACAAGGCATCGCGCTGCTCAGCCAGGCGCTGATCGCCGAGGAACTGGCGGCCGGCCACCTGGTGCGGCCCTTCGGCCCGGTGATCGACGGCCACACATATCACGTGGCCGTGAGCGCGGATCGCGCTCCGTCAACGAGCGCGCAGGCGGCGATCGACTGGCTGCGCGGTCAGGCTCAGGGGAAGTCTGGGTAGGCGGAGCGCCCGGCGATGTGGTCCGATGGCTCGAGCCACATTCCCCTCGGAAGTTCCGGGACCGGGATTTGCTCCACGACAGCCTCACACCAGGGAGTCCTTCATGAGCCTCACGCAAATCGAAACCATCCGTGCCGCGCGCCTGCAACTGATCGACCTCGGCGACGAGAAGACAGCGAAGCTGCTCGAATGGGCGCTGGAGACCGACAAGGCGCCGTCGACCGCGTCTTCGACGACGGACAAGCGCGACGCCCCACCGGCTCGCTGACGGACGCGTCCATCGGACGATCCGGGCTGTCGCGAGTAACGATCCTCGCTTTGCTTCGTTCCGATCCCCGGGAGGGATCCCTAGGCTGCGGCGTTCACACGCTTTGCGCTCGTCGAGCCCGCCGCCATGCCCCTCCCGCCCGCTCTGCCCGTTTCCGGATCCACCCGCCGCCGCTGGCTCGCGCAGGCCGCCGCCCTCACGGGCGCGGTTGCCCTGCCCGCCGCCCCTGTCCGCGCAGCCGAAGCCACGCCCTTGCGCATCGGCTATCAGAAGTCGAGCACGCTGACGCTGCTGCTCAAGTCGCGCGGGGTGCTCGAGCAGGCGCTCGCCCCGCGGCAGATCGCCGTCTCCTGGCATGAATTCACTTCCGGCCTGCCGCTGCTGGAGGCGCTGAACATCGGCGCGCTGGACCTCAGCGCGGACGTCGCCGACGCCGTGCCGCCGTTCGCGCTGGCCGCCGGCGCCAAACTCACCTACTACGCCATCGAGACGCCGTCGCCGACCGCCCAGGCCATCGTCGTGCGCAAGGATTCGCCGATCACCAGGGTCGCGCAACTCAAGGGCAGGAAGGTCGGTTTCGCCAAGGGCGCCGGCGCGCATTACCTGCTCCTGGAAGCGCTCAGCCAAGCCGGCCTCTCCATCCGCGACATCGAACCCGCCTATCTCAACCCCGCCGACGGCCGATCCGCCTTCGAGAACGGCGCGATCGCCGCGTGGGTCGTGTGGGATCCCTTCCTGGCAGCGGTGCAGCGCCAATCCGGTGCCCGGATCCTGGTCGACGGCACCCGCATCGCGGCCTACCGGCGCTTCTACCTCGCGGCCACGCCCTTCGCGCAGCGGCATCCGGAGGTGCTGCAGCGGGTCTACGAGGAACTCCAGCGCGCCGGCGAATGGGTCAAGAAGAACCCCGCCGCCGCAGCCGACTGGCACGCGCCGGCGCTCGGCCTGGACGCCGCGATCGTCGCCGCCGCCAACGAGCGCCGCAGCTATGCGGTGCGCCCCGTCGACACCGAGTCGCTCGCCGAGCAGCAGCGCATCGCCGACGCCTTCAGCGGCGCGCAGATCCTGCCTCGCCGCGTCGCCATCCAGGAATCACCGGTCTGGCGCCCGGCCTGACCCTTCCGACCGACCGCCAGGAGCCCGTTGCCATGTCCGTCCTGCATCCCGCCGACTCGATCGCCACGACCGCTTCGGCCGCTTCGGCCGCTTCTACCGCCTCGTCGCCCACGCTGGCCCGACCACCCCAAGCGCCCCGCCATCCGGCGCCACTGCCGACTCGCACCGTCACCGACGTCCGCGCCGCGCTGTTCGCGCGGGTGGAGATCGCGCTGCTCGACGTTCGCGAGGAAGCCGCCTATGCCGAGGCCCATCCCCTGTGGGCCGCCAACCTCGCCGCCTCGCGGCTGGAACTCGATGCCTGGGGACGCCTGCCGCGGCGCGACGTCCCCATCGTCGTCTACGACAACGGCGAGGGCGTGGCCGCGCCGTCTGCGCGCAAGCTGCAGGCGCTGGGCTACACCGACGTCGCGCTGCTCGACGGCGGACTGGCCGCGTGGCGCGACGCCGGCCTGGAGCTCTTCCGCGACGTCAACGTGCCGAGCAAGGCCTTCGGCGAGCTGGTCGAGGCCCGACGCCACACGCCGTCGCTTCCGGCCGAGGAGCTTCAGCGTCGCCTCGCGCGCGGCGACCGGCTCGTCCTGCTCGACGCTCGGCGCTTCGACGAGTACCGCACCATGAGCCTGCCCGGCTCGATCAGCGTGCCCGGCGGCGAATTGGTGCGCCGTGCCCGTGACCTCGCGCCGGACCCGACGACGACCATCGTCGTCCACTGCGCGGGGCGTACCCGCAGCCTGATCGGCGCGCAGTCGCTGATCGACGCCGGCCTGCCCAATCCCGTCGTCGCGCTGCGCAATGGCACGATCGGCTGGACGCTCGCCGGCCTGGCGCTCGCTCAGGGCCAGGGGCGCTCGCACGAGGACGTGCCGCTCGGCGACCTGGACGCGGCGCGCGAGGGCGCCACGGCGCTGGCCCGCCGCGCGCATGCGCAGCGCATCGATGCGCGCGTGCTCGCCGAGTGGCTGGCCGATCCGCGCCGCTCCACTTACCGCTTCGACGTCCGCGGCGCCGACGAGTACGCGCGCGGCCACCGGCCGGGCTTCCGGCACGCGCCCGGCGGCCAGTTGGTCCAGGAAACCGACCACCATGTGCCGGTGCGCGGCGCGCGCATCGTGCTGAGCGACGACGACGGCATCCGGGCCTCGATGGCGGCGGCCTGGCTGGCGCAGATGGGCTGGGAGGTGGCGGTGCTGCCGCCGGATCCGGCGGCGCATACCGAGACCGGTCCTGACCTGCCGCCGCAGCCGCTCTCCCCCACCGTGGCGACGGTGACGCCCGCCGAGCTGGCCCGCTGGCGCGCCGAGGACGCGGATCGCGAGCATCCGAAGACGGTGGTGGTCGATGTCGCGCCGAGCATCACCTACATCGTCCGGCACATCCCGGGCGCCTGGTGGAGCCCGCGGGCACGGTTGGCGGAGGCGTTGCGCACCGTCATTCCGCCGGCGCGCCGTGTCGTGCTGACCGGCAACCTGGGGGTGCTGCCGCGCTTCGTGGCGGCCGACCTGGCGGCGGAACTGGCGGCCGAGGGTCGCGAGCTGCTGGTCCTGGAGGGTGGAACGACCGCCTGGTATGACGCCGGCCTGCCGATCGAGTCAGCGAATCCGCGTCTGGCCTTCCCTCGAGACGACCGCTACCGCCGTCCCTACGAGGGCACCAACCATCCGCGCGACGCGATGCAGGCCTACCTGGACTGGGAGTACGGCCTCGTCGCGCAACTGGACCGCGACGGCACGCACTTCTTCCGCGTCATCGAAGGCTGACCAACGCCCAGCCCCACACCGCCCTCAGCGTCAGGCCCGCGGACAGCGAGTGCCGATGGGGCCGGAAGGCTGCTGGGGGTTCCCGGACGGGATGCCCCCTGCTGCCTGGAGCGCCCGCGCTCGCCGCCTCGCAGTCGAGCGCCTCCCGTTCCTCGAAGACCTCTCGTTCCTCGAGGGCCCTCCCGTTCCAAGCGACCGACGACGCCCCGTCTGCGCCCAGCGCTCCGCGCCCCCGCCCGATTACTTCCCCTTCCCCGCCGAGATCGGCACGACGTTGTCGTGCACCGCTGCACCGAAGGCCTGTTCCTTGAGCTGCGCCAGTTGATCGCGCAGCCGCGCCGCCTTCTCGAACTCGAGGTTGCGCGCGTGTTCCAGCATCTGCTTCTCCAGCTGCTGAATGCGCTTGCTCAAGTCCTTCTCGCTCATCGCCTCGACCTCCGCCGCCTCGGCGATGACCTTGGCGTCGTCGCGGCCCGGCTTGTCGCTGTAGACGCCTTCGATCAGGTCGCGGATGCGCTTGACCACGCCGCGCGGCGTGATGCCGTTGGCCTCGTTGAAGGCGATCTGCTTGGCGCGACGGCGTTCGGTCTCGCCGATCGCCTTCTTCATCGAGTCGGTGATGCGGTCCGCATAGAGGATGGCCTTGCCGTTCACGTTGCGCGCCGCCCGCCCGATGGTCTGGATCAGGCTGCGTTCAGCGCGCAGGAAGCCTTCCTTGTCCGCATCCAGGATCGCCACCAGCGACACCTCCGGGATGTCCAGCCCCTCGCGCAGCAGGTTGATGCCGACCAGCACGTCGAAGGTCCCCAGCCGCAGGTCGCGCAGGATCTCGACCCGCTCGACCGTGTCCACGTCCGAGTGCAGGTAGCGCACCTTCACGCCGTTGTCGCTGAGGTACTCGGTCAGCTGCTCGGCCATGCGCTTGGTCAGGGTGGTGATCAGCACCCGCTCGTTGATCTCGATGCGCTCGCGGATCTCCTGCAGCACGTCGTCGACCTGGTGGGTCGCGGGCCGCACCTCGACGACCGGGTCCACCAGCCCGGTCGGTCGCACGAGCTGCTCGACGACCGCGCCGGCCTGGCGCTTCTCGTAGTCGCCCGGCGTCGCGCTGACGAAGATGGCCTGGCGCATCTTGCGCTCGTACTCCTCGAACTTCAGCGGCCGGTTGTCCATCGCCGACGGCAGTCTGAAGCCGTAGTCGACCAGCGTGCTCTTGCGCGCGCGGTCGCCGTTGTACATGGCGCTGAACTGGCCGATCAGCACATGGCTCTCGTCCAGGAACATCAGCGCATCGGGCGGCAGGTAGTCGACCAGCGTCGGCGGCGGATCGCCGGGCGCCGCCTGCGAGAGGTGGCGGGTGTAGTTCTCGATGCCCTTGCAGTGCCCGACCTCCTGCAGCATCTCCAGGTCGAAGCGGGTGCGCTGCTCCAGCCGCTGCGCCTCGACCAGCTTGCCTTCCTTGATGAAGAAGGCCACGCGCTCGCGCAGTTCCTCCTTGATCGTCTCGATCGCGGCCACCACGCGGTCGCGCGGCGTCACGTAATGGCTGGACGGATAGACGGTGAAGCGCGGGATCTTCTGGCGGATCTGGCCGGTCAGCGGATCGAAGAGCGTCAGCCCCTCGACCTCGTCATCGAAGAGCTCGATCCGCAGCGCCAGCTCCGAGTGCTCGGCCGGGAACACGTCGATGGTGTCGCCGCGCACGCGGAAGTGGCCGCGGGTGAATTCCATCTCGTTGCGGGTGTACTGCATGCGCGCCAGCTGCTGGATCACGTCCCGCTGACCGACCTTGTCGCCCACCCGCAGCGTCATCACCATCTGGTGGTAGTCGCTCGGATTGCCGATGCCGTAGATCGCCGAGACGGACGCCACGATCACCACGTCCCGCCGCTCCAGCAGGCTCTTGGTGCAGGACAGCCGCAGCTGCTCGATCTGCTCGTTGATCGCGCTGTCCTTCTCGATGAACAGGTCGCGCTGCGGCACGTAGGCCTCGGGCTGGTAGTAGTCGTAGTAGCTGACGAAATACTCGACCGCGTTCTTCGGGAAGAACTCGCGGAACTCGCTGTACAGCTGCGCCGCCAGCGTCTTGTTCGGCGCGAAGACGATCGCCGGCCTGCCCAGCCGCGCGATCGTGTTGGCCATGGTGAAGGTCTTGCCAGAGCCGGTCACGCCGAGCAGCGTCTGGAAGCTCTCGCCGTCGTTGACGCCCTCCACCAGCTGCTGGATGGCGGTCGGCTGGTCGCCCGCAGGCGGATAAGGCTGGAAAAGCTGGAAGGGAGAGCCTTCGAAAGAGACGAATTCGCCCTTCGGCGGCGCGCCCACCTCGGGCGTCTGCGCCTCGGGCGAAGCGGACTTCTTCCCCTTGGCGGCGGGGGTTGCGGGCGTGGCGGCGGTGGATCGGCTCATCAGGGTTTCCCAGGGGCAACGCATGTTCCCTGCCTACAATCGGCGGGCTTCGCTGGGCGCTCAGGAGGCGCCTCGGGCGTCAGGACGCGACAGCGTAGCGCAGCCGGGCGGGTTTCTCCCGTCGCGCCCTTCCCGCTCTTGCCAACGCACTGTCAGGAAAGCCTCCATGTCCCTGTTCGCCGCCGTCGCCATGGCCCCCCGCGACCCCATCCTGGGTCTGAACGAGCAATTCAACGCCGACCCGAACCCCAGCAAGGTCAACCTGGGCGTCGGTGTCTATTACGACGACAACGGCAAGCTGCCGCTGCTGGCCTGCGTGGCCGCGGCGGAAGCGCAGATGCAGGCCGCCCCCAAGCCGCGCGGCTACCTGCCCATCGACGGCATCGCCGCCTATGACAGCGCGGTGCAGGGCCTGGTCTTCGGCGCCGACAGCGAGGTCCTCAAGGCCAAGCGCGTCGCCACGGTGCAAGCCCTGGGCGGCACCGGCGGCCTGAAGATCGGCGCCGACTTCCTCAAGCGCCTGAACCCCGGCGCGACGGTGCTGATCTCCGATCCGTCCTGGGAAAACCATCGCGCGCTGTTCACCAACGCCGGCTTCCCGGTCGAGACCTACCCCTACTACGACGCCGCCAACCGCGGCATCCACTTCGACGGCATGCTGGGCGCGCTGAACGCCGCGGCCGCCGGCACCGTCGTCGTGCTGCACGCCTGCTGCCACAACCCGACCGGCTACGACCTGACGCCCGCCCAGTGGGCGCAGGTGGTCGAGGTGGTCAAGGCCAAGGGCCTGGTCGCCTTCCTCGACATGGCCTACCAGGGCTTCGGCGAGGGCATCGCCGAGGACGGCGCGGTCATCCAGCAGTTCCTGGCCGCCGGCCTGGACTTCTTCGTCTCGACCAGCTTCTCCAAGAGCTTCTCGCTCTATGGCGAGCGCGTCGGCGCGCTGAGCGTCGTTTGCGCCTCGGCCGAGGAAGCGACCAAGGTCCTGAGCCAGCTCAAGATCGTGATCCGCACCAACTACTCCAATCCGCCGACGCACGGCGCGCAGGTCGTCGCCACCGTGCTCTCCACCCCGGCGCTGCGCGCCCAGTGGGAAGAGGAACTGGCCGGCATGCGGGTGCGGATCAAGCAGATGCGCGAGGCGCTGGTGGCCGAACTCAAGGCCGCAGGCATCACCGACGACCTCAGCTACGTCATCCGCCAGAAGGGCATGTTCAGCTACAGCGGCCTGTCGGCCGAGCAGATGCAGCGCCTGCGCACCGAGTTCGGCGTCTACGGCGTCGATTCCGGCCGCATCTGCGTGGCGGCGCTCAACAGCAAGAACCTCAAGCCGGTCGCCGCCGCGATCGCCGCGGTCAAGCGGGGCTGATCGCCGGCGGATCTCCGCTTCGGCACCACATTTCGATGCGCTGATCGCACGATCGGCCATCGAACCCAGGGTCGGTTCCGCCGCAAGCGGACCGGCCCTGCGCATTTATGGCGAAATCCGCCGGTTCGAAGTCCCTGCCGCGACGCCAGACGGCACGCCGGCGACACACACTTCCGATGGCCGGGACCTAGAATTGCTGCATTGCACAACGGGTGCCAGCTTTCGCCTCACTCCCCCTCGAGAGGTCCGCCAGATGCTCTACCAGCTTTATGAAACCCAGCGCGCGCTGCTGAGCCCGTTCTCCGAATTCGCCAGCGCCACCGCCAAGCTCTACAGCCATCCGCTGTCGCCGTTCGCGCACACGCCGCTGTCGCACCGGATGTCGGCCGGCCTGGACCTGATGCACCGGCTGGCCAAGGAGTACGAGAAGCCGGAGTTCGAGATCACCAGCGTGGAAGTCGACGGCATCGACGTCGCGGTGCAGGAGCTGGTGGCGCTGGAGAAGCCCTTCTGCCGCCTGCTGCGCTTCAAGCGCTACACCGACGACCCGGCCGTGCTGGCCAAGATGAAGGCCCAGCCGACGGTGCTGGTCGTGGCGCCGCTGTCGGGCCACCACAGCACCCTGCTGCGCGACACCGTCAAGCAGCTGCTCAAGGACCACAAGGTCTACATCACCGACTGGACCGACGCCCGCATGGTGCCGATGGAGGCGGGTCCCTTCCACCTGGACGACTACATCTACTACGTCCAGGACTTCATCCGCCATGTCGGCCAGGACTGCCATGTGATCTCCGTCTGCCAGCCCACGGTGCCGGTGCTGGCGGCGATCTCGCTGATGGCGTCCAAGGGCGAGGTCACGCCGCGGTCGATGACGATGATGGGCGGCCCGATCGACGCCCGCAGGAGTCCGACCGCGGTCAACAACCTGGCGATGAACAAGAGCTACAGCTGGTTCGAGAACAACGTCATCTACCGGGTGCCGACCAACTTCCCCGGCGCGGGGCGCGAGGTCTACCCGGGCTTCCTGCAGCACACCGGTTTCGTGGCGATGAATCCGGACCGTCACCTGACCTCGCACTACGACTACTTCCTCGACCTGGTCCGCGGCGACGACGACAGCGCCGAGTCCCATCGCCGCTTCTACGACGAGTACAACGCCGTGCTGGACATGCCGGCCGAGTACTACCTGGACACGATCAAGACGGTGTTCCAGGACTTCGCGCTGGTCAACGGCACCTGGGATGTCGGCGGCGACCTGGTGCGTCCGCAGGACATCACGCAGACCGCGCTGCTGACGGTGGAAGGCGAGCTGGACGACATCTCCGGCGCCGGCCAGACCAAGGCGGCGCATGAGCTGTGCAGCGGCATCGACGCCAGCAACCAGTTCCACTACGACGCGATCGGCGCCGGTCACTACGGCATCTTCTCTGGCCGCCGCTGGCGCGAGAAGGTGTACCCGGTGATCCGCGACTTCATTGCCAAGTACGATGCGGCCCCGTTGCACCAGCCCGCCGCGGCCAGGCGCGTCGCCCGACCGGCGGCGCGCCGGTCGCGCAAGCCGACCGAGTGATCCCCGCCGCGCCCGCTTCCCCCACCTCCGCTGACCCGACCGCCACGCCGTCCGCCGGCGTGGCGGATGCCGCGTTCGACGCGCTCGTCGAACGCCTGAACCAGGCGTTGCCGCAGACGCAGTGCACGCGCTGCGGATATCCCGATTGCCATTCCTACGCGCATGCGATCGCGCGCGGCGAGGCCGCCATCAACCAATGCCCGCCCGGCGGAGCCGAGGGCATCGCGCGACTGGCCGCCCTCACCGGCCGCGAGCTGCTGCCCCTCAACCCGGAGCATGGCCTGGAGGGCCCGCGCCGGCTCGCGGTCATCGACGAGGACTGGTGCATCGGCTGCACGCTCTGCATCAAGGCCTGTCCGGTCGACGCGATCGTGGGCAGCAACAAGCTGATGCATCACGTCATCGACGCGGACTGCACCGGCTGCGAACTCTGCATCCCGGTCTGCCCGGTGGACTGCATCTCGCTGGCCGACGTCACGCCCGGACGCAGCGGCTGGTCTGCCTGGAGCCCGGCGCAGGCCGAGCGCGCCCGCGAGCGCTACCGCTGGCATGAGATCCGCGTCGAGCGCGATCGCCGCGAACACGACGACCGCCTGGAGGCGAAGGCGCGCCGCAAGCTCGACCACCTCGAGACCGAAACCCGGCTCACCGACACGGCCCAGATCGATCGCAAGCGCGCCGTCATCGAAGCCGCGCTCGCGCGCGCCCGGGCCAAGCGCGGCGTCTGAGCCACACGCCTCGTCCCCTCTCCGTCCGACCCCGCCCGCGCTGACCGCTCGCATGACCGATCGCCATGAACAAGACCCAGATCCGCGAGTTCTTCGAGATCCTCCGCGCCGCCAACCCGTCGCCGCAGACCGAACTCGAGTACGCCAGCGTCTTCGAGTTGCTGGCCGCGGTGCTGCTGTCGGCCCAGGCCACCGACGTCGGCGTCAACAAGGCGACGCGCCGACTGTTCGTCGTGGCCAACACGCCGCGCAAGATCCTCGAGCTCGGCGAGGAGCGGCTCGCCGAGTACATCAAGACGATCGGCCTCTACAAGACCAAGGCGAAGAACCTGCACGCCACCTGCCGCATCCTCGTGGAGCAGTACGGGGGCGCGGTGCCGCAGAGCCGCGAGGCGCTGGAGTCGCTGCCCGGCGTCGGCCGCAAGACGGCCAACGTGGTGCTCAACGTGGCCTTCGGCGAGGCCACGATGGCGGTCGACACCCACATCTTCCGCGTCGGCAACCGCACCGGCCTGGCGCCGGGCAAGAACGTGCTGGAGGTCGAGCAGCAGTTGCTCGCGCGCGTGCCGCCGGAATTCCTCGTCGATGCCCACCACTGGCTGATCCTGCATGGGCGCTATGTGTGCCAGGCGCGCCGTCCGCTGTGCGAGCGTTGCGCCGTCGTCGCGCAATGTGACAGCGCACCGATGGCCGGGGCCCGTTGAGCGAACCCGGCCCCCTACAATCCGCGCGTCCATCCGTCAGGGAAGCCATGTCCAGCATCAACGACCTCGTCGACCGCGTGGAGCGCCTGCTGGTGCGCCACGAGGAACTGAAGCGCACGAACACGCTGCTCGAACAGCAGGTGCAGGCGCTCACGCTGGAACGCGACAGCCTGCGTTCGCGCCTGGCCGCAGCGCGCGGGCGCATCGACGCGCTGCTCGATCGCCTGCCGCTGGAAGCGGCCGACCTCCTCGAGGGCAATGACGGATCGGAGGCCACTGACTCTCGAAAGACGGGCGCATGAAGCAAATGGAAGTGACGATCATGGGCCAGAGCTACTTGCTCGGCTGCCCTGAAGGCGGAGAGGCCGCACTGCAGAAGGCAGTCGCTCGGGTCGACAAGGAGATGTGCGCGATCCGCGATGCGGGCCGCATCAAGGCGCGCGAGCGCATCGCGGTGCTGGCGGCGCTGAACCTGGCCTATTCGCTGACCGAGGCGGGCGCCTCGGCCGCAGCCGGCGATGCAACCGATGCAACGGCGGGTGACAACGGTACGGGTGCCGGACAGCTGTCTGCACCGGATCTTGAAACGCTGATGAAGCGGCTCGATGAAGCCCTGGTGCAAGACGGGCAACTGCTGTGATCGTCGCGGCTCGCCGCGTAGAATCCGCTCCGTCCACTGCGTTCGCGTGAGTTTTATATTTCCTTGAACCGATGCTCTCGCGAGCAAGGGCTTGGAACATTGCACGGCTGGTGTGAGCGTCTCGCGTCAGATGAACCCGAAGCCTTGCTGACCTCGCCCACCTGTACCCCTAGGGTTCAGGAATGCGGCTCACGGCTCGCCGTGGACACCTCTTCCCGAAACCGCGCCTGACCGCTCAGAGCGCGGTTTTTTCATGGTCGATCGGCCGCCCCCCGGGCGAAGCCGATTTCGCGGGGGTTTCACCTTGAGCACTGCCCAGTCCTCCCAGCCCGCCGGCGTCGCGCCGCAATACTGGCTGATGAAGTCCGAGCCGGACGAGGCCTCGATCGATCACCTCCAGGCTGCGGGCAAGCTGCCCTGGACCGGCGTGCGCAACTACCAGGCGCGCAACTTCATGCGCGACCAGATGCGCATCGGCGACGGCGTGCTGTTCTATCACTCGTCGTGTCCGGAACCGGGCATCGCCGGCTTCGCCGAAGTCAGCAGCACCGCCTACCCGGACGCCACGCAGTTCGACCCGGCGAGCCCCTACTTCGATCCCAAGTCCAGACGCGAGGAACCTCGCTGGCAGCATGTGGACGTGCGCTTCGTGCGCAAGACGCGGCTGCTGAGCCTGGCGGAGATGAAGCGCGATCCCGCACTGGCGCAGATGCGCACGCTGCAGCCGGGCAACCGCCTGTCGATCACGCCGGTGACGCCGGCGGAATGGTTTCACCTGCAGGCGCTGCTGGCCTGAGCCGCACGCGCGCTGGACGGCGCGCGAGGGCTGCTCGCCGCGACGGCGGCAGCCTCAGCCGCCCATGCCGAACGGGATCGAGGCCAGCACGACCTGGTTGCCGCCTCGCCGCTGGGCTTCCTTGACCGCCATCTCGGCGGCGCCCAGAAGTTCCTCCTGGCGCGACGCGGTGTGCGGAAAACTGGCCACGCCCATCGACAAGGACAGCCCGATGTCCTGGCCATGCAGCACCACGATCTGCGCATGGCACTGGCGGCGCAGCTGCTCCATGCGCGCATGGGCCGTCGCCAGGCCCACGCCGGACAGCAGCACCGCGAACAGGTCGTCCCCGATGCGGCACGCGGCGTCCATCGCGCGGGTGTTGGCGCGCAGCATGCGGCCCAGGCCTTCGAGCAGGCGTTGACGCGCTTCCTCGGCCAACCCCGCCTCGGCCGAGACCGGATCCAGCGCGATCAGCACCAGCGTGAATTCGCGGTGCTCGCGCGTCGAGAGATCGATCTCGCGCAGCAACTGGTCATCGAACTGCGCGCGCATGTAGAGCCCGGACACCTCGTCGCGGCCGCTGCCCTGCTGCAACTCGCGGCGCATCTGCTCCAGCGACTTCTGCTGCTGCTCCAGTTGCTGCAGCGCGCGCTGCAGATGTGTCTCGCGATGGCGTTCCTCGGTCTTGTCGTTCCACAAGGCCATCACATGCTCCTGGCCCAGCGGGAAGCGCATGACCATGAACTCGCGGCGGCGGCCGCCGATCTCGAGGCGATGCTCCGAGCTCACGACGCCGCGCTGGGCCAGCGTGGCCTGCTCGGAGCGACGCATCGCCTGCACCTCGTCGCCGCGCATCAGGTCCGCGTCGGTCGCCCCGACGATGCCGGCCTCGACGCGGCCGAACAGCTCGCCCATGGCGGGGCTCGCGAAGACGTAGCGACCGGTGGCCATCGACTTCACGGTCAGGCAGGCACCGGTCGGCTCCAGCAGGCTGAGCAGGCCGGCCGCGACGGGTGCCTGGGGCGATCCCGACGACGCCAGCCAAGCATCGAAACTGGCGGGCGCGGGCGTCGCGGCGGCGTTTAATTCCATGGGTCGGGCCGAGCCAGGGACCCCCTGGCGGTCGAATGGTGGTGGATCGAATGTAGATGGGTGCCGGTCGCCCGGGCAAGTGCCGCCGACGGTGACCGGGGCTCCCTCCCCCTAAGCTTGGGGTCAGGCATCCTAGCTTGCCGGCACGGAGGACGAGAGCGATGCATTTCGCCCAGCAGGCCGACCCGAGGCGCGCGCGGCAGCGGGGCGTGAAAAAGTCACACCGGATGGCGAGGGAATCGGCGATGGCCGCGCTGAACGCGGGGGCCGGTCCTCCGCGCTCTCACGGGCTGGCGCGCGTTGACGCGGTTCAATTTGGCGGACGGTCAAAAATGAGGCTAGAATCCGCGTTTTGCTGGCAAACCCTGCGCGTCGATTCGGAAGTGGAATCCGGATACTCCGCTTCGAAGGCAAGCCCTTCCTCGCGAACACCGAGCGCTATTTGAAGGAATTTCATGACCACCATTCGCGTCAAAGAAAACGAGCCGTTCGACGTGGCCCTGCGCCGCTTCAAGCGCACCATCGAGAAGCTGGGCCTGCTCACCGAGCTGCGCGCCCGCGAGTTCTACGAGAAGCCGACCGCCGAGCGCAAGCGCAAGAAGGCGGCCGCCGTGAAGCGCCACTACAAGCGCGTGCGCAGCATGCAGCTGCCCAAGAAGCTGTACTGATCGAACGATCGGACCGCTTCGGCACCGGGGACCCTCACTGAGCGCTCCCCACCGCCCGAACAGCACAGAAAGCCCGCGCAGGACGCTGCCGCGGGCTTTTTTGTCTCCGCGCCGGACCGGTCCGCGGTGATCCAGGATCCCGCATGACCGCGACGCACATTTCGAGAGAGAAGCAAGGAGCCCTCATGAGCCTGAAGGAACAGATCACCGAAGACATGAAGACGGCGATGCGCGCCAAGGACAGCGAGCGCCTGGGCACGATCCGTCTGCTGCTGGCCGCGGTGAAGCAGAAGGAAGTGGACGAGCGCGTGACGGTGGACGACGTGATGCTGGTGGGCATCGTCGACAAGCTGATAAAGCAGCGCAAGGACTCGATCAGCCAGTTCACCGCTGCCGGCCGCCAGGATCTGGCCGACAAGGAAACCGCCGAGCTGAAGGTGCTGGAGGTCTATCTGCCGCAGCGCCTGAGCGAGGATGAAATCAAGGCCGAAGTCGCCGCGATCGTGGCCGAACTGGGCGCCAAGGGCCCGGCCGACATGGGCAAGGTGATGGGCGCGGTGAAGGGCAAGCTCGCGGGCAAGGCCGACATGGGCCTGGTCTCCGCCGCGGTGAAGGCCGCGCTGGCGGGCTGAGCCCTCGGGCCCGCTTCCGATTCAACGACAGGAGCCCCGATGGAACTGACCGTTCAACAACTGACGCCCGATTTCTGCGTCGCGCCGCAGCTGACGCCGGACACGATGGCCGCGCTGGCCGCGGCCGGCTTCAAGTCGGTGATCAACAACCGCCCCGATTTCGAGGGCGGGCCGGACCAGCCCACCAGCGAGCAGGTCCGCGTCGCGGCCGAGGCGGCGGGCCTGGTCTATCACCACCTGCCGGTGCAAGGCGGCTACCAGTCGCCGGAAGAGATCGCCGCGATGCGCGCGCTGCTCGACGCGGCGCCCAAGCCGGTGCTGGCGTTCTGCCGCTCCGGCGCACGCTCCACCAAGCTCTTCGCTTCGGCGATGCAGCTCGACGCCTGAAGCGCCACGACGACCTTGCCCGGCACGGGCATCCAAGGCCCCGGTCCTCGACCGGGGCCTTTTTCCTTCCCCTCTGCCTGCCTCAGGGCTTTCCCGAAACAGCGTACGAAATCAGGTCCTCGTCAGCCCCCGCTGGCTACAGTCCGCGTCTACGACAAGAAACGAGCCCTCCCCGTCGCGGGCTCCCATGGAGATGTGGATTCGTCGATGAACGCCCTGCTTGCTTTCGCCAAGGGCATCGACTGGCTGACGGACCGGTTCGGCACGCTTGCCGCCTGGGCCGTCCTGCTGTCGTGCTTGATCAGCGCCGCCAACGCGGTGATTCGCTACGGGCTGGACATCAGCTCCAACGCCTTCCTCGAGATCCAGTGGTACCTGTTCGCCGTCTGCGTGATGGGCGGCGCGGCCCAGGTGCTGCGCCTGAACGAGCATGTGCGGGTCGACATCCTCTACGCGCGCTGGCGCGGTCACGGCAAGGTCTACATCGACCTGTTCGGCCTGCTCGTCTTCCTGATCCCGGTGATGGCCTACGCGGGCTGGCTGTCCTGGGACTTCTTCCTGGGCAAGCTCATGACCGGCATGCGACCGGACGACACGATCGCGTCGCTCGGCCTGGGCGGCTACCTGCACAAGCTGTTCACCAGCGGTGAGGTGTCGGGCAACGCCGGCGGGCTGATCCGCTGGCCGGCCGCGCTGACCTTGCCGGTCGGCTTCGGGCTGGTGTTCCTGCAAGGACTCTCGGAGGTGATCAAGCGCCTCGGCTACCTGGCCCATCTCGTCGAGATGGACACCCACTACGAGAGGCCACTGCAATGATCACGATGGAGCAGTTTCCCCCGCTGATGTTCGCGGGGCTGATCATCATCATGCTGATCGGCTTCCCCGTGGCCTTCTCGCTGGCTGCCCTGGGCCTGGCCTGCGGATTCTTCGCGGTGAGCCAGGGCTGGTTCCCGCCGGAGTTCATGACGGCGCTGCCTCAGAACGTCTTCGGCATTCTGTCCAACGACCTGCTGCTGGCGATTCCGTTCTTCACCCTGATGGGCGCGCTGCTCGAGAAGTGCGGGCTGGCCGAGGACATGCTCGATTCGATGGGCCAGCTCTTCGGTCCGGTGCGCGGCGGGCTGGGCTACTCGGTCATCATCGTCGGCTTCATCCTGGGGGCGATCACCGGCACGGTGGCCGGCCAGGTGATCGCGATGGCGATGATCTCGCTGCCGGTGATGATGCGCTACGGCTACAACATGCGCTACGCGACCGGCGTGCTGGCCGCCTCCGGGACGATCACCCAGCTAGTACCGCCCTCGCTGGTGCTGGTGGTGCTGGCGGACCAGCTCGGCAAGCCGGTGGGCGACATGTACAAGGGCGCCTGGGGGCCGTCGATCCTGCAGGTGCTGATCTTCGCGCTCTACACCTTCGCGCTGTCGCGGCTCAAGCCCGAGCACGTGCCGGGCGTGCCCAAGGAGGCACGCACCCTGGACGGCTGGGCGCTGTGGAAGAAGTGCCTGCGCGGCATCATCCCGTCGGCGGTGCTGATCTTCGCGGTGCTGGGCTCGATGGGCGGCCTGCCCGGCATCAACACGGCGATCTGCACGCCGACCGAGGCCGGCGCGATGGGCGCGGTGGGCGCCTTCATCCTGGCCGCCTCGCACCGGCGCCTGAACTGGCCGGTGGTCCGGGAGGCCATGATCGGCACGATGCGCATCACCGCGATGGTGGTGTTCATCCTGATCGGCTCGCGCACCTTCTCGCTGGTGTTCCAGGGCGTCGAAGGCGGCAAGTGGATCGAGCACATGCTGACCAGCCTGCCGGGAGGCCAGATCGGCTTCCTGATCGTGGTGAACCTGTTCATCTTCTTCCTGGCGTTCTTCCTGGACTTCTTCGAGATCGCCTTCATCATCCTGCCGCTGCTCGGACCGGTGGCCGACAAGATGGGCATCGACCTGGTGTGGTTCGGCGTGATGCTGTGCGTGAACATGCAGACCAGCTTCATGCACCCGCCCTTCGGCTTCGCCCTGTTCTACCTGCGGGGGATTTCGGACTCGCTGTTCAAGACCGGCGCGCTGCCGCGGCGGGTGCTGTCGAGCGACATCTACCTGGGCTCCATCCCCTGGGTGGCGATGCAGCTGATCCTGGTGGCGATCGTCATCTTCTTCCCGGTGACGGTGACCGCGTTCCTCGACAAGGCCGAGGCAGTCGACATGGACAAGGCCACCGAGATGCTGCAAGGCATCGATGCCGGACAGGCCGACCGCGTCGATCCGAACGCGGACACGAACGCGCTGTTCGGATTGCCGCCGGAGGCCGCGTCGGCCGCCTCCGCGCCGGGCGACCCGGCCTCGGCGCCAGCGTCCGAGGCCGAGGATCCGATGGAGGCCGTGCGGCGCTCGCTGGAAGAGAAGAAGTAGCGGCGAGCCGCCGGCGCGGCGGCGCCTCGCCCCTCAGCGCGTCGACGGCGGCATGTTCGATGCCTCCTTGATGCGCTGCCATGCATCCTTCACGGCGGGCTTGGCGCGCGCCCAGTCCAACGACGATCCCTTGCGCTGCTCGCCCCAGTCGCGGTGCAGCTCGGCCTCGAAATCATCGAAGTCGCGGTCGGGATAGCGCGCGAAGGCATCGACGCCATAGGCATACGCCGGGCCGAAGTCGTCATGCGTGTCGGTGGGTTGCACGTAAGGCCGCTTGGCGTAGTGCTCACGCCAATAGGCGGCTTCCTGTTCGCGGTCATAGGCCTGGTCTCTGCGTTCATCGAAGTCGGGCATGGGTGGCTCCTGCTGTCTGGATGAGGATCGACGGCAAGTCCCATGCCCTGCCGCGACTACAGTCGCGGGCATGCGCGCTTGCAGTCTCCCCTCCCTCCCCGCCCGCCTTGGCCCTCACCCGGATCGTGGGCAGCGCCGGCGCCATGGTTATCCGCGCATGGCTGCGGGACTCACGGCGGCACTCCTTCCGCTCGTATCGGCCGCGGCGACGGACGCTTGCGTCGCAGGCGCCTGGCGCGGGACGATCGGCGGCACGCCGGTGTCGATCGCGCTGAATGCAGCTCAGAACGACCAGCCAGCGATGGGTCGCTACTACTACCGCAACTCGCTGGACGACCTCACCCTGGTGCGTGATCCGAAGACCGACGTCTGGCAGGAACTCGATGCGCGCGAGCGCCACACCGGATGGCTGACCCTGACCTGCGACACGTCCACGCTGCGCGGCGAATGGCGCTCTCCGGACGGTGCCAAGCGGCTGCCGATCGCCGCGACCGCGATTCCGGCCGAGGCCTACGGCACGCCCCGCAAGGCTGGCCTGAGGCCCAGGCTCGACAAGACCGGCGCGATCGACGGGCGGCGGTTCGAACACCTCACCTACACCGTGCCGGACGGGGCCAGGACACCTGGGCAGTCGCTCGGTACCACGCATCAAGGCGTGCGGCTGATCGGCAGCGGGCCCGGCATCGATGCGCTCAACGCCACCCTGCAGGCCAAGGCCGTCGACGCGGTCATGGAGCATCTGGAGTGCGTCGCGGCAGGACGCCAGGATCGCGGCGTCGGCGCCGGCTACGGCTCCTCTCAGGTCCAATCGGTCACCGCCTGGAATGCGAGCTTCGCCGTCATCCAGACCTCCATTGAGGGCTATTGCGGCGGGGCGCATCCCTGGCATGGCAACCACTTCGCCACCTACCGCCTCGACACCGGCGCCGCCGTGGACACCGCCAACTGGCTCCTCCCCGAACTGCGCCAGGAGATCCCGAAGTCCTCCGCGCTCGGCCGCCTGCTGATGAACGCCTACGAGCGCACACCCAACGGCCCGGATGCCGACTGCCGCGACGCGATTCGGTGGGATGGTCGTGCCGTCCACGCGGCGGCCGGACAGATCGTCTTCGAAGGAGGGACCTCTTACGCGATGACGCCCTGCGCCGAGGACATCGCGCTGCCGATCGACGTCATCCAGCCCTTCCTCACGCCTGTCGGGCGCGAGGCGCTGAAGGCCTTCCGTTGAGCCCGGCGCGCAATCGAGCGCGTATCGCCGAGTTCGGGTCAGACCGCCCAGCGGCGACTGCCGGCCGGCGAGCCCGACCGATGGCTCACTGGGACGACACCATCTTGAGTCCGACGATGCCTGCGGCGATCAGTCCGATGCAGGCCAGCCGGGCCGGCGACGCGGACTCGCCCAGCAGCACGATGCCCGCGATCGCGGTGCCGACCGCGCCGATCCCCGTCCAGATCGCATAGGCCGTCCCGACCGGCAGGTGCTTCAGCGCCCAGCCCAGCAGCACCACGCTGGTCACCATCGCCAGCACGGTACCCACCGTCGGCCACGGCCGCGTGAAGCCGTCGGTGTACTTCAGGCCGACGGCCCAGCCCACCTCGAACAGCCCGGCCAGGAACAGCACACCCCACACCATGTCGAACTCCTTGTCTGAGACCTCCGCCTGCGGCGCCGGCCGTCTGCGGCTCGAGGTCTTGATTCACGATGGGGGGCACTGTATGTTCGACAACGCTGATAGCTGAAGTCAGAATCCATCAGCTCCACTGACAGATCGACACCAACTCCGAGACATCGCCATGGCTTTCGACCTCGACAACGTCCGCGTCTTCCTCGCGGCGATCGACCACGGCTCGTTCTCGGCCGCTGCCCGCGCACTGGGCCGGGTGCCGTCGGCGGTCAGCATGACGATCGCGCACCTGGAGGCCGAACTCGACTTGCCGCTCTTCGACCGCGCCGGTCGCGAACCTGTCCCCACGCCCCAGGCGCTCGCGCTGGTGCCGCAGGCGCGCCGGTTGGCCGAGCAGCTCGGTCAGCTCAACCGGCATGCGCTGTCGATGACGCAGGGTTTGGAGCCCTCGCTGGTGATCGCGGTGGCGCCGGAGCTGCTGGCCGCCACGCCATGGAGCGATGCGCTGATCACCTTGTCCGGCGAGTTCCCGCTGCTGGCAATCGAAGTGCTGACCGCGCCGCAGGCGGACGCCCTGGCGATGCTGAAGTCCGGCCGTGCGCAGCTGGCGCTGGTCTTCGAGCGACAGGGGCTGGATCCCTCCGAACAATTCCAGGAAGTGGCCCGCGAGACGCTGGTCGCCGTGGCCGCTGCCTCGCACCCCATGCTCGCCCGCGAGGCCGCGGCGCTGCGCGACGAGCACCTGATCGCCGAGCGCCAGATCCTGGTCGCCGGCCGCGATGCCTGCGACGTCGACAAGCGGATCTCGGTCTCGCGGGTGCAGTGGCGCACCGACAGTCCGGTCGCGGCGCTGCGCATGGTGTCGGCCGGGCTCGGCTGGGCCTGGCTGCCGTCCGGATTCGTGCGCGCGTCACTGGCCTCCGGCGAGCTGGTCCAGATCCCCGCCGGCAACTTCACGACCGCGCTGCAGCTCTATGTCGACGTGGTGTGGACCCAGACCCGGCCGCTGGGCCTGGCCGCACGGCGCTTCGTCGAGTTGCTGAATGGCCGGTCGGGCTGCTCCGGTGCGATCGCGAGCGACCGCGCCGCGCCGCCGGCTTCCGCCGCCACGATCAGCGATAGCGTTCCGGGTCGGGCGAATCTGTCGGCTGCGCGACCACGCGCCGGAAAGCGGCGTTCATCGGCAGCTTTAGGTTGATGCCGTTGGGCGGCAGCGGGGACTCGAACCAGCGTCTGTAGATCGTGTGGATCTCGCCGCTGCGGTACAGGCCGACGAGCACGTCGTCGACCATGGTCTTGAACATCGGATCGTCGCGGTTCAATCCGATCGCATAGGGCTCCACCGTCAACGCGCGATCGGAGATGACGTAGTCGTCGGGCGAGACCGCCGCGCCCTGCTGCGCCAGCAGGCTGCGGATGATGACGTCGTCCATCATGAAGGCATCGGCGCGGCCGCTGCGCAGCAGCTGGAACGCGTCCGGATCGTCCAGCCCGGCGACGATGCGGATGCCCAGGCCGAGTTGCTCGTTGACCTTGGCCAGGTGCTGGATGCTGGTCGTGCCGATGGTGCTCACCACCGGCCGGCCGCGCAGGTCGCCCAGGCTCTGCACCTTCTCGCCATGACGCGTCATCAGCTTGGTCTCGGCCACGAAGATCGTCACCGAGAAGGCCTGGCTGCGCGCCCGCTCCGCGGTGTTGGTGGTGATGCCGCACTCCATGTCCAGCGTGCCGTTGCTGACCATCGGCATTCGCGTCGCCGAGCCCACCGCCACGCGCCGCACCTCGAGATCGGGCAGCTTCAGCCGGGTGCGCAGCGAGGCGATCACCCGCTCGCACAGTTCGACCGAATAACCGGTGGGCCGCAGTTGCGCGTCAAGGTAGGAGAACGGCGCCGACGCCGGGCGGTAGCCGATGACGATGACGCCGGTCTCGCGGATGCGCGTCAGCGTCGGCCCTTCGGGCGGCTGCGCCGGACGCACGACCGGTGCCGGCTTGGCGGCCGCCGCCTGCGCGGCCGGCACGGTCGCGAGCAGGCCCAGCACCAGTCCCAGGGCGAGGGCCACGCCCAGGATCCCGCGGAGGCCGAGCTCGGGTGTCCACGCGACAGCCTGTGCGGCGCGCGCCGGGCGCGTCGCGATGGAGGCTCGCCACGCCGCGCCCATGTTCAGTCCTCGCGGTTCTCGGCGCGACGGGACGAGCTGTCGCCGTCGCCGTCCTGGCCGAGCGCCTCGGCGTCGAGCCGTCGCAGCTCGTCCAGCCGGGCGCCGATCTTGATCTCCAGGCCGCGCGGCACCGGCTCGTAGAAGCGCTGGTCCTCCAGGCCGTCCGGCAGGTACTGCTCGCCCGCCACGTAGGCGCCCGGGAAGTCATGCGCGTAGCGGTAGGCCTTGCCGTAGCCCAGCTCCTTCATGAGCCGCGTCGGCGCGTTGCGCAGATGCACCGGCACCGGTCGCGAGCTGTCCTGCTTGATCAGCGCGCGCACCTGGTTGTAGGCGTTGTAGACGGCGTTGGACTTCGGCGCGATCGCCAGGTACACGACCGCCTGGGCCAAGGTCAGCTCGCCTTCCGGCGAGCCCAGGCGCTCGTAGGTCTCGGCGGCGTCCAGGCAGATCCGCAGCGCGCGCGGATCGGCGTTGCCGATGTCCTCGCTGGCCATGCGGATCAGGCGCCGGGTGATGTAGCGCGC
Source organism: Roseateles chitinivorans (assembly GCF_002761755.1). Taxonomy (GTDB): domain Bacteria; phylum Pseudomonadota; class Gammaproteobacteria; order Burkholderiales; family Burkholderiaceae_C; genus Roseateles; species Roseateles chitinivorans. The sequence goes on from NZ_PEOG01000006.1 coordinate 84,664, forward strand.
GTCCACGCCACCATCGAGCATGCGCACCAGCCAGTACAGCGCCGCGTCCGGGTTGGAGCCCCGCACCGACTTGTGCAAGGCCGAGATCACGTCGTAGAACTGGTCGCCGCCCTTGTCGTAGCGCCGCAGCTGCTCGCCGAGGGTGCGCTCCAGCAGCGCCTCGTCGATCTCCGCCGTGTCCGCCGGCGTCAGCTGCGCCACCGTCTCCAGCGTGTTGAGCAGACGCCGCGCATCGCCATCGGCATAGCCGATCAGGCGCTGGGTGGCGGCCTCGCTGACCGGCGGCGCGCCGAGCGCCTCGCGGCCGCGCGCCAGCAGCTCGCGCATGTCCTGCTCGTCGAGCGACTTCAGCACATGCACCGTCGCGCGCGACAGCAGCGCCGAATTGACCTCGAAGGACGGGTTCTCCGTCGTCGCGCCGATGAAGCTGAACAGCCCGGACTCGACATGCGGCAGGAAGGCGTCCTGCTGCGCCTTGTTGAAGCGGTGGACCTCGTCGACGAACACGATCGTGCGACGCCCCTGCCCGGCCGCGGCCAGGGCCCGCTCGACCGCCTCGCGGATGTCCTTGACGCCGCCCAGGACCGCCGAGATCGCGATGAACTGCGCGTCGAAGAACTGCGCCATCAGCCGTGCCAGCGTCGTCTTGCCGACGCCCGGCGGGCCCCACAGGATCATCGAATGCGGCCGGCCGCTCTCCAGTGCGACGCGCAGCGGCATGCCGGGTCCCAGCAGATGGCGCTGGCCGACGACCTCATCGAGCTGCCGCGGCCGCAGCCGTTCCGGCAGCGGTGCGTGCTTGCCGGGCGTGGCCATCGCCGGCGGCGCGCTGGGAACGGGATCGAACTCGTCCGGAAAGAGCGACGCGTTGCTCATCGATGCAGGCTCGAAGGTCCGTCAGGGCTGGCGCGCAATGTCGGTGCCCGGCGGCGGCGTGAAGCGGAAGCGCTCGGCGGACACCTTGGCATTGGGTTCCACCGCGCTGAACTGCATCACCGACTGCTGGCCGAAACCGTCGACGATCTCCAGCGCCGACAGCTCGCGCCCCTTGAAGCCGAGCTTCAGGCTCTGCAGGCCGCTGTCGTTGCGCCGCGGCGTCGCCTGCACCCAGTCCAGCCCATTGGCCGCCGGCAGCGCCTTCAGCGTGAAGTCGCGCGACAGGTCGCCCCCGGCGAGCAGCGACACCGGCGTCGCGCCCAGCGCCTGGTCCATCTGCCGCACCGTGGCCTGCTGCAGGTCCGGGTCGTAGATCCAGACCTCCTTGCCGTCTGCCACGATGAGTTGCTCGGCCGGCTTCGCGTAGGCGAAGCGGAACTGGTTCGGCCGCTGGAACTCGAAGGTGCCGGTGGTGGTCTTCTTGCGCTTGCCGTCAGGCGCGGTGACCGTCTGCGTGAAGCTGGCACGGCCGCTCTTCACCTCGGTCACGAACTGCTGCAGCGCGCTCACGCCGTCGGCATGGGCCATCGCGGCGGCGCCCAGCAGCGCCGCGCCCGCGAGCCCTCGGCTCAGGGCGGCGCGCAGACCGCGGACCGGCAGGGAAAGGAGCGAATGGGTCATCGGATGCTCTTCGACGATGGCGAGGGTTCTTGGACGGAGCGGGATGCGGCGCCTGGCGCCGTTCATTCGTCCCGCTTGGGCACGATGATGTCGCGGTTGCCGTTGGTGGCCATCGACGACACCAGGCCCGACTTCTCCATCTGCTCCAGCAAGCGGGCGGCCCGGTTGTAGCCGATGCGCAAGTGGCGCTGCACCAGCGAGATCGACGCCCGCTTGTGCTGCAACACCACCGCCACGGCCTGGTCGTACATCGGATCGGACTCGCCGTCGCCGCCGGCGGCCAGGCCGGGCAGGCCGTCGCCGCCGCCGTCACCGTCGAGCACGCCGCCCTCGAGGATGCCCTCGATGTAGTTGGGCTCGCCGCCCTGCTCCTTCAGGTAGTCGACGACGCGATGCACTTCGTCGTCGCTGACGAACGCGCCGTGCACCCGCACCGGGAGCCCGGTACCCGACGCCATGTAGAGCATGTCGCCCATGCCCAGCAGCGCCTCGGCGCCCATCTGGTCGAGGATGGTGCGCGAGTCGATCTTGCTCGAGACCTGGAAGGACAGGCGCGTCGGGATGTTGGCCTTGATCAGGCCGGTGATCACGTCCACCGACGGACGCTGCGTGGCCAGGATCAGGTGGATGCCCGCGGCACGGGCCTTCTGGGCCAGACGGGCGATCAGTTCCTCGATCTTCTTGCCGACCACCATCATCAGGTCGGCCAGTTCGTCGATGACGACGACGATGTGCGGCAGCCGTTCCAGCGGCTCCGGCTCTTCCGGCGTCAGGCTGAACGGGTTGGGGATCTTCTCCTCGCGCTCGGCCGCGTCGGCGATCTTCTTGTTGTAGCCGGCCAGGTTGCGCACGCCCATCTTGGACATGAGCTTGTAGCGCCGCTCCATCTCGTTGACGCACCAGTTCAGCGCGTTGCCGGCCTGCTTCATGTCGGTGACGACCGGGGCCAGCAGATGCGGGATGCCCTCGTAGACGCTCATTTCCAGCATCTTGGGGTCGATCAGGATCAGGCGGACGTCGCGGGCCTCGGCCTTGTACAGCAGCGACAGGATCATCGCGTTGATGCCCACCGACTTGCCCGAACCAGTGGTGCCGGCGACCAGGCAGTGCGGCATCTTCGCCAGGTCGGCCACGACCGGCATGCCGACGATGTCCTTGCCCAGGCCCATCGTCAGCGGCGATGCCGCGTCGGCATAGACCTGCGAGCCGAGGATCTCCGACAGCCGGATCGTCTGGCGCCGCGCGTTGGGCAGCTCCAGCGCCATGTAGTTCTTGCCCGGGATGGTCTCGACCACGCGGATCGACACCAGGCTCAGCGAGCGCGCCAGGTCCTTGGCCAGGCCCAGGATCTGCGCGCCCTTCACGCCGGTGGCCGGCTCGATCTCGTAGCGGGTGATCACCGGCCCGGGCGAAGCCGCCACCACCCGCACCTCGACACCGAAGTCCTTCAACTTCTTCTCGATCATGCGGCTGGTCATTTCCAGCGACTCGGGCGTGACGGTTTCGATGCGCGGCGGTGGCGCGTCCAGCAGGTCGACCTGCGGCAGCTTGGCGTCAGCGGGATCGGTGAAGAGCGTCTGCTGACGCTCCTTGATCACGCGGGTGGACTTGGGCACCTCGACCACCGGCGGCTCGATGACGATCGGGATGTGGTGCTCCTCCTCGACCTGGCGCTCGACCTCGACGATCGCCTCGCGCTCGCGCTTGGCTTCCTTGCCGACGCGCTTGTCCTCGGCGATCTCGCGGCGGACCTCGCGCCTCTCGATCAGGCGCTCGATCGAGGCGCCGATCTGCTCGGACAGCTTCAGCCACGAGAACTTCAGCGCCAGCGACACGCCGGCCACCAGTGCGGCGATCCATACGACACCCGAGCCAGCGAAGCCCAGCAGCTTCATGCTGGCCGGCCCCAGCAGGTAGCCCAGCACGCCGCCGGCATGGCCAGGCAGGTGCGACTCCCAGCCGTACAGGCGCGTCCACTCGAGCGCACAACTCGCCGCCATCAGCAGCGCGAGGCCGCCGATCGCCGGCAGGCGCTCCTTCAACGTCGGCATCGGGCTGCCGTCGGCGCGCAGCAGGCGCGCCAAGCCGCTCAACCAGGCGCGCAGCGACACCAGCATCAGCCACCAGCAGGAGTAGCCGAAGCCGAAGAGCATCAGGTCGGAGATCCAGGCGCCGAGCGATCCGACGCGGTTGCGCGTCGGCCCGGCGATGCCGGCGGTGCTGAACGCGGCGTCGGCGCGGTCATGGCTGACCATCGCGAGCAAGACCAGGCACCAGACCAGCGCGCCGACAAGCAGCCACAGCGGCGTGCGCAGCGGGCTGGGCGGCGTGGGCACCGCGACAGCCGCCGCGGCCTTCTTGGACTTGCGCGCCGGCGCGGGACGCTCAGGCGGCGTGGCGGCGTCGTCACCGCCGCCCAGCAGGGAACCGGGAAAACTCATCCCGCGATTGTGACGCAAGCGCCCCGCGTCTCAGACGCGGGGCCGGGCGCCATGGTGAAGAAACGTTGGCGCCTCAATCGTGCTGCAGGCGTTCCTTGATGACCACCGAGCCGTTCTCGAGCGTCTCGATCACGCCCTTGTCCTCGAGGTCCTTCATGACGCGGCTGACCATCTCGCGCGAAGCCCCGACGACCTTGGCCATGTCCTGGCGCGACACCTTGCCGCGGATGATCTTCACGCCCTTCTCTTCCTCTGCCATGTCCAGCAGCGTGCGGGCGACGCGGCCGTAGACGTCGAGCAGCGCGAGCGACTCGATCTGCCGGTCGGCGTTGCGCAGGCGGGCGACCAGGCCGCGCAGGATGCCGTAGGCCAGGCTCGACGGCTCCGGCAGGCCGCGTGCGAAATCGGCGCGACCGAGCACCAGCATGTCGGTCTGCACCTCGGCGCGCACCGTCGCCGAATGCGGCTCGTTGTCGATGAGGCTCATCTCGCCGACATAGTCGCCGGGCTGCAGCACCGCGAGGATCACCTCGCGACCGCGGCTGTCGGCGGTCAGCACGCGGGCGCGGCCGTTCAGGAGGATGAAGAGCGCGTTGGATTTGGTCCCCTGCTCGACGATCAACTCGCCGCGTTTGAAGCGCCGCTTGACGACGCTGTCCGCGATGGACTGGGCCTGGTCGGCGGTCAGCAGGGAGAACAAGGGAACCCTGCGGATCAGATCCAAGTTGGACAACATGGCCATGAAGGGATGCCTCCTGTCGGGGGTTAGGGTCAATCGTGGTTGTCAGGATGGCAGAGGGACCCGCCACCTAGAATGGATGCATTGTGCCAATTTGTTCACGGCTGTTCATAGGGTCAACGCTGTAACGGCCGTAGGCTGTCGACCCTTGCGTCCACTGTGCGCATCCCCAATTGCCTGTCATGAGCCAAAACACCCGACACGCCCAACTGCTGATCCTCGGCTCCGGTCCCGCCGGCTACACCGCCGCCATCTATGCGGCCCGCGCCAACCTCAAGCCGCTGCTGGTCACCGGCATGGCGCAAGGGGGTCAGCTGATGACCACCACCGAGGTCGACAACTGGCCCGCCGACGTGATGGGCGTGCAAGGTCCCGAGCTGATGCAGCGCTTCCAGCAACATGCCGAGCGCTTCCAGACCGAGATCGTCTTCGACCACATCAACAGCGTCGACTTCTCCAAGCGCCCCTTCACCCTGACCGGCGACAGCGCCGTCTACACCGCCGACGCGGTGATCCTCGCGACCGGCGCGTCGGCGCAGTACCTGGGCCTGCCGTCCGAGGAGTCCTTCATGGGCCGCGGCGTCAGCGCCTGCGCCACCTGCGACGGCTTCTTTTATCGCGAGCAGGAAGTCTGCGTGGTGGGCGGCGGCAACACCGCGGTCGAGGAAGCGCTGTACCTGTCCAACATCGCCAGCAAGGTCCACCTGATCCACCGCCGCGACAAGTTCCGCGCCGAGCCCATCCTGGTCGACAAGCTGATGGACAAGGTCAAGGCCGGCAAGATCGAGCTGCACCTGTTCCACACGCTGGACGAGGTGCTGGGCGATGCCAGCGGCGTCACCGGCGTGCGCATCAGGAGCACGCAGGACGGCACCACCACGGACGTCAAGCTGCAAGGCTGCTTCATTGCCATCGGCCACAAGCCCAACACCGACATCTTCGCCGGCCAGATCGAGATGAAGGATGGCTACATCCGCACGAGGAGCGGCCTGGAAGGCTTCGCCACGATGACCAGCGTGCCGGGTGTCTTCGCCGCCGGTGACGTGCAGGACCATGTCTATCGCCAGGCCATCACCAGTGCCGGCACCGGCTGCATGGCGGCGCTCGACGCTCAGCGCTTCCTGGAGCAGGAAGCGGGCTGAGCCCGGCGAGCTTGGCGCCACGCTGCGGCGTCGCTCCACTCCAGGCGGCCCGCCTTTGCGCGGGCCGGCCTATTTCTGCTACACTCGCCGTTTTCCTGCGCCGACAACCTGTGAAGGATCTCGACGCGGGGAAGATGGGAAACCGCCACCCTATGGCGAGGTGAGGCCGCCGCCCGCGATCCGACAGCAAGGTCGGGACGATTGGGACGGTCGCCGGATGACAAGTATCGGAGTGTCCTCATGGCACGCGTCTGCGAAGTCACGGGCAAGAAGCCCATGGTCGGGAACAACGTTTCCCACGCCAACAACAAAACCAAGCGCCGGTTCCTGCCGAACCTGCAATACCGCCGTTTCTGGGTCGAAAGCGAAAACCGCTGGGTCCGTCTGCGCATCAGCAACGCCGCGCTGCGTCTGATCGACAAGAAGGGCATCGACGCCGTGCTGGCCGACCTGCGTGCCCGCGGTCAAGCCTAATCACTGAACCAGGAGCGACACCATGGCATCCAAAGGCGGACGCGAAAAGATCAAGCTGGAATCCACTGCCGGCACCGGTCATTTCTACACCACGAACAAGAACAAGAAGACCACGCCTGAAAAGCTGGAATTCATGAAGTTCGACCCCAAGGCGCGCAAGCACGTGCTGTACAAGGAAACCAAGCTGAAGTGATTCAGCTTGCGAGGGCCGCGACAGCACCGCCCTCCCCTTGAAGAAAACCCGCCAATCGGCGGGTTTTTTCATTCTGGCGACCCGCAACTTCACTGCGGACCGGGCCGGTCAGGGCGTCACTCGCGCCAGGCGGTCCTTGCCGAGCAAATCCTTGGCCATCCAGTCGTCGATCATCTTCTTCTCATAGCGCAAGGGCTCGGAGTCGAAGTAGCGGTTGGTCGCGTTCTGGTAGTCCATGTCCTTGATGTCCGCCTTGCCGGACTTCAAGACCTTGCCGTTCTCGCTCAGCGTGTAGTTGAAACTCATCCGGGGAATGGTGACCGTGCGCAGGATCCGCAGCCGGTCGATGCGGGCATTCGGCTCAAGTTCCCCGGCCAGATCCACATCGGTCACTTCAATCTTCAGTTGCTTGCCCGGCAGCTCGCGCGCGGCCAGCGCCTTGAAGTGATCCTCCAGCTGCTTCATCGCCGTGGTGCGATCCGAGCTGTTGAAGCCGATGTCCGAGAAGTTCTCCGGCTTGACGAAACTTACTTCCGCCTGCGCCTGGGCCACCGACGCCATCACCCCAAAGCTGAGGGTCGTCAGGCCGATCAGCGCGATGCGCTTGAACGGGATTGCGGCAGTCATGTCACTCTCCTTGTGTGAGGTTCCCGCCAAATTATGGGCGCCCCAATGAAAAAAGGCGCCCGGTAAGGGCGCCCTTTGCATTCCTTCATCCGTCGCCGGGTGACGGCCATCACCGAGACGGCATCACCTCAGACGACGTCACATCGACCGATCAGGCGCGAACCGCGCGCAGGCCCATCGCGAAGGCCTTGAGTTCGGCGATGCCGCTTTCTTCGGCCTTGCGACACCACGCCTGGAGGTCATGCACCAGTTGCTCGGCCGACACGTTCGTGCGAGTCCACAGCTGACGCAGTTCCTCGCGCATGGTGACCAGCTTGTCCAGCACCGGGCTCGCGGCGCGAGCCCCATCCAGCTGCGCCTGGAAGACCGCGGGGATCTTTTCGGCATCACGGTGGAGCCAGCGCTTGGCCAGCTTGAACTGGTGGAACTTGACGCTGTGCTGCTCGCCGGCCGCCTTGAGCTTGGCCAATTCATCCTTGCAAGCGCCACGCAGACCGCGGGCATAACGCGCCATCACCTCATAGCGATTGGCGATGATGGCTTCCAGCGTGTCCTTGTCCGCGACGGCCTTGATCTCGCCGGTCTTCATCTGCGGCGCGGTCTTGCGGACCTTTGCCCAACCGATCATCTCCATCGCACGGATGTAGCCCCAGCCGATGTCGAATTCGAACGGCTTGACCGAGAACTTCGCCGACGTCGGATAGGTGTGGTGGTTGTTGTGCAATTCCTCGCCACCAATGATCAGGCCCCACGGGGAGACATTGGTCGACGCGTCGGTCGCCTCGAAATTGCGATAACCCCAGTAGTGGCCGGCGCCGTTGATCACACCGGCCGCCCAGAACGGGATCCAGACCATCTGGACGGCCCACACCGCCAGACCGACCACGCCGAACAGCGCCAGGTCGATGATCATCATCAGCGACACGCCCCAGACCGAGCGTCCACTGTAGACATGACGCTCCATCCAGTCGTCCGGCACGCCGTGGCTGAACTTCTTGATGGTTTCCTCGTTCTTGGCTTCGGCGCGGTACAGCTCGGCGCCCCGGGTCATCACCGTCTTGATGCCACGGGTGACCGGACTGTGCGGATCTTCCTCGGTCTCGCACTTGGCGTGGTGCTTGCGGTGGATGGCGACCCACTCGCGCGTGACCATGCCGGTGGTCAGCCACAGCCAGAAGCGGAAGAAGTGCGACGGGATCGGCCCCAGGTCGAGCGCGCGGTGCGCCTGGGCGCGGTGCAGGAAGATCGTCACCCCGGCGATGGTGATATGCGTCACCACCAGCGTGAAGACCACGATCTGCCACCAGCTGGCGCCGGTGAAGCCGTCGATCATCCAGTTCAGGACGGCATCGTGCACAGACATCAATACGTTCATTCGGTCCTAACCCTGCTCGCGAGGAGCCAGTTGTCCACAGGAAGCCACGATTGTAGGCGAGGCCCTCTAGAAATCGCCCAAATCAGACCGGCTTTCCCCCCTGCTTTTGACGCACCAGGGCTGAAGAGCCCGAGATCGTGATCCATCGAACGAACCGAAGGGTGACCGACTGCGAACAATCCGAGCAGCCGGCCTACCCTGTCTCGGCAACCAGTTCGTTATAAGAATTTCTACGCGAGCAAGCCGCTCACTTCTTGCGTTCCCACACGGCGGCGAAGAAGCCGTCGCTGTGGTGGCGGTGCGGCCACAGACGCAGATAGCCGTTATCGGACAGCGCCTTTGCCTGCTCGGCATCGACCTGCGCATGGGCCAGGACCTCCTGGGCCGGTTGCAGTGTGAAATCGGGATGGGCTTCGGCGAAAACCTGGGCGACGGCCTCGTTCTCGGCGTCCAGCAGCGAGCAGGTCGCATAGACCAGTCGGCCGCCCGGCTTGAGCAGGCGGGCGGCGCTGTTCAGGATCGCCACCTGCTTGTCGTGCAGTTCCTTGACGCTGTCCGGCGACTGGCGCCACTTCAGGTCGGGATTGCGGCGCAAGGTACCCAGGCCCGAACACGGCGCGTCGACCAGCACCCGGTCGATCTTGCCGGCCAGACGCTTGATCCGGTCGTCGCGCTCATTGCTGATCTGGACCGGATAGACATTGGACAGCCCGCTGCGCGCCAGGCGCGGCTTGAGCTTGTCGAGCCGGTGCCCCGAGACGTCGAAGGCATACAGCCGGCCGGTGTTGCGCATCGCGGCGCCCAACGCCAGCGTCTTGCCGCCGGCGCCGGCGCAGAAGTCGACCACCATCTCGCCGCGCTTGGCCTCGGTCAGCAGCGAAAGCAACTGGCTACCCTCGTCCTGGACCTCGACCTGCCCGCTCGTGAAGACATCCAGCTTCTGCAGCGCGGGCTTGCCTTCCAGGCGCAGGCCCCACGGCGAATAGGGTGTCGGCGTCGAATTGAAGCCCTTGTCCTTCAACGCGGCCTGCACGTCCTCGCGCTTGGCCTTGAGCAGGTTCACGCGCAGGTCCAGCGGCGCCGCCGTGTTGACGGCGTCGGCCAGTTGCCAGAACTGCTCCTCGCCCAGGCGCGCCTTCAGCGGCTCGACCAGCCAGTCAGGCAGGTTGTGGCGCAGCTTCTCCGGCAGCTTGGCGCGATCGATGGACCCCACCTGCTTGAGCCACTGCTGCTCCTCCTCCTTGAGCGCGCCGCGCAGGAAGGCCTCGTTGCCGGCCCAGGCGAGGATCGCCAGGCGCCGCGCCATCGGACCGCGGCCGGACTGGGCCAGGTGCTGCAACATCGGGCGCTGGCGCAGCACGGCGTAGGCGGTTTCGGCGATGGTGTGGCGCTCGCGCTGGCCGAGGGACTTGTTGGCGCGGAAGAAGTCGGAGACCAGGGCGTCGGCCGGCTTGTCGAACAGCAGCAGGCTGTCCACGAGTTCGGCGCAGAGTTCGAGAAGGGCATTAGGATGCATCGCCGGATTATCCCCGAGCCTTCCCGCATGAGCGACGCCACGCCCTCCCCCCGTCCCAGCGCCGCGCCCGTCGCGGCCTCCCCCGGCCATGGCGCCGGCGACCCGCTCGCCCCGCTGCCCGAGGCGCCGCCCGGACGCTACCGCCACTACAAGGGCGGCGAGTACGAGGTCCGCGGCGTCGTGCGCCACAGCGAGACGCTGGAACCGCTGGTGCTCTACCAGCCGCGGTACGGCGACTCGGGTCTATGGGTCCGACCCTACGACATGTTCTTCGGCACCGTCGAGGTCGACGGCCGCGCGGTGCCCCGCTTCGCCCGGATCGGCGACTGACGGCCTCGCCCGCCATGCCGCTCCTGCACCAGATCCAGCGCCGCCCGCGCCTGCTGATCGGCGCGGCGACGGGCGCGCTGCTGGCGGCCTCCTGGCCGATGGAACTGGCCTGGCACACGCGTCTGCTGCTGGGCTGGAGCGCCGGCGTCTGGACCTACCTGCTGCTCATCGGCTGGCGGATGTTCCACACCGCCGCCGAAGACATCGAGGAGCAGGCCCGCGCCGTCGCGGACAGCGTGCCGACGGTGCTGGCGCTGGCCATCCTCGGCGGTGCCGCGAGCATGGCGGCGATCGCGTTGGAACTGGCGCAAGTCAAGGATGCCGGCCTGCTGAAGGCCTGGCCGCACCTGCTGGTGGCGTCGGCGACGCTGACCGGCTCCTGGCTGCTGCTGCCGGTCGAGTTCGGGCTGGCCTATGCCTCGATGTTCCATTGCGGGCCCAAGGCGCCCCACGGGCTGGAGTTTCCCGGCGACGAGGAGGCGCCCGATTACATCGACTTCCTCTACTTCGCCGCGACGGTGGCGGCGACCTCGCAGACCTCGGATGTCGTCGTCAGTTCGCGGCCGATCCGGCGGCTCGTGCTGGTGCAGGCGGTTCAGGCCTTCGTGTTCAACACGGTCGTGCTGGCGCTGACGATCAACTTCCTGGCCGGGATGCTGGGCTGAGCGCCCTGGCGGCCCGAGGTCAGCTGAACATCTGCGGCTCTCCGCCGGCATGGCGGACGCGGGCGCCCTCGACGGCCAGCCGCCCCTCGACGAACCAGCGCACCGCGCTGGGATACATGCGGTGCTCGAGCCGCAGCACCCGGGCCGCGAGCGCCGCCTCGTCGTCACCGTCCAGCACCGGCACGACCGCCTGGGCGACGATCGGTCCATGGTCCAGCTCCGCGGTCACGAAGTGGACCGTCGCGCCGGCCACGCGACAGCCGGCCTCGATGGCGCGCTGATGCGTGTGCAAGCCGGGGAAGGCCGGCAGCAGTGACGGGTGGATGTTGAGCATCCGTCCCGCGTAGTGGGCGGTGAAGCCTGGTGTCAGGATGCGCATGAAGCCGGCGAGCACGACCAGGTCGGGACTGAAGCCATCGATGACGCGCTGCAGTTCGGCGTCGAATGCGACGCGCGCCGCGTCGCCCTTGCCGAAGGCCTTGTGGTCGACGACCGCGGTGGGCACGCCGTGCGCCTGCGCGAAGGCCAGTCCGGCGGCGTCCGGCCGGTTGCTGATCACCGCGGCGATGCGCGCCGGCCAGCCGCCGGCGGCGCAGGCCTGCACGATGGCTTCCATGTTGGAGCCGCGGCCGGAGATCAGGATCACGATGTGCTTCATGGGCCGGCAGTGTAGCCAAGGGCATCGGCATGAATGGCCGCCGCGCGGGCCGTGCCTCCCTACAATCGCCCTCCCGCCGCCCCGCCGGACGCAGCCTGCCCCGCCTCGAGGCGCGGCTGCCGCGCACGGTGCGGCCACCGCCCAGCCCGCCGCCATGACCGACCATCCGCCTTCCTTCCCGCGCCAGCGCGTGCTCTCCGGCATGCGCCCGACCGGCGCGCTGCACCTCGGCCATTACCACGGCGCCCTGAAGAACTGGGTGCGGCTGCAGGCGGCCTACGACTGCTTCTTCTTCGTCGCCGACTGGCATGCGCTGACCACCCATTACCAGCACCGCGAAGGCCTCGAGCAGAGCGTCTACGACATGGTCGTGGACTGGCTGGCCGCCGGCATCGACCCGGCGCAGGCGACGCTGTTCATCCAGAGCCGCATGCCGGAACACGCCGAGCTGTTCACGCTGCTGGCGATGAGCACGCCATCGAGCTGGCTCGAGCGCATGCCCAGCTACAAGGACCTGGTGGCCGAGAACCGCGAACTGGCCACCTACGGCTTCCTCGGTTATCCGCTGCTGCAGGCGGCGGACATCCTGATCTACAAGGCGGCCTTCGTCCCGGTCGGCGAGGACCAGGCGCCGCATGTGGAGGTGACGCGCGAGGTCGCGCGCCGCTTCAATCACCTCTACCGCCAGCAGGCGGCGCCGCTGTTCCCGGAGCCGCAGGCCCTGCTGACCGAGACCTCGCGCCTGCCCGGCCTCGACGGCCGCAAGATGAGCAAGACCCACGGCAACGCGATCGCGATGCGTGACGCGCCGGAGGTCGTCGCCGAGAAGGTGCGCACGATGCAGACCGACCCGCAGCGGGTGCGCCGCGGTGACCCGGGCGAACCCGAGCGCTGCCCGGTCTGGGCGCTGCACAAGGTCTATGCCGACAGTGACACCCGTGCCTGGGTGGAGTCGGGCTGCCGCAGCGCCGGCATCGGTTGCCTGGACTGCAAGCAGCCGCTGATCGAGGCGATCCATGACGAGCAGGCGCCGTGGCGCGAGCGTGCCGATGAATTGCTGGCCGATCCGAAGAAGGTCCACTGGATCGTCGAGGTCGGCACGGAACGTGCCCGTGCAGTGGCGCGCAAGACGCTGCGCGAGGTGCGCGGCGCGATGGGCATCGACTATTGAGATGGCCGAGATGGCTGGCATCCACATCACCGACATCGAATCCGCCATCAACTGGTGGCGCCAGCGCGCGCCGGGCGACGGCGTGTCGCTCGGCCCCGAGCTGCGCGCGCTGGCCGAGGTCTACGCGCTGATGGTCTTCCACCACGAGGCCGAGTGCGACGAGGACTCGATGCCCGGCCAGGCGCTCCAGGCCTGGCTGCGCTGGTACGACACGACACCGGACGCGCCCTGCATCGCGATCTGCTCGACCAGCCAGGGCGACGAACTCTGCAAGGGCTGCGGCCGCAGCTTCGACGAGGTCCAGAACTGGCCGGTGTTCACACCCGGCGAGAAGCGGGCGACCTGGCGGCGGATCACGCTCGAGGGCACGGCCTGGCGCTTCAACCGCTATGCGGAGCGGGCCATCGAGCTGCGGGGCGAAGCGCCCCCGCCCAATCCGGACGCGGCTGAGCGGGCCGCGCCCCCCAGGGAGTCCGCTTGACCGACGCGGCGAATGCCGGCGCACGCTTGGCCCTGGGCGGAAGGCTCGAGAGCCTGCGCCAGATCCTGCCGCTGGCCTGGCCGGTGTTCATCGGCCAACTGGCGGTGCTCGCCTACTCCACCATCGACACCTTGCTGGTCGCGCGGCATTCCGCGGTCGACCTGGCGGCGCTGGCGGTGGGCTCCGCGGTCTACACCTCGGTGTTCGTGGGCTTGATGGGCGTGGTGCTGGCGATCTCGCCGGTGGCCGGGCAGCTCTTCGGCGCCAGGCGCATGGCCGAGGCCGGCGACAGCCTGCACCAGGCCGCCTGGCTGGCGCTCGCGCTGACGGTCGTGGGCGAGTTGATCCTGTGGTTCCCGCACCCCTTCCTGGCGATCTCGCAGGTCAGCCCGGAGATCGCCGCCAAGGTGCGGGACTACTTGCGCATGCTGGGCATCGCGCTGCCGGCCGCGCTGCTGTTCACGGCCTATCGCGGCTTCAACACCGCGGTGTCTCGGCCAAAGGCGGTGATGGCGCTGCAGATCGGCGGGCTGCTGCTGAAGCTGCCGGCCAGTGCGCTGCTGATCGCCGGCTTCTCGGTCGGACCGCTCCAGGTGCCGCCGCTGGGCGCGGTGGGCTGCGCGATCGCGACGGCGATCGTGATGTGGAGCCAGCTGCTGATCGCACTCGCGGTGCTCAAGCGCGATACGTTCTATGCGCCGTTCGGATTTGCCGGGGCGGGGCTGCACCGGCCGCGGCGGGCGACGCTGGTCCGGCTCGTCAAGCTCGGCGTGCCGATGGGGGCTTCGGTGCTGATCGAGGTCACCGGCTTCACCTTCATGGCGATCTTCATCGCGCGGCTGGGGACCACGCCGGTGGCCGGCCACCAGCTCTGCGCCAACCTGGTCGCGATGATGTTCATGCTGCCGCTGGCGCAGGCCAACGCCTGCAGCACCCTGGTGGCCCAGGCGCTTGGCGCCCGCGACTACGCGGCGGCGCGACGGCTCGGCTGGCACGGCCTGGAGATCGCGCTGGCCATCGCCTTCGTGCTGGGCGGCGTGATCTTCTCGCTGCGGGAGCAGGTCCTGGGGCTCTACACCCGCGACGCGGCCATCATCGCCGCGGCGCTGCCGCTGCTGGGCTGGCTGTGGTTGTTCCATGTGTCCGACGCCGCACAGACCGTCGCCGCCTTCGTGCTGCGCGCCCATCACATCGCGACGGCGCCAATGCTGATCTACGCCTTCGCGATCTGGGGGCTCGGACTGGGCGGCGGCTACTGGCTCGTTTTCGGCGAGCATGCCGCCGAGCTGCCGGCCCTCATGCAAGGCGCCATGGGCTTCTGGAGCGCGGCATCGGTGGGACTGGCGGCGGCGGCGATCGGACTGGGCGCGCTGCTGGCATTGGTGCATCGGCGCGAGATCCGCGACTAGCGCGCGTCCCGGTAGCGAGGCGGAGCCGGCCGGCGCCGAGGCCCCCGCCTAAGCTGCATTCAGCGGCAGCGTGATCACGAAGCAGCTGCCGCCGCCCTCCCGGGCGTCGCAGCGCACCGTGCCCTGGTGAGCCGTGGCGATCTGCTTGACGAGGTTCAGGCCCAGGCCGACGCCACCGGACACCTCGGCATGGCCCGGCAGGCGGAAGAAGGCTTCGAAGATCCGTTCCCGCATCGGTTCGGGCACGCCCGGGCCGCGGTCGCAGACCTGCAGCTCGATGCGGTCCTGGCCGGATCGTCGCACCTTCAGCTCGACCACCGGTCCGCCATAACGGCGCGCGTTCTCGAGCAGGTTGCGCAGCGCGCGACGCAACAGGCGGTCATCCCCCCTGAGGGTCAATTGGCCGATGCCGTCCTCGACCTCCAGTTCGGCGCCTCCCTGCGCGGCCGATTCGGCGGCAATCGCCAGCAGGTCCACCGGCTCGAGCCGCAGCGACTGCGCGCCGCCTTCGAGACGGCTGGCCAGCAGCACTTCCTCGACCAGCGCATCCAGCTCGGCGATGTTGGTGTTGATCTCCTGGCCCAGCCGCGCGCGCTGCGCCGGCGAAGCGTCGTCCAGCATCGAGAACGCCATCTTCAGCCGCGCCAGCGGCGAGCGCAGCTCATGGCTGGCATTGGCCAGCAGGCTCTTGTGGGAGCGCAGCAGGGTCTCGATCTGCTCGGCGGCGCGGTTGAAGCTGGTGGCCAGCGCGGCGACCTCGTCCTTGCCGTTGTCCTGCACCCGGAAGCTCAGGTCCCCCGAGCCGAATTGCTCGACGCCGGACTTCAGCGATTCGAGCCGCCGCGTGAGCCGGCGCACGACCGGATAGGCACCGCCGGCCACCGCCAGGAACAGCACCGCGAGCAACACGGCCAGCGCCTCGCCGCTGGGGCGCGGCACCCAGCCGGGCACCCAGGAGGCGGCGCTCTCCTCGCGTCGCTGCTGCTCGAGCCGGTCCAGCATCCGCTGGCGCGTCTGGTCCATCTCGGGCCGGCCTTCCCGGCGCGCGGGATCCCGCCACTCGGGCGGCGGACCATCGACGAAGGGATCGCGGCGCTCGCGGAAGACGCGGCGGGGGCTGCTCGCGGCGCGCGCCTCGGCCTCGAGCTTGTCCTGCCCCATCGGACCGGATGCGCCGGGCGGCCGCGCCAGGCGCAGGAACAGCAGATGACGGCCGTCGTCCAGGGGCACCCGCTGCACCCGCGAACCCGGCAGGTCCTCGCGCCGCTCGAACAGCGGCGAGGCGCCGATGCGGTGCCCGCGCGCATCTTCCAGCGCCAGCGCCATGCGCAGGCGCTGTCCCCAGTCCTCGACGGCATCGGCCTGTTCGTCGACCGATGCGGTCGAAGGGGGCAAGGCGCGCTGCACCAGCACCGCCAGCGCCACCAGCCGCTCGGAAGCCGCCTGCTCGAAGGTGCCGCGCTCCTGCTCGATGCGCCCCTGGAACAGCCAGGCCGAGCCGAGCGCGAACGCCAGCAGCACCACCACGACGGTGACGTAGATCCGGAGGTACAGCGCCTTCAC
Source organism: Roseateles chitinivorans (assembly GCF_002761755.1). Lineage (GTDB taxonomy): Bacteria > Pseudomonadota > Gammaproteobacteria > Burkholderiales > Burkholderiaceae_C > Roseateles > Roseateles chitinivorans. The sequence goes on from NZ_PEOG01000006.1 coordinate 101,005, forward strand.
TTACTCGAGGCCTTCGGCGTCCTGCTTGCGTGCGAACACATAGCCGGCGCCGCGCACCGTCAGCACCCGTCGCGGGTTCTTGGGATCGTCCTCGATCACCGAGCGGATGCGGGAGATGTGCACGTCGATCGAGCGGTCGAAGGCCTCCAGCGGATGGCCCTTGAGCGCATCCATGATCTGGTCGCGCGACAGCACGCGGCCCGGGCTCTGCGCCAGCACGACCAGCAGGTCGAACTGGTGGCTGGTCAGGTCGCAGGCATTGCCGTCCAGACGCACCTGGCGCGCCGCCAGGTCGATCTCCAGCCGGCCGAAGCGCAGCACCTCGTCGCCCATCGCCTGAGGCTCGGTACGGCGCAGCAGCGCCTTCACGCGGGCCTGCAGCTCGCGCGGCTCGAAGGGCTTGGGCAGGTAGTCGTCGGCACCGAGTTCCAGGCCCAGGATGCGGTCCATCGGCTCGCCGCGGGCCGACAGCATCAGCACCGGCAGGCGGCGCCAGCGCTTGTCGCCGCGCAGCTGGCGGCAGAACTCGAGGCCGTCGCCGTCAGGCAGCATCAGGTCCAGGACCAGCAGCTCGAACTGGCCGGACTCCAGCTCCGAGCGGCCTTGCGCCAGCGAACCGGCGAAGCTCACGTCGAAGCCGGCGCTGCTGAGATAGTCGCCCAGCATCGCGGTCAGCCGGGCGTCGTCGTCGATCAGGAGCAGTCGTGGATTCATCGGGCGTTGCGAGGCGGCCATCGACCGGGCCGGATCGGCCTGGCCGCGCGCCGCGGACTCATCGAAAGACTGAAGCATAGCCGGCCTCCCGCGCTCAGCGTTCGGTGAAAGGTTGCGGCACCGGGTTGTCCGGATTCGCGCCCTGGCGGTCCTTCCGGTGCTGGGCGTGGTCCTTCATGCGCAGCTTCATCTTCTCCCGCTGCTGCTTCTTGAGTTCGGCGATCTTGGCGCGCTGCTCGGGGGTGAGCACGCGCGACGCATCGATCATCGCCAGCGTGAGGCGCTTGGAGGCGACCTCGTGCTGCGCGGCGATCTGCTGACGCAGCTGCTCGACCGCATTGGCGTCGACGGTGGGCGCGGTGAACAGCGCTTCCATGCGCTCATGCAGCTGGCGGCCGGTCTCGCGCTGGCCCTTCAGGTCGTTCTGGGCGGCCTCGAAGATCTGCTTGAGCTGGGCGCGCTGGGCGTCGGTGACGCCGGCTTCCTTCAGCAGACGGCCTTGCATCGGGAAGCCGCCGAAGTCGTGGCCGCCGCGATGCATCGCATGCGGCGGCGGCGGCGGCATGTCGCCAGGAGCGGATTGGGCTTGCACGGACAGTGCGGCCACGCCGAGGCTCGCAGCCAGCACCAGCATCGTGAGGGGTCGGGTAATGCGTTTGACCATCTCGGAATCTCCAATTCGTTTGGGGGTGAGGAGATGGTCGGCGGCGCGCGTCAATCGCCCATGGGTGCGCCGTAAAGATTCGTGAAATGAATCGGCCCCAATGAAAAACGCCCGCGACACCTCTTGAAATCGAGGCCTCGCGGGCGCCTGGAGCGACCCGCGCCAGAGGGCGCGGATCGACGACTGGCTACCGGGTCGATCAGGCGATCGGCTTGAAGCGCACCCGCTTCGGACGTGCGCCTTCCTCGCCCAGGCGCTTCTTCTTGTCAGCTTCGTATTCGTGGAAGTTGCCGTCGAAGAAGAACCACTGCGAGTCGCCCTCGCAGGCCAGGATGTGGGTGCAGATGCGGTCCAGGAACCAGCGATCGTGGGAAATCACCATCGCCGAGCCGCCGAACTCCAGCAGCGCCTCTTCCAGCGCGCGCAGGGTTTCGACGTCCAGGTCGTTGGACGGTTCGTCCAGCATCAGCACGTTGCCGCCCTGGGCCAGGGTCTTGGCCAGGTGCAGGCGACCGCGCTCGCCGCCAGACAGCTGGCCGACCATCTTCTGCTGGTCGTTGCCCTTGAAGTTGAAGCGGCCGATGTAGGCGCGCGACGGCATCACGAACTTGCCGACGACGATGTTGTCCAGGCCGCCCGAGACGTCTTCCCACACCGTCTTGTTGGCATCCAGGCTCTGGCGGCTCTGGTCGACGAAGGCCAGCTTGGCCGTCTTGCCGATCTTCACCGTGCCCGAGTCCGGCTGCTCGACGCCCTGGATCATGCGGAACAGCGTCGACTTGCCGGCGCCGTTCGGGCCGATGATGCCGACGATCGCGCCGGGCGGAACCTTGAACGACAGGTTGTCGATCAGCACGCGGTCGCCGAAGGACTTGGTCACGTTCTCGAACTCGATGACCTCATTGCCCAGGCGCTCGGCCACGGGGATGAAGATCTCGTTCGTCTCGTTGCGCTTCTGGTATTCGACGTCGCTCAGTTCCTCGAAGCGGGCCAGGCGCGCCTTGCTCTTGGCCTGGCGGCCCTTGGCGTTGGAGCGGACCCACTTCAGTTCTTCCTTCATCGCCTTGGCGCGGGCGTCCTCGGACTTCTGCTCCTGCTCCAGGCGACGCTCCTTCTGGTCCAGCCAGTCGGAGTAGTTGCCCTTCCAGGGGATGCCATGGCCGCGGTCCAGTTCCAGGATCCATTCGGCGGCGTTGTCGAGGAAGTAGCGATCGTGGGTGATGGCCACGACGGTGCCCGGGAAGCGCTGCAGGAACTGCTCCAGCCACTCCACCGATTCGGCGTCCAGGTGGTTGGTCGGTTCGTCCAGCAGCAGCATGTCGGGCTTGGACAGCAGCAGGCGGCACAGCGCCACGCGGCGCTTCTCGCCGCCGGACAGCACGCCGATGTTGGCGTCCCACGGCGGCAGGTTCAGCGCGTCCGCGGCCAGTTCCAGCTGCAGGTCGGTGTTCTCCGAACCGGCCGCGGCGATGATCGCCTCGAGCTCGCCCTGCTCGGCGGCCAGCGCGTCGAAGTCGGCGTCCGGCTCGGCGTAGGCGGCGTAGACCTCGTCCAGGCGCTTCTTGGCGGCCAGCACGCCGCCGATGCCTTCCTCGACCGCTTCACGCACGGTCTGGTCCGGATTGAGCTTGGGCTCCTGCTCCAGGTAGCCGATCTTGATGCCGGGCATCGGGATCGCCTCGCCCTCGATCTCCTTGTCGACGCCGGCCATGATCTTCAGCAGCGTGGACTTGCCCGAGCCGTTCAGGCCCAGCACGCCGATCTTGGCGCCGGGGAAGAAGGACAGCGAGATGTCCTTGAGGATGTGGCGTTTCGGGGGAACCGTCTTGTTGACGCGGTTCATCGAAAAGACGTATTGAGCCATGGCGATGGTTGTTCAGCGTTTCGTGGGTTGACCTGGGAGGCCCCTTGGGCGCCGGGGATCGCGGAGTGATCCGGCGGCCGGGGTGTGCATGGGCGGTGGGGGCTCGCCCGGGCAATAGGCATGCATTGTCGCAGCTTCCGCCCATGCCCCTAAACTCGATCGCCCTTCCCACCTTCCCCTCATCTTCCCATTCGCACCGAGATGACCACCATGCCGTTCCGTCCCATCTCCGTCCGATCGCGCGCGCCAAGCGCGCGCCTGGCCCGGGCCGCGCTGGCCGCCCTGCCGATGGCGCTGGCCCTCGTCACTGGCGGCCTGCAGGCCCAGACGCTGCGCTGGGCCAGCCAGGGCGACATGCAGACGGCCGATCCGCATTCGCAGAACGAGATCGTCACCAACGCGATGAACGGCCAGGTCTACGAGCGGCTGGTCTCGCGCGACCGCCACCTCAACCTGGTGCCGGGTCTTGCCACCGAGTGGACCCAGCTCAAGCCCACGCTGTGGCGGCTCAAGCTGCGCCAGGGCGTGAAATTCCACGACGGTTCGCCGTTCACCGCCGACGACGTGGTGTTCTCGATCAACCGGGCGAAGGATCCCTACTCGCAGATCAGCGTCTACGCGCAGGCGGTGGGGACGCCGCGCAAGATCGACGACTTCACCGTCGAGTTCCAGCTCGACAAGGTCAATCCGATCTTCCTGCAGCACCTGGACACGCTGTTCATCATGAGCAAGCGCTGGTGCGAGCAGCACAAGGTCGTCCAGCCGCAGAACTTCAAGGACAAGCAGGAAACCTATGCCGCGACGCATGCGAACGGCACCGGCCCCTACCAGATGACGGCCCGCGAGCCCGGCATCCGCACCACGTTCAAGCGCAACCCCGACTGGTGGGGCAAGTTCGACGGCAACGTCCAGGACGCCGTCTACACGCCGATCGCCAACGACGCGACGCGGCTGGCGGCGCTGGTCTCCGGCGAGATCGACTTCGTGCTCGACCCCTCGCCGCGCGACATCCCCAAGCTCAAGCAGACGCCGCAGGTGAAGGTCCAGGAAGGGCCGGAGAACCGCATCGTCTTCATCGGCATGGACCAGGCGCGCGACAAGCTGCTGTACGCGAAGGTGCCGGGCGACAAGAACCCGTTCAAGGACCTGCGCGTGCGCCAGGCGCTGTACCAGGCCGTCGACATCCAGACGCTGCGCACCAAGCTGATGAACGGGCTGAGCCTGCCCACCGGCGGCCTGACGCCGTCGCCGCTGGGCGCGTTCAACGACCCGCAGCTCGAGACCCGGCTGCCCTACGACCTGACCGCCGCGCGCAAGCTGATGGCCGACGCCGGCTATGCCAACGGCTTCGAGGTCACCCTGGACTGCACCAACAACCGCTACATCAACGACGAGCGCATCTGCCTGGCGCTGGCGTCGATGTGGGCGCAGCTCAAGGTGAAGGTCAAGGTCAACGCGCAGCCGCGGGTGCTGATGTTCCCCAAGCTGGAGAAGCTGGACACCAGTCTCTACATGTATGGCTGGGGCGGCAGCATCACCGACGCCGAGGTCGCGATGACGCCGCTGATGCGCAACCGCGGCGAGAAGTCGGTCGGCCAGTACAACTTCGGCAACTGGAAGGACGACAAGTTCGACGAACTGGCCGCCGCCTCGAGCGAGGAGGCCGACCCGAAGAAGCGCGAGGCGCTGATCAAGGCCGCGCTGGCCGAGTTCCGGTCACAGGTGCACCTGATCCCGCTGCACCGCCAGATGATCCCGTGGGCCACGCGGGCCAACGTGACGGTGGTCCATCGCCCGGACAACTGGTTCGAGCTGCGCTGGGCGTCGGTCGCGGCGAAGTGACGGAGAGCCCCTCGCCCGCGAAGCGGGAGAGGGATCGGGGTGGGGCTCCGTGCCTGGCTCGGTCAGCGCAGCGGCGGGTCGAACAGGTACCCGATTCCCCGCACGGTCCGGATCAGCGGCGAGCTCGGATCGTCGTTGAGCTTCTGCCGCAGCCGCGACACCATCAGGTCCACCGAGCGCTCCAGCGCGTTGACCCCATCGCCGCGCGCCAGGTGCAGCAGTTCCTGGCGTTGCAGGACGCTGTGCGGCCGCTCGAGGAAGGCCCGCAGCAGCTTGTATTCGCTCTGGGAGAGCACGACGCAGAAACCCCCGGGCCCGGTCAGGCGGCGCGTCATCGGCTCGAGCCGGAACCGGCCGAACATCAGCACCTCCGCCGCGTCGCCCTCGCGGGGCCGCAGCAGCGCCTTGATGCGGGCCTGCAGCTCGCGCGGTTCGCCGTCCTTGGCCAGTACCGCATCGGCCCCGCGCTCCAGCGCCAGCACCCGCTCCAACGTGCTGTCCTGCTGCAGCAGCACGATCACCGGTAGCCGCGAGCGCTGCCTGAGCCGCGTCAGCGCGCCCCAACCCGCCTCCCGCGCATCGCTCGGATCGATCAGGGCCAGGTCCACCGGCAGCAGCGGCACGCGGTCCAGCAAGGCCGCCTCGCTGCTGTCGGTGACGCGAAAACCCCAGGCCCGCATCAGGCCGGCGAATCGCAGGCGCGCATGCGGGTCGGGGTCCAGCAGCAGCAAATGGGTGCCGGCGGCAGGATCGGGAAACAGGGCGCTCATGGACAAGGGGGCAAGTGGCAACACTGGCGCAAGACTATGCCGCCGCAACCCCGTCCGAAGGCCGATCAGCACGGGCCTCGCAGCCCTTTTTACCCGCGGTTTACCGCCCCGAAACACGACTGCGGGCACCGACACGCGGGGCTGAATGACGGCTGTCACCGAGCTTGCGCCAAGCTGTCCGCGGCCTGCGCATTCCGGGGGGCCGGATGGGCCGATCGCGCCCGGCCAAGCGTGTCGATCGCGTGAGCAACCCGTGCGGAACTTGCATCCTTCCGACCTCGGGCGCGACCGATCCCCCTGTAGGGGGACACCCCCTCGGCTACAATCCCCCCCATCACCGCGGCTCAGTCTTGCCGCGGTTTTCATTTCTGAGCTCACGCTCTCCCACGGCAGCCGAAGACTGGCGCCAGGCCCCACGGGCCGGCGCGCTGCACACAAAGCCCGTCCGGGCACGAACAAAGCAGCTTATGAGTTTTGACGCACTGGGGCTCTCCCAGCCCCTGCTCCGCGCGATCGCCGATGCCGGCTACTCGACCCCCACCCCCATCCAGAGCCAGGCGATTCCCGCCGTCCTGACCGGCGGCGACCTGATGGCCGGCGCCCAGACCGGCACCGGCAAGACCGCCGGCTTCACCCTGCCCGTGCTGGAGCGCCTGTCCGCCGGCAAGCCGGTGCGCGACGCCAAGGGCCGCATCGCCATCCGTGCCCTGGTGCTGACTCCGACGCGCGAGCTGGCGGCGCAGGTCGAGGAAAGCGTTCGCACCTACGGCAAGTACCTGCCGCTGACCAGCATGGTCATGTTCGGCGGCGTCGGCATGCAGCCGCAGATCGACAGGCTGCGCAAGGGCGTGGACATCCTGGTGGCGACGCCCGGCCGCCTGCTGGACCATGCGCAGCAAGGCACGCTGGACCTGTCCAAGGTCGAGATCCTGGTGCTGGACGAAGCCGACCGCATGCTGGACATGGGTTTCATCCATGACATCAAGAAGGTGCTGGCGCTGCTGCCGGCCAAGAAGCAGAGCCTGCTGTTCTCGGCGACCTTCAGCGATGAGATCAAGGCGCTGGCCGACCGGCTGCTGGACAACCCGGGCCTGATCGAGGTCGCGCGCCGCAATGCCACCGCCGACACGATCGCCCAGCGCATCCACCCGGTCGACCGCGACAAGAAGAAGGAACTGCTGGCCCACCTGATCACCAAGCACGACTGGCATCAGGTGCTGGTGTTCACGCGGATGAAGCACGGCGCCAACCGCCTGGCCGAGTTCCTGGACAAGCAGGGCATCACCGCGATGGCGATCCACGGCAACAAGAGCCAGGGCGCTCGCACCAAGGCGCTGTCCGAGTTCAAGAGCGGCGACCTGAAGGTGCTGGTGGCGACCGACATCGCCGCGCGCGGCATCGACATCGACCAGTTGCCCCACGTCATCAACTACGAGCTGCCCAATGTGGCCGAGGACTATGTGCACCGCATCGGCCGCACCGGTCGCGCCGGCGCGCAGGGCGAGGCGTTGTCGCTGGTGTGCGTCGACGAGGAAGGTTTCCTGCGCGACATCCAGAAGCTGATCAAGCGCGAGATCCCGCGCGAGGTGGTGCCCGGCTTCGAGCCGGATCCGAACGCCAAGGCCGAACCGATCGTGATGGGCCGCATGGTCCTCAACGGCGGCGTGGGCAAGTCGTCGGGTTCGCCGCGCCCGGCCGGTGGCGGCGGTGGCCGTCGTGGCGGCGGCGGCGGTGGTGGTCGCTCGCAAGGCCAGGGTCGTCCGCAGGGCGGCGGCCAGGGCGGACGTCCGGCGCAAGGCGCCCAAGGCGGCCAAGGCGGCCAGCGCAGCGGTGGCAACAGCGGCGGCCAGGGCCAGCGGCAGGGTCAGGGCGGCCAGGGGCAAGGCCAGCGGACATCGCAAGGTCAGAGCGCCGGTGGCCAGCGCCACGGTCAAGGCCAGGGCCAGGGCAGCCGTCACGGCAGCCAGGGCAATCGACCGGCCGGCTCGGCGCTGACGCGCCCGAAGTCGACCTCCTGACCGGCCGGCTTCGGCCGAGCAACGACGGCGCCGTCATCGGCGCCGTTTTCATTTCCACCGTCGCCTGCCCGCCTTTGGCTCTTGCGGCATCGTGCGCGGCGCCCACATCGGCCTCGCCTGCCCGCCTTGGGCATACTCGCGGCCACTCCCCATGAAGACCGCGCCCATCGTTCCCGCCCGCGTCGACTTTTCCGGCGCCGTGCCCCACGCGCCCGAGTTCGGCGACCTCTACCACGCACCGTTCGGTGCTTTCGAGCAGGCGCGGCTTGTCTTCCTGGCCGGCAACGGCTTGCCGGGTCGCTGGGCGGGCCGCACGCGCTTCGTCGTGCTGGAGACCGGCTTCGGCCTGGGGAACAACTTCCTGACGACCTGGGCGGCGTGGCGCGACGATCCCTCGCGCTGCGAGCGCCTGGTCTTCCTCAGCGTCGAGAAGCACCCGCTGACCCGCGACGACCTGGCGCGTGCCCATGCCGCATCGCCGGTCCCGGAATTGGCCGCGCAGCTGATCGACGCATGGCCCCCGCTCACACCCAACCTGCATGCGCTGGATTTCGAGAACGGACGGGTGCGACTGATGCTCGCGCTGGGCGACGCGCGGGACTGGCTGCCGGAGCTGGTGGCTTCGGTGGACGCGTTCTTCCTGGACGGCTTCGCTCCGGCGAAGAACCCCGAGTTGTGGGATGAAGCCGTGCTGCGTCAGACCGGCCGGCTGGCCGCTCCCGGCGCCACGGCCGCGACCTGGAGCGTGGCGCGGGCCGTGCGAGACGGGCTCGCCGCCGCGGGTTTCCAGGTGGAGAAGCGGCCGGGAACCGGCGGCAAATGGGCGACGACCGTCGCGACCTTCGCGCCGCGCCATCGCGCGCCGGAACCGCCTGGCCGCGCAAGGCCGCATCCCGCGCCGCGCGACGTGCTGATCGTCGGCGCCGGCTTGGCCGGCGCGGCCTGTGCACGCGTGCTGGCACGCGAGGGCTTGCAGGTGACGGTGCTCGAGGCCGGCCCCACGCCGGCCGGCCAGGCCTCCGGCAATCCGGGCGGGCTCTTTCACGGCACCCTCCATGCCGACGATGGCGTGCATGCGCGCTTAAACCGGGCCGCGGCCCTGGCGACGGAGCGCGAACTGCGCCGGATCGCCCCCACCCTGCCCTGGCTGCAATGGGGGTTGCTGCGGGTCGAGCGCGGGCCGCAGGCCCTCGACGACATGCGCGGCCTGCTGGACCGCAGCGGCCTGCCCGCGGCCTACATCCAGGCGCTCGATGCCGACGCAGCCGCGGCGCTGGCGAAGGTCCCGCTCGGGCGCCCCGCCTGGCACTTCCCGGGCGGTGGCGCGGTGTCGCCGCCAGCGCTCGTGGCGGCCTGGCTCGCGGAAGCGGCGCGCCGCCCGGGCTTCTCGCTGCGCCACGACACGGCCGTGGCAGGCCTGCAGCGCGACGACGCCAGCGGTCGCTGGGCCGCGCTCGGCGCGGACGGCACGACGATCGCGACCGCCGACGCGGTGGTGCTCTGCGGCGGCACCGCCAATGCCCAGCTGATGGCGGATTGGTCGGCTGGACCCGCGTGGCCGTGGATCTCGCAGCGCGGGCAACTGAGCACCCTGCCCCGGGATCGCTCGCCCTGCGTGCTCGGCCTGCCGGTGGCCGGGCTCGGCTACGCCTTGAGCCTGCCCGACGGCACGATGTGCTTCGGCGCCAGCGCCGATGCCGGCGATCCCGAACCCCAGCTTCGCGCCGCGGATCAGGCCCAGAACCTGGCTCGCCTGGCAGAGCTGCTGCCGGACGCCCTGGGCCACGCGCCAACGGCTTCAACGACCGTCGACGCGCTGGAGGGCGATCCGCTGCCGCTCGCAGGCCGCGTGGGGTGGCGCAGCCTGGTGCCGGACCGGCTGCCCATCGTCGGCGCCCTGCCCGCGCAGGCGCCGGCACAGCGCGCGGAACAGGTGCGCTTCTGGCCGCGGCATCCGGGGCTGATGGTGCTCGGCGCACTGGGCTCCCGCGGCATCACGTCGGCGACGCTGTGCGCGGAGCTCATCGCCGCGCAGCTCACTGGGGCACCGTGGCCGATTGAAGCCAGCCTGGCCGAGGCCGTCGATCCGGCGCGCTTCGGCGCGAAGCAGCGCAGAAGCGGCGGATGACCTCAGTCATGCCTGGTCATGGTCGGTCATGGCTGGGCTGGCAGCGCCTCCGGCTTCACCATCACCGCGGACACGGCCTCACGGGCCCGCGAGGACGGCGGGAAGTGCGGTGACATCAGCGTCACGAAGGCCGCCGCCGCGGTGATCGCGCTGAGCCCGATGCCCAGCCCCCACTTGATGGCGCTCGTGACCGTCTGATGCATCTCCGCGCGCAGTCCGCCGATCGAGTCCTTGATCTCGGCGCGCAGACCTCCCACCTCCTGCTTCAGCTCGCTGCGAAGCCCGCCGAGCTCGTGCTTCATCTCGCTGCGCAGGTCGCCGATCTCCTGTTTCATCTCGCTGCGCAGGTCGCCGATCTCCTGTTTCATCTCGCTGCGGAGCTCACCGAGCTCCTCCTTCATCTCGCTGCGCAGGGCGCCGATCTCGTGCTTCATCTCGCTGCGGAGCGCACCGACCTCCTGCGCCAGTTGTTCACGCGTCGCCAGCGTGGGCAGCACGGTGTCCATCCGCGTCTTCAACGCCTGGACCTGGATCGCCAGATCCGCCACGCCCACACTGCCGCGGTCGCCGCGCAGCCCGTTGTCGATTCCTTGCATCGCCTTCTCCAACATCGCTGACGAGCCCTTGCCCATCCCAGGCGACGACTCTGCCACCGGACGCGACCATCGACTTGCAAACGTCGGGGGAGCCGACGGGGGAGTGAGATCCCCCCTTGCGGAGGATCAACCGGATTCCGCCGCGGTGCCGGATCGGACCCGACGCAGCAGGGACCGGCGCCCCGAGCGTGACGGATGACGCATTCCCCGCCGCGCGTCGCCGCGGTCGTTCAAGTTTCCGACGCCCGCGTCGATATGGAGCGGAAACGCCGCCAAGGGCGTGCCGCGCTCCGTCCGGGCGCGGGCCAATCAACGCACATCGACATCTGTAGGGGACATCCATGATTCATCTCGTCGCCGGCCGATCGATCGGCCAGCGGCTCGGCGTGGTGCTGGGCCTGGTGCTGCTGATCGCTTTCGTGGGCTCGGGCCTGAGTTACCTGGCGCTGGGCCGCGTGGCCGCCGAGACCGACGTGATGTTCAACCAGGACCTGGCCGCCGAGCGCGTCGCCTCCGACTGGTACCGCAACATCACCAACGGCGTGAACCGCACCAGCGCGATCGCCGTCAGCGCCGACCCCAGCCTCGCCCAGTTCTTCGCCGCGACCTCGGCCGAGTCGACCCGGCAGTCGGGCGAGCTGCAGAAGCGGCTCGACGGCTACATGGTCACGCCGGACGAACGCCGGATGTTCGACACGCTCAGCGAGGCGCGCAAGGGCTACCTGAGCTCGCGCGACGCCGTGGCGGCCAGCAAGAAGACCGGCGAGGCCGAGAAGGCGCGCGAGATCTTCGACCGCGACTTCCAACCCGCCGCCACCCGGTTCCAGGAAGCGATCCAGGCCATCGTGCAGCACAAGCGCAGCCTGCTGGACGACGCCGCCCAGCAGGTCGACGCGACCAACCGCCGGGCGCGCACGGCGCTGCTGGTGTTCTCGCTGGTGGCGCTCGGCCTGGGCGTGTGGTTCGCGGTCACCCTGACACGCTCGATCACCCGTCCGCTGCAGGGCGCGGCCGAGGTCGCCGACGCCATCGCCCACTTCAACCTGACCCGGCCGGTGCCGGCCGGCGGCCGTGATGAAACCGGCAAGCTGCTGGGCTCGCTGGGCGGCATGCAGGCGCAGTTGCTGAAGCTGATCGGCGACGTGCGCGGCTCCGCGGAAAGCATCGGCACCGCCAGCGCCGAGATCGCGACCGGCAACCACGACCTCAGCGCGCGCACCGAGCAGACCGCCTCCAACCTGCAGGAGGTCGCGGCCTCGATGACCCAGCTGACCGGCACCGTGCGCCAGACGGCGGACTCGGCGATGACGGCCAACCAGCTGTCGAGCTCGGCGGCGGAAACGGCGCAGCGCGGCGGCTCGGTGATGGGTCAGGTGGTGGCGACGATGGGCGAGATCAGCGAGAGCTCGCGCCGCATCGCCGACATCATCGGCACGATCGACGGCATCGCCTTCCAGACCAACATCCTGGCGCTGAACGCGGCGGTGGAAGCCGCCCGCGCCGGCGAACAGGGTCGCGGCTTCGCGGTGGTGGCGAGCGAGGTGCGCTCGCTGGCGCAGCGCAGCGCCGAGGCCGCCAAGGAGATCAAGACGCTGATCGGCGCCAGCGTGGAGCGGGTGGAGTCCGGCTCGCGCCTGGTCGAGGATGCCGGCGGCGCGATGACCGAGATCGTGGCCAGCGTCCAGCGCGTGGCCGACATCATCGGCGAGATCAGCGCAGCCTCGCGCGAGCAGAGCGACGGCATCAACCAGGTCAACGCGGCCATCGGCCAGCTCGACCAGATGACGCAGCAGAACGCGGCCCTGGTCGAGGAATCGGCCGCCGCGGCTGAGAGCCTGAAGGAGCAGTCGCAGCGGCTGGCCGGCGCGATCTCGGTGTTCCGGCTGCGCTGAGCGCGCGGCTCAGAAGGTCATCGTCCGGACGCCCTGCGCCGTCCCCAGCAGGCACACGCCCGCCTTGTTGCGGGCGAAGACGCCGACGGTGACCACGCCGGGCCACTGGCTGACCTCGGCCTCGAAGGCGGCGGGATCGGTGATCCGCAGGCCCTTGACGTCGAGGATGTGGCAGCTGTTGTCGGTCACGCAGTCCTTGCGCAGCACCGGCTCGGCGCCCATCGCGCGGAAGCGGCGCGCAATCTGCGCGGCGGCCATCGGGATCACCTCGACCGGCACCGGGAACGCGCCCAGGACGTCGACCAGCTTGCTCTCGTCGGCGATGCAGACGAAGGTCTTCGCCAAGTCGGCCACGATCTTCTCGCGCGTCAGCGCCGCGCCGCCGCCCTTGACCATGTGGCCCTGGCGATCGATCTCGTCGGCGCCGTCGATGTAGACCTGCAGCGACTCGACCTCCGATGCGTCCAGCACCGGGATGCCCAGCGCCTTCATGCGCTCGGTGCTGCGTACCGAACTGGACACCGCGCCGGCGATGCGCATGCCGCTGGCGGCCAGCGCATCGATGAACTTGTCCACCGTCGAGCCGGTGCCCACGCCCACCACCGTGTCCGGCGTCACGTACTGCAATGCGGCTTGGCCGACCAGGGTCTTCAATTCGTCTTGGGTCATGGGGATGCGGGGGCTGCGGAGGAAAGCCGCGATTATCGCCGCCGGCCTTCCCCGGAGTCAGGCGGGCGAGGACCTCAGGCCGTAGACCTTGCCGTCGACGAAGAGGTACTCCGCGCGCAGCACCGCGGCGCCCTGCTCACCCGGCGCGGCAAAGCCGATCACCGACAGCGTGGTCCCGGGCTTGATCTCCTGGACCTGCCAGGCCTCGAGCCGCGTCAGCGGCGCGAGCTCCACCTGCCAGCGCCGATCGCGCCGCGTCGGCAATTGCGCCTTCGCCAGCAGCGCGGCGCCGTCCACCGTGGTCGTCTGCTTCGGCAAGGCGCGCTGTTGGAGGTCCTGCGGCAGGGCCTGGCGCTCGGGCAGCTCCAGCTCCAGCTCGGCATGCGGATTGCGCCAGAGCACCTTGATCGCGCGCCCCTCCAGGTACAGCGGGCGGTCCTGATCGAAACTGCTCCAGCCGTGGTGGGCGCGGACGGCGGTGGGGAGCCAAGGCGCGGCCGCGAGCGCGGCCAGCAGTGAACGTCGTTCCATCGAAGCCTCCTTGTGCGACGCGCCGGCGGTGATGCTGTCCGGGCGGGCCCGACCCCGTCGATCGGTGATCGGCCGTCGATGGGCCTCAGACGAAGGCGATCCAGCGCCCGCAGATGATGACAGCGACCCAAATCCCCAACGACAGCAGGCATTGCCAGCGGCCCAGCCGGTCCTGCGCACGCACGCCGCCTCGCCAATGGAACCAGGCCGCATTCAGGCCCGCCAGGGCGATCAGCGCGAGCTTCACCCGCAGCGCCGGATTGACCCACAACTCCTGCGGCTGGGTCGCGAACATCGCCGCGCCGGACACGGCGCACAGCGCGAAGCCCGCCAGCGCCGTGGGAATCGCCAGTCGCGCCAGCGCGGTGGGGTCCAGCTCTCGACGCGCGCTCAGCGCACGCAGTTCAAAGACCAGCAGGCCGCCGAACAGCGCGCCCAGTCCGACCAGGTGCACGACCGACCATGCCGGGTAGGCCCAGGGATGGGCCGCCAGCGCCGTCAGCGTCTCCCACATGGATTCAGCCCGCCGTCCGGTGCGGACCGGGGCAAGGCGTGGCAGGCGGAAGACGCCAGGCCCTCATGCGCTCGCCCCTCGTGCGCTCAGCCCTCATGCGCTTCCCATGCGCTCGTGGGCGGGCGCCGCTCAGGCGCCGCGGCGATCGCGGCGTTGGCGCACCGCGGCGGCCAGCGAGCGCAGCAGCGGCTCGGTCTGGCTCCAGCCCAGGCAGGCGTCGGTGATCGACACGCCGGGCAGCAGGTCCGCCTTGGTCTGGCCCGCGAGCAGGTCCTGGCGGCCCGGCTGCAGGTGCGACTCGATCATCACGCCGGTGATGCGCGCGTCGCCACCGGCGATCTGCGCGCCGACGTCCTGGCCGACGTCGATCTGGCGCTCGTACTTCTTGGACGAGTTGGCATGCGAGAAGTCGATCATCAGCTGCTCGCGCAGCCCCGCCGCCTTCAGCACCTCGGCCGCCGCCTGCACCGAGGCCGCGTCGTAGTTCGGCGCCTTGCCGCCGCGCAGGATCAGGTGGCAGTCGTCGTTGCCGCGGGTTTCGAAGATCGCGGCCAGCCCCATCTTGGTCATGCCCATGAAGGCATGGCTGGCGCGCGCGGCCAGCACCGCGTCGGCGGCGATCTTCACCGAGCCGTCGGTGCCGTTCTTGAAGCCGACCGGGCACGACAGGCCGGAGGCGAGCTGGCGGTGGCTCTGGCTCTCGGTGGTGCGCGCGCCGATCGCGCCCCAGGCGATCAGGTCGGAGATGTACTGCGGCGACAGGAGGTCCAGGAACTCGGTGCCGGCCGGCAGGCCCAGGGCGGTGACATCCAGCAGCAGCTGGCGGGCCAGCCGCAGGCCCTCGTTCATGTGGAAGCTGCCATCCAGGTGCGGGTCGTTGATGTAGCCCTTCCAGCCCACCGTCGTGCGCGGCTTCTCGAAGTACACCCGCATCACAACCAGCAGGTCCTGCCGGAGCTCGTCGCGCAGGTCCTTGAGCAGGCGGGCGTAGTCCATCGCCTGGCCATGGTCGTGGATCGAGCACGGTCCCACGACGCACAGCAGTCGATCGTCGCGGCCGTGCAGCACGTCGCTGATCTCGCGCCGCGCCGTCTCGACCACCTCGAGCGAGGCCTCCGGCAGCGGCAGCTCGTCCAGCAGCAGCGCCGGCGAGATCAGCGGGCGGACCGCGTCGATGCGGGTGTCGTCGGTGCGGGTGGCGTCGCGGGTGGAGTCGGCGGAGCCGACTTCGCGGTCGTGCTGCGGATGGTCGAGGTGCTTCATGGCGGCGGCGGGTGCCCTCTCGGACACGGAAACGCGGAAAACGAAGCGGCGATTATCCGCCCGCCCGCCGCCCTGCCGCGTGCCGAGCCAGCAATTCCGGACATCAGCCGCCACGCTTCATCGACGCCAGCCCCACCGCCGCCGCCGCGACGACGAATCCGGCCAGCGACAGCGCGCCCAGGTGCTCGCCCAGCAGCGCCACGCCCATCAGCGCCGACACGCCGGGGATCAGGTAGAACAGCCGTGCCACCGCCGCCGCCTGGCCGCGCCGGATCATCACGAACATCAGGCTGAACGCGCCGATCGAGTTCACCAGGCCGAGCCACAGCGTCGCGCCGATCAACTCGGCGCTCCAGTCCGGCACGCCGGGCTCGCGCCACCAGGCCAGGGCCGTGACCGTGAGCGCCGAGACCGTCATCTGGATGCCGCTGCCGGTGCGCAGGTCCATGCCGGCGCAGAAGCGCTTCTGGTACAGCGTGCCGGCCACCAGTCCCGCCAGGCCCACCAGCCCCGCGCCGTAGGCCTGCCAGGCGCCGCCGCCCAGCGGCCGATCGGCGATCACCAGCGCCACGCCGGCCAGCCCGCCGAGCATGCCCGTCCATTGGCCCGCGCTCATGCGCTCGGCCAGCCACAGGTGCGCGCCGAGCGCGGTGGCCAGCGGCATCAGGCCGATCAGCAGCGCGGCCACGCCGGTGGGCAGCCCCCATGCGATCGCGCAATAGACGCCAGAGAAGTGCAGCACCTGCATGAGCAAGCCGACGATGCCGAGGTGGATCCAGGCCCGCGGCGTCTTCGGCCAGGGCGCGCCGGTCGCCACCGACACACCGAGCAGAACCGCCGCCGCCAGGCCGAAGCGCAGTGCGAGCAGGGTGAACGGGCCGGCATGCGGCAGCGCCAGCTTGCCGGCCAGGTAACCGGTGCTCCACAGCAGGATGAAGAGCGACGGCAGGCTCAGCGCGACCAGCGCGCCGAGGCGGTCGCTCCGCGCCGCGACGGCTGCTCGGCGGTCCGGCCGGGGGGCGCTCGCCAGCGCGAAACGCCCTGCGGGGCGGGAAAGGAGGCTGGGCATGGATGACGACATGACGGACTCCAGGAGGAACGGATGGACGCACTCTAGAAACGAGCGCCCGTGGACACAATCCGCTGTCACTTCGTTTTAGAGTTTCCATATCGAGAACAATCGGAATCTCACCATGGGACGTCTGGAAGACCTTCAGGCCTTTGCCCGCGTCGTCGACGCGCGCAGCTTCTCGGGCGCGGCCAAGCTGCTGGGCGCGACCAAGTCGGCCGTCAGCAAGCAGGTCGCGCGCTTGGAGCAGCAGCTGGGCACCCGGTTGCTGCACCGGACGACCCGCAGCATCAGCCCCACCGCCGAGGGACGCGGCGTGTACGAGCGCGCACTGCGCCTGCTGGAGGAAGCGCAGGCGCTGGATGCGGAGCTCGCCGGCCAGCGGGAGCAGCCGCGGGGCGTGCTGCGGCTCAGCACCTCCACCGCCTTCGGCAACCTGCAATTCACCGCGCTGCTCACCGAGTTCTGCGCGCGCCATCCGCAGTTGCAGGTCGTGCTGGGGCTCAACGACCGCTATGTCGACCTGGCCGAGGAAGGTTTCGACCTCGTGCTGCGGCTGACCGGCCGCCCGAGCCCCGGCCTGGTGGCGCGCAAGCTGGCGGAGATCCGTTTCGTGCTGTGCGCGTCGCCGGCCTACCTCGCGGCGCAGGGCACGCCCACCTCGGTCGCCGAGCTGGCCGACCACCGCTGCCTGCGCTTCGGCTATCTGCACGCGCCGGAGCGTTGGCGCTTCCGTCACCCGGACCAGGGCGAGGCCGAGGTCGAGATCTCCGGCGCGCTGCGCTTCGAGAGCGGCCTGACCGCCAACAGCAGCGAATCGCTGCGCGTGGCCGCGCTCGCCGGCATGGGGCTGGCGGTGCTGCCGACCTACGCCATCGGCCGCGACCTGCGCGCCGGTCGCCTGATCGCGCTGCTTCCCGATTGGACGCCGCTCGGCGGACCGGCCGAGGCCGACACGCTCTATGCGGTCTATCTGCCCAGCCGCTTTCCCAGTCCCAAGGTCCGGGCGCTGATCGACTTCTGTGTCGAGCGATTGGGGGACGTGCCGCCCTGGGACCGCCCGGAGCCTGCGCTCCAGGCCCCGTGAAACCGGCTCGCCCGACATGCCCGTCCGGGCCGAGGCCCGTTGGAGCTAGGGCGAGTCCCCCATCACCGTTCGCACGCCGGGAGTAGGCGCGACCGGCCCCCGCGAGGACGCGATGAGACAATGCCGCCCCATCATGGCCCTCATCCCCTACGGCTTCGCCCGTCCCTTCCTGTTCGGCCTGGATCCCGAACACGCGCACGAACTGACCCTGGGCAGCATCGCCCGCCTCCAGAACACGCCGGCCCAATGCGCCTGGGCCCAGACGCGGGTGTCGGATCCGGTGACCGTCGCCGGACTGAAGTTCCCCAACCGCATCGGCCTGGCCGCCGGCCTCGACAAGAACGGACGCTGCATCGACGGCCTGGGCGCGATGGGCTTCGGCTTCATCGAGGTGGGCACGGTCACGCCCAAGGCCCAGCCGGGCAACGACAAGCCGCGCATGTTCCGCCTGCCGGCCCGGCAGGCGCTGATCAACCGGCTCGGCTTCAACAACGAGGGGCTGGACGCGTTCATCGCCAACGTGAAGCGCTCGCACAGCTTCCGTCACCACGGCGGTCTGCTGGGGCTGAACATCGGCAAGAACGCCGTCACGCCGATCGAGCGCGCCGTCGACGACTACCTGATCGGCCTGGAAGGCGTGTTCCCGCACGCGGACTACATCACCGTCAACATCTCCAGCCCCAACACGAAGAACCTGCGCCAGCTGCAGAGCGACGAGGCCCTGGATGCGCTGCTCGGTCCGCTGCAGGCGCGCCGCCTGGCGCTGCAGGACGAGAGCGGCCGGCAGGTGCCGCTGTTCGTGAAAATCGCGCCCGACCTGGATGAGGATCAGGTGGCGGTGATCGCCGCGAGCCTGAAGCGCCATGGCATCGACGGCGCGATCGCGACCAACACCACGATCGCCCGCGATGCGGTGCAGGGCCTGCCGCATGCCGGCGAAACCGGCGGCCTGTCGGGGGCGCCGGTCTTCGAGGCCAGCAACCGCGTCATCCGCCTGCTGCGCGCCGCCCTGGGCAGCGGGTATCCGATCATCGGCGTGGGCGGCGTGCTCAGCGGCGAGGATGCGCGCGCCAAGCTGCAGGCCGGCGCCGACCTGGTCCAGCTCTACACCGGCCTGATCTACAAGGGCCCGGCCCTGGTGCCGGAGTGCGCCAGGGCGATGGCGCGGCTCTGACGACGCCCCGCCTCCCTCAAGACGACGAAGCGCTCCCCCGAGGAGCGCTTTTTCATTGGGGGTACAGCCTCTGAGCCGCAGACAAGATGATAATGCCTCGCATTTGCAACAGCCCTTGAGCCTTCGGCATCCATGACCGATACCGCGCCCCCTCCCTCTCGCACCCCGAGCCGGCTCCCGCCGCTGGCGCTGCTGTCGCGCATCGGCGCGGCGATCCTCGGCGGCTATGCGTTCTGCTGGGGCTTCATCGCCGTCGTCCATGCCGGGCTGTACAGCCTGGGCATGCCCTTCCACGACGCCGAGCATCTGGCCGCGATCCTGGCCGTGCTGCTTTACCTGGCGGTCTTCCTGTGGACCTTCGCGGCGCGGCGCACCGGCCTGATCTGGGCGGTGCTGCTGGTCGGCGGCGGCCTGATGACCGGAGCCGCGGCGCTGATCCAGCGTGCGCTGCTGACCTGACGCAAGGAGCGACCATGTTCCAGAACTTCCGGCTCTCGATGGCCTGGCTGCACACCTGGTTCGGCCTGGTGCTGGGCTTCGTGCTGATGGTGGTGTTCTTCTTCGGCGCGCTGTCGGTCTTCGACCGGGAAATCGACCGATGGGCGATCCCGTCGTCGCGCTTCGCGCCGCAGCCGATGCCGTCCTTCGACACCATCCTCAAGCCCGCCTTCGAGCGGATGCAGCCGGACAAGGACGCGGTCGCGCTGCTCGACGGCCGCGTCGACGGCCCGCTGCCCGAGCGCTTCGAGGTGGTGCGCAGCTGGGGCGCCTACACGACGCACCGCGATCCGGTGGTATCGGTGTTCGCCGGCTTCGAGGTGCCGCGGGCGAAGGACCCGGACGAGACCGTCTTCGCCAGCCACGCGCTGGACCCGCGCACCGGTGCGGTGCTGCCGCAGGGGCAGTTGCGCATCGGCAGCGAGTTCTTCTACCCGCTGCATTACAGCCTGCACCTGAGCTGGAAGGACCTGGGCACCTGGATCGTCGGCTTCTCGGCGCTGATGATGCTGGCCGCGCTGGTCAGCGGCGTGGTGATGCACCGCAAGATCTTCCGGGAGTTCTTCACCTTCCGCCGTCACAAGACCGTGCAACGCAGTGCGCTGGACCTGCACAACCTGACCGGCGTGGTCGCCCTGCCCTTCCACTTCTTCTTCGCCTTCACCGGGCTGGTGATCTTCGCGGGCATCTACTTCCCAGTCGCCCACACGCAGCTGCACGACCTGCATGAACTGCACGAGCAGGTCGAGGCGCGCGAGACCGGCCTGCCGCACGAGCGCGCCGGCGTGGCCGCGCCGATGGCCTCGGTGGACGCGATGGTGGCGCAGGCCCAGCGGCGCTGGGAAGCCAAGGGCATGGCCGGCGACGTCGGTTTCGTCTATGTGAGCCATGTGGGCGATGCCAATGCCTACGTCAGCGTCTATCGCGCCGGCACCGACCGCGTCGCCCTGACCGGTGAAGGCGTGCACTTCAAGGCGACCACCGGCGAGCTGCTGCGCGAGGATCCGCCGCGCAGCGCCGTGGACAGCGTCAACGAGTTCCTCACCGGGCTGCATCTGCAGCACTTCCGCCATTGGCTGCTGCGCTGGCTGTATGTGCTGGGCGGGCTGCTGGGTTGCGTCTGCATCGCCACCGGCTTCCTGTTCTTCGTCGAGAAGCGCAAGCAGCAGCATGCGAAGTCCGGCAGCGCGGGCAGCCGCGTCGTCGACGCGCTGGCGGTCACCACGGTCACCGGCATGCTGGTCGCGACGATGGCGATGCTGGTCGCCAACCGGCTGCTGCCGGAGTCGCTCGCCGACAAGGGTGGCTGGGAGCAAACGGTGTTCTGGAGCGCCTGGAGTCTGGCGCTGCTGCATGCCTTCGTCCGCGGGGGCGCGGTCGCGCGGGCGCGGATGAATCCGGCCTGGCGCGAGCAGTGCTGGTTCATCGCCGCAGGCGCGGTGACGGCGGTCGTCGCCAATGCGATCACCACCGGCGACCATCTGGGACGCACCCTCGCGGCCGGCTACTGGCCGGTGGCGGGCGTCGACCTCAGCCTGCTGGCGACCGCCGTCGTGGCGATCCTGGCGGCCGGCCGGCTTGCCCGGCGTGCAAAGGCCTCGGCGACCGGCAGTTCGCCCGCCGTGCTGGCCACCGCGGAGGCGCGCCATGGCTGAGCCGACCCTGCTGCTCACCGGCGCCGCGGTCAGCGCCGTGCTCGGTTTCGGCTGGCTCGCGCTGGCGATGGACACCCATTGGGAACAGGTCCATGGCGACGCCGCGCCACCGCCTTCACTCGCGCGCTCGCTGCGCCTGGCCGGCGCGCTGGCGCTCGCCGCTTCGCTGGGCCTGTGCCTGGCGGCGGATCATCCGACGATGGCGGTACTCGTTTGGCTGATGCTGCTGGCCGGCAGCGCGATGGCGATCGCGGCCACGCTGTCGTGGCGGCCGCAGTGGCTGCGGCCCCTGTGGCCGCGCGGCATCACGGCCCGATAGCCGGGCAGCACCTCGCCGCGATGGCGAGGTAGCCCGCCTTCCAGCGTTCAGCGCATCAGCGCTTCAGCGCTTCAGCACGCTCTTGCACCGCCCAATGAAAAAAGCACCGCGCCGGGACGGCGTGGTGCTTCGATGAGAAGCCTCGATCAGGCGCCGAGGCCGCGTCCCGAAGACGCGGCCCACGCCCTCAGACCCGACGGCGGCGGGCGGCGACGCCCAGGGCGCCGATGCCGGCCAGCATCAGGGCGTAGGTGGCCGGTTCCGGCACCGCGGCCGCCACGGCGTTGACCGTCGTCGACAGCACCGCGATGTTGCCGAAGCCGCTGCCGCCCAGCGTGCCGCTGGCGATCAGCTGGTAGGTGCCCGCGGCCAGATTGGCATAGCGGAAGCCGCCAGCGCTGGCATCCAGGTCGGTCACCGCCGCCAGGCCGGTGCCGTTCAGGCCGGCGAAACTGAAGGTCACCGACTGCAGCGGCAGCGTGAAACCGCTGCCGAAGTCGATCGAGGTCGCGGCGAACACGGTGCCGGTCACATCCGACGCCTGCGTCAGGGTGAAGCTGCCGAGGACCACATCCGAGAAGCTGCCGTTGGACGGCGTGACGAACACCGGATCCAGCGTCGACGCCGCGGCGGCGCCACCGATGAGTGCCGCGGCCAGCGCCACGGCGAGAGACTTGAACTTCATGCTGCGCCCATCCCAAACGAGTTGATTCGTGAGGAAGTTTGCACCGCAGCATGCGTTCGTGTCTTGCACAAAGGCGCGACTTTTGTTGCGGTGCGTCACAGCGGTAAGAAACAGGGGACACGCCTGTCCCCTGCGTGCCCGATCCGGGCATGCCGGCGCACCGCGGCCGGGGCCTGCGTCGGGCGTCAGGCTGCCGTGACCCGCATCGGCTTCTGCATGAGGTCGCAGGCCTTGCCTTTCTTGGCACGCTTGCCGGCATAACCAGCCAGCGCCGCGCCCTTCAGCGGCTCTTCCTTGGCCTTGCCACCACGCGCCGTGCCGCTGACCAGGAGCTGGTTGGTGAAGGCGGCGACGCTCACCAGCGCGTCCTTCGCATCCAGGTCGATCAGCGTCAGGCCGCGCCCGCCCTTGGGCTGGTGCTTGAGCTCGTCGATCGCGAAGGTCAGCAGCCGACCCGCCATCGAGAGGCAGGCCACCTGCACGCCGGCGACCTCGCCGGCAGGCACCACCGCCGGCGGCAGCGGCCGCTCCTCGCCTTCCAGGCTCAGGAAGCCCTTGCCCGCCTTCTGGCGTCCGACCAGGTCGCCCACCTCGGCCACCAAGCCGAAGCCGCCGGTGCCCGCGAGCAGCAACTTCTGCGTCGCCGCGCCGGCGAAGTAATGGGCGATCTGGCTGCCGGATTCCAGCTCGATCAGCGTCGTGATCGGCTGGCCGTCGCCGCGGCCGCCCGGCAGCGCCGACACCGGCACCGAATACGCCCGGCCGTTGCTGCCCAGCACCACCAGCGGATCGACGCTGCGGCACGGGAACACGCCATACAGCGAGTCGCCCGACTTGAAGGCCAGCGCCGCCGGATCGACCTCATGGCCCTTGAGCGCGCGTACCCAGCCCTTCAGGCTGACGACGACCGTCACCGGCTCGTCGACGATGCGGACCTCGGCCACGGCGCGCTTGTCTTCCTGGATCAGCGTGCGGCGCTCGTCGCCGTACTGTTTCGCGTCCGACTCGATCTCCTTGACCACGGTGCGCCGCAGCACCGATGGGTTGGACAGGATCTCCTCGAGCTTGCCGGCCTCCTCGCGCAGGCTCTTGAGCTCCTGCTCGATCTTGATGAACTCCAGGCGCGCCAGTTGGCGCAGCCGGATCTCGAGGATGTCGTCGGCCTGGCGCTCGCTGAGCTTGAAGCGCTCGATCAGCGCCGGCTTGGGCTCGTCCGAGTGACGGATCAGCGCGATGACCTCGTCGATGTGCAGCAGGATCTCGTGCCGACCCTCCAGGATGTGGATGCGGTCGCGGACCTTGTCCAGGCGGTGCTGCGTGCGGCGCGTCACCGTGTTGAGGCGGAAGCCGATCCACTCGGTCAGGATCTTGCGCAGCGTCTTCTGCACCGGACGGCCGTCGTCGCCGACCATGGTCAGGTTCAGCGGCGCCGAGGTCTCCAGGCTGGTGTGCGCCAGCAGCGTGTTGATCAGGTCCTGCTGCTCGATGGTGCGGCTCTTGGGCTCCAGCACCAGGCGCACCGGCGCGTCCTTGTTGGACTCGTCGCGGGCCTTGTCCAGCACCGCCAGCACCGAGGCCTTGAGCTGCAACTGCTCCGGCGTGACCGTCTTCTTGCCGGTCTTGACCTTGGGATTGGTCAGCTCCTCGATCTCCTCGAGCACCTTGGCCGTGCTGACGCCCTGCGGCAGCTCGGTCACGACCAGTTGCCACTGGCCGCGCGCCAGGTCCTCGATCTTCCAGCGCGCGCGCAGCTTCAGGCTGCCGCGGCCGGTGTTGTAGGCGGCGCGGATGTCCTCCGCCGAACTGATCAGCTGGCCGCCGCCCGGGTAGTCGGGCCCCTGGATCGCGCCGTAGAGCTCGTCGTCGCTGGCGTCCGGGCGCTTGAGCAGCAGCACCGCCGCTTCCGCCACCTCGCGCAGGTTGTGGCTGGGCACTTCCGTGGCCATGCCCACCGCGATGCCCGACGCGCCGTTCAGCAGCACGAACGGCAAGCGCGCCGGCAGTTCGCGGGGCTCGTTCTCGGAGCCGTCGTAGTTGGGCTGGAAATCGACGGTGCCCTGGTCGAGCTCGTCCAGCAGCAGCCGCGAGTAGATCGACAGCCGGGCTTCCGTGTACCGCATCGCCGCGGCGTTGTCGCCGTCGCGGCTGCCGAAGTTGCCCTGGCCGTCCACCAGCGGATAGCGCTGGCTGAAATCCTGCGCCATGCGGACCATCGCGTCATAGGCGGCCTGGTCGCCGTGCGGGTGGTATTTGCCGAGCACCTCGCCGACCACGCGGGCGCTCTTGACCGCCTTGGCGCCGGTGGCGCCGGCGAAGCCCAGCCCGAGCCGCTCCATCGTGTAGAGGATGCGGCGCTGCACCGGCTTCTGGCCGTCGCTGTAGGTCGGCAGCGCCCGGCCCTTCACCACCGACAGCGCGTACTCCAGGTAGGCCTGCTGCGCGTACTGCGCCAGCGTCAGCGCGTCGCCCGACGGGGCCTGCCCGCCACCCGGTTGGCCCGGTGTCTCGAAATCAAAGGTCTCTTGCGTCATTGCTCTCATGCCGGCCTGCGCCGGTCGTTCGAATCTTCTCGGGAAATCGTCGGCCGCCGCGCCCGCTCACTCGAGCGGCGCCGCGACCATCGTCAGTTGCCGGGCCCGGGCGCCGAGACTGCGCTGCAGCAGGGCCCAGTACAGCTCGAGCACCAGATGCACATGGGCCTGGGTCTCGTCGATGTCGGGCATCTGGCCGCCGGCCCGCCGCACCGCGCCCTCGCCGGCGTTCCAGGCCGCCAGCGCCGCGTCCAGGCGCCCGAAGCGCCGCGTCAGGTCCGCCAGCATCCGGGCGCCGATCATCACGTTGGTCCGCGGCTCCAGCAGGTGCAGCGGCCGCCGCAGTTCCTCCGCGGTGGCATAGCGCTGCGCCGTGACCGGCGTGATCTGCATCAGCCCGGTCGCGCCGCGCGGCGACACCGCCTCCGGCCGGAAGCCGGATTCGACCGCGATGATGGCCTTCAACAGCTCGGCATCCACGCCGGTCGCGGCCGACGCCTCGCGCAGGTACGGCTGCACCGCCTTGACCTCGGGCGCGATGTCCAGCCAGGTCAGCATGCGCTGGCCGTGGTCGGTCTTGCCCGGCACGCGGCGGATGCCGCTGAGCGGGGACATCACCGGCTGGAAGCGGCCGTCGACCTGCGTCGGCGCGAAGTGCGCGATGCCGTCGGCGTCCACATACCCCCACAGTTCCGCGTGCGCCGGCGTCAGCTTGGCGGCGAAGGCCACGGCCAGGCTCATCGCCAGCCGCGTCCTCAGGACGCGCCCGCGCGACCGAACGGGGCGACCGTGGCTCATGCCGCCTCCAGGCCCTGCGCGACGCGCGCCTCGTACTCGCGCCGCAGCAGCGACATCACGATCAGGTCGTCGAAGCCACCGCCCGCGTTCGGCCCATCGGCTGTCCCCGCGCCGGCTGCCGTCGCCTCGGCCCGCACGCATTCGCGCAGCCGGCCTTCCTCGACATAGCCTTCGCTGCGGTACAGCGCCTGGGCCCGCGTGTTGCGGCCCTTCACGTCCAGCCAGAAGCGGTGCGCGCCCAGTTGCGCGAAGGCCATCTTCTTGAGCAGCCGCACGCACACCCGGCCCACGCCCTGCCCCTTGGGGCCGAGCACGATGCGCTTGAGCTCCACCGAGCGGTTGGGATTGCGGCAGCCCTGCAGGATCACGAAGCCGGCGCGCTCCGCATCCAGCTCGACGATGAAGTGGCGCGCATCCGGGAAGCGGATCGCGCCCTCATGCTGCGTGCGCTCCCAGGGCGTGATGAAGGGCCGGTTGCCCGCGTCCTGCTCCACGCCGACGACGAAGTCCAGGTCGGACAGCATCGTCGGTCGCAGGGTGACGCGGTGGTCCAGCATGGCGGGGATCCTCGAGCCGTCGCGGCGCCCGGCCGGTCAGACGTCCACCTCGATGGCGTCGCCGTGCAGCTCCATCAGCTCGCGCCGCGCCGCCGCCTCGCCCTTGCCCATCAGCTTGTTGATGGCGCCCTCGGTGTCGGCGAAGTCCAGGTCGCCGTACTGCACCTGCAGCAGGCGGCGGGTCTCGGGGTTGAGCGTCGTGTCCCAGAGCTGCTCGGCGTTCATCTCGCCCAGGCCCTTGAAACGGCTGATGCTCCAGCTGCCTTCGCGCGCGCCTTCCTTGCGCAGCTTGTCCAGGATGGCGATCTGCTCGCCCTCGTCCAGCGCATAGAGCTTGGCGGCCGGCTTCTTGCCGCGCGCCGGCGCGTCCACCCGGAACAGCGGCGGCCGCGCCACGTAGACATGGCCGGTGGCGATCAGCTTGGGGAAGTGGCGGAAGAACAGCGTCAGCAGCAGCACCTGGATGTGGGCGCCGTCCACGTCCGCGTCCGACAGGATGCAGATCTTCCCGTAGCGCAGGCCGGACAGGTCCGGCTCGTCGTTCTTGCCGTGCGGGTCGACGCCGATGGCCACCGAGATGTCATGGATCTCGTTGTTGGCGAACAGCCGGTCGCGCTCGACCTCCCAGGCATTGAGCACCTTGCCGCGCAGCGGCAGGATGGCTTGCGTCTCCTTGTCGCGGCCCAGCTTGGCCGAGCCACCGGCGGAGTCGCCCTCGACCAGGAAGAGCTCGTTGTGCAGCAGGTCGGTGCTTTCGCAGTCGGTCAGCTTGCCGGGCAGCACGGCCACGCCGGAACTCTTGCGCTTCTCCACCTTCTGCGCCGCGCGCTGCCGCGTCTGCGCCTGCTTGATGACCAGCTCGGCCAGCTTCTTGCCGTGCTCGACATGCTGGTTCAGCCACAGCTCCAGCGCCGGCTTGACGAAGGCCGACACCAGCCGCAGCGCGTCGCGCGAGTTCAGCCGCTCCTTGGTCTGGCCCTGGAACTGCGGGTCCAGCACCTTGGCCGACAGCACGAAGCTGGCACGGGAGAACACGTCCTCGGCCATCAGCTTCACGCCCTTGGGCGCCAGTGCGTGCATCTCGATGAAGCCCTTGATCGCGCCGAACAGGCCGTCCTTGAGGCCCGATTCATGGGTGCCGCCGGCCACCGTCGGGATCAGGTTCACATAGCTCTCGCGCATGACCTGGCCCTCCTCGGTGAAGGCCACGCACCAGCTGGCGCCCTCGCCCTCGGCGAAGTTCTCGCTCTCGGAGGCGGTGGCGAACTGCTCGCCCTCGAACAGCGGGATCAGCGGGTCCGCCGGCAGCGACTGCATCAGGTAGTCGCGCAGGCCGCCCTTGTAGGTCCAGGTCTGCGTCTCGCCGGTCTTCTCCTGCGTCAGCGTGACCGTGACGCCGGGCATCAGCACCGCCTTGGAGCGCAGCAGGTGCACCAGCTCGCCCTTGGGCAGGTCGGCGCTCTCGAAATACCGAGCGTCGGGCCAGACGCG
This sequence comes from Roseateles chitinivorans, assembly GCF_002761755.1. Taxonomy (GTDB): domain Bacteria; phylum Pseudomonadota; class Gammaproteobacteria; order Burkholderiales; family Burkholderiaceae_C; genus Roseateles; species Roseateles chitinivorans. Next base: position 128,334 of record NZ_PEOG01000006.1, read on the forward strand.
CACCGTCGTGCCGGTCTTGCGGTCGCCGGCCTTGAGGTCGCCCTTGCGGGTGGCCACCGGCTCGACGACGTCGCCGCCGGAGAAGGCCAGCGTCGCGACCTGGCCTTCGCGATAGACGGTCACCTGCAGCCGCTTGGCCAGCGCGTTCGTGACCGACACGCCGACGCCGTGCAGGCCGCCGGAGAAGCTGTAGGCCCCGCCCGAGCCCTTGTCGAACTTGCCGCCGGCGTGCAGCCGGGTGAAGACGATCTCGACGACGGGCACGCCCTCTTCCGGATGCAGTCCGTAGGGGATGCCGCGGCCATCGTCCTCGATCGTGATCGAGCCGTCGGTGTGCTGGATGACGGCGATGCGCTTGCCATGTCCGGCCAAGGCCTCGTCCGCCGCGTTATCGATGACCTCCTGGATGATGTGCAGGGGGTTGTCGGTGCGGGTGTACATGCCCGGACGCTGCTTGACGGGCTCCAGTCCCTTGAGGACGCGGATCGAGCCTTCGCCGTAGCTGCCTGGGGCGCTGCCGGGTGGGTTGACTGCTTTGGTTGCCATGGGGCGGGATTCTATGCAGCGCCGGTGACGCTCCCTGACGCCGGATGGCAGGGGTCGTTCCCATGGGGGTTTCCCCTCGACGGCGGGGCCCGCGCCGGGGCGACCGCGCGCATGCCGCACGGCCGGCCGGCGGCGGCACGTCCGGTTACCGATCGGACGCCAGCAAGGGGGAGGCGCTGTCGTAGCATCCGCCGCTTCCCGGTGTGTCGGCCCCCGCTTCCGGTGGCCCACCGCTGCCCCGCCGCACTGCCACCGCAATCCGCCGCCCTCCCGGTCCGATGCCCGCCCTGTCCCGCTCCCTTCGCCCTGTCCTGGCCCGCCTGGCGCCGCTCGCCCTGGCCTGGAGCCTGCTGATCGCCGGCGGCGCGGCCCGCGCGGACGACTTCAAGGCCAGTCCCGAGATGGCGATGGAGTTGCGCCATGCCCGCTGGTTCGACGGCGAGAAGCTGCAAAGCGGGACGCTCTATGTCGAGGACGGCCGCTTCGTCGAGAAGCGCCCCCGCAAGGTCAACCGGCTGCTGGAGTTGCGCGGGCAGACCCTGATCGCGCCGCTCGCCGACGCCCACAACCACAACCTGCAAGGCGCCTGGGGCCTGGACAAGTTCGGCCAGGACTACCTGCGCGACGGCGTGTTCTACGCCGCGATGCTGTGCGCCGATCCCGCCGCGATCGATCCGATCCGTGCCCGGATCTCGCAGCCGGAGACGCCGGACGTGCTCTTCGCCACCGCCTGCATCACCTCGTCGGACGGCCAGCCGCTGGCGATGCTGCAGTCGGGCACGCCGCCGATGACGCTGGACCAGATCGTCGACAAGGCGGTGCTGGTCATGGACACGCCCGACGACGTGGCCCGGAAGTGGCCGCTGGTCGCCGGCCGCCACAGCGACCTGGTGAAGGTCATCATGAGTTACCACGACCGTCCGGAGCTGCGCCAGCAACCGGAGCAGCGCGGCCGGCTGGGCGTGACGCCCGAGGTCGTGGCCGAGGTGGTGCGCCGCGCCCATGCCGAGCAGCGGCGCGTCGTGGTGCACATCGAGAGCGCCGCCGACTTTGCCGCGGCGGTGCGTGCCGGCGCCGACTTCATCGCCGAGCTGCCGGGCTACTTCCCACAGCACGGCGAGGCGCCGGAGACCCACCTGATTCCGCCCGAGGTCGCCGCGCTGGCCGCCGAGAAACAGGTGGGCATCGTCACCGCCACCGTCGCGACGCGGCTCTTCCAGCCGGCGCCGGAGTTGCTGGCGCGGATCGAGGCGGTCCAGAAGCAGAACCTGGAGCGCCTGAAGGCGGCCGGCGCGCGGCTGCTGGTGGGCTCGGACCTGTTCACCGGCAACGCGCTCAACGAGTTGCACCACCTGGACCAGCTGGGGGTGCTCGACAAGCCGGCGCTGCTGCGCCTGGCCACCGTGGACACGCCGCGGGCGCTGTTTCCGCAGCGCAAGCTGGGCTGCTTCCGGCCCGGCTGCGAGGCCAGCTTCCTGGTGCTGATCGGCAATCCGCTCGAGGACCTGGAGGCGCTGGACAAGCCGCTGCTGCGCATCAAGCAGGGCCGCGTGCTGACGCAGCTGGAGGACGTGGCCGCCACCGCCGGCGAGGAGGACAACGCCCTGAACGCGGCCCCTGGCAAGAAGAAGGCGACCGGCAAGAAGGCCGGCGCCCGCGGCACGAAGAAGTCGCCCCCCGCCAAGGGCAAGGCCAAGCCGGGCTCGGGCAAGTCGGGCAAGGGCACGACGACCAGCGCGGGCCCGTCCTCGACCGTGCACGCTTGAACGGGACCGGCCGGACCCACCGAGGGATGGACGTCTTTCAGGTGTCAGCGAAGCCGACCTGAAGCCATTACATTGCCCGGATGAGCGCGATCCCGACCTCCCCCACCTCCTCCCGCACGCTGTCGCTGCAGCAGGTATTGATCTGCGGCGCCGCGATCGTCACGCTGTCGATGGGCATCCGGCACGGCTTCGGCTTGTGGCTGACGCCGGTGACGATGGACCGCGGCTGGACCCGGGAAGCCTTCTCGCTGGCGCTGGCCGTCCAGAACATCGCCTGGGGCGCCGCCGGTCCGTTCGCCGGCATGCTGGCCGACCGCTTCGGCGCGCTGCGGGTGCTGGTCGCCGGCGCCTTCCTCTACGCGGCCGGCCTGGCGCTGATGGCGGTCTCGACGACCGCCGCCGGCTTCCTGGGCAGTGCCGGCGTCCTGATCGGGCTGGCGCAGTCCGGCACCACCTACGCGGTCGTCTACGGCGTCATCGGCCGCAACGTCGCCCCGGAGAAGCGCTCCTGGGCGATGGGCGTCGCGGCGGCGGCCGGCTCCTTCGGCCAGTTCCTGATGGTGCCGGTCGAGAACTGGCTGATCGGCTACAGCGGCTGGCAGAACGCGCTGTTCGTGCTGGCGATCGCCGCCTGCCTGATCGTGCCGCTGGCCTTCGGCCTGCGCGAGCCGGCCCGCGACGCCGCCCACGGCGCGCACCACCAGAGCATCGGTCAGGCGCTGCGCGAGGCCTTCGGCTACCGCAGCTTCCAGCTGCTGATGCTGGGCTACTTCGTCTGCGGCTTCCAGGTCGTGTTCATCGGCGTGCACATGCCGAGCTACCTGAAGGACCACGGCCTGACCCCGCAGGTCGCGACCAACGCGCTGGCGCTGATCGGGCTCTTCAACGTCTTCGGCACCTATGCGGCCGGCACGCTGGGGCAGCGGCTGCCCAAGCGCTACCTGCTCTCGGCCATCTACCTGCTGCGCTCGATCGCGATCGTGATCTTCCTGAGCGTGCCGCTGACACCGCTCAGCGTCTACCTCTTCGCCGCCGTGATGGGCGTGCTGTGGCTGTCCACCGTGCCGCCGACCAACGCCATCGTGGCGCAGATCTTCGGCGTGCAGCACATGTCGATGCTGGGCGGCTTCGTGTTCTTCAGCCACCAGATCGGCTCCTTCCTGGGCGTCTGGCTGGGCGGCAAGCTCTACGACGCGACCGGCTCCTATGACGTGGTCTGGTACCTGGCGATCGCGCTGGGCGTGATGGCGATGCTGGCCAACCTGCCGGTGCGCGAGTCCGCGATCGTGCGCCGCCCGATCCCGGCCGCCGCCTGAAGCCGGCATCCGGGAACCCCACCATGACACGGCGCGCGCTCCGTCGGATCCTCGCCGGGCTGGGCGCCGCGGCTGTGCTGGCGGCGGTCTTCCTGGCCTACACGCAGCCTTCGCTGATGCAGCAACTGGGCGATGCGATCTGGGCCTGCTTCTGAGGGATCTGACAAGGAGAACGGAGACAACATGGTGGTGATCATCACGGGCGCCTCGGACGGCATCGGCGCCGAACTGGCGCGCCAATGGGCGCGGCGCGACGGTGCCAAGCTCTCCCTGGTGCTGGCGGCACGCAGCGTCGACAAGCTGGAACTGGTGGCGGCGGAATGCGAGGCGCTCGGCGCCCGCACGCTGGTGCAGCGCTGCGACGTGGAATCCCAGGAGGACTGCCAGGAGCTGGTCCGCGCCACGCTCGGCGCCTTCGGTGCGATCGACGTGCTCGTGAACAACGCCGGCATGTCGGCGCACGCGCTGTTCGACCAGGTCAAGGACCTGGCCTGGTACCAGCGGCTGATGCAGATCAACCTGTGGGGATCGGCCTGGTGCACCCAGGCCGCGCTGCCGGCGCTCAAGGCCAGCAAGGGCCGCATCGTCGCGGTCTCCAGCCTGGCCGGGCTGCTGGGCATTCCCGGCCGCACCGCCTACAGCGCCAGCAAGTTCGCGATGACCGGCTTCTTCGAGGCGCTGCGCACCGAGGTCGCGGCCAGCGGCGTCAGCGTCACCATCGCCTATCCCGGCGTGGTCGACACGCAGATCCGCTACCGCGGCTTCAATGCGCAAGGCCAGGCGTCCGGGCTGAGCAGCCTGGACGAACGCGGCGCGATGTCGGTCCAGGAATGCGCGCGACTGATCCTCGACGGCACCCTGGCCCGCGAGCGCGACATCGTCATGACCGCCAAGGGCAAGCTGGGGCGCTGGCTCAAGCTGCTGGCGCCGGCCATGGTCGACCGCATGGCGCTGAAGGCGCTGAAGAAGGAACAGCGGCCGGCATGAGCGCGACGACTTTCCTCGGCACGCCGTCGCGCCTGGGGGCTGGCGGCGGTCACGGCGCGAACCTGCCCAGCGACTGGGTGCTGCGCTGGTCACAGGCCTGGCGCGACCGCGATGGCCTCACCGCCCTGGACCTGGCCTGCGGCTCCGGCCGACACCTGCGCCTGCTGGCGGGCGACGGCGTCGCCGTCACCGGCGTCGACCGCGACGCGGCAGCCCTGGCTGGGCTGGCCGGGCTCTCCGGCCGCGTCGAACTGATCGAAGCCGACATCGAGCAAGGCCCCTGGCCGCTCGACGCACGCATGTTCGACCTCGTGCTGGTCACCAACTACCTCTGGCGGCCGCTGCTGCCGCGCATCGTCGGGGCCGTCGCGCCCGGCGGCTGGCTGATTTACGAAACCTTTACCGATGGCCAGCAGACGGTTGGCCGCCCCGGGCGGCCCGAGTTCCTGCTGCGGCCCGGCGAGCTCCTGGAGGCGGTCGACGGCCTGCGCGTGGTCGCCTACGAGGATGGCTTCATCGAGGCGGAGCCTGCCGAGCCGACGGCGGGTGGCGTCAACGGTCGTTATGTCCAGCGCGTTGCTGCCGTTCGCGAAAACCGGCCCGCCGCCAGCGCGCCTGCCGCTGGCACCGTCAACGCCCCGCCTGGGGTCTACCCGCGGTACCGGCTGCGCTGAGCGCGGAGCCCCGGAAGCGTCCCGGCGCTTCAGTAGAATCCGCCGATCACGAGGAATCCTCAATGAACGCAATTGTTGGCAGCATCGTCGCGCTGGTCACGCCGATGCATGAAGACGGCCGCATCGACTTCGACGGGCTGCGCAGCCTGATCGACTGGCACATCGACCAGGGCACGGACGTCATCGGCGTCGTCGGCACCACCGGCGAGTCCCCCACCGTCACGATGGAAGAGAACCGCGAGGTCATCCGCGTCGCGGTCGAGCATGTCAAGGGCCGCAAGCCGGTCCTGGCCGGCACCGGTGCCAACGCCACCGCCGAAGCCATCGAGCTGAGCCGCTTCGCCAAGCAGGTCGGTGCCGACGCCACGCTGTCGGTGGTCCCCTACTACAACAAGCCTTCGCAGGAAGGCATCTACCAGCACTTCAAGGCGATCGCGGAAGCGGTCGACATTCCGATGATGCTGTACAACGTGCCCGGCCGGACCGTTGCGGACATGGCGCCGGAGACGGCCATCCGCTGCGCGGCCCTGCCCGGCGTGTTCGGCATCAAGGAGGCCACCGGCAACATCGAGCGCGCCGCCTGGCTGATCAAGCATGCGCCTGCCGGCTTCAGCATCTACTCCGGTGACGACGGCACCGCCATCGCGCTGATGCTGATGGGCGGCCGCGGCTCGGTCAGCGTCACCGCCAACATCGCTCCCAAGGCGATGCACGAGCTGTGCATGGCCGCGATCGAGGGGCGCGTGCGCGAGGCCACCGCGCTGCATTTCCAGCTGCTGCCGCTGCACAAGCAGCTGTTCTGCGAGCCCAGCCCGGCCCCGGCCAAGTGGGCCCTGAACAAGCTGGGCCGCAGCAGCAACCACCTGCGCCTGCCGCTGACCCCGCTGACGCCTGCGGGCCAGCAACTGGTCGAAGGTGCCCTGCGCGAGGCCGGCCTGCTCTAATCACCGCCGACCGGCGCCGCCGGCGGCTCCCCTTTTCTTCAGCGGCCGCGGGCCGCAGCGACCTACCTCGGAGATCTCCAGCGTGACTCGTTCCCTTCCTGAATCCGGCGCTCCCACCCCGGTGCGCGTGGCCTGCCTGATGGCGCTGGCCTCGCTGACGGCGTGCAGCACGTTCGAGAGCATCACCACCAGCGACAAGGTCGACTACCGCACCCAAGCCAAGCAGACCACTGGCCTGGACGTGCCGCCGGACCTCACCCAGCTTCCCAAGGAAAACCGCCCGACCGGTCCGATCAGCGCCGCGCAGATGGCCGCCCAGCCGAACGCGCAGCGCCAGGCCGCAGCCGCCGCTGGCGCGCCGGTGGCGCTGGACAAGGCCGGCAACATCGAGTTCCATCGCCTGGGCAATGCCCGCTGGCTGCACAGCGCGCTGCCGCCGGAACAACTCTGGCCGCAGATCAAGGGCTTCTGGCAGGACCGCGGCTTCACGATCGAATCCGAGGACCAGAGCGTCGGCGTCATGGAGACCAACTGGGCCGAGAACAAGGCCAAGCTGCCGCAGGACTTCATCCGCAAGACGCTGGGCTCGCTGCTGGATTCGCTGTACTCGACCGGCGAGCGCGACAAGTACCGCACCCGCCTGGAACGCAACGAACAGGGCGGCACCGACATCTACGTGACGCACCGCGGGCTGGTCGAGGTCTACACGAACTCGCAGCGTGACGAGACCGGCTGGCAGCCCCGCCCCTCCGATCCGGAACTCGAGGCCGAGATGACCTCGCGCCTCATGCTCAAGCTCGGCGGCAAGGAAGAGGACGCCAAGACCCTGGTCGCGAACGCGCAGCAGCCGGCGGCGACCTTCGCCGAGGCACCGCGCGGCGCCGCCCCGCGTTCGCTGGCGGACGTGCCCGACCAGTTGCAGATCAACGAGGACTTCGACCGCGCCTGGCGCCGCGTCGGCCAATCGCTGGACCGCCACGGCTTCACGATCGAGGACCGCGACCGCAAGCAAGGCCTGTTCTTCCTGCGTTATGCCGATCCGAACCAGGCCGGCAAGGAAGAGCCCAACTTCTTCCAGCGCCTGTTCGGCGCGAAGAGCGCCTCCAGCGCCGTTCGCTATCGCGTGTCGGTCAAATCGGAAGGCAACAAGTCGACCGTCCAGATCCAGGACGACAAGGGCCAGCAACAGACCAACGAATTGGCCAAGCGCATCCTGCAGTTGCTGATGGAAGACGTGCGCTGATCCTGGCGGGCGGACAACCGTACGCCCTCAGTTTGCGGAAAACAAAAACGCCACCCAAGGGTGGCGTTTTTCATGGCGCAATATCCAGTCAAATACCAGCGGTGCGGGCGCTGTTCGCGCCGAATCTTGCGCCAAAAGAAAAAGCCGCAAGGGCGAACCCTTGCGGCTTTCTCAGGACGAGAGATCGTCTTAGTTGCTGGCGGCCGAAGCAGGAGCAGCAGCGTCCGAGGCAGCAGCCGAAGCTTCCACGGCCGGAGCCGAGGCTTCAACGGCGGGAGCCGAAGCTTCCGGAGCGGGGGTCGCCACCGGAGCGGCAGCTTCTTCCTTCTTGCCGCAAGCGGTCAGGGCAACAGCGGCCAGCAGGGAGGCCATCAGAATCGACTTTTTCATACTTGTCCTCAAGTAACTTTTAGACGAACAATCAATTACCGGTAATTAATGAAGTCGTACATGATGACCAGTACGAACTTCAGCAGACCAAGACGCGAGAAACCTCGAGCGCTTCCCTCGCCTAGCCGGCAATTATAGCCACCAGTTTGTAATCGTCTTACAACCCTAGGGTGCTGCTGGCGAACGAATCGGCAGACCGTTGCTCAATTGCGTCAAACCATTCGCGCGCCATGGCTTCTTCGCGGGCATCACGCAGCGCCAGCGACGCCCGCGCCGGCGTCCACAACTTCAAGGTCAGCAATCCGGGTGCCAGCACCAAGCCCTGCGGCACCGGGGTGCTGCGGTCCCCCAGGTCCGCCGGCTCGAAGGCCCGCGCCTGCACCACATGGTCGTGGACTTGGCGCCACTGGACGAAACGCGGATGGACGCGGCGCACCGCTTCATAGTCGAGGGCGGCGAGCAGGCGCAACCGGCGGTGCGGCAGCGCCCAGCGATGCAAGGCATCCAGCAGTTCGGGGTCGGACAACGGCCAGGCGGCGAAGTCCGTGTCGAGCCAGCAGAGGTCGCGTCCGCCCTGCGATGCGGCGAGCAGCAGCCCTTGCCGCAGCAATTGCCGGACTTCCTCGGCGGTTTCCACGAGGCCGGGACGGAGGTTTTCCGGGGTCAAAGGTTCCGGCGACATATCGAACTCCTCAGGCAGTGACGGTGAGCGAGCACAGGGCGGCGACAGCGCGCCCGCTCAGTCGGGAAGGACCCAGCCGTCCTCGGTCCATTGATCGAGCAGATCACGCGCGCCTTCGCTGAGGCGAGCGACCTCGGCCGCGGACAGCGCCCGCCGATCCGCCAGCCGGCGCATCAGCGTGGCATCGCGCCCGCCGGCGCGGAAGGATTGTCCATTGATGAATACATGCGCCACGTCGTACATCATGCGCGTGCGCGGGCTCAACCGGGCGCCCTGCCCTGGCGGCAACGCCTCTCCCGGCTCGAAGAACACCCGCGGCTTGGGCTCGGTCAGCGCCTCGCCCAGCGCACGTTCCAGCGCCAGCGGCTGAGCCACCGCCTTGAGCACCGCTTCGCGCGCGAAGGCGGTCAGCGCCTCGGGGATTCTTCCCGGTTCGCAGGTGGCCGCCTGGCGAGGATCCCCATACATCCGATCGCCGCGCGGCGCTTCGTCGTCGGTCAGTCGCACCAGCAGCTCATTCGCCAGTTCGCCTCGCCAGGGCGCGCGGAAGCCGACCGACGCCGTCATGCAGTCCCCGCCAACGGCCACGCCATCGTGCGCCCAGCCCGGCGGGAGGTACAGCATGTCGCCGGGCTCGAGCACGAAGTCCTGCTCGGGCTCGAAGTCAGCCAGCACCTTCAGCGGCACGTCCTCGCGCAGCGCGCCGGTGGTCGACACGCCCAGACGGCCGATACGCCAATGGCGGCGACCGCTGACCTGGATCAGGAAGACGTCATAGGAATCGAAATGCGGCCCCACCCCGCCGCCCTCGCTGGCGTACGAGAGCATCAGGTCGTCCAGGCGAGCTTCAGGCACGAAACGGAACCGACTGAGCAACTCGTGCGCGGCGTCGACATGCAGGTCCAGGCCTTGCACCAGCAGCGTCCACTGCGGCTTGCTCCAGGCCGGCAACTTGGAAATCGGCCCCTGCCGCAAGGTCCAGCGCTCCCCGGACTGCTGCGTGACCAGGCGGGATTCCACCTCGTCGCTGGCGGCCAACGCAGCCAGGCCAACGCGGTCGATGGGCGGCTGCACACCGGGCAGGGCCTGGCGCACCAGCAGCGGCTGCTTCTGCCAATGGCGCTTCATGAACTGCGCCGGGCTGAGGCCGCCGAGCAGCGGCAATCGGGCGTCGACGTCGGGACCCGCCGAGGCGGCGGCCGGCGCCAGCGGGCGCTTCGAGGAGGGCGTGGGCTTGGAAGTCATGGGCGGGGATTGTCTGAGAGAATCGCGCGATGCAAATCACTGCCCCCTGCGTCGTCTCCTTGACCTGGAGACTGGAGGACGCCCAAGGCCAATCCGTCGAGGTCCTGGACCCGCCGATGGAGTTCTTCTATGGCGGCGAGGACCTGTTCGCGAAGGTCGAGGAAGCGTTGGTCGACAAAACCACTGGCGACGAAGTCAGCGTCGCGCTCGAGCCCGAGGATGCCTTCGGCGACTACGACAGCGATCTCGTCTGCTTCGAGCCGCGCGAGGTCTTCCCCGAGAACGTCGACGTCGGCATGCAGTTCGAGGGCCTGCCTGAAGGCTCGTCGACGCCCGACATGCCGGCGGACCGCATCTACACCGTCACCGAGGTCTATCCGGAGCACGTCGTGCTCGACGGCAACCATCCGCTGGCCGGCGTCGGCCTGCGCATCCATGTGACCGTGTGCGACGTGCGTGCGGCGACCGAGGAGGAGATCGAAGCCGGCACGCTCGGCGACTCTGGCTTCTCCGTGGTCAGCGGACCGGACCCGGACGAGCCGCTCCACTGACATCAATCAGAAGCCCCGCACTGCGGGGCTTCCTGCTTCTGGGCGTCAGAGAGGGCCACCGCCCTCGAGCAAGGGCGGGCGTGCCGGAGCGACCGGCTCGCGTGAACAAAGACGGCGATAGAGGTCGAACACCTTGGCTTCGAGTTCTGCCGGGCTGCTGCAGGCGCGGGCACCGATCAGTCGGGCGCGGTAGTTGTGGATCTGCTCGCGCACCGCCTGCGACCAACTCCGGGTGTGCGGCGACAGATCGAAGGTACTCGTGCGCAGCACTTGCAGCCAGCCGATCAGGACGAGTTCCGGCAGGTCGGCCAGGGCCTCGGTCAACGAGGCCGGTGGCCGGAGTCGGTTCAGGTAGAGCCGGTGAAGCATCAGCAGACGGACCACCAGCGCCGGATCGGCTGCCGCGGCCATCGCCAGCGCGTCGTGCGGCGCACCGAGACGCGCCAGCCGGAACAAGCGCGCGAGGACATCGAGATCGCAGCTGGGCAGCGCCCGTGGAGTCTCCTCCTGCGGCGGCCCGAGCAGATCGCCCTGGAAGAAGCGCACGCCCTGGGCCTTGAGCCGCAGGTAGTCGACCGGCTCGGTCAACCGATCAGCGATGAGCGCGACCCCGGCCTGACGCGCCAGTTCCTGGACCGGCATCCAGGCGCTGGCCGGCGCCAGCGACACATCGAGCTTCAGGAACGCGATCATCGGCAGCCAGGTCAGGCGCGGATCGTCCGGTGAAGCGACACCTGCCAATGCGAACTGGTAGCCACGGGCATGCAGTTGCGCGATGCGGCGGGTGGTCGACTCCTGCACCGGCACATCGGCCGGCAACTGGATCGCACCGAGCGCGCCGCAGAGCACATCGGCGATCGGGCTGAGCAACGCCGTGGCGTCCATGTCCACGAACAGGCAGCCGGGCCGTCGCTGCTGGATCAAGCCACCGTCGAGCAGCGCCTGGCTCAACAGCAGGCTGGTGGCATAGGGACTCGGCGGTGGCGGCGAGCGGCGCGGCCCCTCGTTCCAGCGGAAGCCGAGTTCCAGTCCCATGGGTTCGACCGAGCCGTCGATCACCGCCTGGCGCGCAAAGCGGACGTGTGGCGGTTGGGGAGGCATCAGCCGTTGGGCCAGCGTGACGCCACTGCGAGGAGGACGAGAGGAAGGCATGCCGGGAAATTCATCGACTGGCCCGCGATTCGAGCCGGGACGCCAGTATTTCGAGGATCGCCTCGGCGTTCGATGGCTCAGCCCAGTGGCAATGCTGCCCTGCCCGACTGAGAGCTGTGGCGGACCGACTCGTTTCCCGGCCGTGAATCGGTGCGGGCAAGCAGCGGCAGTCGCAGCAGCGTGCGAGCACCGTGCGGCGCCCGCTCGAAATCGAAGGTAGCGCCAATGCGCCTCGCGCGACGCTGCAGCCCCGCCAAACCAGTGCCGCCGTGCAGGGCCGAGGCGCGACCACTGGTCGCGTCGACCGCTTCGCCCGTCCTTTCGACGGACTGGCCGTTGTCTTCGATCACCACCTCCAGCGACTCCGCCTCGGTGACCGCCATGCGGATCGACAGGCGGCTTGCGCGCGCGTACTTGATGGTGTTGGCCACCGACTCTTCGACGATGCGCATGACCTGCTTCGACAAGTCGGCCAGCAGCACCAGCTCCAGGCCCTCGGGCACTTCGTATTCGACCTGGAAGTCGGCCCGCGTGAGCGCTTCGTCGAGGCTGCTGCAGTAGGTGAAGAGGATGTCCTGGAAGGACCGCTGCTCTCGAACCTGCGTCACCGAGATGATCTCGCGCAGGTCCGTCAGAGCCTCCATCAGGCGCCCCTCGAGTCGTTCGTGGTCGATGGCGCGGTCACGCACGCTGAACAGCGTCGTCACCAGCTTGGAACCGATGCCGTCGTGCAGGTCGCGATAGATGCGGTCGCGCTCGAGCTGCATGGCGGCCTCGTTCTCCATCTCGCGCTGGCGGTTGTGGCTGATCAGCAGTTCGCGCTCGCGTTGCTGCAGGGTCTCGGTCAGGATGCGGTTGTGGTCGCGGATGCGCTTCACGTTGGCCTGGAATTTCGTCAGGAGGATCTGGGCGACGACGAACAGCAGCAGCGGCACGCTCAGGTGGCTGAGGAAGATCGGCGCCACCAGCAAGTGCGTCATCGACCATCCCGCTTCCGGCATCGGGATCGAGATCAGGTGCTGCACCGCGTTGTGATCACGCAGCGCGAACACCTGCGCGAGCACCGATTGGAAAAGCAGCGACATCGCCGTGCGCGAACGTGTGCGGGCGATGTGGAGCGCCAGGCGAGAACAGGCGTACAGGTGAAAGCCCAGCATGGTGGGCAGCCACCAGACATCCAGCCATTCCCGGCCGCGCAGTCCGAGCAGCGGATAGGCGAGCGCGGCGAACGCGGCCGTGCCGAACAGCGCCGCGCGGCCACGCCACCCCAGGGGCTCGCCGACGAAGGCGAAAAGGAAGAGCGTCAGCACCGCGATCACGCCGCCCATGCAGGCGTACTGCGCCCATGTCCACAGCGGCAGCATCCAGGCCGGGACGTAGGGAAGCAGCACGAGCGTGAACAGCACCGACCACAGGACCGTGGTCGCGCCCGCGTGCAGGAACACGGCCCCGTCCCTCCTGCTCGCCAGCCAGGCGCCCAGCATGAACATGCCCGCCAGCAGGCAGAAGACGTTGGACGCATTGGCCAGCGATGAGCCGATGAACAGGGTCAACTCGTGGATGTTGGAGATCGCATCGAGATCGCCGATGTAGACCGGCGCAAACTGAATCTGTGGATCCCAGGTCGTCAACTCGACGGTCAGTTGGTTCCCGTCGGGCCGCAGCAGTCGCCGCGCCAGCGGCACCTGGAGCGGCCGATACCACTTGTGTCGCCCCTGCGCGTTCGACTTCGGCAGGCCCGCGACCCAGACCTTGTTCAGGTAGACGTCCATCCCGTCGAGCGCCTGGCTGATCACGAGACTGGTCCCGGGGATGCGTCTGCCTCCGATCACACTACCGTCGGCATCGATCTCGCAGCAGGCGGTCGGCTGCTCGAGATAGCGGTCCAGGTCGATGTGGAATCTCACCCGCTTGAATCCTCCAGCCTGGCTCACGTCCTGGACATGGGGCAATTCGACCGATTGCGCCTGAGCCAGGAGCCGTCCGGCCAGGCGCGGTGACTCGGGACCGGCATCGCGCGAATCGGGTGCCGCGGCGACGATCTCCAGATCGCGGATGGCGTCGACGCGGTAGACGTGCGTGGCGACGCTGCTGGTGGCGATCACCAGCAGCGCGACGATGAAGAAGGTCAGCCAGAAGAAGACCGTCTTCAGCGAGCCACGGCGGTGGCTATTCATCGATCAGTCCATGCAGCCGCGCCGCGTTGGCCGCCATCGCGCGGGATTTCACGCCCAGCTTGCGATAGACACTGCGCAGGTGCTGATTGACGGTGTGATGCGAGATGCTCAGCCGGCGGCCGATCTCCACGATGGGCAGCCCCTCGATGAGCAGGCGCAGGACCTCCCATTCGCGTTCGCCCATCCCGAGATCCCGCAGCACCTTCTCGCGATCGACCAGGGGGCGCACGTTGTTCTCCAGCATGGAGATCCGCTCCACCACCAGCTGGGCCACCGCGGGACTGAGAGGCGCCTGCCCGTTATGCGCGCTGACGAGCTTCTCCACGAGCGACGGCTGGATCTCGTCCTTGAGCAGGTAGCCTCGGGCGCCCGCGCGCAGGCTGCGCATCACATGCTTGCTGTCGCCAAAGGTGCTCACGACCAGGCTGCGGGATTCCGGACACTTTTCCCGCACCAACTGGATGAGTTCCACCCCATCGGCGTCCGGCAGCCCCAGGTCGATCAGATAGAGATCGGCCCGGTTGGCCAGAATCGCGGCAATCGCTTCGCCGCGATTCCTGGCGACACCGACCACCTCGCAGAAACTGCTATTTGAAATCACGTCCACCAGCCTTTTCATGACAGCCGGATCGTCCTCGATGATCACGACGGCGATACTCATTCCTCAACTCCTTCTCTCGTTATTCCAATGCCGTTGGCGGGCACAGTTTCGCGAGCGACAGGAAACGGGCAATCACCGAAGCAAGTAAACAAAAACTGCTGGGTGACTGGAGTCAGTGGTGATCGACGATTGGCGGTGAATGCTGCTTCCAATCCGGCCCGTGTGGCGCGCAAGCCCGGCACCGTCGGCCCTGCAGCCAGGCTTCGATGGAGGCGGCGGCGCAGGCGATCAGCAGCATCAGTCCGCCGCTGATCAACAGATAACCGATCACAGTAAGTTCAAATGAGGGATTGCCGGGTATCGCTCGCGTGGATTTCTCAGCCAGCAGGCATCCGGCACCAGCCAGGGCCAGGCCCATCGAGATCGCGTACATATTCTTCATGACAGCCGTCCGTCTGGAGATTTCGCCCGGCAGTGTGTCCGAGTACGCCCCGCTTGCTAATAACCCATAAATGCGAGGATCAACCTAAAGTTGCTATTCGGCGAGGGCCATCGTGAGAAAGATCATGATTGGCGAATATTTCTAACGCCGGCCTTCAGCCCACGAGTATCAAAAGATCCCGTCAAGCCCCGAAATACCGTCCTTTGACGGATTCGATGAATTCCCGACCTGCCCAATGAAAACGGGCGCCCGAAGGCGCCCGTCAAGTGGGAAGCAGTCGCGGTCGACGCTCAGCGCAGGAAGCGCCCTCGCGGATCGATGATCGCGATGTCCGCGTAGTTCGTGCCGGTGTGGTCGGTGGCGCTGAAGTTGAGTTCCATGCCGCCCAGGTCGTAGCGCGACATGTTGTTCAGCGCGCGCAGCAGGCCGGCGCGGCTCGCGTCCTTGCCGGCGCGCTTCAGGCCCTCGACCAGCACCTTGGCGCTCGCGAAGCCCTCCATCATGGCCGGCGTGACCAGCCCCCCGCTTTCGGCCGGCTTGGCCTTCACCAGGTCGGTCAGCTCACGGACCATCGCCAGGTTGGTGCTGCGCTCGCTCGGGAACACCTGCGACACGATGACGCCGGCGGCGTTCTGGCCCAGCAGTTGGACGAAGCCGTTGGAAGCGTTGTTCGACAAGGTCGCGCCGAGGATGCGAGAACCCGCCGCCCGCAGCGCGTTGATCGTCTCGGCGGTGATCTGCTGCGAGGCCACCAGCAGCACGACCTGCGGATCGGCGGCGATCAGCTGCTTCACCACGCCGGCGATGTCCGGCTTCTCGCGCTCGTAGGTGAAGTGGGCGACCGGCTTCGTCTTGCGGTCATTGAAGCCGTTCATTGCGCCAGCGACGCCGTCGGCGCCGAAGGTGTCGTTGACCTGCACCAGGGCGATCCGGGTGTTGCCCATCTCGAGCAGCAGCTGGACCGCGCGTTCGGCCTCGCGCTGGTAGGTCGAGCGCACGTTGAAGACGTAGGGATGCACCGGCTTGTGCAGCAGCATGGCGCCGGTCGACGGCGCCACCAGCGGCACCTGCGCCTTCTCCAGCAGCGGCATCACCGCCTGCGTGTGCGGCGTGCCGCGGGTGAGGAAGAGCGCGACCGCGCCCTTGTCGATCAGCGTCTGCGCATTGGCCGCGGCGCGCTTGGGATCGAAGCCGTCGTCCAGCGACTGCAGGTCGATCTTTTGGCCGTTGACGCCGCCGGCGGCGTTGACGTGGTCGATGTAGAGCCTGGCGCCCAGCGTCAGTTCCTTGACGCTGGCGGCGACCTGGCCGGTGAAGCCGGCCGTCTGGCCGATCAGGATGTCCGCGCGGGCCGCGGCGCTCAGTCCAAGGGCCAGCACCGCGGTGGCGGCGGTGGCGACAAGCCGGCTCAGGGGCCGGCTCCGGGAAGGCTTGCTCATGGTGATCTGTCCCGCCAGCGCGCGGTGACGGCCGGCTGTGTCTCCTGCACGCCGGCGGTCAGGTGGACGGCCGGCCCCTCGACGCCGCCACCCCCGCGTTCAGGGGGGATCAGCGCCCGGCGCGCATCTTAGCCACGATGTCCGCGACCCGCCCCTGCAAGGCCTGGGTGTCGAAGGTCAGAACGTTGCGATTCGACAGCACCTGTCGGCCGCCCACCCAGACATCCGTGACATGTTCACGCCCGGCCACGTAAACCAGCTGCGCGTCCGCGTGATAGACCGGCTGGCATTCGATCGAATCCAGCGCCACGGCCACGATGTCGGCCAGCTTGCCGGCCTCGAGCGTGCCCAGGTCGCTGGCCCGGCCCATCGCCTTGGCGGCACGCACCGTGGCCATCTCCAGCGCGGTCCGCGCCGACACCGTCAGCGGATCGCCGGTCACGCCCTTGGCCAGCAGCGCGGCGGCGCGGATCTCGCTGAACATGTCCTGGCGGTTGTTGGAGGCGGCGCCGTCGGTGCCCAGGATGGTGTTGACGCCGGCCGCCTCCAGCGCCTTCACCGGCGCGACGCCGGAGGCCAGCTTCAGGTTGGAGCTCGGGTTGTGGACCAGATGCACGCCCTGCTTCGCGATCAGGTCGATCTCGTCGCCAGTCAGGTGGACCATGTGGACGGCGATCATCTTCGCGTTCAGCAGGCCCAGCTTGTTCAGGCGCGCGAGCGGCCGTTCGCCGTACTGCTTGAGGCTGCCGTCGATCTCGTCCTGCGTCTCGTGGATGTGGCAGTGCATCTGCAGGTCGTACTTCTCGGCCAGCTGGCGCAGCTGGATGAAGGTCTCGTCGGAAACCGTGTACGGCGCATGCGGCGCGCTGGTCCAGTCCAGCAGCTTTTCGCCCTTGAACTGCTCATAGGCAGCCAGGCCCTTCTCGATGTAGTCCTGCGCGTTGGCCGCGTAGCCGGTCGGGAAGTCGATCACGTTGATCGACACGCCGGCGCGGATGCCGCTGTCCACCGCTGCGCGAGCCATCGCGGTGGGGAAGAAATACATGTCGTTGAGGTAGGTCACGCCACCACGCAGCGCCTCGGCCGCGGACAGCAGCGAGCCCTGGTAGGTCCAGTCCTCGCTGACCCACTGGCGCTCCAGCGGCCAGATGTGGTTGTTGAGCCAGTCCATCAGCGCCAGGTCGTCGGCCACGCCGCGCAGCAGCGACATCGCCGAGTGGGTGTGGGCGTTGATCAGGCCGGGGATCAGCACGTGATGCGGCAGCTCGACACGCTCGGCATCGGCGTAACGCTGGAAGGCTTCGTCGCGCGGCAGGACTGCGGCGATGCGCTCGCCCTCGATCGCCAGCGCGTGCTGCTCCAGCACCGGGCTGTCGGGGGTCATGGTGATCAGCCAGCGGGGCAACAGCAGCTTCACGGCTTGGGTCGTCATCAGGTTCTCCTTGGGGCGCGGGTCGGCGCGCCGTGCATTGTCTTGAAACTCGGGGACGCGGCGAAGACCGCCGCCAGCATCAGAAGATCTCGTCGAACAGCGCCAGCACGCGCGGCGCGTCGACCGCGACGCAGACCTGCTGCGACGGATGGCCGCTCCAGGGTGTGCCGCTGCCGTGCTCGTTGCGCCAGTCCTGGATGGTCTGGCCGGTGGCGATGCCCTCCAGCGCGACCCGCACCGGTCCGGCGCGCAGGGTGAAGGCTTCCGGCACCAGCAGCAGGGCCGCGGCGCTCGCGTCGTGCGCATAGATGCCGCCGATGCCGTCGCGCGCATCGTAGAACTGCTGGTAGTGCCGCGTGGCCTGCCAGAGCAGGTCACCGGCGCCGTCTCCGCGGCCGCGCAGCTTCGCGAGGTCGGCCTCGCGCATGATTGCTTCCTGCGTCACGTCCAGGCCGACGATGGTGACCGGCCAGGGCGCGGTGAAGACCTGATCGGCGGCCTCGGGGTCGGCCATGATGTTGGCCTCGGCCACCGGCGTCACGTTGCCGGCATGCCCCTTCAGGCCGAAGGCGCCGCCCATCACGATCACGCGTCGGACCTTGCCGGCGATCGACGGATCGTGCGCCAGCGCCAGCGCCAGGTTGGTGAACGGACCGACGGCCACGAGCGTGATCTCGCCGGGGCGCGCGTCGACGAGGTCGCAGATCAGGCGATGCGCCGGGCGTGGATCCAGCGGGCGGGTCGGCGCGGGCAGGCCGGCGGCCATGCCGCCGAGGCCGTCATCGCCATGCACATGCGCGGCGTCCTTGCGGCGGCGCTTGTCCAGCAGCGGGCCGGCGGCGCCGGCGGCGACCGGGATATCCTGGCGATAGAGCGCGGTCAGGCCCCGCGCGTTGCGGGTGGTGGTCTCGACCGGCGCATTGCCGAAGGTCGTCGTGACGGCCAGCAGCTCGAAGCGCGGATGACGGGCCAGCAGGGCGAGCGCGAGCGCGTCGTCGATGCCGGGGTCGGTGTCGAAGATGACGGGGATGCGGGCGGAAGCCGGGATCGTGCTGTCCATGGGGATACTGCGCTCCAGGGTCAGGGGTTGCCGTCGGCGGAGTGTGCCGGGTTCGCGACGAGCGCGGCGAACTCGGGCAATTCCGGCAGTTCCGAACGGTGGGGCATCGCCTGCTGGACACCGGCTCGGCTCACTGCGAGCGCGGCGGCCGACTGTCCCAGCGCCACCGCGCGCGCCGCGACCAGCCCTTCGGCCAGGCCGACCGCCAGGCCACCGACCAGCGTGTCGCCTGCGCCGACCGTGTCCACCGCGTCGACGCGCGCGGCGACCAGATGCAGGCCCTCGGGATGCGCGTCGCACAGCAGCCAGGCGCCGGCGGCGCCCAGCGTCACCAGCACATGGCGCGGCCCCAGTGTGCGCAGATGGGCCGCGGTGGCGCGCGCGATCGTCAGTTCGTCGGCGTCGCCCGGCAGCGTCACCGCGCGGGCCAACTGCAGCGCCTCGGTCTCGTTGACGATCAGCCAGTCGCTCAAGGCCAGCAAGCCGGCCGGCAGGTCCTGCGCCGGCGCGGCGTTCAGCACCGTCGTCACGCCGGACTCGCGGGCGATCTCGAAAGCGCGCTGGATCGCCGGCACCGGCACCTCCAGTTGGGCAACGACGACCCTGGCCTGGCGCAGCAGCGCCCCGCCCTGCTCCACATCCGCAGGCGCCAGGTCCGCATTGCTGCCGGGCACGACCACGATGGCGTTCTCGCCGCCCTCGCTGGCGACCATGATCACGGCCACGCCGGGCCAGGTCGCATCGTCGCGGCGCACCGCCTGGGTGTGGACGCGTTCGGCCTCCAGGGCCCGCAGCAGGTCCTCGCCATGCTGGCGCAGGCCGACGCGGCCGATCAGCGCGACCTCGGCCCCCAGCCGCGAGGCGGCCACCGCCTGGTTGCCGCCCTTGCCGCCGGGGGTGCCCGCGAAGGCCTGGCCGATCAGGGTCTCGCCCGGCGCGGGCAGCCGCGCGGCGTGGGCCACGAGGTCCATGTTGACGCTGCCGACCACCACGACGGTGGCCGCAGCCTTGGCTGAAGTCATGAAAGCTCCGGAGACGACGGCGCCGCGGTGCTCTCGCGCAGCACGACCTGCGGCACGAGTTGCAGGTCCTTGAACGGCGCCTGGGGATTCTCGATGCGCTCGATCAGCGCGCGGCCGGCCTCCCGGCCGAGCTCGCGGATCGAGCAGCCCACGCTGGTCAGCGCGGGATAGACGTAGCTGCCGAGCTCGATCGCGTCGAATCCCACGACCGAGAGCTGGCGGGGCACGGCCCGGCCCAGCTCGGCGGCGGCGCGCAAGGCGCCCATGCCCATCAGGTCGTTGCAGGTGAAGACGGCGGTGAGCTCCGGCTGGCGCGTCAGCAGCGCCTTGACCGCCTCGTAGCCGCCGGCGGTGCTGAAGTCGCTTTCGGCCAGCCATTCGGGACGCGCGACCAGGCCGCGCTGCTCCATGGCATTGCGCCAGCCGGCGACACGCTCGGTGGTGACCTCGAACTCGCCCGGACCGCTGACGCAGCCGATGCGGCGATGGCCCAGTTCCAGCAGGTGGCGCACCACCTCGAAGGCGCCCAGTTGGTTGTTGACGCTCACGCGGTCGGCGCGCGCGCCGGGCACCAGGCGGTCCACCGTCACCACCGGCACGCTGGCATGGCGGAAGGTGCTGGCCAGCGCCTCGGTGTCGCCGGCCGAGCTCAGCAGCAGGCCGTCGATGCGCTTCTCGAGCAGCGTGCGCAGATAGGACTGCTGGTGCTTGGGATCGTTGTCTGAATTGCAGAGGAAGACCGAATAGCCCGCCTGTCGGCACCATTCCTCGGCGCCGACGACCAGTTCCGCGAAGAACGGATTGCGCACATTGGGGACCAGCACGCCGACGATCTTGGTCTCGCTGCGCCGCAGCGATCGGGCCACCGCGCTGGGCAGATAGCCGATCTCGTCGACCGCCGCCAGGACACGTGCCCTCGCCTCGGCACTGACCGGCCGCGTGTTGTTCAGCACATGCGAGACCGTGGTGAAGGACACCCCCGCCAAAGCGGCCACATCCTTGATGGTGCTCATCGGTAGATTCGGTCCCCTGCTGGTGCCAAACTGGCGTGTTCCGTCAATTGCAAACGTTTGCAGAGCATACCGCAACGTTGATCCAACACGACTCCGGGCGAACCCCGCGCATCAAATATTCAAATGAAAAAGCCCCTGGCCGGGGCTCAGGGGCTTGATGGGGCGAGCCGAAGGATCGGCTCGCCACACGGCGATCAGCGCTGGGCGATCGGCTTGACGTCGCGCTTGGTGGCGCCGACGAACAGCTGACGCGGACGACCGATCTTGTACTCGGGGTCGCCGATCATCTCGTTGAGCTGGGCGATCCAGCCGACGGTGCGGGCCAGGGCGAAGATCGCGGTGAACAGCGGCACCGGGATGCCGATGGCGCGCTGAACGATGCCCGAGTAGAAGTCCACGTTCGGGTACAGCTTGCGGGCGACGAAGTATTCGTCTTCCAGCGCGATCTTCTCCAGCTCCATCGCCAGCTTGAACAGCGGGTCGTCGTGCAGGCCCAGCTCGTTCAGGACTTCGTGGCAGGTCTCGCGCATCAGCTTGGCGCGCGGGTCGTAGTTCTTGTAGACCCGGTGACCGAAGCCCATCAGCTTGACGTTGCTGGACTTGTCCTTCACCTGCTTGATGAAGTCGCCGATCTTGGCCACGCCGCCCATCTGCTGGATGTCGTTCAGCATGTTCAGGCAGGCCTCGTTGGCACCGCCGTGCGCCGGGCCCCACAGGCAGGCCACGCCCGCGGCGATCGCCGCGAACGGGTTGGTGCCCGACGAGCCGCACAGGCGCACCGTCGAGGTCGACGCGTTCTGCTCGTGGTCGGCATGCAGCGTGAAGATGCGGTCCATCGCGCGGACCAGCACTTCGTTCGGCTTGTAGTCCTCGCACGGGGTGGCGAACATCATGCGCATGAAGTTGCCGGCGTACGAGAGGTCGTTCTTCGGATAGATGTAGGGCTGGCCGATCGTGTACTTGTAGGCCATCGCCACCAGCGTCGGCATCTTCGCGATCAGGCGGATCGCGGCGATCTCGCGGTGCTCGGGGTTATTGATGTCGGTGCTGTCGTGATAGAAGGCCGACAGCGCGCCCACCAGGCCGGTCATCACCGCCATCGGATGCGCGTCGCGACGGAAACCGCGCAGGAAGAACTGCATCTGCTCGTTGACCATCGTGTGGTTGGTCACGCGGCTGACGAACTCCTCCTTCTGCGACGGGGTCGGCAGTTCCCCGTACAGCAGCAGGTAGCAGGTCTCGAGGTAGTCGCAGTTCACCGCCAGCTGCTCGATCGGGTAGCCGCGATACAGCAGCTCGCCCTTGTCGCCGTCGATGTAGGTGATCGTGGAATTGCACGACGCCGTCGACAGGAAGCCCGGGTCGTAGGTGAACTTGCCGGTCTGCGCGTAAAGCTTGCGGATGTCGATCACATCCGGACCGATGGTGCCCTTGTAGAGGGGCAGCTCCATTTGCGGGCTGCCGTCGGAGAACGACAGGGTGGCTTTGACGTCAGACGGGGTCATGGGCATTCCTTATGACTTCGGGGGGTTCTAGTTACTGAGGGGTCCGCAGCAGCGCGAGCACCGCATGCACGTCCGGCCGGTCCAGCTCGTCCACCGGCTCCTTGCGGGCCAGCAGCAGGTCGAGCAGGTCGTTGTCGGACAGGTCCATCAACTGCCGCAGGCCTTCCGCATGGAAGACGGTCAGCGCGCCTTCATGACGTTGGAAGAACCGCTCGATGAAAAGGTCATTCTCCAACAGCCCGCGGCGGCAACGCCACTTGAGCTTGGAGAGATCCCTCTCATCGATGAGGGTGTTGGTGTCCGCGGCGTTCATGCGTGTGCGCGCTGATGTCTCTGGGCGGGCCTCAGACGGCGCGGCGCACCATCAGTTCCTTGATCTTGCCGATCGCCTTCGTCGGGTTGAGACCCTTCGGGCAGACGTCGACGCAGTTCATGATGGTGTGGCAGCGGAACAGGCGATACGGGTCCTCGAGGTTGTCGAGGCGCTCCGCGGTCGCCTGGTCGCGGCTATCCGCGATGAAGCGGTAGGCCTGCAGCAGGCCGGCGGGACCGACGAACTTGTCCGGGTTCCACCAGAAACTCGGGCAGCTGGTCGAGCAGCTCGCGCACAGGATGCACTCGTACAGGCCGTTGAGCTCGTCGCGCTCCTCGGGGGACTGCAGGCGCTCCTTCTCGGGCGGCGCTTCCTCGTTCACCAGGAACGGGCGGATCGAGTTGTACTGCTTGAAGAACTGCGTCATGTCCACGATCAGGTCGCGGACGACGGGCAGGCCCGGCAGCGGCTTCAGGACGATGACGTCCGGCAGCGAGCGCAGGTTGGTCAGGCAGGCCAGGCCGTTCTTGCCGTTGATGTTCATCGCGTCCGAGCCGCACACGCCTTCACGGCAGGAACGGCGGAAGGACAGCGACGGATCCACTTCCTTGAGCTTGAGCAGGGCGTCCAGCAGCATGCGTTCATTGCCGGCGAGCTCGAGCTCGATGGTCTGAATGTACGGCTTGGCGTCCTTGTCCGGGTCGTAGCGGTAGATCTTGAAGGTGCGCTTGATCATGGTGTTCTCCGGCGGCCGATCAGAAGGTACGAACCTTCGGCGGAACGCTCTCGACGGTCAGCGGTTGCAGGTTGACCGGCTTGTAGGTCAGGCTGTTGGTCTTGGAGTGCCACAGCGTGTGCTTCATCCACTCCTTGTCGTTGCGGCCGAGCGGGAACTCCGCATCGTCCGGACCACGCTCGTAGTCGTTGACGGTGTGGGCGCCACGGCATTCCTTGCGGGCGGCGGCGGACACGATCGTGGCCTGGGCGGCCTCGATCAGGTTGTCCACTTCCAGCGCCTCGACGCGAGCGGTGTTGAAGACCTTGGACTTGTCCTTCAGCGTGATGTTCTTGACCCGTTCGCGGATGGCGGCGACGGCGGTGACGCCCTCGTCCAGCAGCGCCTGGGTGCGGAACACGCCCGCATGCGACTGCATCGCGGCGCGCAGGTCGTTGGCCACGTTCTGCGCGTACTCGCCACCGGTGTTGGACTCCAGGCGGGCCAGGCGCGCCAGCGTCTGGTCGGCGGCGTCCTTGGGCAGCGGCTTGTGCGCCTTGCCGGCGGCCTTGAAGCCCTTGTGCGCCTCGACGATGTGGTTGCCGGCGGCGCGGCCGAAGACCACCAGGTCCAGCAGCGAGTTCGTGCCCAGGCGGTTGGCGCCGTGGACCGACACGCAGGAGCACTCGCCCACCGCGTACAGGCCGTTCACCACGCTCTTGTTGTCCTCGCCCTTCTGGATGACGACCTGGCCGTGGACGTTGGTCGGGATGCCGCCCATCTGGTAATGGATGGTCGGCACGACCGGGATCGGCTCCTTGGTGATGTCGACATTGGCGAAGTTGTGGCCGATCTCGAACACCGACGGCAGGCGCTTGAGGATGGTGTCGCCGCCCAGGTGGGTCATGTCCAGCACGACGTAGTCCTTGTTGGGACCGCAGCCGCGACCTTCCTTGATCTCCTGGTCCATGCAGCGCGAGACGAAGTCGCGCGGCGCCAGGTCCTTCAGCGTCGGCGCATAGCGCTCCATGAAGCGCTCGCCGTTGGCGTTGCGCAGGATCGCGCCCTCGCCACGGCAGCCTTCGGTCAGCAGCACGCCCGCGCCGGCCACGCCGGTCGGGTGGAACTGCCAGAACTCCATGTCCTGCAGCGGGATGTCGGCACGCGCCGCCATGCCCAGGCCGTCACCGGTGTTGATGAAGGCGTTGGTCGACGCGGCGAAGATGCGGCCGGCACCGCCGGTGGCCAGCAGCACGGTCTTCGCTTCGAGGATGTGGATCTCGCCCGTCTCCATTTCCAGCGCGGTCACGCCGACCACATCGCCCTCGGCGTCGCGGATCAGGTCCAGCGCCATCCACTCGACGAAGAAGTTGGTGCGGGCCTTGACGTTCTGCTGGTACAGCGTGTGCAGCAGCGCGTGGCCGGTGCGGTCCGCCGCGGCGCAGGCGCGCTGCACCGGCTTCTCGCCGTAGTTGGCGGTATGGCCGCCGAACGGACGCTGGTAGATCGTGCCGTCCGGGTTGCGGTCGAACGGCATGCCGAAGTGCTCGAGCTCGTAGACCACCTTCGGCGCTTCACGGCACATGAACTCGATGGCGTCCTGGTCGCCCAGCCAGTCCGAGCCCTTCACCGTGTCGTAGAAGTGGTAATGCCAGTTGTCCTCGGACATGTTGCCCAGGCTGGCGCCGATGCCGCCCTGGGCGGCCACGGTGTGCGAGCGGGTGGGAAAAACCTTGGACAGGACGGCCACGTTCAGGCCGGCGAGCGACAGTTGCAGCGACGCGCGCATGCCGGAGCCGCCGGCTCCGACGATCACGACGTCAAACTTGCGCTTGGGCAGCGAGGTTCCGATTTGCATTTCTTACAGCCTCCAGAGCACTTGGATCGCCCAACCCGCGCAACCCGTCAACCACACCAGCGTGAACACATGCAGCGCCAGCCGCACGCCCACCGGCTTCACGTAATCCATCCAGATGTCGCGCACGCCGACCCAGGCGTGATACGCCAGGGAGACGATCAGCGCGAAGGTCAGGAACTTCATCCACTGCTTGCTGAAGATGCCGGCCCACAGGTCGTAGCCCAGCGGCTGGCTGGTGAACAGCACCTGCGCCAGCAGCACGATGGTGAACAGCGCCATGAGCAGCGCGGTGGCGCGCTGGGCCATCCAGTCGCGCAGGCCGTAATGCGCACCGGTGACGATGCGCTTGCTTCCGTAGGTTGTCATTGTTGATTTGCCTCTTGGGTCAATCGTCGGGATTCATCCCGGTCGCGCGACCCGAGCCGCGCGCCGGCGGCGGGATCAGTACAGGCCGAAGAGCTTGGCGCCGAGCGCGAGCGTCAGCACGATGGCCAGGACCAGCGTCACGACGGCGCTGCTCTTGCCTTGCTGCTTGCTGACGCTGTGCGTGGCATCCATCCACAGGTGGCGCACGCCGGCGATGAAGTGGTGCAGGTAGCCCCAGATCAGGCCCAGTGCCACCAGCTTGATGAACCAGCCCGGCAGGAAGCCGATGCCCGAGACGAAGGCCGCGGTGAAGGTCTCGTACGAGATCTCCGAGGTGAGGCTGGTGTCGAACATCCAGATCACGAACGGCAACAGCAGGAACATCAGCAGGCCGCTGATGCGATGCAGGATCGACACCCAGCCCGCGGCCGGCAGGCGGTACGCCGGAAGGTCGGTGATGTGGATGTTGGTGTAGACCGGTCGATTCTTCTTGGTGGCTTGGGTGGCGTCCGTCATGTCCGACCTTGTAATCAATGTGAAACCCGAAGATTTTATGGCAACGCAACACCCCGTAAGGGCGTCCTGGGCGCATGTCGTTTTCATGCGGTGCCATGAAAACGTCATTGCCGCCACGCGAATGCATCAATTCAGGTCGTTGCGATAGAAGTGATGAGTAGTGTTGTAGAGACCGCGGCGCAACTCCACCGGCTTGTCGCCGTAGGTGAAGGCCAGGCGCTCGACGCTCAGCAGCGGACTGCCGGGCGCCACCTGCAGCAGCGCGGCGGCGTCTTCTTCCGCCGCGACCGCCCGGATCTTTTCCTGCGCGCGAATCATCGGCACGCCGAATTCGGTTTCGAGCAGACCGTAGAACGGCCCGCGATGCTCCAGCAGCCGCTCCGCCGTCAGGCCCTTGAACAGGGCACCGGGCAGCCAGATGTCGTCGAGCACGACCGGCTGGCCGCCGCTGTGCAGCAGGCGACGGATCTCGATGACCGGATCGCCGGCGCGCAGCTGCATCAGCTTGGCGATGAAGGCCGGCGCGCGCTGGCGCTTGCAGTCCAGCAGCTGGCGGCCGAGCGACGCGGCGGCGTCGCCGTCGGGCGTCAGGCGCAGGAAGCGGTATTGCTGCTGCTGTTCCGCATGGGTGGCGACGAAGGTGCCCTTCCCTTGCTTGCGGACCAGCAGGTTGTCGGCGGCGAGTTCATCGACGGCCTTGCGGACCGTGCCCTGGCTGACGCCGAAGCGGGCGGCCAGGTCCATCTCGCTGGGGATGGTCTCCCCCGCCTTCCACTCGCCGGCCTGCAGGCCCTTGAGGATCAGTCCCTTGATCTGGCGATACAGCGGACTGAACGACGGCGCGGCTTCCGCGCGCGCCAGCTCGTTGAGCGGCGTGACGGGGTGAACCGGGGCGGCGGGGGGCGACATGGGGCGCGATTCGAGCACAACTGCGGTGCGAGCGTCCATCCTCCGGGGGGAGTCCGAGGAGATTAGTCTTATATAAGACACAAGAGTGTCAGTTTCACGCAATGGTCACCCGCTAATTTGGCGGCGCCTCCCCCCACCCGTGGGCGAAGAAGACCCTATCGCGATCCGTGCCGCCACTGGGCTGGCCTACACTTGCCGCCGCTGGCGCGGACCGCGCCTCCCGCATCATTCACTCGCACTTCCCGGAGACTTCTGATGAGCAAGAAACCCGTTCGCGTCGCCGTCACCGGCGCCGCCGGCCAGATCGGCTACGCCCTGCTGTTCCGCATCGCCAGCGGCGAGATGCTGGGCAAGGACCAGCCCGTCATCCTGCAACTGCTGGAGATTCCGGACGAGAAGGCCCAGAACGCGCTCAAGGGCGTGATCATGGAACTGGAAGACTGCGCGTTCCCGCTGCTGGCCGGCATCGAAGCCCACAGCGACCCGATGACCGCCTTCAAGGACACCGACTACGCGCTGCTGGTCGGCGCCCGTCCGCGCGGCCCGGGCATGGAGCGTTCGGACCTGCTGGCCGCCAACGCCCAGATCTTCACCGTGCAGGGCAAGGCGCTGAACGCCGTGGCCTCGCGCAATGTGAAGGTGCTGGTGGTCGGCAACCCGGCCAATACCAATGCCTACATCGCGATGAAGTCGGCGCCGGACCTGCCGGCCAAGAACTTCACCGCCATGCTGCGCCTGGACCACAACCGCGCCGCGTCGCAGATCGCCGCCAAGACCGGCAAGCCGGTCGCCGGCATCGAGAAGCTGGCGGTGTGGGGCAACCACTCGCCGACGATGTACGCGGACTACCGCTACGCCACGATCGACGGCCAGTCGGTCAAGGCCCTGATCAACGACGAAGAGTGGAACCGCACGACGTTCCTGCCGACCGTGGGCAAGCGCGGCGCCGCGATCATCGCCGCCCGCGGCCTGTCGTCGGCCGCCTCGGCCGCCAACGCCGCCATCGACCACATGCGCGACTGGGCCCTGGGCACCAACGGCAAGTGGGTCACGATGGGCATTCCGTCGGACGGCTCGTACGGCATCCCCAAGGAAGTCATGTTCGGCTACCCGGTGACCGTCGAGAACGGCGAATACAAGATCGTCCAGGGCCTGGAGATCGACGCCTTCTCGCAGGAGTGCATCAACAAGACGCTGAACGAGCTGCTGGAAGAGCAGAACGGCGTCAAGCACCTGCTGTAAGAGGGGCCACCCCTACCGCCTTCGGCGGGCCCCTTCCGGGGGCGGCCTCGAGCGCCGGCAGTGCCGCCTCGTGCCCGACCCGATGGAGACACGGCTTTGCCGGTCCGCTTTCGAAGGCAGTATCGTTGGGCCGGGTTCCGCAAGGGACCCGGCCCTTCTTCTTTCCTTTTCATCCCGCGCCGCATGACCACGCTCATCCACCCTGCCGACGCCCTCTTCGAAGAAGGCGAGGCGCCCGTCGTCCTGCCGGTCGTCGACCATTACTGCGGCGTCGAGGCCCGCATGATCAAGAGCCTGGAACTGCAGGCGCGGATGGGCCCGGTCTTCGACATCACGCTGGACTGCGAGGACGGCGCGCCCGTCGGCGGCGAGGCGGAGCACATGCTGCTGGTGCTGCACCTGCTCAATGGCTCGCTCAACGCGCACGGCCGCGTCGGCGTGCGCGTGCATCCGTTCCACCACCCGGCCTTCGAGGCGGACGTCGAGGCGGTCATCGCCGGCGGTGGCGAGAAGCTGGCCTTCCTGATGATCCCCAAGCCCGAAAGCATCGCCGACCTGGACGGGGCCATCGCCTTCATCGACGACTGCCTCAAGCGCCACGCGATCCGCAAGCCGCTGCCGCTGCACACGCTGATCGAGACCCATGGCGCACTGCGCGACGTGATGGCGATCGCGGCCCATCCGCGCATCGAGTCGCTGTCGTTCGGCCTGATGGACTTCGTGTCGGCCCACCGCGGCGCGATCCCGCGCTCGGCGATGACGGTCGAGGGCCAGTTCACCCACCCGCTGGTGCAGCGCGCGAAGCTGGCCATCTCGGCGGCCGCGCATGCCTATGCGAAGACGCCGTCCCACTGCGTCGTGACCGAGTTCAAGAGCGAGCGCGCGATCCAGTCCGCGGCCGAGCGGGCCGCCCGTGAGTTCGGCTACACGCGGATGTGGAGCATCCATCCCAACCAGATCCAGCCCATCATCGATGCCTTCGCGCCGAGCGTGGCCGAGATCGACGAGGCGATCGAGATCCTGCAGGCCGCGCAGGCCGCGCAATGGGCGCCGATCCAGCACCGCGACATGCTGCATGACCGCGCCAGCTACCGCCTGTTCTGGCATTTGCTGCAGCGCGCGCATGGCACGGGGCAGAACCTGCCGACGGAAGTCGCGCAGGCCTGGTTCGCGCCGCGGCCGTCGCCGCTCTGACGCACAGGCGCCGCAGCGACCGGCTACTGGCGCGCCGGGCGCAACAATCTGCAATCGCCCATCCGTGCAGCACTTCACGCACCGCGGACGGCGTGGGCGAAAAAGCGGCGTCACGCCTCGAGCCGCGGCCCGCACAACCGGTGAAGACCCTAGCGTCGATCAACGGTTTGACACATTAAATGCCGGTTTTGCGCCGCAGGGCCGCGGTGACAATTGCGCATCGCCGCTTGCCGGCGTCTTGTTTTTTCGGCCACCTGCATCGACTGGTGTTTCCAGGTCCCTCTTCCCCATTCCCAGAATGCGACTGACCGCCCTCCTCCTGTCCGGCGCCGCTGCCGCCGCGCTGACCCTGACCGCCGGCCTCGCCGCCGCCCAGCC
This sequence comes from Roseateles chitinivorans, assembly GCF_002761755.1. GTDB lineage: Bacteria > Pseudomonadota > Gammaproteobacteria > Burkholderiales > Burkholderiaceae_C > Roseateles > Roseateles chitinivorans. The sequence goes on from NZ_PEOG01000006.1 coordinate 158,012, forward strand.
CGATCCGAACGCCGGCAGCAAGGCCGCGCCGACCAAGGCCGCGAAGCCCGCCGCCGGCAAGTCGACCGCCAAGAAGCCCGCTGCCAAGACGCCGCCGCCCCCGCCTCCGCTGCCGGAGGCGAACGAGGAGCAACTGGCCGCCGCCCAGCGCGCCTACCTCGGCCTGTACGAGTGCGAGTTCAAGCAATCGGTCACCATCGCCCCCGATGCGAAGCACGCCGGCTACATCAACGTCGCCTTCAAGAAGGACATCTTCACGATGAAGCCGGTGCTGTCGTCGACCGGCGCCCTGCGCCTGGAAGACATCACCGGCCGCACGCTGATGGTCCAGATCGCCAACAAGTCGATGCTGCTGGACGTCAAGGCCGGCCAGCGCCTGGTCGACGAATGCGTCCATCCGGAACAGCGCGCCGCCATCGAGGCCGCCCGTGCCGCGTCGGCGCCCGCCGGCCCGGGCCTGGGCATCGCGCCGAGCGCGAACTGAGCCTCGCGCACCCCAACCAGCCGCCCGCGAGGCGGCTTTTTCACGCCTGTTCGCCCCGCTTCCCCCAGCGCGGACCTCAGGTTTCAGCCCGCGACGCTGGCTTTCGCGACCCGAAAGTACGTACAATTCATGCATACTTTCCGATTCATACCGCGCCGCCACCGTGGCGGATGCGGTCATGAATTCGCCAAGGCCGTCGCCTAATCTCCCAGGATCCCCAGGAGCCCGCATGGAAGCCACCGTCGCCGAACGAGGTCAGATCACCCTGCCCAAGGCCGTCCGCGACGCGCTGGGGCTGACCAAGGGCACCACCCTCAAGGTGGAACTCGACGGGGCCCGCATCATCCTGCGCAAGAACGTCGACGACGCCATCTCCCGCGCCCGCGGCCGCTTCAAGCTGCCGGAAGGCACCTCCACCGACGACGTCATGCGCGACCTCCGCGGCCGCGCGCCGGACGAGTCCACCGACGCCTGAGCCGATGATCGCCGTCGACAGCTCCGTCCTCATCGACCTCCTGGGCGACGCCCCCGGCGCCGATGCCGCCGAGGCCGCGCTGCGCCTGGCGCTGTCCAGCGGCCCGGTCGTGCTCTGCGATGTCGTGCTGTCCGAGGTGACGGCGGGACTGGGCCACGGCTCCGAGGTGATGGACGCGCTCGAGGAGATGGGCCTGAGCTTCCTGGCCATCGACCAGCGCGCGGCGATCCGCGCCGGCGAGATGCAACGCAAGTTCAAGCAACGCCTGGCGGACAAGGGCGCCGGCGCGGCCGCGTCGATGCGGGCGATGCCCGATTTCCTGGTGGGTGCGCACGCGATGCTGCAGTGCGACGGGCTGATCACCCGCGACCAGGGCTTCTTCCGAGACTATTTCAAGGGCCTCAAGGTCATCGTGCCCAGCGCACCCTGACCCTGAGGCCGATTCCCCCGACCCGCTTTTTGACCCAAGCAGAGACCACGAAGACTGGAGTTCGCATGCTGCAAGCCTACCGCCAACACCAAGCCGAACGCGCCGCGCTCGGCATCCCGCCGCTGCCACTCGACGCGAAGCAGGTGGCCGCGCTGATCGAGCTGATCAAGAACCCGCCGGCCGGCGAAGAGGCCTTCCTGCTGGACCTGCTGACCCATCGCGTGCCTCCGGGCGTGGATGACGCCGCCAAGGTCAAGGCCAGCTTCCTGGCCGCCGTCGCGCACGGCGACCTGCCCGTCGGCCTGATCTCCAAGGCCAAGGCCACCGAGCTGCTGGGCACCATGGTGGGCGGCTACAACGTGCATCCGCTGATCGAGCTGCTGGACGACGCCGAAGTGGCGGGCGTCGCGGCCGACGGTCTGAAGAAGACCCTGCTGATGTTCGACTACTTCAACGACGTCGCCGCCAAGGCCAAGGCGGGCAACGCCAAGGCCCGGGAAGTGATGCAGAGCTGGGCCGACGCCGAGTGGTTCACCTCCCGTCCCGAGGTCGAGAAGAAGATCACCGTCACCGTCTTCAAGGTGCCCGGCGAGACCAACACCGACGACCTGTCGCCGGCGCCCGACGCCTGGAGCCGTCCGGACATTCCGCTGCATTACCTGGCGATGCTGAAGAACACCCGTCCGGACGCGGCCTTCAAGCCCGAGGAAGACGGCAAGCGCGGCCCGATGCAGTTCATCGAGGACCTGAAGAAGAAGGGCCATGTCGTGGCCTACGTCGGCGACGTCGTCGGCACCGGCTCGTCGCGCAAGTCGGCGACCAACTCGGTGATCTGGGCCACCGGCCAGGACATCCCGTTCGTCCCGAACAAGCGCTTCGGCGGCGTGACGCTGGGCGGGAAGATCGCGCCGATCTTCTTCAACACGCAGGAAGACTCGGGCTCGCTGCCGATCGAAGTCGACGTCAGCAAGCTCGAGATGGGCGACGTCATCGACGTGCTGCCCTATGACGGCAAGCTGGTGAAGAACGGCGAAACCGTCGCCGAGTTCAAGCTCAAGAGCGACGTCCTGTTCGACGAAGTCCGCGCCGGCGGCCGGATCAACCTGATCATCGGCCGCTCGCTGACCGCCAAGGCGCGCGAGTTCCTGGGCCTGCCCGCCTCGACCCTGTTCCGCCTGCCGCAGGCGCCGGCCGCCTCGACCGCCGGCTTCACGCTGGCGCAGAAGATGGTCGGCCGCGCCGTCGGCCTGCCCGAGGGCCAGGGCGTGCGTCCGGGCACCTACTGCGAACCGAAGATGACGACGGTCGGCTCGCAGGACACCACTGGCCCGATGACCCGCGACGAGCTGAAGGACCTGGCCTGCCTGGGCTTCTCGGCCGACCTGGTGATGCAGTCCTTCTGCCACACCGCCGCCTATCCGAAGCCGGTGGACGTGAAGACGCACCGTGAGCTGCCCGCCTTCATCTCCAACCGCGGCGGCGTGGCCCTGCGTCCGGGCGACGGCGTGATCCACAGCTGGCTGAACCGCCTGCTGCTGCCCGACACCGTCGGCACCGGCGGCGACTCGCACACCCGCTTCCCGATCGGCATCTCCTTCCCGGCCGGTTCGGGCCTGGTGGCCTTCGGCGCGGCGACCGGCGTGATGCCGCTGGATATGCCGGAATCGGTGCTGGTGCGCTTCAAGGGCGAGATGCAGCCCGGCGTGACGCTGCGCGACCTGGTCCATGCGATCCCGCTGTACGCGATCAAGGCCGGTCTGCTGACCGTGGCCAAGGCCGGCAAGAAGAACATCTTCTCGGGCCGCATCCTGGAGATCGAGGGCCTGCCCGACCTCAAGGTGGAACAGGCCTTCGAGCTGTCCGACGCCTCGGCCGAGCGCTCGGCCGCCGGCTGCACGATCAAGCTGAATCCGGAACCGATCAAGGAGTACCTGACCTCCAACATCGTCCTGATGAAGAACATGATCGCCGACGGCTATGCCGACGCGAAGACGCTGCAGCGCCGCATCGAGAAGGTCGAGGCCTGGCTGGCCAAGCCCGAGCTGCTGGAAGCGGACAAGGACGCCGAGTACGCCGCCGTCATCGAGATCGACCTGGCCGAAATCACCGAGCCGATCGTCTGCTGCCCGAACGACCCGGACGATGCGAAGGTGCTGTCCGAAGTCGCCGGCACCAAGATCGACGAGGCCTTCATCGGCTCGTGCATGACCAACATCGGTCACTTCCGCGCGGCGGCCAAGCTGCTGGGCGGCCAGCGCGACATCCCGGTCAAGCTGTGGGTCGCGCCGCCGACCAAGATGGACCAGAGCGAGCTGATCAAGGAAGGCCATTACGCCGCCTTCGGCACGGCCGGTGCGCGCACCGAGATGCCGGGCTGCTCGCTGTGCATGGGCAACCAGGCGCAGGTGCGTGAAGGCGCGACGGTCATCTCGACCTCGACCCGGAACTTCCCGAACCGTCTGGGCAAGAACACGAATGTGTTCCTGGGCTCGGCCGAGCTGTCGGCGATCGCGTCCCGCCTGGGCCGCCTGCCGACCAAGGAGGAGTACCTGAAGGAGATGGGCGTCATCGACGCCGACAAGGCCAGCGTCTACCGCTACATGAACTTCGACCAGATCGAGGAGTACGCGGAAACGGCCAAGTCGGTCGCCTGATCGGCCGGACCGTCGCGGACCCAGGTGCGCGACGGCGCGGGGGGATGTCGAGTCCCCTGCCCCGCCAACAACAAGGGCCCGGAGGTGCGAACCTCCGGGCCCTTGTTCATGGGGAGCCGACGGTGGGACGGGCGCCTCGCGGGCTCCGCTCGATCGGTCGTTCAGCGGTCGCGGGATGCGCTCGGCGGTGCGCCCGCCGGCATGCCGCCGGTCATCCGCCGGTCAGCCGCCGATCAGCCGCCGATCACGCCGCAGGCGATGCGCGCACCGCCACCACCCAGCGGCGCCGGATGGTCGGCATGGTTGTCGCCGCCGGCGTGGACCATCAGCGCATGGCCCTTCACCTCGTCGAGCTTGGTCAGTCGCGGCGACAGCACCGGATTGACCGCCTGCCCGTCCTGCGCGACGAACAGCGGCGGCAGGTCGCCCAGGTGGCCGTCGCCCCAGGGCTCGCCATGGCGCTTGCTGCCCTTGGGATCGAAGTGCCCGCCCGCCCCGCCGGCCGGGGTCACCGTGCCATTGGCCGTGGACGGCGCGCAGGACGGGTTCTCATGCACATGGAAGCCATGGAGGCCGGCCGGCAGCCCCTTGAGCTGCGGATAGAAGGCCAGGCCATACGGCGTCTCCACAATGCGCACCGTGCCCGCCGAGGCGCCGACCCCATCGGGCTGCGCGATGGCGAGGTTCACCGTCAGTTCGGCGGCGTGCGCGGCCGTCAGGGCGGCGCCGGACACGAGCAGGCCCAGGCACAGGGACTTGGCGATTTTCATTCGAGACTCCTCTTCGGGTGGACAGGACAGGCGACGGGGCCGGCGACGGCCCTCGGTCGGAACATCGACCGGTCGACAGCGCGGTGGATGCGCCTGGGGTCGAATGATCGTGCAAGGCGGCGTCGCGCGCACGCGGGCGGCGGGGGATGCCAGGCCGGGCACGCGGGCAGGAAGGAGGAAGGTGCCGCGTCAGAGCGCGTGCCGCAGCGCCTCGGCCCTGGCCAGATGCACCCGCACCCGGCTCTCCAGCCAGTTGTGACGGTGGCTGCCCAGCGGCGGCGCCAGGCGGTCGAGCAACTCCGCATAACTCGCGCTGAGCGCTTCGAAGCCACGATCCAGACGATCCTCGTCGCGCGGGGGAAGGCGCGAGACCACGGTGCCAGGCCCGAGCGCCTCGATCGTCGGTGGCAGGCAGCAGCCCATCACGGCCAGTTGGTGGGTACGACGGAATTCGCCGGCCAGGCCGTCCACCAGCACATCGGGCCGCCGCACGCCGATGCGCCGCAGCTGCTGCTGGGCCCCGGGCGTCGCGCAGGCCTCCTCGACCTGCCGGAGCTGGACCAGCACCCGCACCCAGAGTCCGCGCAGCCGCTGGCAGGCGTCGTCGTCGATCGGGACGCCGCCGTCGGACCGGGCGGCCCGCGCCGCGAGCATGCAGCGCTGGGTCGTCATGGCCAGCGCCGCGTCCAGGCCCGCAGCCCCGGCGCGACCCTCGCTTCGCGGCCCCAGTCCCTGCCGCCCGAGGCGGCCGGCCACCACCTCGCCGCATCCCGGACGAGATCGATGACGGCATCGAGAACGACGTCGATGACCATGGCTGTCTCCTGCGGTCGGTGCCGGCTGGTTGTCGCGTCCCGGCCCGTCGAGGGGCCGGAACCGGCGGCGAGGCTTCCCGCGCCGGCTCTGCCGGCGGGAGCGCCTCGCCGCCCTTCTTGGCGCGTTCATCGCGCCAGTCTCGTCACCCGCCGGTCAGGCGAGATCGAAGCGGTCCAGGTTCATCACCTTCGTCCATGCGGCGACGAAGTCCCGCACGAACTTGCCCTGCGCATCGGCGCTGCCGTAGACCTCGGCCAGCGCACGCAACACCGAGTTCGAGCCGAACACCAGGTCCACCCGGGTGCCGGTCCAGCGCGGCTGTCCGGTCTCGCGGTCGCGGCCTTCGAACACGTCCGGGTCCTGCGCGCTCGCCCGCCACTGCGTCGACATGTCGAGCAGGTGGACGAAGAAGTCGTTGGTGAGCACCCCGGGCCGGTCGGTGAAGACGCCATGCGACACGCCGTCGACATTGGCGCCGAGCACCCGCAGGCCGCCGACCAGCACGGTCATCTCCGGTGCACCGAGCGTCAGCAGCTGCGCCTTGTCGACGAGCAGTTCCTCGGCGGAGACGGTGAAGCGGGCCTTCTGATAGTTGCGGAAGCCATCGGCGACCGGCTCCAGCACCGCGAAGGAAGCGACGTCGGTCTGTTCCTGCGACGCGTCCATCCGGCCAGGCGTGAAGGGCACCGTCACTGCGTGACCGGCTGCCTTCGCGGCCTGCTCGACGGCGGCGGCGCCGGCCAGCACGATCAGGTCGGCCAGCGAAACGCGCTTGCCGCTGCCTGCCTGGTCGGCATTGAAGCCGCGCTGGATCGCCTCCAGCACCGTCAGCACGTCGGCCAGCTGGCTCGGCTGGTTGACCGCCCAATCCTTCTGGGGCGCCAGCCGCAGGCGCGCGCCGTTGGCGCCGCCGCGCTTGTCGGAACCTCGGAAGGTCGAGGCCGAGGCCCAGGCGGTCGACACCAGCTGCGACACGGTGAGGCCCGAGGCCAGCACCCGGGCCTTCAGCGTCGCGATGTCCTGGGCATCGACCAGCGCATGATCCAGCACCGGGATCGGGTCCTGCCACAGCAGCGTTTCCTTCGGCACGTCGGCGCCGAGGTAGCGCGCCCGCGGCCCCATGTCCCGGTGGGTCAGCTTGAACCAGGCCCGCGCGAAGGCATCGGCGAACTGCTCGGGATGCGCCAGGAAGCGACGCGAGATCTGCTCGTAGGCGGGATCGAAGCGCAGCGAGAGGTCGGTCGTCAGCATCGTCGGCGCATGACGTTTGGCGGGATCGTGCGCATCCGGAATGGTGCCGGCGCCCGCGCCGTCCTTGGCCTGCCATTGATGCGCGCCCGCCGGGCTCCTGGTCAGCTCCCACTCGAAGCCGAACAGGTTCTCGAAGAAGTTGTTGCTCCACGCGGTGGGCGTCGTGGTCCAGGTCACTTCCAGGCCGCTGGTGATCGCATCGCCGCCATGGCCCTTGCCGAAAGTGCTCGCCCAGCCCAGGCCCTGGGCGGCGAGGTCGGCGCCTTCGGGCTCCACGCCGACATGGGAGGCCGGACCGGCTCCGTGCGTCTTGCCGAAGGTGTGACCGCCGGCGATCAGCGCGACCGTCTCCTCGTCGTCCATTGCCATGCGGGCGAAGGTCTCGCGGATGTCACGCGCCGCGGCGATCGGGTCCGGGTTGCCGTTGGGACCTTCCGGGTTCACGTAGATCAGGCCCATCTGCACCGCCGCGAGCGGCTTGGCGAGCTCTCGGTCGCCGCTGTAGCGCTGGTCATCCAGCCACTTGGCCTCGGCGCCCCAGTTGATGTGGTCCTCGGGTTCCCACTGGTCGACGCGGCCGCCGGCGAAGCCGAAGGTCTTGAGGCCCATCGATTCCAGCGCGACGTTGCCAGCCAGGATCATCAGGTCGGCCCAGGAGATCTGCTGGCCGTACTTGCGCTTGATCGGCCACAGCAGGCGGCGCGCCTTGTCGAGGTTGCCGTTGTCGGGCCAGCTGTTCAGCGGCGCGAAGCGCTGCTGGCCGCCACCCGCGCCACCGCGGCCGTCGGCCGTGCGGTAGGTGCCGGCGCTGTGCCAGGCCATGCGCACGAACAGCGGGCCGTAGTGGCCGAAGTCGGCCGGCCACCAGGACTGGGAGTCGGTCATTAGCGCATGCAGGTCGCGCTTGAGCGCCTCGAGGTCCAGGGCCTTGAAGGCCTCGGCGTAATCGAAGTCCTCGCCCATCGGATCGGACTTGGCCGAGAGCTGTCGCAGCACCGACAGGTTGAGCTGGTTGGGCCACCAGTCGCGGTTGGTCCGCGCCGCCGGCGCGCTGCCATGACCCGTCACCGGGCACTTGCCTTGTTCACTCATCGCTTCTCCAGTTGTCTTGCTGCCGGCACCGCGTCGCCAAGATGTCGAGCCCTCCTCGACGCGGTGCTTCCTGTCCCCTGGGATCTCAGGGGTGGGGGCGAGTATTTGCTATCGACAACCAATGAGCCATTTGCAATTCCTAATGGCTTGGATAGCGGCAAGCTTGGAAAAGCCGGTCGCGCGATCAGCGCCCGGCAGGCGCGGCGGCCGGGTCGTCTCCCGACGTCCCGCCGCCTCGCCGTGGACCGGTCAGAGTCCCCGGACCATCTCCACATGCGCGATGCCGGCTTCCTCGAAGACCGGCCCGCGGCGCTGGAAACCGGCGCGGGTATAGAACCCCTCGGCGCTGAGCTGCGCATGCAGCAGCACCTCGCGGTAGCCCTGCTCGCGGCCGGCCTGCATCAGCGCGTCCAGCACCTGCCGGCCGACCCGGCTGCCGCGCATCGGCGACAGCACCGCCATCCGGCCGATCTTGGCCACGCCAGGCACATGCTCCAGCAGCCGGCCGGTCGCCAGCGGCCGGCCCAGCCGGTTGTAGGCGACCGCATGGGTGCAGCTCTCGTCGGCGGCATCCCATTCCATGTCGGCGGGGATCTTCTGCTCCTCGACGAACACGGCCTGGCGGATGCGGTGCGCGTCCGCGCCCAGGGTCGCCCAGTTGCCCACGCGCGCGTCGGTCATCGGCTCGCCGCGCTCGAAACCCAGCAGCAGCTCGCGCAGCGCCTGCGGCACCGCCTTGGGCACGCGCGCCACCGGATCGGCGAAGACGTAGACCAGCTCGCCATGCACCAGGCACTCGTCGCCGCGGAACACCGCGCAGCTCACCGTCAGCGAGGTCGTGCCCACCCGCTCGGTCCGCACGCCGATGTCCAGCAGCTCGTCGTAATGCGCCGAGCCGAGGTACTCGATCGTCGACTTGCGGACGAACAGGTCGCCCTCGAGCGCCTGCATCGTCGGCGCGTAGGGCAGCGCCAGCGCGCGCCAGTAGCCGCCGACCGCGGTGTCGAAGTAGGTCAGGTAATGGCCGTTGAAGACGATCTGCTGCGCATCGATCTCGGCCCAGCGCACGCGCAGGCGTTCGAAGAAGCGGAAGCGGTCGCGGGCGAGCGCGGAGGCGGTGGTGCTGCTCATGCGGAGGCCCCGGTGGGGGTCGTGGAGGTCATGGGGGCGGCGGCCGGCGCCGGCAGGCCGAAGGCGGTCCTGAGCGCGTCGGCGCAGGCGTCCAGCGCCTGCTCGGCTTCCGGAATGCTACGGCCCATCTTGATGAAGTCGTGGGTCACGCCGCGGTACAGCTCCAGCCGCACCGCGTTGCCGTTGGCACGCAGCAGGTCGGCGTAGGCGATGCCCTCGTCGATCAGCGGGTCGGCCTCGGCCAGGATGAAGCAGGCCGGGGCCAGGTCCTCGTGGTCCTCGGCCTGCAGCGGCGCGAAGCGCCAGTCCTCGCGCCGCTCGGCCGGGATGTACTGGTTGAAGAACCACGCGATCGTGTCGGCGTCCAGCAGGTGGCCCTTGGCGAAGCGGCGATGCGAGTCGGTGTCCGCATGCGCGGTCGCGCCCGGCGTGATCAGCAGCTGCAGCGCCAGCGCGGTGCCCAGTTGCGCGCGGATGTCGCGAGCATGCAGCGCAGTCACCGCCGCCAGCGTGCCGCCGGCGCTGTCGCCGCCGACGGCGATGCGCGCGCCATCCAGGCCCAGGGACGGCGCCGCCTGCGCCAGCCAGGCGAGCGCGGCCCAGCAGTCGTCGACGGCGGCGGGGAACGGGTGGTCGGGCGCCAGCCGGTAGTCCACCGCGACCACCGCCGCGCCGCTGCGCAGCGCCAGCTGGCGGCACAGGCTGTCGTGCGTCTCCAGGCTGCCGATGACGAAGCCGCCGCCATGGAAGTACAGCAGCACCGGCAGGCCGCGTGGATCGCGGGCGGCGGCGTCCTCGCGCGTGACCGGGGCATACAGCCGCGCCGCGATGTCGCCGGCGGGCCCCGGGATTGCCAGGTTCTCGATGCGCGGCAGCGGCGCCCGCGGCAGGTCCAGGATCTCCGCGCCCATCAGGTAGGCGATGCGGGCCTGCTTGGGCGAGAGGCTGTGGAAGGACGGGCGATTGGCGCGGTGGATGCGCTCGAGCACCGCGGCCATCCGCGGTGTCAACAAGGTGCTACTCAACGGGAACTCCAGGGCGTAGGCTCAGCCGTTCGCCGAGCCGCAATCGCGGGATTTTCCCAGACAACGCGCGCCGTCGCCGGCGCGGCGCCAAGACCCGCCTTCCCCCTCGCCCACCACCCGGCAGAAGGACTCCGCCCATGGCCCTGATCCAGTACCTCACCCACATCCACCTGGAGGCCGGCGCGCGCCGCGTGATCGGCGCGGAATGCGCCCGCGCCGGCATCGCCAGGCCGCTGATCGTCACCGACAAGGGCGTGCGCGCCGCCGGCGTGCTGGACCTGGTGATCGAGGCCTGGACCGCGTCGCCGATCGATGCGGCCGCCCTGCCCGTCTACGACGGCACGCCGCCCAATCCGACCGAGGCCGCGGTGCGCGAGGCCGCCGCGCTCTACCGCGCCCACGGCTGCGACGGGCTGATCGCGATCGGCGGCGGCTCCAGCATCGACCTGGCCAAGGGCGTCGCGATCGCGGCGACCCACGAGGGCCCGCTGACGGCCTACGCCACCATCCTCGGCGGCGCCGGCAACATCGGCCCGCACGCCGCGCCGCTGATCGCCGTGCCGACGACCGCCGGCACCGGCTCCGAGGTCGCGCGCGGGGCGATCATCATCGTGGACGACGGTCGCAAGCTGGGTTTCCACAACTGGGCGCTGATGCCGCGCTCCGCCGTCTGCGACCCGGAGTTGACGCGCAAGCTGCCCGCCGCGCTGACCGCCGCCACCGGCATGGACGCGATCGCGCACTGCATGGAGACCTTCATGTCGGCCGCCTTCAATCCGCCGGCCGACGGCATCGCGCTCGAGGGCCTGCGTCGCGGCTGGCGCCAGATCGAGCGCGCCACCACGCATCCGGACGACCTCGACGCCCGGCTCGACATGATGGCGGCCAGCACCATGGGGGCGCTCGCCTTCCAGAAGGGACTGGGCTGCGTGCATTCGCTCAGCCATGCGCTCGGCGGGCTGATGCCCAGGCTCCATCACGGCACGCTGAACGCGGTCTTCCTGCCGACGGTGATCCGCTTCAACGGGATGCACGACTCGATGCGGCGCGACGACAAGATCGCCCGCATGGGCCATGCGATGAACCTGCAGGAAGGCACGCCGGCCGATGAACTGGCCGGCGCGGTCAAGGCGATGAACCAGCGGCTGGGCCTGCCGTCGGGCCTGCGCGAGATGGGCGTGACGGTCGACCTCCACGACCAGATCGTCGAACGCGCGCTCCACGACCACTGCCACAAGACCAACCCCCGCGAGGCCTCGGCCAGCGATTACCGGCGGATGCTGGACGAGTCGATGTGAGGCGGCACGCCGCCGCCTTTGACAGACAGCCTACCAACTAGTAGAGTGCGACCCATCGTTTCGACGCAGGTCGCCATGCCCACCGAACTTTCGCCCAAGGCCGCCGAGATCGCCGCGCACACCCGGGCGCTGCTGGTCGCCGGCGGCTACAACAGCTTCAGCTATGCGGACCTCGCCGAGCGGGTCGGCATCACCAAGGCCAGCATCCACCACCACTTCCCGAGCAAGGCGGCGCTGGTGCAGACCGTGGTCGCGCGCTACCGGGAGGAGGCGCGGCAAGGACTCGCCGCGCTGGAGCAGCAGTTCGACGATCCGCTGTCCGAGCTCAATGCCTATGCGGACTACTGGGCCGGCTGCATCCGCAGCGGGGCGCATCCCTTCTGCATCTGCGCGATGCTGGCCACCGAGATGCCGACCATCCCCGAGGAAGTGGCCACCGAGGTGCGCGCCCATTTCCACGACCTGAGCGCGTGGCTCGCATCGGTGCTCAAGCGCGGCGCGGCGGCGGGCCAGTTTCATCTGCTCAACAGCCCGGCGATCTCCGCGCGCTCCTTCATGGCGGTCGTGCATGGCGCGATGCTGGTGGCGCGGGCGCTGGACGACCCCAAGTCCTTCGCCGCCATCGTGCAGCCGGCGATCCTCAAGCTGACCCAGCCCGCCTGACGGGCGCTCCACCGCGGGCGGCTTCGGCCGCCCATTCATTTCCCCAGCAAATCTACCAACTAGTAGATCGTATTTTTTGACGAGGTTGCCATGCCCCACCCCCTTTCATCGCTCGGCCTGATCCACACGCTTGTCAGCCTGGTTCCGCTCGTCGCCGGACTGCACGGCTTCGCGCGCTGGCGCCGCATCGAACCGGGCAGCCGCTCCGGGCAGGTCTACCTGGCCGGCCTGGCCGTGTCGGTCTTCACCTCCTTCGGGCTGTCGAGCGTCACCGGCATCAACCCGGGTCATGTGCTGGGCGTGCTGGCCCTGCTGGCGGCTTTCGGCGGCGCCTGGCTCGCACCGCGGCTGGGCCTCCTCGGCCGGCTGAGGCCCTATGCGCAGACCTTCGGCCTGTCGTTCAGCTTCTTCCTGCTGCTGGTGCCCGGCATCAACGAGACGCTCACCCGGTTGCCGGTCGCGCATCCGCTGGCCACCGGTCCCGAGGATCCGGTGGTGAAGGCCGCGTTGCTGGGCTGGCTGCTGGTCTTCGTCATCGGCTTCACGCTGCAGGGGCTCGCGATCCGCGCCAAGAGCCGCGCAGCGATCCAACGATGACGCTTCGGCCGAGCACTCGCCTGCGCCGGGCGACGCTCAGTTGCCGGGCCGGCTCTTGGACTTGTAGCTGGAGCCCGGCGGCGTCCAGAAGACCGCCCCGACCGAGGTCTCGTTCAGATGGGGCGGCAGGCCGCGCGCCTCGAGCTGCTCCCGCACGCCGTCCAGGCCGGTCTCGGAGTCGATGATGTAGCCCTCCTCCAGCACGTCGCCGTAGTTGGCCTCGGTGTTGCTGACCGCCAGCTCGACCAGGTCGCCGAGTTCGCCGCCATCGAGCGACCAGACATGCACATCCTGGTCGGTGGCATAGGTCTTGATCCGCCACGCGGAGCCGTTGGACGCGAAGAACTGGATGGTGTCGAAGGCGTCCTCGGTCGCCGGCTCCTCGGAGTTGGCGACATAGCTGCTCTGGATGGCAAGGCGGAAGAGGATGAGCTGGGTGGTCATGCGCGGCGGTCGGCGGGAGCGGTGAGGCCGGATCGTACCGGGCACTCGCGCCACCGGTGCCGTCGCCCTGCTGTCAGCGTCCCCGATTACGCTCGGGGCCATGACTCGCCAAGGATCCCTGTCCCGCCGCGGCCTGTTGCAGGCCGCCCTCGTCGCCGGCTGCGCGCCAGCGCTGCTGCGCCACGCCGATGCGGCCGTCGAGCCGCTGTTCGCGCTCGGCGTCGCCTCGGGCAGTCCTCGCCCCGACCGCGTCGTGCTGTGGACGCGGCTGCTCGGCGAGGCCCTGCCGGCGGCGGTGCCAGTGCAATGGGAGGTGGCGGAAGACGAGGCCTTCCGGACCGTGGTCGCGCGCGGCACCGAGCACGCCGAGCCCGGCACCGCCCACAGCGTGCATGCGGAGCCCGCCGGCCTGCGTCCGGACCGCTGGTACTGGTATCGCTTTCGCGCGCTGGGCCAGCAAAGCCCGGCCGGCCGCACCCGCACCGCGCCGGCGGCCGACGCGACGCCCGCCACGCTGCGCTTCGCCATCGCGTCCTGCCAGCGTTTCGACCACGGCGAGTACGCGGCCTGGGGCGACATGGCGAAGCAGGACCTCGACCTGGTGCTGTTCCTGGGCGACTACATCTACGAATACGCGACACCGCACGATGCCCGCGTGCCACGGCGCCACCAGGGCCCGCAGTGCCGCAGCCTGGCCGACTACCGCGACCGCTACGCCCAGTACAAGCGCGATCCGCAGCTGCAGGCGATGCATGCAAACGCGCCGTGGATCCTGACCTGGGACGACCACGAGGTGCAGAACGACTGGGCCGGCGACGTGTCGCAGGACCTGGATCCGCTGTTCCCGCAGCGCCGCGCCGCCGCCGCGCAGGCCTACTGGGAGCACCAGCCCTTTCCGAAGGCGCTGCGGCCGCGCGGCGTCGACATCACGCTGAACCACCGTCACGACTGGGGCCGCCTGGCGCGGCTGATCACCGTCGACGACCGCTCCTGGCGCGATCCGCAGGCCTGCCCGAAGCCGGGCCAGGGCGGCTCGCACACGGTCAACCTCAAGGACTGCCCGGCGCTGATGAACCCGCGCCGCACGCTGCTGGGCGCGCCGCAGGAGCAATGGCTGCGCGACAGCTGGGATGCGACACGGCCCTGGAACCTGCTGGCGCAGCAGACCCTGATGGCCCGCTTCAACCGGCAGGATCCGGCGCAGGGACCGGGTCGCTACTGGACCGACGGCTGGGACGGCTATCCCTTCGCGCGCGAGCGCCTGCTGCGCGACCTCGAGGCGCGACGCGTGCCCAACGCGGTGGTGCTGGGCGGCGACGTCCATGCCAACTACGTGGCCGACCTGAAGCTGGACTGGGACGACGAGCGGGCGCCGGTGCTGGCCAGCGAGTTCTGCGGCACCTCGATCTCCAGCCACGGCGCCGAGCAATCGCAGCTGGACAAGGTCCTGCCCTTCAATCCCCACCTGCACTACGGCCGCAGCGACCAGCGCGGCTACATGCGCTTCGAGCTGCGGGCGGACCGGCTCGCGGTCGAGCTGCGCAGCGTGGCCTCGCCGTGGGACGCGAACAGCCCGGTGTCGACCGCGGCGCGTTTCGTCGTCGAGGCCGGGCGGCCGGGTGCGCAGGCGGCGTCCTGACCCGGGACGGCAGGACGCCGATCGCCCATGACGCCGAAATGATGCTTCGGGGACGCGACACAAACTCGGTACACTGCGCCCCGCTCGCGGCCCAGGGAGCGATACCGCGCCCACCTGCCGCGAGCGCCCTCCGCCACCCACGCGGAGCGCGAGCCAGCAGAGCCCGTCCACGACGCGGCCATCCGCCCAGCCAGCCCACACCCCGATGCGGCCTCGATGCCGCCGCCGGACCCGTCCCCGCGGGACCGGTCGACCTGCCGTGCCTTGCTCGCCGACGCCATGCAACGCGGATCCCTTCACCCCGTGCGCCGTGCGTGCCCCACGCCGGCGTCATGTTGCCGTCGACGTCCATGTCCTTCCGTCTCCATCGCCCTTCCGCGCTGCCCCCGCTGGGCGCGCCCACGCTGCGTCCCGTCGCCCTCGCCGTCCTCGCCGCGCTGAGCGCGCCCGGCCTCACCGCCTTCGCCCAGGCCCAGGCCCAGCCCGTGCCCGCCACCGCCGCGCCGGCCGCGCCGGACACCTCCTCGGATGCCGCCTCGGACGCCGAGCCGCGCCGCATGGACTCGGTCGTGATCTATGGCAGCGTCCAGCGCGACACCGGCTTCGCGCCGACGCAGGGCATCACCGCCGGCAAGGCGGCGATGCGCTTGCTGGAGACGCCCCGCTCGATGAGCGTGGTGACCCGCGAGGTGATGGACTCGCGCCAGATCACCAACCTGCAGCAGGCGCTGCAGACCGTGCCCGGCGTGAGCCCGGTGAACTTTGGCCGCCGCGGCTTCGACGACATCAACATCCGCGGCTTCCGCTCGACCGAATCCATCCTGATCGACGGCCTGGTGCAGAGCCCCGGCATGTGGACGCGGCTGACCAGCTATGCCTACGAGCGCTTCGAGGTGCTCAAGGGCGCGTCCTCGATCCTGTACGGCCAGGTGCAGCCCGGCGGCCTGGTCAACGCGGTGAGCAAGCGGCCCGAGGCGGTGCGCCGCCTCGATGCCGGCCTGGACCTCGGCAGCTTCAACAGCCGCACGCTCTCGGCCGACATCAACGAGCCGCTGTCCGCCAACGGCCGCACCGCGCTGCGCATCACCGCGCAGACCTCCGACGGCGACGACGCCACCGACCAGGTCTGGCGCAAGGACCGCTGGGTCTCGCCGTCGCTGTCGATCGACTTCGGCCGCGACACCGACTTCGTGATCTTCACCAGCTACAGCCACAGCAAGTGGATCCGCCAGCAGGGCACGACGCCCTACGGCACGCTGCTTCCCAATCCCAACGGCACGGTGGACCGCCGGATGTTCACCGGCGACACCGCCTTCGGCGGCTACGACGTCGAGCAGAAGACCCTGGGCTACAGCCTGGAGCACCGCTTCGGCCCGGCGCTCACGCTGCGCCAGGGCGTGCGCTACGAGGAGGAGTCGGGCACCGGCAACTTCGTCGCGCTGCAGGCGCTGCAGGCCAACCGCCGACTGCAGAATCGCTCGGCGACGCGGCAGTACCTCGACTACGACCTGCTGGCCACCGACACCTCGCTGCTCTACCGGGTGGACACCGGACCGGTGGCGCATCAGCTGGTCGTCGGCCTGGACGCGCGCCGCGGCCACAGCCGCCAGGGCTCGCGCGCCTGCACCATCGCGCCGCTGGACCTGTTCAATCCGCAGTACGGCATGCCGGCGACCTGCCCGGCCAACCTGACCGCCTTCGCGCCGTCGACGCTGACCGTGGCCGGTCTCTATCTGCAGGACCAGATGAAGTTCGGCGCGGGCTGGACCGCGCTGCTGGGCGTGCGCCGCGACCACTCGCGCGAACGGCTCGAGGACCGCATCCGCAACACGCAGTCGCTGAAGACCGATGCCGCCACCGTGGGCAGCGCCGGACTGGTCAAGGAGTTCCTGCCGGGCTGGTCGACCTACCTGAGCTGGTCGGAGTCCTTCCTGCCGGTCAGCGGCCAGGACTTCAACGGCCAGGCTTTCGTGCCCGAGACCGGCAAGCAGTACGAATGGGGTCTCAAGCATGAATCGGCGGACGGCCGCCTGACCGGCTCGCTGGCGGTGTTCGACCTCAAGCGGCGCAATGTCACCACCTCGGACCCGGTGAACACCGGCTTCAGCGTGCAGACCGGCGAGCAGCAGTCGCGCGGCGTGGAACTGGAGATCGGCGCACGACTGAAGGACGGCCTGAGCCTGACCGCCGGCTATGCCTACACCGACGCGCGGGTCACGCGCGACAACAACGCCGCGATCCTGGGCAAGCCGATCAATCTGCAGCCGCTGCATGCGGCCACGCTGTGGGCGCTCTACAAGCCGGCAGCGCTGCCGAACTGGACGCTGGGCCTGGGCGGCCGCGCGGTCAGCGAGCAACGCGGCAGCCTGCCGTTCACCCTGCCGGGCTATGCGGTGCTCGATGCCAGCGTCGGCTACAGCGGCCCGGGCTGGCGCGTCAATGCCGGCCTGAAGAACCTGCTCGACAAGGACTACTTCGACGGCGCGATCAACGCCAACGTGGTCTCCCCGGCGCTCGGCCGCACCTGGACCCTCAGCCTGCAGCTGAGCTACTGAGCACGTGACGAGCGTCGCGACGCCGGGCGCGCCCGGCGTCGTGCTCGCTAATCAATCCAGCGCCAGTTCCCAGGTCTCGCCGACCAGATCCAGGCCGAATCCCTGGAAGGGCTCGCTCGAGACCAGTTGGTAGCCCGCCTTGCGATAGATGTGCTTGGCGGCGTCGAGCTGGCTGTTGGTCCACAGGCGCACCCGCCGGTACCCGGCCTCGCGGGCGAAGCGGTGGCATTCGGCGACCAGCCGGTCGCCCAGGCCCAGGCCGCGCGCCGACGGCTCCACCAGCAGCAGCCGCAGCTGCGCCACGCCGTCGATCGGCGCGTCGGTCGCCTCGTCGCGGGCCTGCACCAGCGCGACGCTGCCGATGTTCATCCCGTCGCGCTCGGCGATCCAGCAGGCCTCGCGGCGCGGATCGAAGCGCTCGAGGAAATCGGCGGCGATGCGCGCCACCAGCGCCTCGAAGCTCATGTCGAACTGGTACTCGCGCGCATAGAGCGCGCCATGCCGCGCGACGATCCAGCCCATGTCGCCGGGCCGGTGCGGGCGCAGCAGGAAGCCGCCCGTCGCCAGCTTCGCGCCCGGCTCCTCCAGCAGCGACTGCACGCGCCGGAAGGCCTGCAGCAGCTCGGTCTGCTGCGATTCGCCCAGGCGGCCGAGCAGTTCGCCGACCTGCTCCTGCGAGCGCCGGTCCAGCGGCTTGAAGGCCTTGCGTCCGGCAGGACTCAGCTGCAGCAAGGACTGGCGCGCATCCAGCGCGCTGCGGGTGGCCCTGACCAGGTCGCGTTCCTTCAGGTCGCGCAGCAGGCGGCTCAGGTAGCCGGCGTCCAGGTCCAGCAGGCGCCCGAGGTCGGTGGCGGTCATGCCCTCGCCGTTGTCGACGTGGGCCAGCTCCCACAGGATGCGGCACTCGGTCAGGCTGAAGGCGGAGTCCAGCAGGCCCTCGTTCAGGACACCGATGCGGCGGGTGTAGAAGCGGTTGAAGCGGCGGACGGCTTCGATGCGGTCAGGATCAGGCATGGCGGCATGCTGCGCCAATCACTTGCTTTTAGCAAGTATTTTCTTGCCAGACCGGCGATGAACGCCGGTCGATGGCTGCAGGCAACACCTCAATGCCGCGGTGTGCGATCTCCGTATGTCGGACGCGCTGGCCGAATTGCCGGCGCGTTGCTGCCAGCGACGAAATTGCCGGGCCGGGCGGTCAGCAATACCGCCAGCAGGTCGGTCACCTTCAGCGGCTTGTAGAGCAGGCGATTGAAGCCCGCGGCGCCGGCGCTCTCGTCGGTGATCTCCGGGCCGCCGCCGGTCAGGCAGACGTACATCACGTGGCGACCCGCCTCGGCGTCGATGAGCTTGGCTTCGGACACCACCTCCAGCCCATTCATGTCGGGCATGTCGAAGTCCACGAACACCAGTTCCGGTTTGAACAGCTTCAGCAGCCGCAAGCCGACCCGCCCGCTGTAGGCCACCGCCGTGGCGCAGCCATAGCAGCGGAACAACTCGCTGAGGCTGCGGGCCCCCTCCGGATCGTCGTCGACGACGAGGACCCGCAGCGCATGAGGCGATGGTTCGGACATCGAGGTGTTCTCCCAGAGTGCAACACGACGCAACAGCCCTACCCACGCGACAAAGCGCGTCCGGCCAATGCCGTCCGTCGATGACCGGGAAGGGCAAGCCGCGTGCCCACTCGACGCCGCCGCCCCTCTCCTAAACCCAGCCCCCACGGCCTTGACCGCGCAGCTAAAGTCCACCGGTTGAGCCGCGTCGAGACGGCCGGGAGATGACCATGAGCGTCTTGGAAGAAGGGGTGGCCGTGGTCCCGGCCGAACACCTGAATGCGATGCTGCTCGCGCTCCATGCGCTGCGCCGCGGCGATCCGGATGTCCGCCTGCCCTTCCACTGGACCGGCGTCGCCGGCAAGCTGGCGGATGCCTTCAACGAGGTGGTCGAGCAGAACGCCTCGATGGCGGCGGAGCTCTCCCGCCTGCGGCAGGTCGTCGGCAAGGAAGGCCGGCTCAAGCAGCGCGCGGCGCTGCCCGAGATGCGCGGCTTCTGGGGCCAGCAGATCGACTGCATCAATGCGCTGATCGATGACCTCGTCCATCCCACCAGCGAGGCCGCGCGCGTGATCGGCGCGGTGGCGGAAGGCGACCTCACCAAGTCGATGGCGCTGGAGGTCGACAACCGACCGCTGCAGGGCGAGTTCCTGCACACCGCCAAGACCATCAACCGGATGGTCGAGCAGCTCGGCGACTTCTCCGCCGAGGTGACCCGTGTGGCCCGCGAGGTCGGCACCGAAGGCAAGCTCGGCGGCCAGGCCAAGGTCAAGGGCGTGGCCGGCACCTGGAAGGACCTGACCGACTCGGTCAACTCGATGGCCGGCAACCTGACCGACCAGGTCCGCAACATCGCCGACGTCACCACCGCGGTGGCGCAGGGCGACCTGTCCAAGAAGATCGAGGTCGACGTCAAGGGCGAGTTCCTGACGCTGAAGAACACCATCAACACGATGGTCGACCAGCTGCGCTCCTTCGCCTCGGAAGTGACCCGGGTGGCGCGGGAGGTCGGCACCGAGGGCTCGCTCGGCGGCCAGGCGCGGGTGGAAGGCGTGTCGGGCACCTGGAAGGACCTGACCGACTCGGTCAACTCGATGGCCGGCAACCTGACCTCGCAGGTGCGCAACATCGCCGACGTGACCAAGGCGGTGGCCGCCGGCGACCTGTCCAAGAAGATCACCGTCGACGTCAAGGGCGAGATCCTGGAGCTGAAGAACACCGTCAACACGATGGTGGACCAGTTGCGCTCCTTCGCCGCCGAAGTGACGCGCGTGGCGCGCGAGGTCGGTACCGAGGGCAAGCTCGGCGGCCAGGCCGACGTGCAGGGCGTGGCCGGCACCTGGAAGGACCTGACCGAGTCGGTGAACTTCATGGCCGGCAACCTGACCTCGCAGGTGCGCAACATCGCCGAGGTGACCACCGCCGTGGCCGCCGGCGACCTGTCCAAGAAGATCACCGTCGACGTCAAGGGCGAGATCCTGGAGCTCAAGAACACCGTCAA
Source organism: Roseateles chitinivorans (assembly GCF_002761755.1). GTDB lineage: Bacteria > Pseudomonadota > Gammaproteobacteria > Burkholderiales > Burkholderiaceae_C > Roseateles > Roseateles chitinivorans. The sequence continues at coordinate 178,387 of NZ_PEOG01000006.1, forward strand.
CACGATGGTGGACCAGCTGCGCTCCTTCGCGGCGGAAGTGACGCGCGTGGCGCGCGAGGTCGGTACCGAGGGCAAGCTGGGCGGCCAGGCCGACGTGCAGGGCGTGGCCGGCACCTGGAAGGACCTGACCGACTCGGTCAACTCGATGGCGTCCAACCTCACCTCGCAGGTGCGCAACATCGCCGACGTGACCAAGGCGGTGGCCGCCGGCGACCTGTCCAAGAAGATCACCGTCGACGTGCTCGGCGAGATCCTCGAGCTCAAGACCACGATCAACACGATGGTGGACCAGCTCTCCTCCTTCGCCGCCGAAGTGACGCGCGTGGCGCGCGAGGTCGGCACCGAGGGGCGCCTGGGCGGCCAAGCCACGGTGCGCGGCGTCTCGGGCACCTGGAAGGACCTGACCGACAACGTGAACTTCATGGCCGGCAACCTGACCGGCCAGGTGCGCGGCATCGCCAAGGTCGTGACCGCGGTGGCCAATGGCGACCTGGCGCAGAAGCTCACCGTGGAGGCCAAGGGCGAGATCGCCGCGCTGGCCGACACCATCAACTCGATGACGGACACGCTGGCGATCTTCGCGGACCAGGTGACCACCGTGGCGCGCGAGGTCGGCGTGGAAGGCAAGCTGGGCGGCCAGGCCAAGGTGCCCGGCGCCTCGGGCACCTGGAAGGGCCTGACCGAGAACGTCAACGAACTGGCCGCCAACCTGACCACGCAGGTGCGGGCGATCGCGGAGGTCGCCACCGCGGTGACCCAGGGCGACCTGACGCGCTCCATCACCGTCGAGACACAGGGCGAGGTCGCGTCCCTCAAGGACACGATCAACGAGATGATCCGCAACCTGAAGGACACGACGCAGAAGAACACCGAGCAGGACTGGCTGAAGACCAACCTCGCCAAGTTCAGCCGGATGCTGCAGGGCCAGAAGGACCTGGTGACCGTCGGCCAGTTGATCCTCAGCGAACTGGCCCCCGTGGTCGGCGTGCAGCAGGCCGAGTTCTACGTGCTCAACATGCGCGGCGAGATGCCGCGCCTGAAGCTGATCGCCAGCTATGCCTCGGGCGGCCTGGCCACGCATGGCAAGGAACTGGCGCTCGGCCAGGGCCTGGTCGGGCAGTGCGCGCTGGACCAGGAAAAGATCCTGCTCGCCAACGTGCCCGGCGGCGCCTTCCGCGTCGCCTCGGGCCTGAGCGAGACGGCGGCGATGGAAGTGCTGGTGCTGCCGGTGATCTTCGAGGGCCGCGTGCGCGGCGTGCTGGAGCTGGCCTCGCTGGAGCGCTTCAATCCGACCCACCAGGCCTTCCTGGACCAGCTCACCGAATCCATCGGCATCGTGATCAACACGATCGAGGCCAGCACCCGGACCGAGGACCTGCTGATCCAGTCGCAGTCGCTGGCCGAGGAACTGCAGCGCCGGCAGCAGGAACTGCAGCAGACCAACGGCGAGCTGCAGGAGAAGGCGCAGCTGCTGGCCCACCAGAACCAGGAGGTCGAGCGCAAGAACGCCGAGGTCGAGCAGGCCCGCCAGGCGCTGGAGGAGAAGGCGGAGCAGCTGGCGCTGACCTCCAAGTACAAGTCGGAGTTCCTGGCCAACATGTCGCACGAGTTGCGCACGCCGCTGAACTCGCTGCTGATCCTGTCGGACCAGCTGTGCAAGAACAGCGAAGGCAACCTGACGCTCAAGCAGGTCGAGTTCTCCAAGACCATCCATGCGTCGGGCAACGACCTGCTGATGCTGATCAACGACATCCTGGACCTGTCCAAGATCGAGTCCGGCACCGTCGCCGTCGATGTCAGCGAGCTGCGGCTGGACGAGCTGCAGCGCTCGGTGGAACGCAGCTTCCGCCACTTCGCCGAGTCCAAGCATGTGGGCTTCAGCGTCGAGATGGAGCCGCCGCTGCCCAAGTCGCTGGTCACCGACGTCAAGCGGCTGCAGCAGATCATCAAGAACCTGCTGTCCAACGCCTTCAAGTTCACCCACCAGGGCCAGGTCACCTTTGCCGTCACCGCGGTCGCCGACGGCTGGTCCGCGGACAACGAGGTGCTCAACCACGCGGGCCAGGTGATCGCGTTCTCGGTCGCGGACACCGGCATCGGCATCTCGGCCGACAAGCAGCAGATCATCTTCGAGGCCTTCCAGCAGGCCGACGGCTCGACCTCCCGCAAGTACGGCGGCACGGGCCTGGGCCTGGCGATCAGCCGTGAACTGGCGCGGCTGCTGGGCGGCGAGATCAAGCTGGTGAGCGCGCCGGGCCGCGGCTCGACCTTCACCCTCTACCTGCCGCAGCACTACACGCCGGCGCGCACCGCGCGTCCGCGCCCGACCGGCGCGACGAGCGTCTCATCGCTGGGCGACGTGGCCGAGACCTCCGAGACCTCGGCGACCGCCACCGAGGAGGCGCCCCGCTCGCGCGCGGCCATCACCGCGGCCGAACTGGCCGAGGCCGCCGTGCAGCGCGCCGCCGCCCGCCGCGCACCGGCGGAACCGGTCCGCCCGCGCTCGCCGGACGCCGGCGAGCCGCAACGCCCGCAGATGGACACGCCGCCGGACAGCATCGTCTTCGCCAATGTCGCCAAGGACGACCGCGAGGACATCGCCAGCGGCGACCGGGTGCTGCTGATCGTGGAGAACGACCTGGCCTTCGCCGACGTGCTGCTGGAGGCGGCGCGCCATGGCGGCATGAAGGGGCTGGTCGCCACCACCGGCGCCGGTGCGCTGGCGATGGCGCAGGAGTTCCGGCCCAGCCTGATCTCGCTGGACATCTTCCTGCCCGACATGCAGGGCTGGCGGGTGCTGGACCGGCTCAAGTCCGATCCCGACACGCGTCACCTGCCGGTCTGCGTCGTCTCCACCGACGATGCCCGCGACCGCGCGCTGCAGGCCGGTGCGCTCGGCTTCCTGTCCAAGCCGCTGCAGTCGCGCGACGACGTGGACGTGGCGCTGCGCGACCTGCAGCGCTACCTGGACCGGCCGCAGCGCCGGCTCGCCGTCGCGATGCCCGACGGGCCCGACCGGATCGCCCTGCTGGCGCCGCTGGCGCATGACGTCGAGACGATCTTCGTCCGCTCGGCCGAGGAGGTGCGCGAGGTGCTGCCCGGCGTCGACGCGCTGCTGGTCGACGCGGCCACCTGTCCGTTCGGGCCGCAGGATGTGCTGGATGCGCTGGAGCGCCGCCCGGGCACGCTGCCGCTGCCGGTGGTGGCGCTGAATGCCGAATCGTCCGCCGGCGCCGAGCCGTCCGACGAGCCGGGGGCGGCGCGACGATGGTCGCGGCCGCACGGGCTGGCGGTGCGCACCGCCACCGGCACCGATGCGGCGCTGGCGGCCCTGTCGCTGGCGCTGCACCGTGCGGCGGCCGACATGGGCGACCGCGAGGGCCAGGCGCTGCGCGACGCGCAGGAGACCCGTTGCCCGCTGGCCGGCAAGAAGGCGCTGATCGTCGACGACGACATGCGCAACATCTTCGCCCTCGCGACCGTGCTGGACGGGCACGGCATGGTGATCGTCTCGGCCGACAACGGCCGCGAGGCGATCCGCCTGGTGCAGGAGGACCCGTCGATCGACATCGTGCTGATGGACATCATGATGCCGGAGATGGATGGGCTGGAGACGATGCAGCAGATCCGTCGCCTGCCGCGCGGCCGTGAGCTGCCGATGGTGGCGGTCACCGCCAAGGCGATGAAGGGCGACCGCCAGAAGTGCATCGAGGCCGGCGCCTGGGACTACCTGTCCAAGCCCGTCGACCCCGCCAACATGCTGACCGTGCTGCGGGGCTGGCTATGCCGCTGAGCTCGCTCTTCGACGGCTATGCGACGCCCGACGCGGCGGAGCGCGCCAGCATCCTGATCGTCGACGACCTGCCCGAGAAGCTGCTGGTCTTCGAGACCATCCTGGCCGACCTCGACCAGCACCTGGTGATCGCGCGCTCGGGCAGCGAAGCGCTGCGCGAAGTGCTGCGCCAGCAGTTCGCGGTAATCCTGATGGACGTGAACATGCCCGGCATCGACGGGCTGGAGACGGCCCGGCTGATCCGCGGCTACCGGCGCTCGGCGCACACGCCCATCATCTTCGTCACCGCCTACGCCGACGAGCTGCAGACGGCGCAGGGCTACTCGCTGGGCGCGGTCGACTACATCCTGTCGCCGGTCATCCCCGACGTGCTGCGCAGCAAGGTGCGGGTCTTCGTCGACCTGTTCATCATGCAGCAGCGCCTGCGACAGCAGGCGCTGGAGCGCATCGCGATCGCGCGCGCCGAAGCCGCGCAACGCGCCGCCGAGGAGAACACCCGGCGCTCGATCTTCCTGGCGCAGGCCGGGCGCGAGCTGGCCGACTCGCTGGACGCGGAGGTCGCGATGCGGCGCCTGCTCGCGCTGCTGGTGCCGCGCTTCGCGCCGCGCGCGCTGCTCTGGCTGCGCGACGCCGGCCATGGGCATGAACGCGTGCTGCGCTGCGACGCGCCGATCGCGGCGGGCGAGCCGGCGCTGTTCACCGAGGGCCGCGAGCAGATGCTCTCCGAGGTGCTCTACAACGCGACGCGAAACGCGCTCGAACAGATGGTCCCGGCGCTGCAACCGGGCGGATCGGCCGCTGGTCCGGCCGCCCTGCCCCCCGCGCTGCCCGCGTTCGCGCCGTCGGTGCTGCCGGAGGAGGATGAGCCCCCGCCGCGGGCCGTGCTGCCGATCGGAAGAGCGTCGGGT
>NZ_PEOG01000034.1 GCF_002761755.1 Roseateles chitinivorans
CGCGACGCCACCGGCCGGCGCCGGGCCGGCCAAGCCGCTGCGGGTGCTGGTCGTGGAAGACTCGATCACGGTGCTGGCCCACATCCGCGAGGTGCTCGCCGCGCACAGCGACATCGAGATCGTCGGCGAGGCCCACGACGGCGCGCAGGCGGTGGCGCTGTGCCAGCGGCTGCGGCCGGACGTCGTGTCGATGGACATGATGCTGCCCGGCGTGGACGGCCAGGCAGCGACCGAGGCCATCATGGCCCACTGCCCGACGCCGATCCTCATCGTCTCGTCGTCGACCAATCGCGGCGAGGTGCTTCGCACCTACGAGGCGCTGGCCGCCGGCGCCGTCGAGGTGCTGGAGAAGCCCGACGCGGGCGCACCCGAGGGCGAGTGGGAGCGGAACTATGTGACGCTGCTGCGGCTGGTAGCGCGGATCCGGGTCATCACGCATGTGCGCGCCCGCCTGGGCGGACGCCCGGCCACAGGGCCCGCGCCCCTGGCGCCGGCGCCCACGCGCGCGCTGCTGGCGCTGGGCGCATCGACCGGCGGCCCGGGCGCGCTGATGAAGGTGTTGCAATCGCTGCCGGCGCCGGCGCCGCTGCCGGTGCTGATCGTGATGCACATCAACGCGGTGTTCAGCCGCGGCTTCGCCGAATGGCTGGACGCGCAGACGCCGCATCGCGTGCGCTATGCCCATGGCGGCGAGCGCCTGCGCGACCTGGCCGGCCAGGTGGTGCTGGCGCCACCCGACGTGCACCTGGTGCTGCGCGCCGGCGTGCTCGAGCTCAGCCATGCGCCGCCGCGGCACTCGTGCCGGCCGTCGGTGGACGTGCTGTTCGAATCGCTGGCCGCCGAGAACGGCCCGGGCACCGCCGCGGCGCTGCTGACCGGCATGGGCCGCGACGGCGCGCAGGGCCTGCTCGCGATCCGCCGCGCCGGCGGCGCGACGCTGGCGCAGGACGAAGCCAGTTCGATGGTCTACGGCATGCCGCGCGAAGCCGCCCAGCTGGGCGCCGCGGAGCGCGTGCTGCCGCTGGCCGACATCGGCCCCGCCCTGATGGGCTTGAGCGGTATGGCCTGGGGAGGAGCCCACACATGAACAAGAGAACCTTCATCGTCGAGGACAGCCTCACGGTGCGGATGGACCTGCGGGAGGCGCTTGAGGACGCCGGCTTCGACTGCGTCGAGTGCGCGACGCTGGCCCAGGCCCGTGCCGCGCTGGCCGAGGGCGTGCCCGCGCTGGTGCTGCTGGACAACCTGCTGCCCGACGGCGACGGCGGCGCCTGGCTGCCGGAGCTGCGAGCGGCGCCGCAGGGCGGCGACTGCGTCGTGCTGATCCTGTCCAACGCCTCGCAGGCCAGCGACCGGCTGCGCGGCCTGGCCCACGGCGCCGACGAGTACGTCGGCAAGCCCTATGACCGCCTCTACGTCATCGACCGTGCGCGCGAGCTGGTCCGCCAGCGGCAAGCCCGGCAGGCGACGCCCGCGCCGCATCTCGCCTCGGTGCTGCTGATCGACGACAGCGAGACCTTCCGCGAGGCGCTGCGCGACGCGTTGGAGCCGCACGGCTATGACATCCACACCGCCGCGCACGGCGAGGAAGGCCTGCGCCAGGCCGCGGCACTGCGCCCGAACGCAGTGATCGTCGACCAGCACATGCCCGGCATCGACGGCGCGGCGGTGATCCGACGGCTGCGCCTCGATCCGGCGCTGCGGCACACGCCCTGCCTGCTGCTGACGGCCGACGAGGGCCCCGAGGCCGAGCTGCGCGCGCTGGAGGCCGGCGCCGACGCCTTCGCCCGCAAGCAGGACGATGTCGACCTGATCCTGGCGCGGGTCGCGGCGATGCTGCGCAGCGCCAAGGCCAGCCTGCCCGAGCAGGGCGCCAGCCTGCTGGGCCCGAAGCGGCTGCTGCTGGTGGACGACAGCGCCAACGTGCTGGCCGAGCTCGGCGCGCTGCTGCGCGACGACGGCTACGACGTCATCGCCGCGGCCAGCGGCGAGCAGGCGCTGGAGCTGCTCGCGGTGCAGGCGGTGGACGCGGTGCTGCTGGATGTGCAGATGCCGGGCATCGGTGGCCTGGAGACCTGCCGGCGCATCAAGTCCGCGCCTTCGCTGCGCGACATCCCGGTGCTGCTGCTCACCGCCTTCGAGGGCCGCGCGTCGATGCTGGCCGGCCTGGAAGCCGGCGCCGACGACTACGTCGTCAAGGCCAACGGCGAGGTGGAGCTGCTCAAGGCGCGGCTGCGCGCCCAGCTGCGCCGCAAGCAGTTCGAGGACGAGGCCCGGCGCGTCCATGCCGAGCTGCATAACAGCGCGATGGAAGCCGCCGAGGCGCGCGCCGCGCGCGAGCTGGCCGACAGCCGCGCCGAGCTGCTGGCGGCACTGCAGCAGCGCAATGACGCGCTGGAACAGCTCAATGCCGAGCTCAGCCGCGCCAGCAGCGCCAAGACCGCCTTCCTGTCGACGATGTCGCACGAGCTGCGCACGCCGCTGAACGCGGTGATCGGCTTCGCCCAGCTGATGCGCGACGGCGCCGCCGGTCCCGTCAGCGATCGGCAGGCCGAGTTCTGCGGCCACATCCACAACGCCGGTCAGCATCTGCTCTCGCTGGTCAACGACCTGCTGGACATGGCCAAGATCGAGGCCGGCCGCGTCGACCTCGACATCGAGCCGGTCGAGCTCGACGAGCTGCTGCGCGACGCGCTCGCGATCGTCCAGGAACGGGCCCGGCTGAACCGCATCGAGATGAGCTTCTTCGGCGTCGGCGGCAACCAGCGGCTGTGCGTGGATCGCCGCCGGCTGCGGCAGATCATCTACAACCTGCTGTCCAACGCGGCCAAGTTCACGCCCAAGGGCGGCAACATCCGGCTCGAGGCGCGGCGGGTGTCGCGGGCGCGTGCCCGCGAGGCGCTGCCGGGATTCCCGACCGGGCGGCGCTCGGAGCTGCCCGACAGCGAGTACGCCGAGTTCGTCCAGATCAGCGTCACCGACACCGGCATCGGCATCCCGCCGGACGGTCTGGAAAAGCTGTTCCAGCCCTTCAACCAGATCCGCAACGTGCTGACGCACAAGGTGGAGGGCACCGGCCTGGGCCTGGCGACGGTGGCACGCCTGGTTCAACTGCATGACGGCGCGGTGGCGGTGAGCAGCCAGCCCGACAAGGGCAGTTGCTTCACCTGCTGGCTGCCGTGGCGCGAGCCGGTGATCCCGGACGTCATCCTGCCCGACGAGACCGGCGAGCGCCCGCTCGCGCTGGTGATCGAGCACAACGAGCAGGCCGCGGCGCTGATGCAGACGCAGCTCAAGGCGGCGGGTTTCCGGGTGCGGCACGTCGCCTCGGCCGAGGCGGCGCTGGAGCTCGCCCCTCACCTGCGGCCCGAGCTGATCACGCTGGAGGTGAATCTGCCTGGCCTCGACGGCTGGGACCTGCTGTCGCGGCTGAAGAACCTGCCGGGCTGGGCGCACATCCCGGTCGTCGTTGTGTCGGTGGATGCGGGGCAGGAAGTGGCCCTGTCGCTGGGCGCCTCCGCGGTGCTGCACAAGCCGGTGTCGCGCAAGGCGCTGAGCAAGGAACTGGAGATGCTCGGCTTCAAGCCGACCGCGACGCGCAAGTTCCTGGTACTGGCCATCAGCGACGCGCCCGGCGAGTTGCAGTCGCTGAGCGCGCACCTGTCGCAGCCCGGCTTCTCGGTGCTGCGGGCCACGGGGGGCAAGGAAGGCATCGAGCTGGCCCGCCGCCACGTGCCCGACCTGATCGTGCTGGACCTGCTGATGGCGGAGGTCGATGGCATCGGCGTGGTCGAGGCGCTGCAGCGGGATCCGCTGACGGCTGCGATCCCGGTGATCGTGGTGGCCGCCTCGCAACTCACGACCCGCGACCGCGAGCTGCTCAACCGCCATGTGCAGCGCGCCACCGTCAACCGGGAGACGGCCGCCGCCGGCGGCACGCCAGTGCCGGCGCCGCCGGGCGCGGCGCGCGCGCCGGCCGGCCCGCAAGGCCATTTCATGGACGAGGTGAAACGCGCGATCAGCCGCACCAGCTGGGGCGACCTCGACCCCTTGGACGATTGACACCGCCTGACGAGGGAGAGGCGACAGCACGATGCAAGCGAATGCGACCCCATTGACCGTGGTCCTCGTCGAGGACTCCTTCACCATCCGCCGCCAGCTGCTGCAGCGGCTGGACGCGGTGCCCGGGCTGCGAGTCGTCGGCGAGGCGGCCGACGAGGCGACCGCGCTGACGCTGATCGGCTACCTGCAGCCGGACGCGGTGCTGCTGGACCTCTCGCTCGCGCAGGGCGGCTCCGGCATCGCGGTGCTCAAGGCGCTGCGCAAGCAGGGCTATCTCGGCCAGGTGCATGTGCTGTCCCACCAGACCGAGGCCTACCGCGCCGCGGTGCTGGCGGCCGGCGCCGACGGCTTCTTCGACAAGGCGGAGGAACTGGAGCTCATGCTGCGGCAGTTGACCGGCCAGCCGGAGGTGCCGGCGCCGCGTCCGTTCGATGCGGTGGCCCTGCATGAACGCCTTGACCAGATGGTGCGGCTGGCGGTGCGCGACGGCTCCGATGTGGTCGTGCATGTGCTGGCCGGCAGCGCCGAGGCGCTGCAACCGCTGGCGGCCCGCTTGATCGCCAGCCTGGACGGCGGCGACCTGGTGGGCTGGCTCGGGACCTCCGAAGGCGGGCGGCTCTGCATCGCCCAGATCGACGGGGAGGACGCCCCGCCGCTGGGCGGGCGTCCGGAGCTGCAGGGGTCGGCCTTACGCCTTGGCCGTGCCCAGTTGCCTGACGACGCGCTGTCGGCGAGGGGCTTGGTCACGCTCGCGGAATTGCGCGCGCTCGGCCGCCTGCCGTAGGGACGCGCCCCGGTCCGTGACGACGAGGCGACACCGCGCCCGGCCCGGACGAGCCGGCCCGCTCCGGCGGGTCATCGCCTTGAACCTCGGCGATCGGGCGACTATGTTGGGCGAACAGCCTGAATTTCGTCTCGGCGGCGCGATCCTGCGCGTCCGGCACTTGAGTTGCCCCCTGCGACTGGATTACCCTTTGTCGCTGGAGGTCAACGACCGTGGACGTTCTGCAGCTGGACATCTCGGGCCGACCGCAGGCCTGGATCTCGACGAAGGAAGCAGCGGTGCTGTATGCCAGCGACGCGATCGCGTGGACGCTGGGCGAGCCCTTCCACGTGCTGCGCGGGGGCTACCAACGGCTGTCCGGCCTGCAATCCCGCATCGAGCTGCATCCGATCGTCGCCGTGCGCGGCGCCATTCCCAGCCGCGCCTGGCGCCAGGCGCCGGCGCTGTCCAACTTCAAGCTGTTCGCGCGTGACCGGCATGTCTGCGCCTACTGCGGCCACCGCTTCCACGCCGACCTGCTGACCCGCGAGCACATCCAGCCGGTCTCGCGCAACGGGCGGGATTCGTGGATGAACTGCATCACCGCCTGCCGCGCCTGCAATGGCCGCAAGGGCAACCGCACGCCCGAGGAGGCGCGCATGGCGCTGCTCTACCTGCCCTACGTGCCCAGCCTGCACGAAGACATGATCCTGCGCGGCCGGCGCATCCTGGCGGACCAGATGGAGTTCCTGCTCGCGAGCGTGCCCAAGTCGTCGCGCTTGTATGCGTCGTGAGGCCGACACGGAACGTGTGTGGGGCGCTGCCTTTCCCGCGCTGACGGTGCTGGTGTTACCTCGCGCTTAAGAGCCTTCAAAGGCGGCGCCGCTAGAGTGGCCCCACGCGCCATTCCCGCGCGGGAAGCCCGATGGCGTCGAGGTAAAGACTTGTTGCGCGGTCAACGGAATGTCACCGGTCGTCGTTGGCCGGGGCATCGATTTGGAGAGACGAGATGAAGAAGCTGCTGATTGCCACCCTGGTGGCCGCCCTGGCCGCCTGTTCCACAACGAACCCGGACGTCATCCAGCGCGGTGACGCGCAGCGGCTGTCGCAGGTGCAGGATGCGACCGTGCTGTCGGTGCGGCCGGTGACGGTGGACGGCTCGCAGAGCGGCGCCGGCGCGGTGACCGGCGCGGTCGTCGGCGGCGTGGCAGGTGGCAGCGTTGGCGGCAGCCGCGAGGGCGTGATCGTCGGCGTGCTCGGCGCGGTGGCCGGTGCGGCGCTCGGAAATGCGGTCGAGCGCGGCGTGACCAAGGAGCAGGCGGTCGAGATCCTGCTGCAGTTGCGCAACGGTGAACGCCGCGCGATCGTGCAGGCCCAGGGCAACGAGAACTGGGTCTCCGGCGAACCGGTGATCATCGTCACCACCGGCGGCAAGGCCCGCGTGGTGCGCGCGCCGGCGGCGACCCGCACGAACTGAGCGTTCCGCGCTCGCCAATGATCAGAGGCCCTCGCGGCCCCTGTGTCGTTTCAGCGCGCCGACGGTCCCGGCGCTTTTCGCATTTGGCGCTTCGCATTTGGCGCTTCGCTTTTCGCGCTCCGCTCCGCCTCACGCCTCACTTCACCCGCTGCTTCTCCAGCTTTCTCGCCAGCGTGCGGCGGTGCATGCCCAGCCGGCGCGCGGTCTCCGAGATGTTGAAGTCGGTCGCCGCCAGCGTCTCGTGGATGTGCTCCCACTCCAGCGTCTTGATCGAGGTGGTCGCGCGCTCGGTGACCTCGACGTCGGCATCGCCCTGGGCCCGCGCGAAGGCGGCCTCGATGTCGTCGGTGTTCGCCGGCTTGGCGAGGTAATGCCGGGCCCCCAGCTTGATCGCCTCCACCGCCGTCGCGATGCTCGCGTAGCCGGTCAGCACCACGATCACCATCTCGGCATCGTGCTCGTGCAGCGTCTGCACGCAGGCCAGCCCCGAGCCGCCACCGGCGAGCTTCAGGTCGACGACCGCGTACTCCGGCGATTCCTCGGGGCCGCGCTCGGCCAGCAGCTTCTGCACCTGCTCCACCGTCGTCGCCCGCAGCACCTGGTAGCCGCGGCGTTCGAACGAACGCGACAGCGTGCGCGCGAAGGCGTCGTCGTCCTCGACGATCAACAGCAGGCGGTCGGTATCGGAGGCAAGGTCATCCGGCGTCATGAGCGGCATTGTCAGGGAGTCCAAGAGGCTCGAGCGCGGACAGGGGCATGCGGATCTCGACCTCGGCGCCGCCGCCCTCCTCCGCCGGCCGGTTGCGCGCCTGCAGGCGCCCGCCCAGCGAGCGCACGACGTTCAGCGCGAGGAACAGCCCCAGTCCGCCGCCCGGCCGGCCCTTGCTCGATTGATACGGCTTGCCGAAGCGCTCCAGCATCTCCGGCAGGAAACCGGCGCCATGATCGGTGATGCGCAGCACCAGCTGGCCGTCCTCGATCAGCGCGCGCAATGACACCGGCCGGCCCGGCGCGGCCTCCAGCGCGTTGTCGAGCACGTTGTCGATCATCTGCTTGAGGCCGACATCCGACACGATGCGCACCTTCGGCAGGTCCGCGTCCGGCTGGTAATCCAGCCCGTGATGCGTCCGCGTCGCGCGCCAGTGGGTGACCAGGTCGTCGAGGAAGGCCTGCAGCGTCGTCACCACCGGCGCCTCGCCGCGCAACTCGCCGGCCGACATCAGGATCCCGCTGACGATCGCCTTGCAGCGCCTCAGCTGCACCTGCATCTCCTCGATCTCTTCGCGCAGTTCGGGGTCGCCGGCGAAGGGCGCCATCCGCGACCAGTCCCCGAGGATCACCGACAGCGTCGCCAGCGGCGTGCCGAGTTCATGCGCGGCGCCCGAGGCCAGCAGGCCCATGCGGACGATGTGTTCCTCCTCGGCCGCGCGCTGGCGCAGGTCGGCCAGGCGCGCGTCCCGCTGGCGCAGGTTGCGCCCGATGCGCTGGATGAAGATCACCAGCAGGGACGCATTGATCGCGAAGCAGATGAGCAGGCCGCCGATGTAATGCGTCGGCAGCGACAGCCCTTCCATGTCGGGCACCAGCAGCGGCAGGTGCCACTGGGTCAGCGCGACGAAGCAGCCGCCGGTCACCGCCACGGTGAACCAGATGTAGCGCGAGGGCAGCAGCACCGCGCCCACCGCGATCTGCAGCAGGAACAGGAAGATGAAGGGATTGGTGACGCCGCCGCTGTAGTAGAGCTGGCCGCTCAGCACCGCGATGTCGACGAGCAGCCCGGCGAAGAGCTCGGCATTGCGCACGCTGGGCACCCAGCGCGTGCGCAGCCAGCAGGCCAGGTTGAAGAGCACCAGCACCGCCAGCAGCGTCAGCATCTCCGGCATCGGCAGCCGGATGTGCAGCGCATGGTGCACCGAGAGCACGGTCGCGAACTGGCCGGCCGCCGCCAGCCAGCGCAGCTGCACCAGTTGCTGCAGGTTGTTGCGACCGGCCTGCAGCGCGCGGCCCTCGCCGGAGGACTCCTCGATGCCCAGCGCCCCGGCGGCGCCGTCCAGGTAGCGACTGTCGTCGGGGTGGTCGTCGTCCGGATCGGGACGGCTCAGCGGCATGGTCCCGGCCTCAGTCCGCGGCCGCATCCAGGCCGAGCGCGCGGCGGCGTTCGACCCGCCACAGCCACACGCCGATGCCGGCGGTCATCAGAGCCATCGCGAACCAGGTCAGCGCGTACTGCAGGTGATGGTTGTTGAAGCGCACCACCGTCAGCCCGCCGCGCGGCCAGCGCGTCTGGTCGTCCGCCGCGGCGGCGTCGACGAAGTACGGCGCCACGGGGCCCTCGACGATCCGGCGCGCACGGGCGATCGCCTCGACGTCGCGGGAGTACCAGCGCTCCTGCGCCGGGTCGTTCTTGCGGAGCAGGCTGCCGCCGGGTTCGGTCAGCCGCAGCAGCCCGACGACGCGGTCCTCGCCCTGCGTCTCCGACGCGGTGCGCGACGCGCGCGTCTTGAATTCCGGCGGCACGAAGCCGCGGTTGACCAGCACCCAGTCGCCGCGCACCGTCCGCAGCGGCGTCAGCACCCAGTAGCCGGTGCCCAGCTCGGTACTCGCGCCGACCAGGGTCTCGCGCGAGTGGTCGAAGGTGCCGTTGAGCACGACCTTGCGGTACTCGTCATCGGCCTTCGTGATCGCGTCCCAGCGGTCCGCGCCGGGCGCGCGTTCGGGTTCAGCCGCCAGGCGCCTGTCCACCCGCGCGATCAGGTCTTCCTTCCAGGCCAGCCGCTGCAGCTGCCAGGCGCCGAGCGCGACGAAGGCCGCAAACAAAAGGGCCGCGCCCAGCAGCAGCGCCCAGAAGGCGGTGCTGCGGCGCGGCCGCGGCAGTTCCGGATGAACGGGGGTCATCAGGGCATGTTGCGCATGTCGTGGACCGGCATCATGTTGCTGTTCAGGTGGAACATCACCCAGATCGAGCCGGCCAGCATGATCACCACGACGGCGATGGTGAAGATCAGCGACAGCATCGACCAGCCGCCCTCGACCTTCGAGTTCATGTGCAGGAAATAGACCATGTGCACGACGATCTGCACCGCCGCGAAGATCAGCAGCACGATGCCCATCGCCTGGGACGATGCGATCGACTTGGTCATCACCAGGAAGAAGGGGATGGCCGTCAGGATCACCGACAGCAGGAAGCCGATCAGGTAACCCTTGACGGTGGCGTGGTAGCCGACGTCGTCGTGGTCATGGTCGTGATGATGGCCATGGCCCTGGTCGTGGCCCTGCGAATCATGCTTGTGGTTGTGGTCGGCGCTCACGGCAGCACTCCCATCAGGTAAACGAAGGTGAAGACACCGATCCAGATCACGTCCAGGAAGTGCCAGAACATCGACAGGCAGATCAGGCGGCGCTTGTTCTCCTTGGTCAGGCCGAACTTGCTCACCTGGACCATCAGCGTCACCAGCCAGATGCAGCCGAAGGTGACGTGCAGGCCGTGCGTGCCCACCAGCGTGAAGAAGGAGGACAGGAAGGCGCTGCGCTGCGGACCCGCGCCTTCATGGATCAGGTGCGCGAACTCATAGAGTTCCACCGCCAGGAAGCACAGGCCCAGCACACCGGTGATCGCCAGCCAGGCCAGCGTGCCGGACTTCTTGTTGCCCAGCATCTTGATCATGGCGAAGCCATAGGTGATCGACGAGAGCAGCAGGAAGCCGGTGTTGAGCGCCACCAGCGGCAGGTCGAAGAGGTCTGCGCCCGACGGGCCGGCCGCGTAGCTGCGGCCCAGGACCGCATACGTCGCGAACAGCACCGCGAAGATCAGGCAGTCGCTCATCAGGTAGATCCAGAACCCGAGGAGCGTGCCGTGCTGCGGATGGTGGTCGCCGTTGTCGTAGAACACCGGCGCGCCGGTGTTGTTCGTCATGGTCGTTGCTTGCATGTTGGGTATCGCTCGCTGCGGATTCAGGCCTGGGCGGCCAGCACCTTCGTGCGGGCGTCCTCCGTGCTGGCCACTTCATCGGCGGGGATGTAGTAGTCGCGCTTGTAGTTGAAGGTGTGGACGATCGCGGCGATCACGGTCACCGCGAAGGCGACACCCGCCACCAGCCACATGTGCCAGATCAGGGCGAAACCGAACAGCGTCGACAGGCCGGCCAGGATCACGCCCGCGCCGGTGTTCTTCGGCATGTGGATCTCCTTGAAGCCGCCCACCGGACGCTGATGGCCGCGGGTCTTCATGTCGTGCCAGGCGTCGTGGTCGTGGACCACCGGCGTGAACGCGAAGTTGTACTGCGGCGGGGGCGACGAGGTCGACCACTCCAGCGTGCGGCCGTTCCACGGATCGCCGTCGACGTCACGCAGCTGCTCGCGCTTGAGGAACGACACCACCAGCTGGATCAGGAAGCAGCCGATGCCCGCGGCGATCAGCAGCGCGCCCAGCGCGGCGATCTGGAACCAGATCTGCAGCGACGGATCGTCGAAGTGGCTCATGCGGCGCGTCACGCCCATCAGGCCGAGCACGTACAGCGGCATGAAGGCGACGAAGAAGCCGATCTGCCAGAACCAGAACGAGGCCTTGCCCCAGAACGGGTCCAGCTTGAAGCCGAAGGCCTTCGGGAACCAGTACGAGATGCCCGCCAGCAGGCCGAACAGCACGCCGCCGATGATCACGTTGTGGAAGTGCGCGATCAGGAACAGCGAGTTGTGCAGCACGAAGTCGGCCGGCGGCACCGCCAGCAGCACGCCCGTCATGCCGCCGATCACGAAGGTGACCATGAAGCCGACGGTCCAGTACATCGGGACCTCGAACTTGATGCGGCCGCGGTACATCGTGAAGAGCCAGTTGAAGATCTTCGCGCCCGTCGGGATCGAGATGATCATCGTCGTGATGCCGAAGAACGAGTTGACGCTCGCGCCCGAACCCATCGTGAAGAAGTGGTGCAGCCACACCAGGTACGACAGGATCGTGATGACGACGGTCGCGTAGACCATCGACGCGTAGCCGAACAGCTTCTTCTGGCTGAAGGTCGAGACGACTTCCGAGAAGATGCCGAAGGCCGGCAGCACCAGGATGTAGACCTCGGGGTGGCCCCAGATCCAGATCAGGTTGACGTACATCATGGCGTTGCCGCCGAGGTCCGTCGTGAAGAAGTTGGTGCCGGCGTAACGGTCCAGCGACAGCAGCGCCAGGGCCGCGGTCAGGATCGGGAACGAGGCCACGATCAGGATGTTCGAGCACAGCGAGGTCCAGGTGAAGACCGGCATCTTCATCATGGTCATGCCCGGCGCCCGCATCTTGATGATGGTGGCGATCAGGTTGATGCCTGAGAGCGTCGTCCCCACGCCGGCCACCTGCAGCGACCAGATGTAGTAGTCGACCCCGACCCCTGGACTCGCGAGCAGGCCCGACAGCGGCGGATATGCCAGCCAGCCGGTGCGCGCGAACTCGCCGACGAACAGCGAGGCCATCACCAGCACCGCGCCGCCGGTGGTCATCCAAAAGCTGAAGTTGTTCAGGAACGGGAAGGCCACGTCGCGCGCGCCGATCTGCAGCGGCACCACGTAGTTCATGAAGCCGGTGATCAGCGGCATCGCCACGAAGAAGATCATGATCACGCCGTGGGCGGTGAAGACCTGGTCGTAGTGATGCGGGGGCAGGAAGCCGAGCTGGTCGCCGAAGGCGATCGCCTGCTGGGCGCGCATCATGAGCGCGTCGGCGAAGCCACGCAGCAGCATGACCAGGCCCAGCACGATGTACATGATGCCGATCTTCTTGTGGTCGATGCTGGTCACCCAGTCACGCCAGAAGGGGCCCCAGAGCTTGTACTTCGTCATCATCGCGAGGACGAAGAGGCCGCCCAGGACGACCATCGCGAAGGTGCCGACCAGGATCGGCTCGTGGAGCGGAAGCGCCTCTAGGCTGAGGCGTCCGAAGATGAGCTTTTGAGCGTCAATCATCTTGGATCTCGGTAGTGCTTGCGGTCCCGGCGCGGCTGCTCATCGCGGTCGCGCCGGGGGGGACGCCAATCAATTACGGGTGGCCGAGGCCTGCCATTGCGACGCGTACTGCCCCGCGTTGTCAGGCGTGCACAGCGCGGCCACGAAGATCCGCTTCTGCTCGTTGCTCCAGGGCTTGCTGGCCAGGCCGTCGATCGCGCCCTTGCCGCCGCCGCCTGCGGCGTCGATGGCCATCATCTGGCCCATGCACATCTTGGTGCCGTCGACGCAGCGGTTCACGACCGCGTCGAACAGACCCGGCGCGACGCTGGCGAAGCGGCGCACCGGCTGGCGCTCGGAGGGCTTCTCCAGGTCCAGGTACAGCTCCTTGGTCAGCGCGACGCCGTCGGCCTTGTTGCGCTCGACCCAGGCGGAGAACTCGTCATTGCTCAGGCCATGGAACTTGAAGCGCATGTGCGAGAAGCCGTCGCCGCTGAAGTTGGCGGAGAAGCCGTCGTACACGCCGGGCTTGTTGATCACCGCGTGCAACTGGCTCTGCATGCCGGGCATCGCGTAGATCATGCCGGCCATGGCGGGCACGTAGAAGGCGTTCATCACCGTCGACGAGCTGATCTTGAAGTGGATCGGGCGATCCACCGGCGCGGCCAGCTCGTTGACGGTGGCGATGCCCTGCTCGGGGTAGATGAACAGCCACTTCCAGTCCAGCGCCACGACCTCGACCGTCAGCGGCTGCACGCCGGCCGGGATCGGGCGCTGCGCGTCCAGGCGCTCCAGCGGGCGGAAGGGATCGAGCTTGTGCGTCGAGATCCAGGTCATCGCTCCCAGCGCGATGATGATCAGCAGCGGCGCGCCCCAGATGATCAGCTCCAGGCGCGTCGAGTGGTCCCACTCCGGCGAGTAGGTCGCCTGCGTGTTGGACGCGCGGTATCTGAACGCGAAGACGAGCGTCAGGATGATCACCGGGACGATGATCAGCAGCATCAGCAGCGTCGAGGCGACGATGAGTTGCGCCTGCTGGTTCGCGATGTCGCCGGACGGCTTCATCACGACCATGTTGCAGGCGGACAGGGGCAGCGCCAGGGCCAGCAGCCCGAGACGGGCGAGTGGGCGGGCGAGACTTGTTTTTGGAGAGGCTTTGAGGTACATGGGACTTCAGCAGACCAGCAGGCGTAGTTCACGCGGAGCCCCCTCCTCGCAGCGGGATCCCGCCGTCCGAAACCTGGGGTTTCCTCTGGAGGGAAAGCGATAAAGGGGAAAACGACACTTGTCGACCGTTGCACGCCGGGCGCAGATTTTGCCCGATTGACTCAAACCAAATATTGGACATTTTGTCCCAGGTAGGAGACGTATGAACAGCAGCACCCTTTCGACAGCCGGGCAACACCTCTCGACCGTGGGCCAGCCGCTGCCGCGCGGCAGCGGGGTCGCCACGCAGGAGGAGCAGGACGCGATCGCCCCGGGCGACATCGCCGTCGGCGTGGTGATCGGGCGGGCGTCGGAGTACTTCGACTTCTTCGTCTACGGGATCGCCTCGGTGCTGGTCTTCCCGTCCATCTTCTTCCCCCACATGGAGCGGCTGGAGGGCACGTTGTATGCCTTCGCGCTGCTGGCGCTGGCCTTCGTGGTGCGGCCCATCGGCACGCTGGTGGGGATGGACATCCAACGGCGCTTCGGCCGCAGCGTGAAGCTGACGGTGGCGCTGTTCCTGCTGGGCATCTCCACCTGCACGATCGCGGTGCTGCCCGGTTTCAACACCTGGGGCGGTGCGGCCATCGCCCTGCTGGCCGCCTGCCGGATCGGACAAGGCCTGGCACTGGGCGGCTCCTGGGACGGCCTGCCCTCGCTGCTGGCGCTGAACGCGCCAGAAGGCCGCCGCGGCTGGTACGCGATGCTGGGGCAGCTCGGCGCGCCGATCGGCTTCCTGATCGCGGCCGCGCTCTATGCCTACCTGTGGAGCAGCCTGGAACCGATCGACTTCCTCAGCTGGGGCTGGCGCTATCCCTTCTTCGCGGCCTTCGCGATCAACGTCGTGGCGCTGTTCGCGCGGCTGCGGCTGGTGGTGACGCACGAGTACGAGAAGAACATGGAGGAGCATGAGCTCGACCCCTGCGACACCGACGAGCTGTTCGCCCAGCAAGGCGCCAACCTGTTCATCGGCGCGTTCGCGGCGCTGGCCAGCTATGCGCTGTTCCACATCGTGACCGTGTTCCCGCTGTCGTGGGTGCTGCTGTACGGCGACCAGAACGTCACCCAGTTCCTGACGGTGCAGGTCATCGGCGCCCTGCTGGCGGCGGCGGCGATGCCGATCTCCGGGATGATCGCGGACCGCATCGGCCGGCGCAGCACGCTGGGCACCCTGGCCACGACGATCGGGATCTTCAGCCTGTTCACGCCGATCCTGCTGGACAGCGGCGCGATGGGCCAGAACATCTTCATCCTGGTCGGCTTCGTGCTGCTGGGCCTGTCCTACGGCCAGTCCTCGGGCGCGGTGACCTCCAACTTCCTGCCGCACTTCCGCTACACCGGCGCGGCGCTGACCTCGGACCTGGCCTGGATCATCGGCGCCGCCTTCGCGCCGCTGGTGGCGCTGGGGCTGTCGGCCAAGTTCGGCCTGTGGGCGGTGACCGCCTACCTGCTGTCGGGCGCGATCGTCACCCTGGTGGCGCTGCGCACCAATCGCATGCTCCAGATCAAGGACAAGGAATGAGCGCAGCGCCTGAGGCGTGAACCCGTGACACGGGCTTGACAGCCCGCGACGCGAAAAAGCAACGGCCGGTCGACAAGACCGGCCGTTTGTCTTTCTGCCTCGAGACGGCGACTCGACTTCCCTCCCGGATTTCGCCTTTCGCCCAATAACCCCATAGAGATAGATAGCAAGCTAACTATTTAAACTGGCCGGCATGAACACCCCCAAGGACAAGCCGACCCGCTCGCTGACCCGCACTGCGCGTGAAGCGGCCCTGATGACGCTCGGCATGATGCTGCCGGTGCTGGAGCGGGCGTACCGCGCCCGCGCCAACCTGGCGATGGCGCACGTGGGCCTGTCGCAGGCGCTGGCCTGGCCGCTGGTGATGATCGGCCGGCAGGGCGACGGGATGCGGCAAGGCGAGCTGGCGACGCTGCTGGGCATCGAGGGACCGTCGCTGACGCGCTCGGTGGACCAGTTGATCACCGGGGGCTTCATCGAGCGCCACGAGGATCCCGACGACCGCCGCGCCAAGACGCTGCACCTCACGGCGCTGGGCGCGGACGCCTGCGAGCAGATCGAGGTCACGCTGCGCGACCTGCGCAACGAGCTCTACGAAGGCATCGCGGATGCCGACGTCGAGGCCGCGCTGCGCGTCTTTTCCACGCTGGCTGAACGCGTCGGCGCGCCGACGCCGGCGGTGCCGCCGCGGCGCAAGTGAAGGCGCCCGGTCCACCCCGACGGTCATGAAGTTCCCCGCCCTCTCCTTCCCCGCGATCCGGCTGCCCGCGCCGCCGAAGCTGCCACCCGCACTGCGGCCGGGCTTCACGCGCGCCGAATGGATCTTCTCGATCAAGGCCTTCGCGGCGGCGATGCTGGCGGTCTTCCTGGCGAGCTGGGCCGGCCAGCCACGACCGTTCTGGGCGCTGATGACGGCGTACATCGTGGCCCATCCGATGGCTGGCGCAGTGCGCTCCAAGGGCGTGTTCCGCGTCGTTGGCACGCTGGTCGGCGGCATGGCCGCGGTGCTGCTGGTCCCGAGCCTGGCCAACGCGCCGGAGCTGCTCAGCCTCGCCCTGGCGCTGTGGGTCGCGGGCTGCCTGGTGATGTCGCTGCGCGACCGCACGCCGCGTGCCTACGCCTTCATGCTGGCGGGCTACACCGTGGCGCTGATCGGCTTTCCGGCGGTGGACACGCCGCTGACGATCTTCGACACCGCCGTCGCCCGTCTCGAGGAGATCGGCCTGGGGGTGCTGTCGGCCACGCTGGTGCACAGCCTGGTGCTGCCCAAGAGCCTGGCCGGCTCGGTGCTGGGCCTGCTGGATCGCACGCTGGGCGACACCCGCGCCTGGCTGACCGACATTGCCGCGCGCCGCGATGGCGGCCCCGACCGGCGCCGCGTCGCCGGCGACATCTCCCAGCTGCGGGTGCTCTCGACCCACATCCCCTTCGACACCAGCCATCTGCGCTGGACCGCCGACGCGGTCCACGCGATGCAGGACCATGTGGCCGCGCTGACGCCCCTGCTCGCGGGCGTCGAGGACCGCCTGCGGGCGCTCGAGGCGCATGGCGGCGTGCCGGACGACGTCCGCGCGCTGCTGGACCGCCTCGGCCCCTGGCTGACACTGCCGGCCGATCAAGCCCAGGCGCAGTGGCCGGCGCTGCGAGCGCAGCTTGACGCGCTCACCGGCGCGCACGCGCGCGGCCGGCTGGCCGACGCCCCCTGGGCGCGACTGCTGCGCGTCGCCCTGGCGCAGCGGCTCGGCGAGCTGCTCGACGGCTGGCTGCACTGCGTGCACCTGCGCGCCGACATCGACCGCGGCCTGTCCGGCGCGCCGATGCCTGCGCGGCCCGCGCCCGCGCCCGATGGTCCCCGGCTGCACCTGGACATGGGCATGGCACTGTGGTCCGGCGCGGCCGCGCTGATCGCGATCCTGGTGTGCTGCGCCTTCTGGATCCTCACCGGCTGGCCGATGGGCGCGGCGGCCGCGATGATGGCCGCCATCTTCTGCTGCTTCTTCGCGTCCATGGACGATCCGGTGCCGGCCATCAACGGCTTCCTCGCCTGGACGCTCTGGTCGATGCCCTTCGGCGCGCTCTACGTGCTGGTGCTGCTGCCGCTGGTGCAGGACATGTGGACGCTGATGGCGGTGTGCGCGCCGGTCTTCCTCGTCCTGGGTGCGTTCATCGGCCGGCCCGCGACCGTCGGCGCGGCGCTGCCCTTCCTGTTCGGCGTCATGGGCACGCTGGCCATGCATGACACCGCGCAGGCGGATCTCACCAGCTACCTGAACTCGATGTCGGGCCAGCTGGCCGGCATCTTCGTCGCGGCGCGCGTCACGCGGCTGATGCGATCGGTCGGCGCCGACTGGAGCGCCCGACGCATCCAGCGCGCGACCTGGCGGGAGCTCGACGACCTCGCCCGCCTGCCGCGCCCGGCAGGCCGCGGCCAGGCCTACCTGCTGCGCATGATCGACCGCATCGCGCTGCTGGCGCCGCGTGTCGCGCAGTCCGGGGGCTCGGTGCCCGGCGTGCCCACCGACGACGCGCTGCGGGACCTGCGCATCGGCGCGGACCTGGTCGCGCTGCAGGGCGTGCGCAGCCGACTGCCCACCCTGGCGCAGCGCCCGCTGCCGCCGCTGCTCAGCGCGATCGGCGACTGGCTGCGCGCGCGCATCGACGGCCGGCCCGGCGCGCTCGACGCGCCGCCGGCGTCGCTGCTGGCGCGCCTGGACGCGGCGCTCGAGGGATTGATCGAGGCCTACGCCAGCTCCGGCGACCTGCCCCCCGAAGCGCATCCCGCGGCCGGCGCGCTGATGGGCCTGCGCCGCAATCTCTTCCCGGATGCGCCGGTGCCGGCGCTGCCGGCGCGCACCGTGGACAACGACAAGGAGGACCGGCCATGACCGGCGCCGTGGATTTCTTCGGGCTCTACCTGCCGTGGCTGATGCCGCTCGCGGCGCTCGCGCTGATCGCGCTCTCCGCCGTGCGACGGCTGCTGGCCTGGGCCGGGGCCTACCGCTGGATCTGGCATCCCGCGCTCTTCGACCTCGCGATCTACCTGCTGCTCCTCTGGGCCCTGAGCAACGCCTCGCTGCGTGTGCTGCCCGTGCCGGGGTGACGGCGACCCGCGGGAGCGGCCGCGGGCCCGCCCGGTCGGGCTCCGCTGAAGCCGCCCTCTCGCGCATCGCCCCGCCGCGCGGTGGCCTTTCCCAATCAACGATGCCGGCCCGGCCGGCCCCGACGACATGAAGCCTTCTTCCTTTCCTATGCGACGCGTGATCTCGATGGCGATCACCCTGGCCGCGGTCGGCGGCGCCCTGTGGGCGGCCCATCAGCTCTGGGACCGCTACGAGCTCCAGCCCTGGACCCGCGACGGCCGCGTCCGCGCCAACGTCGTGCAGATCGCGCCGGACGTCTCCGGCCTCGTCACCGCCGTGCCGGTGCAGGACAACCAGCGCGTCGCCGCCGGCGCACTGCTGTTCGAGGTGGACCGTGCGCGTTATGAGCTCGCGCTGCGTCAGGCGCAGGCGCAACTCGCCGCGCAGAAGGTCGCGCTCGCGCAGTCGCTGCGCGAGGCCGAGCGCAACAGCGGCCTGGGCAACCTGGTCTCGCAGGAGTCGCGCGAGCAGACCCGCAGCCGCGCCGAGCAGGCGCGCGCCGCCGTCGCGCAGGCCGAGGTCGCGGTCGACGCGGCCCGGCTCAACCTCGCGCGCGCCGAGATCCGCGCGCCCTCCTCCGGCACGATCACCAACTTCGACCTGCGCCAGGGCGCCTACGCCAGCGCCGGGCATCCGGTGCTGGCGCTGGTCGATGCGGACTCGCTCTACGTCGAGGGCTAT
Source organism: Roseateles chitinivorans (assembly GCF_002761755.1). GTDB lineage: Bacteria > Pseudomonadota > Gammaproteobacteria > Burkholderiales > Burkholderiaceae_C > Roseateles > Roseateles chitinivorans. Next base: position 18,777 of record NZ_PEOG01000034.1, read on the forward strand.
TTCGAGGAGACCAAGCTCCCGCGCATCCATATCGGCGATGCCGTCGAGGTGAAGCCCATGGGCGCGAGCCGCGCGCTGACGGGCCGCGTCGAGAGCCTCTCCGCCGGCATCGCCGATCGCGACCGCAGCACCAGCGCGAATCTGCTGCCCAGCGTCAATCCGACCTTCAACTGGGTACGCCTGCCGCAGCGCGTGCCGGTGCGGGTCAAGCTCGATCCGCTGCCCCACGGCGAGCGGCTCGTCGCCGGCCAGACGGTCACGGTGCAGGTGCTGGGAGGTGTGAAATCGTGAGCGCCCCGATGAAGCACGCGCTGGCGATCCTGGCCGCGGCGGCGCTCGCGGCGTGCTCGACCGCGCCAAGGGGACCGGACTATCGGGTGCCCGCGGAGGCCGTCGTCATGAAACCGGCAGCGGCGAAGCCCTTCCTGGAACAGCAACGCGCCGCACAGGCCGCCGGGGCCGCCGGGGCCGCCGACGGCTCCGACCCGGCCCAGGCCGGCGGCGCGACGAGCGCAAGGCCCGCGCCCTTCGACGACGCGCCGCTGCCGCAGCACTGGTGGCGGCTCTTCCAGGATTCGACGCTCGATGCGCTGGTCGAGCAGGCGCTCGCGCGCAACACCGACCTGCGCCAGGCGGCGGCCAACCTCGAACGCGTCCAGGCCCTCGAGGCCGAAGCGCAGGGCGGCGAGAAGCCCGTCGTCAGCGTCAATGGCGGCCCGAGCTACGGCCACCCGTCCGGGCTGTCGATGCTCAGGAAGGACTTCGTGCCGCCCGACACCTACCGCTACAGCGCGACCGCCGGCCTGTCCTACCAGCTCGACCTGTTCGGCCAGATCCGGCGCGCGATCGAGTCCTCGCAGGCCAGCACCGAGGCGGCGGCCGCGGCGCTCGACCTGGTCAAGGTGAATGTGGCGGCCGGCACGGCCCGCGCGTATGCCGAGGCCTGCGCGACGGGACAGCGACTCGAGTCGGCGCGGCACTCGGTGGACCTGCAGCGCGAAGCCGTGTCGGTCACCGAGCGGCTGCAGCGCGCCGGCCGGGTCGGCGACATCGACGCGGCGCGCGCACGCAGCCAGCTCCAGCAACTGAATGCGGCGCTGCCGCCGTTGTTGGCGCAGCGCCAGTCGGCGCTGTACCGGCTGGCCGTGCTGACTGGCGAGCTGCCGGCGGACTTCCCGCGCAAGCTGGCCGAATGCCACGTCGCGCCGCGTGTCGCAGGCACGATCCCGGTCGGCGACGGCGCGGCGCTGCTGCGCCGTCGGCCCGACATCCGCCAGGCCGAGCGCGAACTGCATGCGGCGACCGCTCGCATCGGCGTGGCGGTCGCGGACCGCTATCCGAGGATCACGCTGGGCTTGTCGGCCGGCTCGGCCGGCACGCTGGCGGGCTTCGGCAAGAGCGACACGCTGAGCTGGAGCCTGGGGCCGCTGATCTCGTGGACGCTGCCGAACAACGGCGTCGCCGACGCGCGCATCGCGCAGGCCGAGGCCAGCACGAGGCAGGCCGCGGCGCGCTTCGACGGCGTCGTGCTGAACGCGCTGCGCGAAACCGAGACGGCGCTCAACCAGTACGCCCGCGAGCTGGACCGGCGCTCGGCGCTGCAGGCCGCGCGCGACGAGGCGGCGACCGTTGCCGACCAGGCGCGGCGGCTGTACCAGGGCGGCAAGGTCGGCTACCTGGACGCGCTGGACGCGGAGCGCGGACTGGCCGCGAGCGATGCGGCGCTGGCGGCGTCCGAGGCCGCGTTGATCGACGAGCAGGTCCAGCTCTTCCTGGCGCTGGGCGGCGGTTGGGAAGCGGAGCAGCCGCCCACCGCGCAGTGAGGGGAGAAGGGAAGCGGAGGGCGAGCGGTCGCTGCGCCCCTCGCTCCTTCAGGGATAGCTGATGGTCAGCTTGTATGGGGACGTGGTGCTCGACCCGGCATACGACATCACCTTGATGTAGACCGTCTGCGCGCTCGTGCCGTTCTGGTACGTCAGCGACTCGGTGCTGCCCACCGCCTCCGAGCGCGCCAGGCCGGTGCCGGTGGACTTCACCACGTACAGGTCATAGTCGATGCTCGACGAGGTCGGCCCGGTCATGTCGACGCGCAGGCGCTGGTTGGCGGCCAGCGTGACCTTGAAGAAGTCGACGTCGCTGGCGCTGCCGATGAAGCCGGTCAGCTGGTTGCGGCTGCCGACCGCGTTGGCGGCGGAGATCGTGTTGTTGGGCTCCACCTCGTCGGCCGCGTCGATCACGTTGTTGACGCTGAAGCTCACCGGCGCCGAGGTCGTCGTGTTGCCGGCCGCGTCATAGGCCTTGGCCACCAGGCTGTGCGTGCCGTTGGTCAGCTGCGTCGAGTTGACCGTGATCGCATACGGCGCCGTGGCGTCGATCTCGCGCAGTGCGCCATCCAGCCAGAACTCCACCTGCGTCACGCCGACGTTGTCGCTCGCCGTCGCGGTGAAGGTGATCGTGCCGGTGGTGCCGTTCACCGCCGCGGTCACCGCGGGCGGCGTGGTGTCGCCGCCGCTGGCGCCCTGGTTGACCCAGATCGGCGCGGACCACAGCACCTTGCCGTCGTCCTGCGTGACCTTGGCGTAGTAGAAGTGCTTGCCATTGGCCGGCGTGATGGTCGCCGTCGGGTTGCTGCTCAGCAGCGTGACCGTGCCATTGCGGCCCGGCACGCCTTCCCAGATCTCGGTCGACACCACCGTGCGGCCGTTCGGGTTGTAGAAGCCGACATTGAGCGCCAGCGCGCCCGCGTTGTCGAAGCGCTCGCCCATGATCTTGCCGTTGGCGCTGAAGATCAGCTGCGAGTGCTTGTCCATCGTCGCGAAGACGCGGCGCGCCTTCAGCGCGTCGACCAGCGCGGCCTTGCTCAGCGCGGTGCCGGTCGGGATCAGCACGGCGGTCCGGTTGGTGTAGGACTTGCCCCAGTTGGCGCAGTGGTTGTCCTGGTTGGTCGCCGGCGCCACATGGAAGCCGCGCTCGAGCAGCTTCTTCCACGAGCCCTCGTAGGAGCTGCGCGAGGTCTCGCTCTCGGTCGTGTTGGACGAGAAGGCCGAGGTGTTCATCACCTCCGCCATCACCATCACCTCGTCGCCATCGGCGCTGTACGCCATGTCGGTGCCGTTGATGATGAACTGGCCGCTCGAGTCCGGATGGTTGAACTGTCCCACCAAGCCCTGCGCGCGCATCACCGAGTACAGCGCCGCGTAGTCGTTCTTGGCGATGTAGCGATCGCCGAAGAGCTCGTTCTGCGCGTTGTACTCCCACGAGAACAGCTCGTTGCTGTTGAAGATGTTCAGGTGGCCGCCGTTGCTGATGACGCCCCACTCCATGCCGTACATCGCCAGGAAGCCGGGGTTGGCCGCGGTGACGTCCGCTGCGATCTGCAGGCCGCGCTGGTAGCGCGCCTTGGCCGCGGTGGCGCTGCCGCCGGTGTTGGTGCTGGACGAGCCGTCGTAGTAGTGGTTGTGGTCGGTGTTGGCGAAGATGTCCAGGCCCGCCTCCTTCGCATACGGGAAGGCGACGTCGGGGCCATAGGCGCCGCTCTGCGCCGGCTGCGACGAGTTGCAGCTGCCGATCGCGCCACCGCCGTCGGAGTCGTTGGTCTGGCCGTGGAAGCTGCCGTAGTAGATGGTGTAGGGCCAGGAGCCCGCGCCCACCGCCGCCGACTGCGCACGCACGCGCTGGTCGGCCTCGCCGGTGGCGCCCATCGCCAGCGGACGCAGCGTGCCCATCGCGATCTTTGCCGGCTTGCCGACGGCGAAGTTCCAGCTCTGCTCGACCGCATGACCGTGACTGTCGCCCGACTGCTGCGCGGCCAGGATCTCGGCGAACTGCGCATCGGCGCCGCTGGCCTTGAGCACCGTGCCCGCCTTGGCGCTGAGCGCGGTCAGCGTCGCGGTGTAGACGCCGTCCGCCAGGCCAGCGTCGCCGCGGCCAGCCCAGTTCAGCGTGACCGTGCGGACGTCGCCGGCATACGACTCGATGCCGCTCCAGCGCTTGACGACCGCGCCGCTCGGGGCGCGCAGCTCGACGCGATAGGCCAGCAGCGTGCCGGCGGGCGCGCCGACGTAGTCCAGGTGGACCTTGAACTCGCGCGCGCCGGTGGTCTCGGCGCCGGTGAAGGGCACGTCGAGGGCGGCGTCGAACTCGTGGTGGTCGGGGTACTTGGCCGCCGGATCGGCGACCTGAGCGGTGGCGCGGTCATCCGGCGCCGCGGCCTGCGGTTGCGCGGACGACTTGTCGCCGCCATTGAGGCCGCCGCCGCAGGCGGTCAGCACGACCGCCATCGCGCTCAGCGTGGTGACGCGCAGCACAGCGCGACCGGACAGGGCAATCAGGGTACGGACTCTCATGGGGAAGGCTCCTTGTTCTGAATCAGGCTTGCTTGCGGCGGCGGACCACGGCGCCCATCGCGCCCAGGGCGGCGAGGGTCAGCGCGATCGAGGCGGGCTCCGGAACTTCCGGCACGACTTCCGGGATCAGCGTGCCGGCGAACTGGACCATGTCGTAGCGGATGGTCCCGGCGGTGCCGTAATTGCTGCTCGTGCCGACGTAGTTCGTCGTGTTGGGCGCGAACATGCTGACCAACTGCACCGCGAAGTTGGCGTTGTCGTCGACGCCGGCGATGTCGGAGAAGTCGAAGCCCAGGCCTTTCACGAAGACGCTGTCGCGCACCATGCGGAAGGTGGTCGCCTCGACCCAGTTCTCGCCGTCGATCGTGTAGAGCAGCGCGGTCCAGGCAGACGCGGTCCCGCTGTTGCGCTGGTCGAAGCTCAGGACGATGTCCTGGAAGCCGGAGGTGTCGACCGAGAACTGCACGCCGGTCGTGCGGTTGCCAGTGCCTTGCGCCGCGTAGCCGGAGCTGTTCAGCGCCTGGCTGCCGGGGGTGGTGTCGGACGAGCCCGACTGGCCGGCGAAGGTGGTGGTGACAGTGCCCAGGGTGCTGAAGTAGGCACCGCCGTGGTCGGTGTAGGTCGGCTTGGTGGAGAACTTGCCGTTTGCGTCGGCATGGTAGCCCCACAGCGCGACGGTGTCGGCTTGGGCAGCCCCGGTCAGCAACAGCCCGGCGGCCAGCAGGATGGATTTGAGATTCATGGCAACCCTCGACGTCAATAGTTAAAACAAATGTTTGCGCAAACGTTTACGGCAAAACTTTGTCAGCAAATCTGTGAGCTTGTGCGCTTGACTCGCACGGAAACGGGACCGGCGGAGCGTAGGGTGGCTTGATGACAAGCAGGTTGCGGGGAAGCCCGGGGGAGGGAATGCCGCATCCCGCATTCGAGGGGGACGCCTGCACGATCGCGGTGCGGGTTTGGCCGCGATTTCGAGGACGGTGCAGATCGCCCCAAGCTGGGCATCGCCACGCGCAGGACGCGTAGGACGACGCCCGCCTGACAACCCGTGCTCGTCTGACGGCCTGTTGAGCCACGGCTGGGAATACTGGGCGCATCGCCACTCCGGGACCGTCGATGACCGAGATCCGCAAGGGCCAGCAGCCGGCGGAATTGACCCGCGACCAATTCCACGAGCGCTTCATGCGGCGGTTCATGGATCCGGCCTACCGCGTCGAGCACGAGGCCATCGCGCGACTGGAAACCATCGCCTGGCAGGCGATGAAGGAAGGGCGCAAGGCGCCGATCACCCGGCGCGCCGGCAACGGCTTCCAGGATCCTGACTACGAGGCCTCGGTCGAGTGGCTCGACGCCCACCAACGGCTGAAGCAGGCCCAGCAGCGCTGGGCGGATCCCGCCACCCGGTCGCGGGTGCTGCTGGTCTGCGGCAGTGACCGCAACGATGGCTCCTGCCCCGGCGAGATGTCCAAGACCTGGCGCCTGACGCAGCTCGCGAAGGAGCAACTGGCGGGCCGTGACCTGATCGTCGATGTCCTGGACCTCAGCCTGCTGACCTCCGAATTCGGCCGCGAGATCCATCCCTGCAAGGGCTGCGTCTCGACCGCGATGCCGCTGTGCCACTGGCCCTGCAGCTGCTACCCCAACCATGCGCTCGGCCAGTCCAACGACTGGATGAACGAGATCTACGAGCGCTGGGTCTCCGCCCATGGCGTGATCCTCTTCACCCCCACCTACTGGTATCAGTCGCCCAGCGCGCTGAAGCTGATGATCGACCGGCTGGTCTGCGCCGATGGGGGCAACCCGGACCCGACGTCCACCCATGGCAAGCGCGTCGAGGAGGCCAAGGCGATCGAGGCCCGCGGCTGGCACTACCCGAAGCACCTCGAGGGCCGGGTCTACGGTCTGGTGGTGCACGGCGACGTGGCGGGCGTCGAGGCGCAGCGCCGCAACCTGTCCGACTGGCTCGACTGGATGGGCCTGGTGGACGCCGGCGACCTCTCGCGGCTGGACCGCTACCTCGGCTACTACGCGCCCTACTACGACAGCCACGAGGCGCTGGACCGCGACGAGGCCCTCCAGCGCGAGGTCCGCCTGGTGGCCGACCTCGTCGGCGACGCGGTCAAGCAGTTGCGGGAGGGAAAGCTGCCCCGTTCCAATCGCAAGGCCGTCCGCCAGAAATGACGGCGGCTTCGCCATTCCGCATGACCTCCCCTTCCACGACCTCTGGACTCAAGGAGCACTCCGATGGCCGCTTCCCACTCTCCCTCCCGATCGACGCAGCAACTCCGGCCGGAGTTGCCGGCCGATGTGCCGCCCTTTCCCACCACCGATGCCGAGATCGATGCCGACGACCTCGACAGCGTCTACGGCCAGCTCGTGAAGGGCGTCGGCCATGAGTACGTCAACGATCGCAACGTCGACGAACTCGCCCGCCGCGCGGAAGAGGACGGGCATCCGATCCTCGCGACCGAACTGAGGGAGTGGAAGTCGCCCTGCTGACGCCCCCACCGCTCCCGTCTCACGGGGCGCTGACCTGAATGCAAAGGGCCCCGGATCCTTATTCCCCCAACATTCCATGCATGGTTGCGGCGGATTAGGTATCAAACCAACCCCAAGCCCCTTTCGCAGGGGCTTTTTTTCGTCCCGACATGCTTATGCTATCCATGAACGTACATGGCATGTAGACCGCGCGGCCGCGCGCATAGGTGATGCACGCGGCAATCCCTATCCGTCCAACGAGGACGGCAATGGCGATTGGGGTGACGGCGACTGGGGCGGCGGCCGTGGGTCGGCAAGCCGATCTTCGAAGACGCGGAGAACTGACGGCATCCTGATCGGGATGCAAGGGCGGCTTGGCCGCCCTTTCTCAAACAATCGGATCCATGACACACACATTCCTCTGGCTGGCGCTCTCGACGGCCACCGCCGTTCCTGTTGCGGAGGCGAAGCCATCCATGCCCGACGGTCGTGCTCGCATCGGCATGAACGTGGGCCTCTGCGGGGCCGAGAACACGGCCACCGAGCGCGCCACTGCGCTGCGTATCGTCAAGCTCCAGGGTCGGTCCGACGCGGGCAAGGCCATCCAGCGGTACTTCGCGGCGCAGCAGGACAACGCTCGCCTGAGCCTGAATGCGTCGACCGGCACCGTGTACCTGGAGGGCCTGATCAGCAAGGCCACGGTCCGCGCCCTCACCGGCGCGCTGGGGCAGCCTTCACGACCGCGGCGACTCGTGGTCAATTCCTTCGGCGGGGAAGCGCGTGCCGGCATGGCCATGGCGGACCTGCTCCGCAAGCATCAGGTGGAGATGACGGTTCGCGGGTTCTGCATGTCGGCCTGCGCGACCTATCTGCTGCCTGTGGCCCGTCAGGTACGGCTGGATGACGCGGTGATCGGCCTGCATGGCCGTCCCGCGACGTGCCGCGAACAACTGTCCCTGTGGACCGGCATCCGCCAATGGGGTCTGTCGAACTATCTGGAATTCATCAAGGTCGCCAGGCTCGATGCCGATTTCGCGGCCGGGACACCGCGGATGTCCACCGCGATCTCGCTATCGCAGCGTCCCGACCGCGGCGCGATGGACGGCAAGACCCGGGACTGGCTGGTCGTGGATCCGGCCCATGTCGAGCGTCTCGGCGTTCCCGTCGCGTCGATCTCGTCGACCCAGACTTTCGACCTCCTTGCCGCAGACCCGACGGGCTCCCTGGTCGGTGGCATCCACATCTACTAGACCCACCATGCGCGTGGAGACCATTCTCCAATCGGAGGCGTCGGAATGTGGTCTCGCCTGCCTGGCCGCCATCTCGAGCGACTTCGGCGCCACGCACGGAGCTGCGTGAGCTGAGGTTGAAGTAGCCTGCCCTGCATCATCCACATGGACCTGAAGCGAGCTGCGGGTACAGCCGCGTGCTGACCGTCTGCCGGGCCAACTCGCACGGCACCGAGTAGCGGTTGCGTGCAACGGTGAGCTGCCTCGATGAGCGCGGCTTGAAGGAAGGCAGCCACGGCGAGATCGTCAACTAGCGCGTTCGCCGGTTCAGCACTTGATGCCCGCGTGCAGGGCCACGACCCCGCCGGTCAGGTTGTGCACGTCGACATGGCCGAAACCGGCGACCTTCATCAGCGCCTTGAGCTCGGCCTGCGGCGGATGCATGCGGATCGACTCAGCCAGGTAGCGGTAGCTGTCGGCATCGCCGGCGATCAGCGAGCCGATCCGCGGCAGCACCTTGAAGGAGTACCAGTCGTAGGGCTTGCGCAGCGGCTCGGCCACCTGCGAGAACTCCAGCACCAGCAGCCGGCCGCCAGGACGCAGCACGCGGTTCATCTCCGCCAGCGCCTTGTCCTTGTGGGTCATGTTGCGCAGGCCGAAGGCCACGCAGACCAGGTCGAAGGAGCCGTCCTTGTAGGGCAGCGCCTCGGCGTCGCAGAGGTTGGTGGGCAGGACCAGGCCCTCGTCGATCAGGCGCTCGCGGCCGGTGCGCAGCATCGCCTCGTTGATGTCGGTGTGCACGACCATGCCGCGCTCGCCGACCTTGCGGGCGAACAGCCGCGCCATGTCGCCGGTACCGCCGGCGATGTCCAGCACGCGATCGCCCGGCTTGAGGTTGGCCACCGCCAGCGTGTACCGCTTCCAGGCGCGGTGCAGGCCCATCGACATCAGGTCGTTCATGACGTCGTAGCGGGAGGCGACCGAATCGAAGACGCCACGCACGCGCCGGGCCTTGGCGGTCTCGTCGACGGTCTCGAAGCCGAAATGGGTGGAACTCATGGAGTGATGTCCTGCTGAATGGGGGCGTCGTCGACGCCAGTCAGTGGCTGGCGCAGCCGCCGCCATGCGAATGGCCGCCGGCCGCCTTCGCCGGCATCGGCGCATCCCGGTCCAGGCCCGCGGCGGCCAGCCTGGCTTCGTACTCGCGCATCAGGCGGTCCTGGTCGCGGCCGAGTTCATACAGATAGGCCCAGGTGAACAGGCCGCTCTCATGGCCGTCCGAGAACAGCGGCTGCAGCGCGTAATGGCCCACCTGCTGCACCGCGACGATGGACACCTCGCGCTTGCCGGTCTGCAGGGTCTCCTGGCCGGGACCATGGCCCTGGACCTCGGCCGACGGGCTGTACACCCGCATCAGCTCGAACGGGATGCGGAAGCGCGCGCCGTCGCTGAAGGCGAGCTCGAGCACCTTGGATTGCTGGTGCACGACGATGTCGGTGGGGAGCGGGGTGGTGGGATCGAGGCCGGCCATGGGAAAAGCGCGGTGCGGCGCGGCGAGCGCGCGGAAGGTCGAGCCCCGCAGTGTAGCGGCCCGTTCCGGGGGGAGCCGCCGGACGCCCTTCCCGCCGCGGGGATGAAAAAAATCCCGCCGGCTCGCACCGGCGGGATTCAACGGGAGCCCCGTTCGGGCCCGAGGCACCCGGCTTACCAAACGAGGAGAGTGGCAAACCTGGTTGGCGGCTCCTTACCAGCTCAGGCCCAGCGAGTACGTCCCGCTGGTGCCCGAGTAGTAGAGGACCCGCACGTACACGGTGATCGAGGACGATCCGCTGTTCGTGTAGGTGAAGCTGTCGACCGCGCCGGCGCCGTTCTCGCTGGCCCGGAGCTGCGTGCCGCTGCTGTTCTGCAGATACAGGTCGAAGTCCTTGCCGCTGGCCGGCGTCAAGGTCGCGCTCAGGGTCTTGCCGGCTGGGAGCGTGATCTTGAAGTAGTCATTGGTGTCGGAAGTCGACAGGCTGCCGGTCACCGTGGCCGGGGCGCTGATCGTCTGCGGCGCGGTGCGGCTGTTGTTGGGCTCGACCTCGGCGACCGTGCCGCCACCGCCGCCGCCGCCCTTGATCGCGGTCACCGCCGCGTTCGCGTCCAGCAGGCCGGTGCCGCACTGGTTGCAGACGCCCGGGAAGGCGCGAGCGCTGCTCTTGAGCGCCGCCGTGATCTCGTCCGGCGTGGCGGTGGGCTTGGCGCTGTACATCAGGGCCGCGACGCCAGCCACGTGCGGCGTGGCCATCGAGGTGCCCTGGTAGTACGCGTAGTTGTCCGCGCCCGGCGTGGTCGTGCCGGCGTTCAGCGTCGACAGGATGCCGTTGCTGGCGCTGGAGCGCACGTCGCCGCCCGGCGCCGCGAGCGCCACGATCGAGCCGTAGTTCGAGTAGTACGCGCGGGCGCCGTAGCGGTCCGTCGCCGCCACCGTCACCACGCCGGAGCAGTTGGCCGGGCTGGAGTTGGAGGCGTTCTGGTTCTCGTTGCCCGCCGCGACGATCACGCTGGCGCCGCGCGAGCGGGCACCGTTGATGGCCGTCTGGGTCGTGGTGCCGCAGGCGCCGCCGCCGCCCAGCGACAGGTTCAGCACCTTGGCCGGCGTCGAGTTGGCCGGCAGGCCGGACACGCTGCCGCCCGAGGCCCAGGTGATGCCGTCGGCGATGTCGGAGGTGTAGCCGCCGCACTTGCCCAGCACGCGGATCGGCTGGACCTTGGCGTTGAAGGCGATGCCCGCCACACCCAGCGCGTTGTTGGTCTTGGCCGCGATCGTGCCGGCCACGTGCGTGCCGTGCCAGCTCGAGGACGACGCCGGATCGCCGGCCTGGCACTCGTTGGCGGCGCTGTAGTCGCCGGGGTCGCTGGGGTCGTTGTCACGGCCGTTGCCGTCCACCGAGACCGCGGTGTCCGCGATCATGTCGTAGCCCGCGACGATCTGGCCCGACAGGTCCGCATGCGGCCGGTAGCCGGTGTCGATGACCGCCACCACGACGCCGGTGCCGGTCGCCTGATCCCAGGCGGCCGGGGCACGGATGCCGCCGACGCTGTCGAACAGGTCCCACTGCGAGTTGTAGCTCGTGTCGTTGGGCGTGAACATCGGGTACATCTTGCGGTCGGGCTCGACGTACTCGACGTTGGCGTCCTGCGCCTTGATGCGCTCGCCCAGCTCGCGCAACTGCTCGAGGCTCATCCGGCGATCCAGCCGGAACACATGAGCGCCGGTGCCCATCTGGCGCACCAGCGACAGCCGGGTGCCCAGCGGGGCGGCCAGCTGCTGCAGACGTTCGGTGCGGGCGCCGATGGCGTCGCTCGCCAGCGGCTGGGCCTGGATCGCGGCGCCCAGGCGCCCTTGCACGACGGTGCTGCCGTCCTTGTATTTCACGATCAGCCGGTCCGTCTGGCTGCTCAGTTCGCGCGGGGCCTTGTCCACATCCACCGACGACACGCCCGCCTGGGCCGCGCCCATCGTGACGAGACCCAGAGCCAGCGCCCAGCTGAGCTTGTTCAATCGCAACATGCTTGTCATCTCCAGAGTTTTCAAACGACGTCGGGTTCCCCGGCGTCCGCAAAGCCCAGACCCTGGCGCGTTGGCGCCGTTGGCGGGGCACGCCGATCGGCCCAATCCGAGCGGTGTGCGGCGCAGTGTAGAAAGCCGCCCGGGCGACAAACGCCCCACCTGCAACAGTTAACAGGAAGGAATACCCCTATAACCGTTTTGTGTCAAAACGCAGACTTTCATCCGCCAATCGCCCCTTTCTTACGGCTAAAGCGCTGATTCGTAAGGTTTGCGCGCCGTTTGCGCGAACGCGCGAACGGCGTGCCTGGGGTGTCGGAAGCCATCCGCGGGACGGCGCCGATGGCAGGGGGACAGGGGCTCGTTTAGCCTGTGCGGCTTGTCGTTTTCGCCACACATTGGTGACAAATAACCATGTTCTCTCTACGCCTGATCGCTGTCGCGGCCGGTGCCGCCGTGGCCTTGAGCGCCGGACCGGCCCGCGCGCTGGATGTCGCCAGCTTCTCCACCGAGGTTTCGCCCTGCGCCGACTTCTATGACTATGTGAACGGCCCGTGGGTCGCTCGCACGGAGCTGCCGGCCGACCGCACCCGCATCGGCAGCTTCGACGCGCTGCGCGTGGCCAACGACCGGCTGCTGAGCCAGGCGCTCGCCGAGCTGGTCGCCCAGCCGGCGCTGCAGAAGACGCCGGGCCTGAAGCAGGTTGCGGCCTATTACGCGAGCGGCATGGACCTGGTCGCCATCGAGGCGCAAGGCCTGAAGCCGGTGAAGCCGCTGCTGGACCGCATCGCGTCGATGAAGTCGGCGCAAGACCTGCCTTACCTGCTGGCGCAGCTCAACCGGGTCGGCATCGCGGCGCCGGTGGGCAGCTTCGTCCGGGCGGACGTCAAGAACACCCGCGTCAACGTGCTGACGCTGAGCCAGGCCGGCCTGGGCCTGCCCGATCGCGAGGACTATTTCAAGGACACCGACATCGCCAAGAAGCTGCGCGCCGCCTACCGGCTGTATGCACAGCGTCTGCTGGCCTCGGCCGGCTTCGAGGCGACGCCGGCGGTCCTGGACGCGCTGATGGGCTTCGAATCCCAGCTGGCGGAGGCGACGATGCCGCGCGCGCAGCTGCGCGACCCGCTCAAGGTCTACAACCCGATGACGACCCCGGAACTGGCCGGCAAGGCACCGGGGCTGGCCTGGGAGGCGTATCTGAAGGCGCTGACCCGCAGCGACACCCGCGCCGGCGGCGTGGAGCGCCTGATCGTGGCGCAGCCGACCTTCATGACGCGCGTCGCGCTGATGGCCGAGCACATCCCGCTGGCGACCTGGCAGACCTACCTGCGCCTGCGGGTGCTCGAGAACAGCGCCGCCCGACTGCCCAAGGCTTTCGCGGACGCCGATTTCGACTACCGCGGCGTCGCGATCAACGGACTCGAGCAGCATGCGCCGCGCGACGAGGAGGTCATCCTGATGATCGGCGGCCGCACCGGCGGCAGCCCGCTCGGGCTGGCGCTGGGCGAGCTGTTCGTGTCCAAGGCGTTCTCGCCCGAGGCGCAGCGCCGCGCCACGCTGCTGATCGGCGACGTGAAGGCGGCGATGAAGACACGGATCCAGAACCTGAGCTGGATGAGCCCGGAGACCAAGGTCAAGGCGCTGGAGAAGCTCGAGGCGATGCAGCCCAAGATCGGCGCGCCGCAGACCTGGCCCCGGTTCGAGGGCCTGGCGCTGGATCCGAAGGACTTCGCCGGCAACCAGCTGCGCGCGGCGGCATGGTTCCACGGCGAGCAGATCAAGGACCTGGATCGCCCGAGCGACCGCACCCGCTGGACCATGTCGCCCCACATCGTCAACGCGCAGGCGGGCGGCCTCAATGAGATCACCTTCCCGGCGGGCATCCTGCAGCCGCCGTTCTTCGACGCCAAGGCCGACGACGCGGTCAACTACGGTGGCATCGGCATGGTGATCGGCCACGAGATCGTCCATCACTTCGACGATCGCGGCCGCCAGTTCGACAGCATCGGCAGCCTCAACGACTGGTGGACCGCCTCCGACGCCGAGCACTACCAGGCGCGCGCGGAGCGGGTGGTGGCGCTGTACGAGCGCTACGAGCCGGTCAAGGGCACACCGATCAACGGACGCCTGACGCTGGGCGAGAACATCTCGGACATGGCCGGCATGCCGATCGCCTTCGACGCCTTGCAGAACGCACTGCGTCGCACCGGCAAGACCGACAAGATCGACGGCTTCACGCCCGAACAGCGCTTCTTCCTGTCCAACGCGATGGTGTGGCGCAACAAGTCGCGGGAAGCCGCGCTGCTGAACCAGCTGCGCACCGATCCGCATTCGCCGGGCAAGTACCGCGTGCTCGCGCCGATGTCCAACATGCCGGAGTTCGCCAAGGCCTTCGATTGCAAGCCGGGCGATGCGATGGTCGCCTCGGATCCGATCAAGGTCTGGTGACCGACCGCGCCGCCGCGACCCCGAGGTCGCGGTCCCGGGGCCCGCGCGCCGTGAGGCGTGGCGGGCCCCGTGCCATTCGGCATCCCTGCCTTCCAGGACGGGGCGGCGGAAGTCATGGATCGTTGGCGCCAAGCGATGGGGTCAGGTCTTGCCACAGCATTGACACATCGTCTTCGTGATCGATGCCGGCATGACTTTTGACCCGATGGATACGGGAGAAAGTCGGTTCGCGGCTCGTCGCGCCGGCATGCGTTTCGTCGCGGCAAAGCGGCGCTCCAGCCCTCGCCTTCAACGCTTGGTCGCCCGCCGCTTGGTGGGACCGTCCGCGCTGCCTACGCTGAAAAAAGACCGATCGCATGGACGCCTGGAGGCGCGCCACGACGGTCCCTCACGTCCTCAGGAGCACGACATGCAAGCGACCACCCGCCCCTCCCACACGACCCTCGTCCGCGCCGCGTTCGGCGCGCTCCTCGCCGTGCTGGCCACCGGCGCCGCGCAGGCCGCGCCCGACGACCTGCAGCGCGTCGAGATCTCCGGCCGGCGCCCCGGCGAGATCGCCCGCACCGATGTGCGCGCCACCTGCCCCGGCGTCGACCAGGCGCTGTTCGACCGGCTGGCCCGGCAGCAGTACATCGAAGGCAAGGAGGGCCTGGCCACGGTGAGCTTCCGTCTCAACGGCAGCACCATCTCCGACGTCCACCAGTCGCGCGGCCCGTGGGTCTACGCGGCGGCCGTGCGTCGCGCCGTGCGCGGCCTGTCATGCCAGGGCGCCGCGCGCGACACGCTCTACGTGATGCAGATCGCGTTCCGCAACCAGGACAGCGCCGGCGACATGAACCAGCGCGTGGCGATGATGGAACTGGCGCCGCCCGCGGCCGGTCCGTCCGACATCGCGGCAAGCGCGGCCTCGGTCGACGGGCGCTGATCGGGTTGTCCCGCAACGGGGGGCTCGCGGGGCTGGCTAGGATGGCCGCCACCGCCACCAGGAGACCCTGTCCATGCCCACCCGTCCGACCGATGCGGCCGCCGATGCCGCGCGCCGCTCCCTGCTGATCACCGGCGCGCTGGGCGCCAGCGCCGCGGCGCTCGGCTGGCCCGGCGCGGCGCGCGCAGACAGCTGGCCCAGCCGGCCGGTGCGCTGGGTCGTCGCCTATCCGGCGGGTGGCGGTTCGGACTTCCTCGCCCGTCAGCTGGCGCCGGTGCTGGGCAAGGCGCTCGGCCAGACGCTGGTCATCGACAACAAGCCCGGCGCGGCCGGCATCATCGGCACCGACAACGCCGCCAAGTCGCCGCCCGACGGCTACACCCTCCTCACCGGCGACAACGGCGCGATGGTGTTCAACAGCGCGCTCTACAAGAAGCTGCCCTACGCGCCGTCGGACTTCGCGCCGGTGGGTTTCATGGCTCGATTTCCGCTGCTGCTGGTGGTCAACCCCGGCGCGGGTTTCACCAGCGCGAAGCAGTGGCTGGAGGCCGTCAAGGCCAGGCCCGGCAAGTACAGCTACGCCTCGCCCGGTGTCGGCAGCCCGCACCACCTGGCGATGGAGCTGCTGAAGGACCGCACCCACAGCTACATCGTCCACGTGCCCTACCGCGGCACGGCCTTCTCGACGCAGGACCTGATCGCCGGCGTGGTGCCGATGGGCATCCTCGACACGGCCGCCGCGCTGCCCCATCTGCGCGCCGGCAAGCTCAAGGCGCTGGCGGTGCTCGCGCCACGGCGCATCGCCGCGCTGCCCGACGTGCCGAGCTTCGACGAGACCGGCGTCAGCGGCGTGGAGGTCAGCGCCTGGCAGGGCCTGTTCGTACCGAAGGGCACGCCGGAGGCGATCGTCTCGCGCCTGGGCACGGAGCTGGCGAAGGCGCTGGCCCAGCCCGACCTGAAGGGCCGGCTCGAGGACTTCGGCCTGGAAGTCGCGCCGGGCGACGCGGCGTCGCTGGCGCGGTTCATCCAGGCCGAGACCCAGAAGTGGCATGCGCTGATCCGCAGCCGCGGCATTTCCGCCGAGTAAGGGCGGCGCCGCCCCGGGGCCGTCGGCATCCTCGGGAAGGCTCGACCGCCCGGTCGGTCGCCTTCCAAGGGGACGATAACGCTGTCCTTCCCTCGGAGGACGGCCGCGCATTACTTCACGGGGGGATCGAATAGCTGCGGGTTATCCCTCGAACTGCGGTCATCGGAAGCTGCGCGGTACGGCTCAAGCGGAATAAAGTTTGACCGGGCGCAAAGACAAAACGACAACGACGCGCCAGGAGACGTCCCCCCACTCCCGCCCGCGGCGACGCGGACCGTCCAGTCATGAACAACAACAACGCCGTTCGCGCGACGGTGGCCCGTCGCGTTTCCATCTGGTCGAGCGCTGCGATCGCGGTGCTGCTGATCGTCATCTGCGGCGCCCTGTCCTGGGTGCTGACCAACCAGGCGCAGCAGCGCACGCTGGACTACATGTCGGCCGAGGCCTCGTCCGTCGCCCGCATCGCCGACGCGCTGGACCGCACCGCGCGCGACTCGGCGAACCGGCTGTACGACGTGCTGGCGGGCGATTTCACCGGTGGCGCCTTCACGCTGGAAGGCGACGGCGAGCTGGCTTTCAACGGCCAGAAGCTCAACGGCAATTTCGACGCGGTGGACCGATTCACGCGCCTGACCGGCGGCAACGCGACGATCTTCGCGCGCAAGGGCACGGACGACTTCATCCGCATCACCACCTCGGTGAAGAAGGAAGACGGCTCGCGGGCGGTCGGCACGACGCTGGACCGCGCCGGCGCGCCCTACGCCAAGCTCGCGACCGGCGAGACCTACGTCGGACCGACGACGCTGTTCAAGGTGCCCTACATGACCCGCTACTCGCCGATCAAGGACGCGAGCGGCAAGGTCGTCGGCGTGCTGTACATCGGCTTCGACATGCGGGGGCTGCAGCAGGAACTGGTCAAGATGGCCGACGCCGTCAAGCTCTACGGCACCGGCGGCATGTACCTGCTGGATCCGGGCAAGACGCCGGCCGACGCGCTGCTGCGCGCGCATCCGCGCGCCCAGGGCAAGAAGCTGTCGGAGGTGTTGCCGGCGGACCAGGCCGAGCAGTACGTCAAGAAGATCACCGAGGACGCCGACGGCGTGCTGGAGGAAGTCCAGGCCGTCTACGGCGACAGCTACCAGGACGCGTTCGCGGTGGCGCGCAAGTCGCAGGCCACCGGCTGGTGGGTGGTCGCCGAAGCCTCGCGGGCGCAGGCGCTGGCGGCGCACAACACCACGCTGTGGGTGCTGTGGGGCTTGATGCTGGCGACCGTGGTGCTGCTGGGCCTGGGCGTGACCTGGATGCTGGGGCGCTGGGTGGGCCAGCCGCTGGCCGACCTGAACGAGGCCGTCGGCGCGGTGGCCAATGGCGACCTGACGCGGCCGGTCCACGTCCGCCAGCAGGATGACCTCGGTGCGCTCGCCGCGGGCGTCGAGCGCATGCGGCTGCAGCTGTCGCGCACGATCAACGAGGTGCGCCAGGCCAGCGACTCGATCGGCACGGCCTCGGCCGAGGTCGCGGCCGGCAGCCGCGACCTGTCCTCGCGGACCGAGCAGTCGGCCAGCCATCTGCAGGAAACCGCGTCGGCGCTCGAGGAGCTGGCCAGCTCCATGAGCCAGACCGCGGCGTCGGCCGCCCAGGCGCATCAACTGGTCGGCGAGTCCGACCGCGCGGCCCAGCGCGGCGGCAATGTCGTGGCGCAGGTGGTGACCACGATGGACGAGATCAGCGCGGCCAGCCGCCAGATCGGCGACATCATCGGCACGATCGACTCGATCGCGTTCCAGACCAACATCCTGGCGCTGAATGCGGCGGTGGAAGCGGCGCGGGCCGGCGAGCAGGGCCGCGGATTCGCGGTCGTGGCCGCCGAGGTCCGCCAGCTGGCGCAGCGCAGCGCGGAGGCTGCCAAGCAGATCAAGGCGCTGATCACCGCCAGCGGCGAGCGGGTCGAGTCGGGCGCCCGGCTGGTGGGCGACACCGGCGAGGCGATGCGGGACATCGTGTCCAGCGTCAAGCGCGTGACCGACATCATTGGCGAGATCTCCACCGCGGCGCGCGAGCAGTCGCAGGGCGTGACCCGCATCAACGGCGCCGTCGCGCAGCTGGACCAGGGGACGCAGCAGAACGCCGCGCTGGTCGAGGAAAGCACCGCAGCCGCCGAGAGCCTGCGGGAGCAGGCGCATCGGCTGGTCGAGCAGGTCGGGCAGTTCAGGGTCTGATCCCTGCGGCGGTCCTTGCCGCCGCCGCTGGCCCTCTCCCCGACCCTCCCCCGCAAGCGGGAGAGGGAGAGGGAGAGGGAGTCAATGAGCAGCGCCGCCATGGGCCGGAGAGTCTTCTCCCTCGCCCCGCTTGCGGGACAGGGCTGGGGTGAGGGGCGCGCCCTAGCGCGCCCGCCTCCTCAGACGAGCACCCGCTCGATCCCGCCGTTGTTGGCCTTGGCCACGTACTCCGGCATCCAGTTCTCGCCGAGGATCTTGCGGGCCATCTCGACCACGATGTAGTCCGCCTCGAGCAGCCCGTTCTGCAGGTCCCCGCCATAGCGGCTCAGCCCCTGCAGGCACGACGGGCAACTGGTCAGGATCTTGAGGTTCTCCTCCGCCCCGACCTTGCCGGTCGCGCGCAACTGGGTCTCGGCCTTGCGCAGTTCCTCTTCCTTGCGGAAGCGCACCTGCGTCGACACATCCGGCCGCGTCACCCCCAGCGTGCCGCTCTCGCCGCAGCAGCGCTCGCTCTTCATCACCTCCGGCCCGACCAGCGCCTTCACCGTCTTCATCGGGTCCTGCAGCTTCATCGGCGAGTGGCAGGGGTCGTGATACAGGTAGGCCTGCTTGGCGTCGAGCTGGATGCCCTTCTCCAGCAGGTACTCGTGGATGTCGACGATGCGGCAGCCGGGGAAGATGTCCTCGAACTTGTAGCCCTGCAGCTGGTCATAGCAGGTGCCGCAGCTCACCACCACCGTCTTGATGTCGAGGTAGTTCAGCGTGTTGGCCACGCGGTGGAACAGCACCCGGTTGTCGGTGATGATCTTCTCGGCCTTGTCGAACTGTCCGGATCCGCGCTGCGGATAGCCGCAGCACAGGTAGCCCGGCGGCAGCACCGTCTGCACGCCGGCGTGCCAGAGCATCGCCTGCGTGGCCAGGCCGACCTGGCTGAACAGCCGCTCCGACCCGCAGCCGGGGAAGTAGAAGACCGCCTCCGCGTCCGCCGAGGCCTTCTGCGGGTTGCGGATGATCGGGACGTAGTTCTTGTCCTCGATGTCGAGCAGCGCGCGGGCCGTCTTCTTCGGCAGCCCGCCCGGCAGCTTCTTGTTGATGAAGTGGATCACCTGCTCCTTGACCGGCGCGACACCCACCGTCGCCGGCGGCGCGCTGGTCTGCTTGCGCGCCACGCGCTTGAGCAGGCTGTTGGCCACACGCTGCGCCTTGAAGCCGACACCGACCATCGCCGCGCGGGCGATCTTGATCGTCTCCGGGTTCGTCGCGTTGAGCATGAACATCGCTGCCGCGTTGCCGGGCTTGAAGCTCTTCTTGCCCATCTTGCGCAGCAGGTTGCGCATGTTCATCGTGACGTCGCCGAAGTCGATCTTCACCGGGCAGGGATTCACGCACTTGTGGCAGACGGTGCAGTGGTCGGCGACGTCCTCGAACTCCTCCCAATGCTTGATCGACACGCCGCGGCGGGTCTGCTCCTCGTAGAGGAAGGCCTCCACCAGCAGCGAGGTCGCCAGGATCTTGTTGCGCGGGCTGTAGAGCAGGTTGGCCCGCGGCACGTGCGTCGCGCAGACCGGCTTGCACTTGCCGCAGCGCAGGCAGTCCTTGATCGACTCGCTGATCGCGCCGATGTCGCTCTGCTGCATGATCAGCGACTCGTGGCCCATCAGGCCGAAGCTGGGCGTGTAGGCGTTGGTCAGGTCGGCGAAGGTGTTCTGGCCGCCGTGGCCACCGGTGCCCGGGCGCAGCAGCTTGCCCTTGTTGAAGCGGCCTTCCGGGTCGACCTTGGCCTTGTAGCCGGCGAAGCCCGCCAGCTCCTCGTCGTTGAGGAACTCCAGCTTGGTGATGCCGATGCCGTGCTCGCCCGAGATCACGCCATCCAGCGAGCGCGCCAGGGTCATGATCCGCGCCACCGCCTCGTGCGCGGTCTGCAGCATCTCGTAGTTGTCGGAGTTCACCGGGATGTTGGTGTGCACGTTGCCGTCGCCGGCATGCATGTGCAGCGCCACCCAGACCCGGCCACGCAGCACCTCCTTGTGGATGCGCTTGCACTCGGCCAGGATCGGCGCGAACGAGGCACCGGCGAAGACGTCCTGCAGCGGCTTGAGGATCTGCCGTTTCCAGCTCGCCCGCAGCGTGTAGTCCTGCAGCTGCTCGAAGTAGCTGCGTTCGCCGTCGCGCGGCAGGTCCAGCTCCTGCATCCAGGTGCGCCACTGCGCGCCCACCTCGTCCAGCAGCGCCAGCGCCTGGGCCACGCGGTCCTCGAGCAGTTCGGCGCTGGGGATCTCGCCGGCGTCGTCGCTCTTGCCCAGCGGCAGGTTGCCCGCGGCGAAGAATTCGCGCAGCGCCTCGACCAGCGCCAGCTTGTTGCGCAGCGACAGCTCGATGTTGATGCGCTCGATGCCCAGCGTGTACTCGCCCATGCGGGGCAGCGGGATCACGACGTCCTCGTTCACCTTGAACGCGTTGGTGTGCTTCGAGATCGCCGCGGTGCGCTTGCGGTCCAGCCAGAACTTCTTGCGCGCGTCGGCGCTGACGGCGACGAAGCCTTCGCCCGAGCGGCCGTTGGCCAGGCGCACCACCTCGCTGGTGGCGCGGGCGACCTCATCGGCATCGTCGCCGACGATGTCGCCGATCAGCACCATCTTGGGCAACCCGCCGCGCTTGCTCTTGGTCGCATAGCCGACCGCCTTCAGGTAGCGGTCGTCCAGGTGCTCGAGGCCAGCGAGGATCGCCCCGTTCGGCTTCTTCATCTCGCCGAACATGAAGTCCTTGATGTCGACGATCGACGGCACGCAGTCCTTCGGATTGCCGAAGAATTCGAGGCAGACGGTGCGCACATGCGCCGGCATGCGGTGCACGATCCAGCGCGCGCTGGTGATCAGGCCGTCGCAGCCTTCCTTCTGCACGCCCGGCAGGCCGGCCAGGAACTTGTCGGTGACGTCCTTGCCCAGGCCCTCCTTGCGGAAGGTGCGGCCGGGAATGTCCAGACGCTCGGTGCGCTCCAGCGTCTTGCCGGTCGCGTCGTAGTAGTGCAGGTCGAAGCTGGCGACCTCGACGTCGTGGATCTTCCCGAGGTTGTGGTTGACGCGCACGACCTCGAGCCATTTCGCGTCCGGCGTGACCATGCGCCACGAGGCGAGGTTGTCCAGCGCGGTGCCCCACAGGACGGCCTTCTTGCCGCCGGCGTTCATCGCGATGTTGCCGCCGATGCAGGACGCCTCCGCCGACGTCGGGTCGACCGCGAAGACGAAGCCATGCAGCTCCGCCAGGTCGGACACGCGCTGGGTGACCACGCCGGCCTCGGTCCAGATCGTGGGCACCTCGCGGTCCACGCCCGGCAGGCGCTGCATCTCGACGCCGCGCATGGCCTCGAGCTTCTCGGTGTTGATCACCGCGCTGTTCCAGACCAGCGGCACCGCGCCGCCGGTGTAGCCGGTGCCGCCGCCGCGCGGGATCACCGTCAGGCCCAGCTCGAAGCAGCCCGCCACCAGGGCGGCCATCTCGGCCTCCGTGTCCGGTGTCAGCACGACGAAGGGGTACTCGACACGCCAGTCGGTCGCGTCGGTGACGTGCGCGACACGGGACAGCCCGTCGTACTTGATGTTGTCCTTGGCGGTGTGCTTCGCGAACACCTTGGTGGCGCGCTTGCGCAGCTCGGCCACCTGGTCGAACTGGTGCGAGAACGCGGCCACGGCGGCCTCGGCCGCGGTCAGCAGTTCGCCGACCCAGGCGTCGCGCTTGGCGTCGCCCTCCGGATGGCGGCGGCGCTGCACCTCGCCCAGGCGATGGCGCAGCGCGCCGATCAGCGCTTCGCGGCGCTTGGGGTTGTCCAGCAGGTCGTCCTGCAGGTAGGGGTTGCGCTGGACCACCCAGATGTCGCCCAGCACCTCGTACAGCATCCGCGCGGAACGGCCGGTCTGGCGCTCGCCGCGCAGCTGGTCCAGCAGCTCCCAGGCGCGGGCGCCGAGCAGGCGAAGGACGATTTCGCGATCGGAGAAGGAGGTGTAGTTGTACGGAATCTCGCGCAGCCGGGCGGCGGGCGTGTGCGGCGGGGTCACGTCGCCGGCCATCGCGGGGTCGGCGGGCATCAGCAGATGCGGTGCGTTCATGGCGGCCAGGTGCTCGCGCACCGGGGTTGCGGCAGGCCGGCGCCCTGGGGAAGGTGCCGATGCCAGGCTGGGGGAAAGCATGGGGCCCGGTGCCGGACGGCGCCCCGGACTTGTGGTCCCCGCGCCCGCTGGACACGGGGTTGGAAGGGGCGTTCGCGATGGCCGCGATCAGCGGCCGGCCCGGTTCGGGCAATGGGCGGAATCCTACCGCAGCGCCAGAGGGCCAGCCCCGGCGAGGGACTCTAGGGAAGGGTGGCTTCGCACCCTGCGATGGATGGTTCGCCAGTGTCACAATGCGCCGATAAGCTCGCCGGCCCCCGGTGGACCGTCCACCCGACGATGTCCGCCCCGGGACCGCAAAACCACCCTCCCCGAGCATCGGAGACCCATGAAGCCTCTCAAGACCTCCCTGCTGGCCGCGTCCGTCGCGGCCGTCGCGCTGATGACCCCGTTCGCCGCCTCGGCCCAGACCGAGATCCAGTGGTGGCACTCGATGGGCGGTGCCCTCGGCGACTGGGTCAACGACCTGGCCAAGGACTTCAACGCCAGCCAGAAGGACTACAAGATCGTCCCGACCTACAAGGGCAGCTACGACGAATCGATGGCCGGCGCCATCGCCGCCTTCCGTGCCGGCAACGCGCCGCACATCCTGCAGGTGTTCGAGGTCGGCACCGCCACGATGATGGCCAGCAAGGGCGCCATCGTGCCGGTGGGCCAGGTGATGCAGCAGGCCGGCGCCAAGTTCGACAACGCCGCCTATGTTCCTGCCGTCGCCGGCTACTACACCGCGCCCAACGGCCAGATGCTGAGCTTCCCCTTCAACAGCTCGACCACCGTCTTCCACTACAACAAGGACGCGTTCAAGGCCGCCGGCCTGGATCCCAACAAGCCGCCGAGCTCCTGGCCCGAGGTGGCCGCCGCGGCCGCCAAGCTCAAGGCGGCCGGCCACAAGTGCCCGTTCACCACCAGCTGGGTCAGCTGGACGCAGCTGGAGAGCTTCTCCGCCTGGCACAACGTCGAGTACGCGACGAAGAACAACGGCTTCGGCGGCCTGGACGCGCGGCTGGCGTTCAACTCGCCGCTGCATGTGCGTCACATCGAGAACCTGGCCAACATGGCCAAGCAGGGCCTGTTCGTCTACAAGGGCCGCGGCAACACGGCCGACGCGACCTTCTATTCGGGCGAATGCGCGATGATGACCGGCTCCTCCGGCCTGTACGCCAACATCAAGAAGAACGCCAAGTTCGCCTCCGGCATCGCGCCGCTGCCCTACTACCCCGACGTGCCCGGCGCGCCGCAGAACACGGTGATCGGCGGCGCCAGCCTGTGGGTGATGGCGGGCAAGAAGCCGGCCGAATACAAGGGCGTGGCCGCCTTCTTCCAGTACCTGTCCAAGGCCGAGGTCGCCTCCGAGAGCCACAAGCGCACCGGCTACCTGCCGGTGACCAAGGCGGCCTACGAGCTGACCGAGCAGAGCGGCTTCTACAAGCAGAACCCGGGCACCGACGTGGCCGTGCAGCAGATGATCCGCAAGACGACCGACAAGTCGCGCGGCGTGCGGCTGGGCAACTTCGCGCAGATCCGCACCATCATCGACGAGGAGATGGAGCAGGTCTGGGCCGGCAAGAAGCAGCCCAAGGAAGGCCTGGACGCCGCGGTCAAGCGTGGCAACGAGCTGCTCGAGCGCTTCCAGAAATCCGCCAAGCTCTGATCCCGCATTGAACCGGCCCGGGGCGGCGCGGGCCGCTCCGGCGGTTCTCCCGCCGCCCCCTCGATTCCTCTCGACGTCAATCCCGGATGTCCCAACAGAAACGCGTGGTGTTCCGATCGCGCTGGCTGCCCTGGCTGCTGCTGGCGCCACAGGCGCTGGTGATCGGCGTGTTCTTCTTCTGGCCCGCCAGCCAGGCGCTGCTGCAGAGCCTGCAGCAGCAGGATGCCTTCGGCCTGTCCACCGAATGGGTCGGCCTGGACAACTTCCGCCAGCTGTTCAACGACGACAGCTACCTCGCCTCGTTCAAGACGACGGCGATGTTCTCGCTGCTGGTGGCGGTGCTGGGGCTGGCGGTGTCGCTGCTGCTGGCCACGATGGCCAATCGCGTGGTGCGCGCCGCGCCGGTCTACAAGACGCTGCTGATCTGGCCCTACGCGGTCGCGCCGGCGATCGCCGGCGTGCTGTGGCTGTTCATGTTCGCGCCGTCCATCGGCGTCGTGGCCTATGGCCTGCAGCGCGTGGGCATCCAGTGGAATCACCTGCTCAATGCCGACCACGCGATGGCGCTGGTGGTGATGGCCGCGGTCTGGAAGCAGGTCTCGTACAACTTCCTGTTCTTCCTGGCGGGACTGCAGTCGATCCCCAAGTCGCTGATCGAGGCCGCCGCGATCGACGGCGCCGGCCCGTGGCGCCGCTTCTGGACGATCACCTTCCCGCTGCTGTCGCCGACCTCGTTCTTCCTGCTGGTGATCAACGTGGTCTACGCCTTCTTCGACACCTTCGGCATCATCGACGCCGCCACCCAGGGCGGCCCCGGCAAGGACACCGCGATCCTCGTCTACAAGGTCTACTACGACGGCTTCAAGGCGCTGGACCTGGGCGGCTCGGCCGCGCAGAGCGTGGTGCTGATGGCGATCGTGGTCGCGCTGACCGTCATCCAGTTCCGTTTCGTCGAGAAGAAGGTGCAGTACTGACATGGTCGAGCGCCGCCCCGCCCTCACGCTGCTGTCCCACCTGATCCTGGTGCTCGGCGTATTGATCGTCGCCTTCCCGCTGTACATCGCCTTCGTCGCCTCGACGCAGACGGCCGCGGAGATCGTCCAGTCGCCGATGTCGCTCACCCCCGGAGCGCACCTGGTCGACAACTACTCGGCCGCGCTGTTCGGCAGCAGCGGCGCCGGCTCCAAGGCGCCGGTCGGACAGATGATGTGGATCAGCTTCGTCTCCGCGATGGTCATCGCGGTGGGCAAGATCGCGATCTCGCTGCTGTCCGCCTTCGCGATCGTCTACTTCCGCTTCCCCGCGCGCAATTTCTTCTTCTGGGCCATCTTCGTCACCCTGATGCTGCCGGTGGAGGTCCGCATCGGGCCGACCTACCAGGTCGTCTCCGACCTGAAGATGCTCAACACCTATGCCGGCCTGACGGTGCCGCTGATCGCCTCCGCGACGGCGACCTTCCTGTTCCGGCAGTTCTTCCTGACCGTGCCCGACGAACTGGTCGAGGCCTCCCGCATCGACGGCGCCGGGCCGATGAAGTTCTTCCGTGACGTGCTGCTGCCGCTGTCGCGCACCAGCATCGCGGCGCTCTTCGTCATCCAGTTCATCTACGGCTGGAACCAGTACCTGTGGCCGCTGCTGGTGACGACCGACGAGCAGATGTACCCGGTGGTCATCGGCATCAAGCGGATGATCAGCGGCGGCGACGCCGCCAACGACTGGAACGTGATCATGGCCACCGCGATGCTGGCGATGATCCCGCCGGCGCTGGTGGTGGTGCTGATGCAGCGATGGTTCGTCAAGGGCCTCGTGGACGCCGAGAAGTAAAGACACAAGAAGAGACTCCGATGGCAAGCATTTCCCTGCGCAACGTCGTCAAGCAATACGGCTCCGGCGCCAAGGCCAACCCGGTCATCCACGGCGTCAACGCCGAGATCGCGGATGGCGAGTTCGTCGTCATCGTCGGCCCCTCGGGCTGCGGCAAGTCCACGTTGCTGCGCATGGTCGCCGGGCTGGAGGAGATCAGCGGCGGCGAGATCGCCATCGGCGATCGCGTCGTCAACGAGATCGAGCCGGCCGAGCGCGACATCGCAATGGTGTTCCAGAACTACGCGCTGTATCCGCACATGAGCGTGTTCGAGAACATGGCCTACGGCCTGAAGATCCGCAAGCTGCCGCCCGAGCAGATCCGCGCCCGCGTGGACAAGGCGGCCGGCATCCTGGAGCTGTCGCACCTGCTGCAGCGCCGGCCGCGCGAGCTGTCCGGCGGCCAGCGCCAGCGGGTGGCGATGGGCCGGGCGATCGTGCGCGATCCGCAGGTCTTCCTCTTCGACGAGCCGCTGTCCAACCTCGACGCCAAGCTGCGGGTGCAGACCCGGCTGGAGATCCAGAAGCTGCATCGCGAGCTCGGCGTCACCTCGCTCTTCGTCACCCACGACCAGGTCGAGGCGATGACGCTGGCGCAGCGCATCGTCGTGATGAACGGGGGGCGCATGGAGCAGTTCGGCACGCCGGAAGAGGTCTACGGCCGCCCGGCGACGACCTTCGTCGCGAGCTTCATCGGCTCGCCGGCGATGAACCTGCTCAAGGGGCGGGTGGAAACGCAGGGCGGTACGCAGCGCTTCCTCGTCGGCGGCACCTCGCTGCACCTGCCGCTGCCCGCGCCGCGCGACGGCGATCTGATCCTGGGCCTGCGTCCCGAGCATGCGCTGCCGCACGATGGGCAAGCCGTCGCCGCCGACGCGACGGCCTGGCCGCTGAAGGTGGAGATGGTCGAGATGCTGGGTGCGGAGCGCCTGGTTTATGGCCGGCTCGGCGAGGCGGCCTTCACGCTGCGCATCGACGGCACCGACACGCCGCCGCGCCCCGGCGACGAGGTGCTGTTGCAGGCGCCCGGCGAGCGGCTGCACTGGTTCGACCCGGCGACCGGACAGCGCGTCGACTGACGCGCGGCCGGACGCCACCGGCGTGCGGCCCATCTCGACCGGCCACAGACGAGCGATCGCGACAGCGAACAGGGAGAACGACATGACGGTCTCGATGCATTCCCTCGATGAACCCAGCTGGCCGTGGTCAGTGCCGTTCTGGGTGGCCCATCGGGGGGCCGGCAAGCTCGCACCCGAGAACACGCTGGCCGCGTTCCGGGAAGGCGCGCGGCATGGCTATCGCGCCTTCGAGTGCGACGTGAAGCTGAGCGCCGATGACGTGCCCTTCCTTCTGCACGACGCGACCCTGGACCGCACGACGACCGCGCGCGGCCGCGCCGCCGACCGGAGCTGGAGCGAGCTGTCGCGACTGGACGCCGGACGCTGGCACAGCCGCGCCTTCGCCGGCGAGCCGCCCGCAAGCCTGGAGAGCATCGCGGCCTTCGTGCGTCGCAACCAGCATGTGCTGAACATCGAGCTCAAGCCCACGCCGGGCGACGAGTTCCGCACCGGCGAGATCGTCGGCCGGGAGGTGCTGCGGCTGTGGGAGGAGACGGCACCGCTGTCGGTGCTGTTCAGCAGCTTCCAGCCAGAGGCGCTGCGCGGCGCCCGCGAATCGGCGCCGCAGGTGCCACGCGGGCTCCTGCTCGACAAGCTCGAGGGCGACGGCTGGCTGCAACTGGCCCAATCGCTGGGCTGCCGGGCGGTCATCACGCATTACGCGCTGATGGACCAGGCGCTGGTCGCGCGGTTGCGCGAGGCGGAAATGAAGGCGCTGGTCTACACCGTCAACGACGCCGCGGCCGCGCAATGGCTGATCGCCAATGGCGTGGACGGCATCATCACCGACGCGGTCGACCGCTTCAGCCCGACCGCCTGACCGCCCTCGTCGCCGCCGATGCGGCCAATGCAGCGATGCGGCCAATGCAGCCAATGCGGCCGGTGAAGGCCGCCAGTGCCGTCAACGCGCCGGCTCCCGCAGCTCGGTGAGCGCCGTCATGCCGTAGACGCAGCTGTCGCACGCCTCGCCCGCGACATCGAGCGCGTCGCGTCGCAGCACGCCTTCCAGCGTGAAGCCGCAGCGCTCGGCCACCGCGCGGCTCGCCGCGTTGCGGCTGTCGGTGCGGATCTCCAGGCGGCGCGCCCGCAATTGCTCGAAGCCCAGGCGCACCAGCGCGGCGACGACTTCGACGACCAGACCCCGGCCGGTGTGCGACGGCACGATCCAGTAGCCCAGCTCGAAGCGGCGCACCTGCCAGTCGGGCGAGTGCAGCCCCGCCCCGCCGATCAGACGCCCGGGCCGCCCCTCCGCGCCGCGCTCGTGCAGGTAGTAGCCGAGGTGCTCGCGCTGCAGGAACTGCGCCTGCATGCGCCGCACGACGCCCTCGGATTGCTCGACGGTGGGCGTCTCGTGCGCCCAGGGCATCCAGGGCTTGAGATGCTCCTGGCCCTCGAGCACCGCACGGTTCAGCGCGGGACCGAGGCCGGCGCGCGGCGACAGCAGCACGAGCCGGGCGGTGTCGAGCCGCTCGGGCACCTCGACCAGGAGCGGATCCGGGGCGGTTTGAATGCGCATGGGTCGGACCTCAGTTGCCGTTGGCGGGTTGCAGCTGCGCGCCGGCCGAGGACGCGGGGGGCGGCACCCCCGGCATCGCCTCGGCGCCCAGCGCAGGCTCCTCGCCCTCGACCTTGGGCAGCGCCTTCACCGCGCGGATCGCCTGGACCTGCCAGGCCAGCACCGCCAGCAGCAAGGCGCCGAGCCCGGCGAAGGCCAGCGCGGCACGCAGGCTGACATGCTCGCCGAGCCAGCCGCCGATCAGCGCGCCGGGGCCGGCGGGGATCAGGATCAGCCAGCGCATGGTGCTGGTCATCCGGCCGAGCAGCGGGGCCGGCGTCACCGCCTGTCGCAGCGACAGGAAGTTGATGAAGATGAGCACCGCGCCGACACCGAACATGAACAGGGTGAAGGCGAAGGCCGCGACGCCGACCGCATTGGCCGGCGCGACGCACAGCGCCGCCCAGCCGATGCCGCACATCGCGAAGCCGCCGATCAGGCTGGGGCCGGGGCCGAAGCGCGCGCTGATGCGGTGGCCCAGCGCGCTCGCCAGCACCGTACCCGCGCCCAGCGCGATGTAGGACAGGCCCACGCTCTGCGCGGACAGTCCCAGCACCCGCGTCGCGAAGAGGATCTGCACCACCTGCGCCGCCTGGTTGAACATCTGCCAGCCGCCGACCGCGCAGGCCAGCGCGACCAGCATGCGCTTGCCGTGCACGAAGGCGATGCCGGCCTTCAGGTCGCGCCAGAAGTGGGCGCCGTCCCCGCGATGCAGGGTCTCGGTGACCTTCACGCCGCGCAGGATGGCCGCGGACACCACCAGCAGCAGCGCGTCCACCGCCAGCGCCAGCGGCGCGCCGACGATCTTGATCAGCGCACCGGCCACGCCCGGGCCAGCCACCTCGGCGCCCGAGGACGCGAGTGCGTTCTTCGCGTGGGCCTCGACGAGGCGGTCGCGACTCACCACCTGCGTCAGCACGATCTGCGAGGCGCTGCCCGCGATCGTGTAGACGGTGCCGAGCAGGAAGCCGACGAAGTACAGCCAGGGCATGCCGAGCCAGCCCATCCAGTGGGCCACCGGTACGCTGCCCACGGCGACCGCCAGCGTCAGCTCGCCCACGATGTAGACCGGCAGCTTGCGCACCCGGTCCAGCCAGACGCCGGCGGGCAGCGAGAACAGCGCGAAAGGCACCAGCTCCATCGCGGTGAGCACGCCCATCTGGGTGGGCGAGGCATGCAGCAGCACCGCCGCGGTCAGCGGCAGCGCGAGCAGGGTGATCTGCCCGCCCAGCGAGCTGATCAGGATCGACGTCCACAGACGCCGGTAGACGAGGTTGCGCAGCAGATCGCCGGCGGGCAGCCGCAGGAGATCGAGGAAGCGGTCGAGCAGACGGTCGACCCACGTGGATGCCTTGATCGGCAGCATGTTGACACTCCGGATGCGATCCACGCGGGGCGTCGTGCGCCGGACGCGGATCGGGCGAGCGGCACGCGGTGAGCGTCGCCGTCGCGAAAAGCCAGGGACCTGGGGACCGGCCGTCGAGGGCCGGCGGGCGTCGTGCGGACGCCTACGGTCGTCGCGCCCAGCCGGACGGCCCAAGCGCGCGCACCGACGCCAGGGCGTCGTGTTTGGTGCGGTCCAGCAGCTTGGTCATGGGGTCCGGCTCCGATCGGGGATCGTGGCGTGAGAGCTTCCGGGGAGGAAGAAGGCGCCGATGCTATCAGCGCCCTTCCGACAGCGACAAGTGAGGAAAGACAGGGGGCCTGCGCGCCGCGGGCCGCCCCGGCCGTCGACGTTCACCAGCCCGCGGCGGCGCCGTCTCGACGGGGGTCGCTCGCGGCGACATAGCCTTCCACCGCCGGGTCGCCCAGGCGCCAGATGAATTGCCCGGCGCCGAAGTCCTGGTAGCTGTCGTGGATGTCGCCGATCTGATGACCCAGCGCGCGCAGGCCGTCGATGGTCTCCGGCTTCATCGAGGGCTCGACATTGATCGACAGCCCCTCGTTGAAGCGCCAGCGCGGCGCGTCGCAGGCGGCCTGGGGATGCTGGCGGTAGTCGAGCATCCGCACCAGCGTCTGCATGTGGCCCTGCGGCTGCATGTTGCCGCCCATCACGCCGTAGCTCATCTGCGGCTGGCCGTCCTTCATCAGGAAGGCCGGGATGATCGTGTGGAACGGCCGCTTGCCCGGCGCGACGACGTTGACATGCCCGGTTTCGCGGGTGAAGCCATGGCCGCGGTTCTGGAGCGACAGCCCGTAGCCCGGCACCACCACGCCCGAGCCGAAGCCCATGTAGTTGCTCTGGATGAAGCTGACCATCATGCCGCTCTCGTCCGCGGCGGTCAGGTAGATGGTGCCGCCCTTGACCGGGTTGCCGGCCTGGAAGTCCTGCGCGCGCTTCATGTCGATGAGCTTCGCGCGGCGGGCGAGGTAGTCCGGATCGAGCAGCTCCGCGACCTGGACCTTCATCGTGCGGGGATCGCTGACATGGCGGTAGACGTCGGCGAAGGCCAGCTTCATCGCCTCGATCTGCAGATGCTGCGACGCGGTCGAGTCCGCCGGCAGCGCGCCGACGTCGAAGTGCTTCAGGATGCCCAGCGCGATCAGCGCCGCGATGCCCTGCCCATTGGGCGGGATCTCATGCAAGGTGTGGCCGGCGTAGTCCATCGAGATCGTATCGACCCACTGCGGCGCATAGGCGGCGAAATCCGCGGCGGTGATCGCGCCGCCGGTCTCGCGCGCGAAGGCGGCGGTGGCCTCGGCGATCTCGCCGCGGTAGAAGGCCTCGCCCTTCGTCGCGGCGATCAGGCGCAGCGTCCGCGCCGCGCCCGGGAAGCGGAACAGCTCGCCCACCTCGGGCGCTCGCCCGCGCGGCAGGAAGGCCTCGGCGAAGCCGGGCTGCGCGACCAGATCGGCCACTTCGGACGCCATGCGCCACTTGCCCTGCACGATCACCGGCACGGCATAGCCGCGCTCGGCGATCTCGATGGCCGGCGCCATCAGGTCGGCGAAAGGCAACTTGCCGTAGCGCTCGCTCAGCGCCACCCAACCGGCGACCGCGCCCGGCACGGTCACCGCGTCCCAACCGCGACGCGGCATCGCGGTGCCGGCGCCATGCTTGCGGTCGAAGTAGTCGGGCGTCCAAGCCTGCGGCGCGATGCCGGAGGCGTTCAGCCCTTGCAGCGATTGGCCGTCCCACACGATGGCGAAGGCGTCGGAGCCCAGGCCGTTGCTGCAGGGCTCGACGAGCGTCATGCAGGCGGCCGTGGCGATCGCCGCGTCGACCGCGTTGCCGCCCTGACCCAGGATGCGCAGTCCCGCCTGCGCGGCCAGCGGGTGTGAGGTCGACACGACGTTGCGCGCGAAGACCGGGCTGCGCTGGCTGGGGTAGCCGCGGGTCCAGTCGAAGGCATGGGATGGGGCGGTCATGGACGGTCTCCTGTAGGTGCGGGGCATCTTGCCCGATGCCCATCGCTGCCGACATCGCACAAGACCCGACGCGTGAAGGACCCGTGCGGATTGCGTAACCCATTGCAAAGCTGCGAACCGGTGTCAACACACGATCACGCGGCGTCGTTGTTCGCTCACCTTGTTCAACCCGCTGGAGTAAACCAGATGCAAGCCTTCAAGACCGTCAAGACCCTGGCCCTGATTCCCGCCCTGCTGATCGCCGGCGCCGCGATGGCCCAAGGCACCGCCACGCCGGCTGCGCCCGCCACGCAAGCCGCCCCGGCCGCGACGGCCGCCCCGGCCTCCGATGCCAAGGCCGAGCACAAGACCGCCAAGCACCACAAGGCCTCCGGCGACAAGGCGATGCACAAGACCCACAAGAAGGCCGAGAAGCCTGCCGAAGGCGCTTCCGCCGCCAAGTAAGCGGCGATGACGCGAGGACGTCGCTGACGGCGTCCTCGACGATCCCAAAAAAGAAACCGCAGCACCGGGCGACCGGTCTGCGGTTTTGCTTTGTCCGGCGCCAACGCGTCCGGCAGCGGCCGAGCGCCGCGTGGCGATGCCGGATCAGGCCGCGGCCATCTGGGCGATCGGGATGACGCGCGCGCTGCTCGCGCAGGTCACGCCGTGGGCGGCGGCGCAGGCGCGCCGGGCTTCGTCGAAGATCTCGCGGGCGCAGTCATGGCAGCTGCCGCAGGCCGACGCCACCTGGGTCTCGTCCTGGAGCACCTCGAAGTTGTGCACGCCATCGGCCACGGTGCGGCGGATGTCGCGGTCGGAAACTCGGTGGCAGAGGCAGACGATCATGGCGGCAGGACAGGAATGAACCTGGGATGGACGCGATACTAACGCAAACGCGAATTCCTCTCAATTAGGTTGCAGAGCCCCTTTGCGCCGTCCGGCCAATGTCGGCGAACCGCGACACGGCCTCCCCGCCGAGCCACCCTGCACGGCGGCGCGGACGCAAAAAAGCCCCGGCAAGCGGGGCTTTGGGGTCCTGGCGACGGCTGGGGCCCCAGGATGGACGTGGCTGGCGTTCAGCTGGCGTCGCCCATCTGGCTTTGCAGCCAGTTCTGTTCGCCGACCTGGGCGATGAGCTCGATCTGGGTTTCCAGATGATCGATGTGCTCCTCGGTGTCGGACAGGATCTCTTCCAGGACCTCGCGCGACACGTAGTCGCGGACCGATTCGCAGTAGGCGATGGCCTCCTTCAGCAGGGGATGGCTGCCCATCTCGATCTTCAGGTCGCAGTGCTGGACCTCGACGGCGTTCTCGCCGATGTACAGCTTGCCCAGGTCCTGCAGGTTCGGCAGGCCTTCCAGCATCAGGATGCGATCCATCAGCTTGTCGGCATGCTTCATCTCTTCGATGGACTCGGCGTACTCGTGCTTGGCCAGCTTCTCGAAGCCCCAGCTCTTGAGCATCCGGTAATGCAGGAAGTACTGGTTGATCGCGGTGAGCTCGTTCTTCAGCTGCGCGTTCAGGTACTCGATGACCTTGGCATCGCCCTTCATGTTCTTCTCCTGGAAATCGTACGGAATGGCGCGCATTGTCCTCATCCCTACGACGAATGGGGACAAGACCCGCCCCAGCCGCTCTGCATGCGAAGTATTCGCAGCCCGCGCTCTCCTCTCGCCGGCTCGGATCCATCAAGAAAAAAGCGATCGCCGCGATTCTCGGTTGCTATTGCGAATCGTTCTCATTAAGATGCGTCGCATGAATGCCCATCACCACTCCCACATCGAAGCCCTGCAAGCCGTTGCGCTGGATGGCGCCCGGGTCGCCGCAGGTTCGCCGCGTGAAGCGGCTCCGCTGGTCCAGCGCCGGCGCATCAGCAGCCAGGCACTGATGGGCAATGACCGCGAGGTCGAGATCGAGCATGCCGGCCAGCTCTACCGACTGCGCGTGACCTCGCTGGGCAAGCTGATCCTCACCAAGTGAGCTGGTGACCCGCCGAGCGGCGGCCGGCCGAGGACCGCCCGCCCGCTCGCCTCCCCGTTCCCTGACCCGAACCCGGCCGTCCGAGAGGACCGCCCGCACCAGCCCGCGCCGCGCCAGCCCGTGCGAGATCCAAGAACTACAAGGATTTCGACACCATGCAACTGCGCCCGACGCCCGTCGCGCTGGCCCTGTCGTTGGCATTCCCGCTGGCTTTCGCCCAGACGCCGGCTGCCACGAACCTGCCGACCGCCGAGGCCCCCCAGCCGCTTGGCGAGCTGACCGTCTCCGCGACCCGCACCGAACGCTCGATCGACGCGGTGCCCAACACGGTCACCGTCAAGAACCGCAAGCAGCTCGAGCGCCGCGATGCACGCGACCTCAAGGACCTGCTGTCCGAGGAAGTCGATCTCGATGTCAAGGCGACGGCGCCGCGCTTCACCGCCGCCGGCGCCTCCACCGGCCGGCCGGGCAACGAGGGCATCAACATCCGCGGCCTGGAGGGCAACCGGGTGCTGATGATGGTCGACGGCATCCGACTGCCGCAGAGCTACGCGTTCGGCGCGTTCGCGAGCGGCCGGGCCGACTTCGTCGACCTGAAC
Source organism: Roseateles chitinivorans (assembly GCF_002761755.1). GTDB lineage: Bacteria > Pseudomonadota > Gammaproteobacteria > Burkholderiales > Burkholderiaceae_C > Roseateles > Roseateles chitinivorans. The sequence continues at coordinate 53,342 of NZ_PEOG01000034.1, forward strand.
AGCCTGTCGAGCGTCGAGGTGCTGCGCGGCCCGACCTCGACCTCCTACGGCAGCGACGGCCTGGCCGGCGCGCTGAGCCTGCGCACCCTCTCGCCGGAGGACCTGCTGGTGGACGGCAAAACCTTCGCCGGTTTCGCGCGCCTCGGCGCGGCGAGCGTGGACAACTCGCGGCAGGCGAGCGCCGCGGTCGCCTTCGGCGCGGGCGACTGGAGCAGTCTGCTGCAGGCCACCGTGCGCCGCGGGCATGAGACGAAGAACGAGGGCGAGAACGACGCGCGCAACACCAACCGGACCAAAGCCAATCCCGCCGACATCGACAGCCGGAGCGTGATGGCCAAGCTCGGTTATCGCATCAATGCGAACCATCGGCTGAGCGGCACCCTGGAGCATCGTGAGCGCAAGGTCGACACCGACGTGCTCAGCGCCATCACCGCGCCGCCGGCCAGTGGGACGTTACCGACCACGGCGGTGCTGGGCCTCGCTGCGCGGGACAAGTCGGAGCGCACGCGCGCCTCGATCGAGCACCGCTACGAGGACCTCAACGCGACCTGGCTGCAGCAGGCGACCACGCATCTGTATGTGCAGGACAGCGAGACCCGGCAGTTCTCCTTCGAGGACCGCAACGGCGCGGCGGACCGCATCCGCCTGGGCACCTACAAGGAGCGCCTGCTGGGCTTGAGCTCGCAGGCGCAGACGCAGCTCGCCAGTCAGCGGCTGAGCTACGGCGTCGACGTGAGCCGCAACACGATCGAGGGCGTCCGCGACGGCACCGTCCCGCCGGCGGGCGAGAGCTTCCCCAGCAAGCCCTTCCCCGACACGACCTACACGCTGGCCGGCGCCTTCGTGCAGGACGAGATCGAGGCGGGCGACTTCAGCATCATTCCGGCGCTGCGCTTCGAGCATTACCAGCTCAAGCCGAAGTCGTCCGGCTACAGCGGCAACGCGGTCCCGCTCAGCGACCACGCGGTGACGCCGCGCGTCGGCGTGATCTGGCGCGCGCAGCCGTCGCTGCAGCCGTATGTGCAATGGGCGCAGGGCTTCCGCGCACCGGCACCCGACCAGGTCAACAGCGGATTCGAGAACCCGCTGCAGGGCTACCGGTCCATCGCCAATCCGGACTTGAAGGCGGAACATTCGACCAGTTGGGAACTCGGCCTGCGCGGACGCTTCGAGCAGGTCCTGCGCTGGCAGCTGAGCGCCTATGACAACCGGTATCGCGACTTCATCTCGCAGGAGCAGGTCAGCGGCTCGCTGACGCAGGCGGATCCGGCGATCTTCCAGTACGTCAACCTCGCCCAGGCCCGCATCAAGGGCGTGGAAGCGCGCGCGGTCTGGGAGTTGCGCCCGGGGCTGAGCCTCAACGCCGCCGTGGCGAAGTCGCGCGGCCACAGCCGTTTCAATGGCGAGAAGCGTCCGCTGAACAGCGTCCAGCCGCTGCGCGGCCAGCTTGGCGTGCGCTACGAATCCGGCCCCTGGACGGCCAACGCCAGCTGGGTCCACAGCTCGGGCAAGAAGCCGTCCGACATCTACGTCGCGCCGCGCACGACCCAGTACGCGCCGTCCAAGTACGACGTCGTCGACGCGGGCGGCAGCTATCGGCTCTCGCCGACATGGACGCTGGCCGCCTATGTGACCAACGTCTTCGACAAGAAGTACTGGCGCTGGAGCGATGTCCAGGGCGCCGCCGCCAACGCGGCCGGCCTGGCTGTCGTCGATGCCTTCACCGCCCCCGGACGCGCCGTGCAGGTGTCGCTGCGCGCCGATTTCTGATCAGGAGTCCTTCCATGCATGCCAGCTTCACCGCCCTGCGCCAGGCCTTCGCCACGGCGCGCCACGAGCGCAAGGCCCGCCACCGTGACATCGCCAGCGCGCTCAGCATTTCGGAAGCCGAGCTGCTCGCGGCCCACGCCGGCGCGTTCGCCGACGACGAGTCGCCGCTGCGCGCCCGCCGGCTGCGCGCCGACTGGCAGGACCTCGTCGCGGCGCTCGAGCCGCTGGGGCCGGTCATGGCGCTCACCCGCAACGAGTCCTGCGTGCACGAGAAGGTCGGCGTCTATCGCGAGGTCAGCGCGCAGGGACCGCAGCGCCTGGTCGGCCTGGTGCTCGGCGGCGCGATCGACCTGCGCATCTTCTACAGCCACTGGCGCCACGGCTTCGCGGTCGCCGAGCGCCTGTCCGACGGCGCGGTGCAGCGCAGCCTGCAGTTCTTCGACGCGGCGGGGCAGGCCATCCACAAGGTCTTCATGAAGCCGGAGAGCGACCTGGTCGCCTACGAGGCGCTGGTGGCGCGCTTCCTGGCCGAGGACCAGCGGCCCGGCTTCGAGCCGGGCGAGGCCTGGCGGGAACCGGCGGAGACGCCCGACGAGCGCATCGACGTCGCCGCCTTCCGCGCGGAATGGGCCTCGCTGCGCGACACGCACGACTTCTTCGGGCTGCTCAGGCGCCACGGCTTGAGCCGCACCCAGGCGCTGCGTCTGGCGGAGCCGCGCTTCGCGCAGCCGGTGGCGCTGTCCAGCGCGCAGGAGCTGCTGAGCCGCGCCGCGCAGGAAGGCGTGTCGCTCATGGTCTTCGTCGGCAACCCCGGGATGATCCAGATCCACAGCGGCCCGGTGAACAAGGTCGCGATGATGGGACCGTGGATCAACGTGCTGGATCCGGGCTTCAACCTGCACCTGCGCGAGGACCACATCGCCGCGGCCTGGCTGGTGCGCAAGCCCACGGTGGATGGCCTGGTGTGCTCGCTGGAGTTGTTCGACGCGCAGGGCCGGACCATCGCGATGCTGTTCGGCGAGCGCAAGCCGGGACAGGCCGAGCGTTGCGACTGGCGCAAGCTGCTGGAGAGCCTGGTCGAAGCCGCGCCGGAGGCGGTGCCATGCTGAGCCGCCGCCATGTCCTCGCCCTGGCGCCGGCCGCGGCGCTGCTGACGATCGGCGGTCCTGCCGGCGCCGCGTCGCGGCGCGTCATCAGCGTGGGCGGCGCGTTGACCGAGCTGATCTATGCGCTGGGCGCGCAGGCCGAGCTCGTCGGTGTCGACAGCACCTCGCTCCATCCCGCGCCGGCGACGAAGCTGCCCAACGTCGGCTATGCGCGCACGCTCGCGGCCGAAGGCCTGCTGTCGCTGGCGCCGACGATGATCGTCGCGACCGAGGAGGCCGGCCCGCCCGCGGTCCTGCGCCAGCTGGAGGCCGCTCAGGTGCCGCTGCACGTGCTGCGCGCGGAGCACCGCTTCGACGGCGTGCTCGAACGCACCAGGCGCCTGGGCGACCTGCTGGGCCGCCCGCAGCAGGC
>NZ_PEOG01000035.1 GCF_002761755.1 Roseateles chitinivorans
GTCCGCGAGGCCGGCCGGCAGGCCGGGCGCGGCGCGCAGCGCGGCGGCGGCGGCCTCGACATCGTAGGGGACGCGCTGGAAGCTCAGCTCCTCGCTGTCGTGGTCGAACAGCGCGTAGGCCGCTGCCGGGTTGCCGTCGCGCGGCTGGCCGCAGGCGCCGGGGATGACCAGCCATTGCCGGTTGGGCAGCAGCGGGATCGGCACGCCGGGCTGGGGCCGGAAGTCGCCCGCCTTGCCGGTGCCCGACAGGTGGTAGAGCATCGGCTCGTGCATGTGGCCGCAGAAGGTGTAGCGGCACTCGGTCGCATGCAGGCTGCGCATCGCCTCCAGCCGGCCCTGCACATAGGCGAAGCCGGCCGGGTCGAAGGCGTTGGCGTGCACGTAGAGGCAGTCGTCCTCCTCCTCGGCCATCGGCAGGCTGGCGAGGAAGGCCAGCTGGTCCTCGGCGAGCCGCGCGCGGGTCCAGGCGATGGCGGCGCGCGCGTCCTCGTTCATCGTCGGCCGCGGTCCCTGGGTCACACCCAGGTCGTGATTGCCCGCGACGACGACCGCCCCGGCGGCGCGCAGCGCGCGGACCTGGTCCACCACCCAGCCGGGATCGCTGCCGTAGCCGACGTAGTCGCCCAGGAGTGCGAAATGCCCCGCGCCCTGCCGCCGGGCGTGGTCGAGGACGGCCTCGAACGCCTGGCGGTTGGCGTGCAGGTCGGAGATCAGAGCGGTTTTCATGAGCAGGCACAGGATGCCACGGACGGCTGACGCCAAGCTTCGCGAGTCGGCGAGGGCGGGGCGAGGACCGGTCGCGGTCGCCGGGGCAGACGAGCCGGCGTTCGCCGCTTCCGGCGCGAGGGGATCCATTGGAGCGCAAGGCGGCGGCCGGGGCTCCCCCGAACCGGAGGGGCGCTCCCCCTCCGGATGGGCGATGAACAGCGGGAGCCGCGGGTTTCACGCGTTGTGGCGTGCCGGCGCTTTGCTACCCTGGACGGCGACATGGCGCGCTGCGGGCGGCGGACGGATGCGCCGCCAGCGGCAGTGCCGGCACGGGAGAAGACAAGATGACGACGTGGCGATTCGGGCGGCCGGACGGGCCCGCGCGCATGCGCACGGGGGCGGTGGTGATCGATCGATGGACACGCGCGCGCCGGCGCGCCGCGGCCTGGCTGCTGTGCGGGCTGGGCGTGGCCGCGGGTGCGGCGCGGGCCGACTGCACCCGTCCGATCCGGGTGCCGGTGGCGCCGATCGGCCTGAGCGTGGTGACCTCGGGCGGCGAGGTCAGCGGCGTCTTTCCGGAGCTGCTGCGCAAGGTGGCCGCGGAGACCGGCTGCCAGTTCGAATTCACCGTCGTGCCGCGGGCCCGGGTCGAGGCGATGTTCGCCGCCAACGGCGCCGACGTCCTGGTGCCGGCGACACGGACTTCCAAGCGCGACCTGCACGGCGACTTCATTCCAGTGATGAAGGCCCGGGCGCTGCTGATCTCGCTGGCATCGGACCGTGCCCCGGTCGACAGCCTGGCCGAACTGGCCGAGCGCCGCGAATTGCGCGTGGCGGTGGTGCGCGGTTTCGACTACGGCGAGCCCTACCAGGACCTGCTGAGGACGCTCAAGGCGCAACGCCGGCTGGTGGTCGAGGCCGACGCGGCGGCGGTCGTGCGCGCGCTGGAGCGCAGCCTCGCCGACGTCACGGTGATGGCGCCGTCGATCCTGGCGGGGACGCTGCTGCAGGACTCGCGCACCCGCCCGCTGCTGGAGCGGCTGCGGCTGGAGCCGGTGGCCGAGCTCAACTGGACCGACAGCGGGATCTACCTGTCGCGGCATCTGGCCGCGAAGGACCGCGAACTGCTGGTCGACGCGCTGGAGCGCAGCGCGCGGTCGGGCGCGGTCTGGAAGACCGTGCAGAAGCACTATCCGACCGGGTCCTATGAAGAAGGGCTCAAGCCGCTCGCCATCGCGAAGTAGCGCGGCCGCGCCGCAAGGAAAAGGCCCGCGCGAGGCGGGCCTGGTCGTACAGGGGGAGACGGCCGCCGCTCAGCCGATCCGGCCCAGCAGCAGGTACTCCATCAGCGCCTTCTGCACATGCATGCGGTTCTCGGCCTCGTCCCAGACCACCGATTGCGGGCCGTCGATCACCTCGGCGGCGACCTCCTCGCCGCGATGCGCCGGCAGGCAGTGCATGAACAGCGCGTCCGGCTTCGCCACGGCCATCATGTCCGCGTCGACGCACCAGTCCGCGAAGGCGGCGCGGCGCGCCTCGTTCTCGGCCTCGTAGCCCATGCTGGTCCAGACGTCCGTCGTCACCAGGTCCGCGCCGCGGCAGGCCTCCTTCGGGTCCTGGAAGACCTTGTAGCAGCGGGTGTCCTTGATGCCGGCGACTGCCGGATCCACCTCGTAGCCGCTGGGCGTGCTCACATGCACGGTGAAGCCCAGGATCTCCGCCGCCTGCAGCCAGGTGTTGGCCATGTTGTTGCCGTCACCGACCCAGGCCACCACGCGTCCCTTCAGGCAGTCCATGTCGATCGCGCCGCGGCGGTCCATGCCGCGCTGCTCGATGAAGGTGAACAGATCCGCCAGGATCTGGCACGGGTGGTACTCGTTGGTCAGGCCGTTGATCACCGGCACCCGCGAGTGCGCCGCGAAGCGCTCCAGCTTGGTCTGCTCGAAGGTGCGGATCATCACGATGTCGACCATGCGGCTGATCACGCGCGCGCTGTCCTCGATCGGCTCGGCGCGGCCCAGCTGGCTGTCGCCGGTGGTCAGGTGCACCACCGAGCCGCCCATCTGGTACATGCCCGCCTCGAAGCTGACGCGGGTGCGGGTCGACGCCTTCTCGAAGATCATCGCGAGGGTGCGATCCTGCAGCGGCTGGTACTTCTCGTAGTTCTTGAAGCGCCGCTTGATGATCGCGGCGCGGTCGAACAGGTGGGCGTACTCTTCCGCGCGCAGGTCCTTGAACTGCAGGTAGTGACGCATGAGGCGGTTCCCCGGCTTCATGGCGCCGACGCCGGCGCGGCCAGGAAGGCCTTCACCAGCGGCACCAGACGCGCCGCGATCTCCGCGGCCTCGGCACTGGTCAGGATCAGCGGCGGCACCAGGCGGATGACCTTGTCGGCCGTCACGCTCAGCAGCAGGCCCGCCTCCATCGCCTGCGTCAGCAGCACGCCGCAGGGGCGGTCCAGCTCGATGCCCAGCATCAGGCCCTGGCCGCGCACCTCGACCACGCCGGGAAGGCCCGCCAGGCCGTGCTCGATCGCCGCCTTGAGCTCCGCGCCGACGGTCGCGGCATTGGCCAGCAGGCCGTCCGTCTCCATCACCGCCAGCGTCTCGACGCCAGCGCGCATCGCCAGCGGATTGCCGCCGAAGGTGGTGCCGTGGTTGCCCGGCCCGAAGACCTTGGCGGCCTTGTCGCCGCACACCACCGCGCCGATCGGCACGCCCGAGCCCAGGCCCTTGGCCAGCGGCATCACGTCCGGCACGATGCCGGCCCATTGGTGCGCGAACCACTTGCCGGTGCGGCCGATGCCGCACTGCACCTCGTCCAGCATCAGCAGCAGGTCGTGCTCGTCGCAGAGCTTGCGCAGGTCCTTCAGGAAGTCGATGCGCGCCGGGTTGATGCCGCCTTCGCCCTGGATGGTCTCCAGGAAGATCGCGGTCACGTCCGGATGCGCGGCGAGGGCCTGGCGCAGGGCCTCGATGTCGTTCAGCGGCACGCGGACGAAGCCCGGCACCAGCGGGCCGAAGCCCGCCTGGACCTTCGGATTGCCGGTGGCCGACAGTGTCGCGATCGAGCGGCCGTGGAAGGCCTTCTCGAAGACGATCACCTCGGGATTGGCATTGCCGCGGTCATGGCCGTACTTGCGCGCGATCTTGAGCGCCGCCTCGTTGGCCTCCAGGCCGGAGTTGCAGAAGAAGACGTTGGTCAGGCCGGACAGCGCGCAGAGCTTGGCCGCGAGCTGCTCCTGCAGCGGGACGTGGTAGTAGTTGCTGGTGTGGATCAGCTTGCCCACCTGGTCCCGCAGCGCCGCCACCAGCTTCGGATGGTTGTGTCCGAGCGTGTTGACGGCGATCCCGCCCAGGCCGTCCAGGTATCGTCGGCCGGCCGTGTCCCACACCCAGGCGCCTTCGCCGTGCGACAGGGCGATCGGCAGGCGGCCGTAGGTTTGCATCACATGGGGTTCGGTCGGGGCGGCGAACGAGGAGTCCGGGGCGTTCATCAAGTCTCCAGAAAGTAGGAGGGGGTGGGAAATGCGGCTGGTCAGGGCCGCTGCGGAAAAACCTCCAGAGCACCCTGGCAAGTCCTGCGCCGGGCGGCCCGGCGGGGGAGGGCAGGGGGAAGCGGCCGATTCTACGGGTCGACCCTGGCTGGCGAGGAGATTCCTCCTGGACAGCGTCGGCAGGCCGACTGACCAGTGGGCGAGCAGAAATCCATGTGTGCTGCGGCGCAACACATCCAAGGCACAATAGCGGTTTTGCCTGCCGCGGTTGACCCTCGTCAAAGGAGTGCCGCAGCCGCCGCGGGCCGGGACGCAGACCGAGTAGCCAATGACTGAGCAGCCCAAGCCGCGAGAAGTGTTCATCCAGGGGATCACCACGGATGGTCGCACCTTCCGCCCGAGCGACTGGGCCGAACGTCTGGCTGGCGCGATGTCCTGCTTTCGGCCGGGCGGCACCCGCAGCGGCCGCGATGCCTACCTGGGCTACTCCCCCTACTGCGTGCCGCGTGTCGTCAACGGCGTGAAGTGCGTGATCGTCAACGAGGCGCTGAAGTCCGTCGAGCCGATGGCCTGGGACTTCGTCATGAATTTCGCGCGCGACAACAAGCTGCAGGTCGTCGACGCCTGCCTGCTGCCGGACGGGCGCGAGGCGGGCAAGGCCTGAGCACCACCACCGCGACCACCGCGCTCGCGGCGGTCCCCGTCCCCTGACGCTTCACCGCATCGCCCAAGAGCCTTCCCCCGCTGGAGGGGCGCCCCCGGTCCGAACGGGCCATCGCCAGCACGCCTGCGCTCGCCTAGGCTGACGGGTTCCCCGCGACCCTTCGATCGAGCGCCCGCACATGGCCGTCCTCTCCGCCGACGCGGCCCCGCGGGCCGCGGCCGCCCTGCCGGAACTGCAGGAGTTGCTGCGCCTGATCGATCAGGGAGGCTCGATGCTGCATGCCCGCGAGCTGGCCACCGTCGCCGCCCCCGCTGGAGCGATGCCGGTGATCGGCGTGACCCTGGGCAACCCCGATCCCTCCGTGCCCGCGCTCGGGTTCATCGGCGGCGTCCATGGGCTGGAGCGCATCGGCGCGCAGGTGGTGCTGGCCTACCTCGGCAGCCTGGTGCGGCGCCTGCGCTGGGACCTGAGCCTGCATCAGCAGCTCGAGTCGCTCCGGCTGGTGTTCCTTCCCCTCGTCAATCCGGGCGGTATCCGGGCCGGCACGCGCGCGAACCCGCAGGGCGTGGACCTGATGCGCAATGCGCCGCAGGACGCCGACCGTGGCGTGCCCTTCCTGATCGGCGGGCATCGCCTGACCCGCCAGCTGCCGTACTTCCGCGGCCCGGGCGGCGCGCCGATGGAGGTGGAGAGCGAGGCCCTGTGCCGCTTCGTCCGCGAGGAGTTGCTGGGGCGGCCGGTCGCGGTGTCCATCGACTTCCACAGCGGCTTCGGCCTGCGCGACCGCATCTGGTTTCCGTACGCGCGCACGCGGCGACCGATGCGCCACCTCGCCGAGATCCATGCGCTGTGCGAGGTGCTTGATCAATGCCTGTCCCCGCATCCCTATGTGATGGAGCCGCAGAGCCGGCATTACCTGACCCACGGCGACCTGTGGGACCACCTGTACGACGAGGCGCTCTCCCTTGATCGAGGGATCTTCCTGCCAATGACGCTCGAAATGGGGTCATGGCTGTGGGTCAAGAAAAATCCGCGACAGCTACTCTCCCGCCACGGCATGTTCAACCCGCTGATCGAACATCGACAGCAGCGGGTCTTGCGCCGCCACATGGCTTGGATGGACTTCATGACTCGCGCGACGCAGAGCGCGTTCCGGTGGCTGCCGGGGCCGGACACAAGAATCGATCACGGGGAGCAGGCGTTGATCCGCTGGTATCGGAGGACGGTCCGATGAGCGAGCACACCTGGGTGCTGCTGCGCGGCCTGACGCGCGAGAGCGGCCATTGGGGCGACTTTCCGGCGCGCCTGCAGCGTGCCTTGCGGGTGCAGCAGCCGGATGCGCGGCTCGAGCTGCTGGACCTGCCCGGCAACGGCGACAAGCACCGGCAGAGCAGCCCGACGCATGTGGACGCGATGATGGAAGCGTGCCGCGCGGAGCTGCGCCGCCGTGGCGTGCCGCCGCCGTACCAGGTGCTGGCGATGTCGCTGGGTGCGATGGTCGCCAGCGAATGGGCGGCGCGGCATCCGGGCGAGCTCGATGGTGTCGTCCTGATCAACACCAGCCTGCGACCCTTCAGCGCCTTCTTCCGTCGCCTACGTCCGTCGAACTACTGGTCCTTGCTGGTGCTGAGCCTGACGCGGCTGAGCCTGCGCCGGCGCGAGGCCAAGGTGCTGCAGATGACGACCCGGCTGCAGCGGCAGCCCGACCAGGTGATTGATGACTGGGTGTCGATCCAGCGACGGCATCCGGTGCGCCGCCGCAATGCGCTGCGGCAACTGCTCGCGGCGGCGCGTTATCGCGCCAGCATCGCCAAGCCGGAGCCGCCGATGCTGCTGCTCTGCAGCCAGGGTGATTCGCTGGTGGACTGGCGGTGCTCACAAGCCATCAGCCGCGCCTGGGGTGCGCCGCTGCGGCTGCACAAGCATGCGGGCCACGACCTGCCGCTGGACGACGGGGACTGGGTGGCGCGCAACGTCGTGGATTGGCTCCACGTGCGGGAGGTGGTGGGTCAGATCACCACCCCGATGCCGCTCTGATGGTCTCAGGTGGTGTTTCCGTGGTCCGCCGCTCCGGGCGGCTGCGGGTTGGGATGCAGAGCTAGGCGCGGACCGGAGCCATAGCGGCGCTATGGCGAGGATCCGCAACGACGCTATGCGCCCAACCCGCAGCCGCCCGGAGTGGCGGGAATGAAAAAGCCCGCCGGGTGGCGGGCTTTTGCATGCACCAGAGCTGGATCTTGGCTATCAGGCGGCCAGCGCCTTGATCTTGGCGGACAGGCGGCTCTTGTGACGAGCAGCCTTGTTCTTGTGGAAGATGCCCTTGTCGGCGACCGAATCGATCACGGGCTGGGCGGTCTTGAACAGGTCGGCGGCCTTGGCCTTGTCGCCAGTGACGATCGCCTTTTGCACGTTCTTGATGACCGTGCGGAACTTCGAACGCAGCGCCGAGTTGGCGGCGTTCAGCTTGACGTCTTGACGTGCGCGCTTGCGGCCCGAGGCCAGACGCACGGTTTTCTTCTTGGCTTTGGAAGAGCTTGCCATTGTCTTATGGGTCCAGTTGGTGCAAAGACGGCGAGTATAGCAGCCAGGAATGGAAAAACCAAATCCCAGGCATTGCGCGTCAGCGAGACACCCATAATGCGCGGTCGCCTGCCAGGGCCGCTTCGCTCCTTTCCGCTCCGCCGCGCCGCTTCCGCATGAATCTGCTCCGCACCGCCTCCGTCGTCTCGATCTTCACCCTGTTGTCCCGCATCACCGGGCTGGTCCGCGAGCAGATGGTGGCCGGCCTGTTCGGCGCGAATGCAATGACCGACGCCTACAACGTCGCCTTCCGCATTCCCAACATGCTGCGGCGGCTGTTCGCCGAGGGCGCGTTCTCGCAGGCCTTCGTGCCGGCGCTGGCCGCGGCCCGCGCCAGGGACGGCGACGACGCCACCCGGCACCTGATCGACGCGGTCGCCACCGTGCTGCTCTGGGCGCTGCTGGTGACCTGCGTGCTGGGCGTCGTCGGCGCACCGGTGCTCGTCTGGGCGCTCGGCGCGGGGCTGTCCGCGCCGGCCCATGAGGCCGCCGTCGTGATGACGCGTTGGATGTTCCCCTACATCGGCTTCATGTCGCTGGTGGCGCTGTCGGCCGGCATCCTGAACACCTGGAAGCGCTTCGTCGTGCCGGCGGTGACGCCGGTGCTGCTGAACCTGGCCTCGCTGGCCTGCGGCTACGGGCTGGCGCCCGTGCTGGAGCGACAGGGCTACGCGCCCATCTATTCCCTGGCGGTGGGCGTGATGGTCGGTGGACTGCTGCAGCTGGCGCTGCAGGTGCCGGCGCTGAGGAAGATCGGCCTGATGCCGCGTTTCGCGCTGGGACTGTCCGGCCTTCGGCGCGCCGCCGCCGACGAGGGCGTGCGCCAGGTCTTGCGCAAGATGGGACCGGCGCTGCTGGGCGTCGGCGTGGCGCAGCTGTCGTTGCTGATCAACACGCAGATCGCGATCTCGGTGGGTGAGGGCGCCGCGTCGTGGCTGACCTACGCGGACCGCCTGATGGAGTTTCCGATCGCGCTGCTCGGCGTCGCGCTGGGCGTGGTGCTGACGCCGCAGCTGGCGGCCAGCACCGCCAGGGGCGAGACCGAGAAGTATTCGGGCCTGCTCGACTGGGGGCTGCGCCTGACGCTGCTGCTGGCGCTGCCCTGCGCGGTCGCGCTGGTGGTCTTCGCCGAGCCGCTGGTCGCGGTGCTCTACCAGCGCGGCGCCTTCCGCGCCGCCGATGTCACCAGCACTGCCCATGCGGTGATGGGCTACGGACTCGGGCTGATGGGACTGGTGTCGATCAAGGTGCTCGCGCCCGGCTTCTACGCGCGACAGGACATGCGCACGCCGGTGCGCATCGCCGTCGGCGTGCTGGTGCTGACGCAGGTCTTCAATGCGATCTTCGTCTTCGGCTTCCAGATCGGCGTCGCCGGCCTGTCGCTGTCGATCGGCCTGGGCGCGGTGGTCAACGCGCTGCTGCTGCTGCGCGGGCTGCGCCGGCTGGGGACCTACACGCCGGAAGCCGGCTGGGCGCTGTTCCTGCTGCGCGTGCTGCTCGCCAGCGCGGCGATGGGCGCGCTGCAGTGGTGGCTGGCCGGGCACTTCGCCTGGGTCGGCGGCAAGGGCTTCCAATTCGAGCTGGCGCGCGCCGGCTGGATGGCGCTGAGCCTGGGCGCGTCGGCGCTGCTGTACTTCGGCGTGCTGCTGCTGCTGGGGGTGAAGCTGCGCCAGTTCGCGCGCCGGGCTTGAGTGCCGGGTCCCGGCACCGGCTCCTCGGGTCGACGCGGATGCTGCCGGCAGGCCAGGGCGTAGACTCGGGCGCATGAGTTCGCCCCTGCAGTGGACGGTGCCGTCGGCGCTGGACTATTTCTCGACGCTGGTTGCCGACGACGACACGCTGAACCTGGCCGAAGCCGCTGCCGCGATCGCGCTGGACGACGTCCCCCGGCTGGACGTGCAGCAGGTGATGGCGGAGCTGGACCGGCTCGGCGAGCGGCTGCGCCAGCGCCTGCCGGCCGACGCGCCGCCGAGCCATCGGCTGCGGATGCTCAACCAGTACTTCCACGGCGAGCTCGGCTTCGCGGGCAACGTCAACGACTACTACTCGATCGGCAACAGCTACCTGCACCAGGTGCTGGCGACCCGGCGCGGCATCCCGATCACGCTGGCGATCATCTACATGGAGCTCGCCGCCCATGTCGGCCTGCGGGTGAAGGGGGTCAGCTTTCCGGGGCATTTCCTGATGAAGCTGCGGCTGCCGCAGGGCGAGGTGGTGCTGGATCCGTTCAGCGGGCGCTCGCTCGGACGTGGCGAGCTCGACGAGTTCCTCAGCCCCTGGCGCGAGCGCGCCGGGATGATGCCGCAGGAGCCGATGTCGCTGGATGCCTTCCTGGGCACCGCGTCGCCGCGCCAGATCCTGGCGCGGATGCTGCGCAACCTCAAGCAGATCCACATGGACCGCCAGGACCTGCCCCGGCTGCTGGCCGTGCAGCGCAAGCTGGTGGCGCTGCTGCCCGGGGACCGCGTCGAGCAGGTCGAGCTGGAGCAATGCCTGCAGCAGATCCGGGATGGCGAAGGCGGCCCGGCGACCTTCCATTGAGGGTGCCGTTCCTGGGCTGCCCTTTGCCGGCCCCCGCCCTCGGGGTGGTCGGCGGGACGGGCGGGTGGGAGGCGCCGCTTAGAATCCCGCTCCTTGAGGGCCCGGCCCGGCGTCGCCGCCAGGGGCCTCCCTCCATCCAACGCTGAAGTGGTTTGAAGCAGATCCCGCTGTCGCTCGGTCCCGAGCCCGACTACACCTTTGACACGCTCCTCACCGGTGCCAACACCGCAGCCCTCACGCATGTGCTGGGGCTGGGCGCGGGCTCGCCGCCGGTTTTCCTGTGGGGGCCGCCGGGCAGCGGCAAGACGCACCTGCTGCGCGCGCTCGCCCAGCACTGGCAGCACGCCGGCGCCCAGGTCGGCTGGTATGACGCCGACACGCCGCTGCCCTGGGAGCTGCCCACCCATCCGAGCCTGCTGCTGCTCGACGATACGCAGCGCTTCGACGCCGGCCAGCAGCATGCGGCCTTCGCGCTGTTCGTCGAGGCGGCGACGCTGGGGCTGGCGGTCGTTTCGACCGGCACCGCGCCGCCGGTGGACCTCGCCCTGCGAGAGGACCTGCGCACCCGGCTCGGCTGGGGGCCGACCTTCGCGCTGGTGCCGCTGTCCGAGGCCGAGGTGCGCGCGGTGCTGCGCCGCGAGGCGGACCGCCGCGGCATCGCGCTGACCGACGATGTCATCGACTACCTGCTCACCCGCTACGCCCGCGACCTCAAGCACCTGATGACGCTGCTCGACGGGCTGGATGAATTCGCGCTGGCCAGCAAACGCGCCGTCACCGTGCCGCTGCTGCGCCAGATGCTCGCCGACCAGGGCGCGCCCGCCTGAGCCGCGGTGCGTCGCCGGTTGCAACGATTTCAAGGTTTTTCAAGGACATCACGTGGACCTGACCCTGTTCGACCTCGACGGCACCCTGATCCCGCAGGACTCGGATCACGCCTTCGGCGCCTACATGGTGGAGATCGGCTGGGCCGACGGCGCCGCCTGGGCGGCCCGCAACGACGAGTTCTATGCGCAGTACCAGCGCGGCGAGCTGGACCTGGACGAGTACGTCGAGTTCGCCACCTCCGTCTGGCGTGCCCGTCCACTGGCCGAGGCCGAGGCCGCCCGGGCCGAATTCATGAGCCGGATCGTCGCGCCGATGTTGCGCGACAATGCGCGCGCACTGGTGCAGCGCCACCTGGATGCCGGAGATCTCGTGGTCGTGGTGACCGCGACCAATGAATTCGTGACCGCGCCGATCGCCCAGGCCTTCGGCATCGATCACCTGATCGCCGTGCAGCTGGAACGCGACGCGACCGGCGCGTTCACCGGTCGCGTGCGCGGCACCCCGTCCTTCCAGGCGGGCAAGATCGTGCGCGTGAACGAGTGGCTGGCCGCGCAGGGCCGGCGCTGGGAGGATTTCGAGCGCGTGCATTTCTACAGCGACTCGATGAACGACCTGCCGCTGCTGGAGCGGGTCAGCCATCCGGTGGCGACCAATCCCACCGCGGCCCTCGAGACGCTGGCGCGCGAGCGCGGCTGGCCGATATTGAAGCTGTTCGAATGATTAAAAAACTGATCAACAAGCTGTTGGGCAAGCCCGAGGGGACCGCCACGCCGCTGGGCAAGCGGGTGGAAATCGCCGCGGAGGAACACCGCATCGATCCGGCGCTGCTGGACGAGCGCGGCGTCAAGGTCGTCAAGGGGCTGACCGACGCGGGCTTCGAGGCCTACATCGTCGGCGGCGCCGTGCGCGACCTGCTGCTGGGCCGCCGGCCCAAGGACTTCGACGTCGCCACCGACGCCACGCCGGAGCAGGTGAAGAACCAGTTCCGCCGGGCATTCATCATCGGCCGGCGCTTCCGCATCGTCCACGTGGTCTACGGCCGCGGCCGCGAGCACGAGGTGATCGAGGTCTCGACCTTCCGCGCGCTGCTCAAGGAGGACGACGCCGAGCAGGTGCAGGGCAACGAGAAGACGTCCAAGAGCGCACTCGACGGCAAGTCGCATGTCGTCGACGCCTCGGGCCGGGTGCTGCGCGACAACGTCTGGGGGCCGCAGATCGAGGACGCGGCGCGCCGCGACTTCACCGTCAACGCGATGTACTACGACCCGCAGCGCCAGTTGGTGGTCGACTACCACGGCGGCCTGGCCGACGCGCGCAAGAAGGTGCTGCGCATGATCGGCGACCCCGAGACCCGCTACCGCGAGGACCCGGTGCGCATCCTGCGCGCGGTGCGCTTCGCCGCCAAGCTCGGCTTCACGATCGAACCCAAGACCCGCGCGCCGATCGTGGCGATGGGGCCGCTGCTCGCGAACGTACCGCTGTCGCGGATGTTCGACGAGATGATCAAGCTGCTGCAGACCGGCCACGCGCTCGCGAGCATCGAGGAACTGCGCAAGCAGGGCCTGGCGCGCGGCGTGTTCCCGATCCTGGACGCGGTGCTGGACAAGGATGGCGCGCTGCCGGACAACGTGCATGGCAAGTTCGTCCGGCTGGCGCTGGAAGACACGGACAAGCGGGTCGCCGAGGGTCGCTCGGTGGCGCCGAGCTTCATGCTGGCCTGCATGCTGTGGGGCGAGGTGCAGCAGCGCTGGAAGCGCCTGATCGACGCCGGCGAGGGCGCGGTGCCGGCGCTGCAGCAGGCCATCGACCTGGTCTTCGACGCGCGTGTCGGCGACATCTCCGGCCGCGGCAAGCTGGCGGCGGACATGCGCGAGATCTGGATGATGCAGCCGCGCTTCGAGCGCCGCACCGGCAGCGGGCCGCATCGCCTGATCGAGCAGCCGCGCTACCGCGCCGGCTTCGACTTCCTCGCGCTGCGCGCCGAGGCGGGCGAGATCGATCCGGCGCTGGCCGACTGGTGGGAGGACTTCGCGCTCGGCAGCGAGGACGATCGCCGCGCATTGCTCGACCAGGCGCGCGAGACGCAGCGCCAGACCGGTCCGCGCAGCAAGCCCAAGGCGGGTGGCGGGCGCGTGCACTCGGTGCCGCGCGGCTCGGTGGCCGCCGGCAATGTCCCGGCGGTGCCGGTGACCGGTGAATCGGCGGCGGCCTTGCCGATCGATCCCGAGGCGATGGACGGGGAGGGCGGCATGTCCCATCCGGCCAAGAAGCGTCGTCGTCGTCGCAAGCCGAAGTCGGCGGGTGCCGGCGAATCGTCGAGCGCCCCGGCGGCGTCGTCCGCCGACGAATGATCACGGCCTACGTCGGCCTGGGCGCCAACCTCGGCGACCTGCGGCGCACGCTGGAGGCGGCGCTGGCCGACCTCGCCGACGTGAAGGACCTGACCCTGGAGGCCGTCTCCGGCGCCTGGCGCAGCGCGCCGGTCGGCTGCGAGGGGCCCGACTACCTGAATGCCGTCGCGCGCGTGCGCACGGCCCTGCCGCCGTTGACGCTGCTCGGGGCGCTGCAGGCGATCGAGCTGCGTCATGGACGCGAGCGTCCGTTCGTCAACGCGCCGCGCACGCTCGACCTGGACCTGCTGCTCTACGGCGACGAGACCGTCGCGCTCGAGCGTCTGGCCGTGCCCCATCCGAGGCTGCATCAACGCGCCTTCGTCCTCAGGCCCTTGCTGGAACTCGATCCGACGCTGAGCGCGCCAGGACTCGGCGCCCTGAAGAGCCATCTGCCCGGCGTCGACGCCCAGGCGATCGAACGCGAGGACGAGCCGTTGCGCCGGCCCCATGGCCCGTTCGGGCCCTAGGCCGCTACACTTGCGGGTTTTCCGTGACACGGAAATGAACCATTTGTGACGATCCGGCGTGGATCGCACGGCGCGGAGCCTCCCCCATGTTTTTCGGCAAGCTGCTGCCCCGCGAGGGCAATTTCTTCGAACTGTTCAATGAGCACGGCACGCAGATCGTGGAAGGCGCGCGCGCCTTCATGCTCATGATCCAGAACTACAACGACCTGACGCTGCGCGAAAAGTATGCCGCCGAGGTCGACAAGGCCGAGCACCATGCCGACCGCATCACCGCCGAGGTGAACCGGCTGCTGCACCGGACCTTCATCACGCCGATCGACCGGGAGCAGATCCACGGCCTGATCAACGCGATGGACGACATCCTGGACCTGCTGCAGGACTCCAGTGAAACGATGCAGCTCTACGACGTGCGCTCCATCCCCGACGAAGTGCTGCGCCTGGGCGAGCTGTCGGCCAAGTGCTGCGAGCGGGTCAAGCATGCCGTCACCCTGCTGCCCAAGCTCAGCGAGCCGCACACCGCCGAGGCGGCCATCAAGGCCTGCGAGGAGATCGACAAGCTCGAGTCCGATGCCGACCGCGTGATGCGCGCCGCGATGTCCAAGCTGTTCCGCGAGCAGGAGGACGTGCGCGAGCTGATCAAGCTCAAGGCCATCTACGAGCAGCTGGAGTCGATCTCCGACCGCTGCGAGGACGTGGCCAACCTGATCGAGGGCATCGTCCTCGAGAACTCCTGATCCGATAGCGGAGCGTCTGCTATGGGAACGATGCAGGTGGCCTTCTGGGTCGTGGCCATGCTGGTGGTGCTGGCCATCGCCTTCGACTTCATGAACGGCTTCCACGATGCGGCCAACTCGATCGCGACGGTCGTCTCGACCGGCGTGCTCAAGCCGCAGCAGGCCGTGCTGTTCGCGGCCTTCTTCAACGTGATCGCGGTGCTGTTCTTCGAGCTGAAGGTGGCGGCCACGATCGGCAAGGGATCGATCGACGCGAGCATCGTCGACCACCATGTGATCTTCGGCGCGCTGATCGGCGCGATCGCCTGGAACGTGATCACCTGGTTCTACGGCATCCCGTCGAGCTCGTCCCACGCGCTGATCGGCGGCCTGGTCGGCGCGGCGATCGCCAAGGCGGGCACCAAGGGCCTGATCATGAGCGGCATCGGCAAGACGGTGATGTTCATCTTCGTGTCGCCGCTGCTGGGCTTCCTGCTCGGCTCGCTGCTGATGGTGGCGGTGGCCTGGCTGTTCCGCCGCAGCTCGCCGCTGCGGGTGGACAACTGGTTCCGACGGCTGCAGCTGGTCTCGGCCGGCCTGTATAGCCTGGGCCATGGTGGCAACGACGCGCAGAAGACGATCGGCCTGATCTGGATGTTGCTGATCGCCTCGGGGTATGCGGGCGCCGGCGAACACTCGCCGCCGACCTGGGTGATCGTCGTCTGCTACCTGGCCATCGGCCTGGGCACCATGTTCGGCGGCTGGCGCATCGTCCGCACGATGGGACAGAAGATCACCAAGCTCAAGCCGGTGGGCGGCTTCTGCGCGGAAACCGGCGGCGCGATCACGCTGTTCCTGGCCACCGCGCTCGGCATCCCGGTGTCGACCACCCACACCATCACCGGCGCCATCGTCGGCGTGGGCTCGACGCAGCGTGCCTCGTCGGTGCGCTGGGGCGTGGCCGGCAACATCGTCTGGGCCTGGATCTTCACGATCCCGGCGTCGGCCTTCATCGGGGGGTTGTTCTACTGGATCAGCTTCACGCTGTTCTGAGTCTTCTTGGCCCTCTTCCGCTTGCGGGAGAGGGCAGCGACGGCCAGCAGCGGCGGCGGCAGTAGCGCAGCCTTCGCGGGCTTATTGACTGATCTCGCGCGCCGCCTCGACCTGCGATTCGAAATAGCGCTGCGCCGAGAACGCGATCGTCGCCATCAGGCAGGCGCCGCCGACCATCAGGCAGGCGATGACGCCGAGGATCGGCAGCCAGCCGGTCCTGCGCACCGGTTGGCCGGGATTGAAGCGCTCGGCCCAGCGCTCGTCGGACGTGAGGCCGTAGACGATGCCGGCCAGCATGCTCTGCGCGAGCATCAGTCCCAGCAGCGGGATCAGGAACCAGGCGGCGACATCGTCCTGGCCGAGGGTGTCCATCCGGTGGACGCCATACAGCCCCAGCAGCGTCGGCAACGGATGCAGCCAGCCGAGCCGGTCGCCGAAGCCATGAAGATAGAAGCGGTGCGCCCCGAGGCTGCCGAGCGCGAAGCTCAGCCAGGTGGCCACGGTCTTGGACTTGGCGTCCGCCGCGCTGCCGTCGGCCGGGGCGAGGGCGCTCATGCGGCGGGGGTCGGGTCCGGCGTGACCGGTGCGGTCGCCTGGGCCGGCGCCGTGGCGGTCGCTCCGGTCGGCGAGCTGGTGTCGCCCTGGCCCAGCTGGCGCTGCATCAGCACCACGTCCAGCCACTTGCCGAACTTCCATCCAGCGGCCTTCATGACGCCGACGTCCTCGAAGCCATGGCTGCGGTGCACGCCAATCGAGCCCAGGTTCTGCGAATCGCCGATGACGGCGATCATCTGCCGCGCGCCGGCGGCCTCGCAGCGCGCGATCAACTCGGCCAGCAGCAGGCGGCCGACGCCTTGTCCCTGCGCCTGCGGCGCGAGGTAGATCGAGTCCTCGACGAAATAGCGATAGGCCAGACGCGGGCGGAAATAGTTGGCATACGCGTAGCCGAGCACTTGTCCGTCACGCTCCGCGACCAGGTAGGGCAGGCTGCGGCTGAGCACCTCGGTGCGGCGGCGGGCCATCTCGGCGCGATCGGGGACGTCGGTCTCGAAGGTGCCGGTGCCGTGCAGCACCGCATGTTCGTAGATCTGCTGGATCGCGGCGATGTCGCCTTCCAGACTGGGGCGGATCAGGAGCGGGGAGGAACTGCTGGTGGTTGTCGTCATTGGGGGAGGAGGACAAAGCGTCAAGAGCGAGTTTATAATGCCGGGTTTTGGCGCTGGCCCCTGGGTGTGGCTGTCACGCTTCGAAGCTTCCTGATCCGGGGCTGGCGGGGCGAAGGACGGACCGGGGGCGTATCTACGGTGCCAGCTGCCGACCTGTCCCGGGGATCTGATGCGCGACACACGCGCGCCCTGTACGGAACGGTCGGTTCATTGTCTGCTTGCCCCTGTGTGTCTCCCTGGTGCGGTGGAACGCTCAAAACCTGAAGGATAGATCATGGTCGTGATTCGACTCTCCCGCGGTGGCTCCAAGAAGCGTCCGTTCTACAACATCGTCGTGACCGACAGCCGCAACCGCCGCGACGGCCGCTTCATCGAGCGCGTCGGCTTCTACAACCCGGTCGCCTCCGGCAACGCCGAAGGCCTGCGCGTCTCGCAGGACCGCGTGTCGTACTGGGTCGGCGTGGGCGCCCAGCTGTCGCCGGCCGTCGCCCGTCTGGTCGACGTGTCCAAGAAGGCTGCCGCTCCGGCCGCCGCCGCTGCCTGATCCACGGATCGCAGCGATGAAGCAGGCGCCTGACGACGTGATCGAGTCCTCTCCGGCCTTCCCGGAAGACGCCATCGAAGTCGGGCGCGTGCTGGACGCCTGGGGCATCAAGGGCTGGCTGAAGATCCTCAGCCACTCCGCCGATGCCCAGGCGCTCTTCGCCTCTCGCCGCTGGTTCCTGAAACCGAGCGAGAAGGCGCTGCCGGGCAAGCCGCATGTCGTGCCGCCCGTGCTCAAGATCCTGGCTGTCCGCGACCATGCGGACGGCATCGTCGCCCAGGTGGAAGGCGTGGCCGACCGCAACGGCGCCGAGGCGCTCAAGGGCGCCCGCATCTTCGTCTCGCGCAGCGTGTTCCCCGAGACGGACGACGACGAGTTCTATTGGGTCGACCTGATCGGCATGTCGGTCGTCAACAAGGACGGCACGACGCTGGGCGAGGTGATCGACCTGATCGACACCGGCCCGCACTGCGTGCTGCGCATCCTGCCCGCCGGCAAGACCGCACCGGTCAAGCCGGATGAAGAGATCCTGATCCCGTTCGTGAACGCCTATGTCGGCGACGTCGACAAGGCCGCGCGGGTCATCCCGGTCGACTGGGACCTCGACTACTGAAGCCGCGGGCCTGACTGCCCATGCGCTTCGACGTGCTCACGCTGTTTCCTGAACTGTTCGACCCCTTCCTGCGGGTCGGCGTGACCCGTCGCGCCTACGAGAGCCGGCAGGTCGACGTGCGCCTGTGGCAGATGCGCGATTACGCCGAAGACAACTACCGCCGGGTCGACGACCGCCCCTTTGGCGGCGGACCCGGCATGGTGATGCTGGCCGCGCCGCTGGAGCGTGCGCTGGCCGCGGTCAAGGCCGACCGCGCCACCACCCATCCGGGGGCGCCCGCGGTGATCCATTTCAGCCCCACCGGCCGCCGGCTCGACCAGGCGCTGGCGCGGGAGCTGGCGGTGGGCGAGGGCGCCATCCTGCTCTGCGGACGCTACGAAGGCATTGACCAGCGCGTGCTGGACCGTCACGTGACGATGGAGATCAGCCTGGGCGACTTCGTGCTGTCGGGCGGCGAACTGCCGGCGATCGCGATGCTGGACGCCATCGCCCGCCTGCAGGACGGCGTGCTCAACGACGCGGCTTCGCATCAGCAGGACAGCTTCTCCGACGGCCTGCTGGACTGCCCGCATTTCAGCCGTCCCGAGGTCCTGGAGACACCCGAAGGGCCCTTGCCGGTGCCGCCGGTGCTGCTGTCCGGCCACCATGCCGAGATCGCGCGCTGGCGCCGCGAGCAGTCGCTGATGCTGACGCTGGCACGTCGCCCGGAATTGATCGAGGCGGCGCGACGCGACGGTCGGCTCGACAAGAAGGACGAGAAATTCCTCGCCTCCCTCGCAGGCGGGACGCCTGTCAAGCCGCACAAAGTTTGACGCTGGCCCGTCCACGTCTATAATCGCGGGTTTTTCCGATCCTCTACCGGGCTGATGGGGCAAGGGCAGCACAGGACCATGGTCCAAGGTGCTGTTGGTTGAATCCCCACGCGGGCGGCGCCGAAGAAGTCTTTCGATGGCGGCCAGTCCTGGAATCATCCTGATTCGCGCCGGCACGATCACCAGGAGATCCTCGTGAATCTGATCCAGACCCTCGAGCAAGAAGAAATTGCTCGCCTGAACAAGACCATCCCCGCGTTCGCCCCCGGCGACACCGTGATCGTCAACGTGAACGTCGTCGAAGGCACCCGCAAGCGCGTGCAGGCCTACGAAGGCGTGGTCATCGCCCGCCGCAACCGTGGCCTGAACTCCAACTTCATCGTCCGCAAGATCTCGAGCGGCGAAGGCGTGGAGCGTACCTTCCAGCTGTACAGCCCGCTGATCGCCTCGATCGAGGTGAAGCGCCGCGGCGACGTCCGTCGCGCCAAGCTGTACTACCTGCGCGAGCGTTCGGGCAAGTCGGCGCGCATCAAGGAAAAGCTGTCCTTCAAGGCAGCCGAATAATCCTTCGGCGCACGCCCCCTCAAAGCCGCTCCAAGGCCCTGCCCGGAGCGGCTTTGTCGTTTCTGGCGTCCAATCGGGGCTTCGCGCCCCGGGCGCCCACGAACAAGTCCGGCTCACCGGACGATCCCGCCGCATGTCGACGCCTTCCCCCAGCCGTCCCGCCATCAAGGATCCCCGCGTCGTTCCCGTCGCCGGCACCGACGCCCACCTGCCGGCCGTTCCGCCGGAGCGCCTGACTGCCGTCTGGCTGCGCCAGCGCTTCCTCCATCCGCCCGACATCGATCCGGAGATTCCCGGCGACGGTGGCGTCTTCCCCGGCCGCACCACCACCCAGGCGGCCGTGCTGGTGCCGCTGGTCCAGCGTCCCGCCGGGCTGCAGGTGCTGCTGACGCAGCGCACCGCGCATCTGCGCGATCACGCCGGCCAGGTGAGCTTTCCCGGCGGACGCGCCGAGCCCGAGGACGGCTCGCCCGAGCGCACCGCGCTGCGCGAGGCGCAGGAGGAGATCGGCCTGGACGAGCGCCATGTCGACCTGATCGGGCAGTTGCCGGTCTATCGCACGGTGACGGCCTACGAGGTCACGCCGGTGGTCGCGCTGGTGCGTCCGGACTTCTCGCTGCGGCTGGACGCGTTCGAGGTGGCGGAGGCCTTCGAGGTGCCGCTGGCCTTCCTGATGAACCCGGCGCACCACCAGCGTCACAGCTTCGAGTACGAGGTCCCCGGGACCGACGGCCCGCTGCTGGGCCGACGCCAGTTCCTCTCGATGCCGTGGACGGGGCCAGGTCTTGCGGTCTCGAACGCGGACCCCGGCGTCGGCCTGACCGCGGACAGCCCGAAGGAGTTCTTCATCTGGGGCGCGACCGCCGCGATGTTGCGCAATCTCTACCGCTTCCTGCAGGTCTGACGCCCGCTATCATCCCGGGCCATGAACTTCTTCGCGGTCTTGCTGGCGCTGGTGTGCGAGCAGCTCAAGCCTCTGCCGCACGGGAACCCGGTCCACCAGGGCATGATCGCCTGGGTGCGCTGGACCGGGCGCAACTTCGACGCGGGGCGGTCGCATCATGCGGCCGTCGTGTGGACGATCACCGTCGTCGGCCCGGCGCTGCTGGTCGGCGCGATCTACGCGCTGGTGCGCCCCTACAGCCTGCTGCTGTCCCTGGCGCTGGACGTGCTGGTGCTCTACCTGACGCTGGGCTTCCGCCAGTTCAGTCACTACTTCACCGACATCCGTGACGCGCTCGAGCGCGGCGACGAGCTCGAGGCCCGTCGCCTGCTGGCCGAGTGGCGCCACCTGGACGCCAGCGAGCTGCCGCGCACCGAGCTGCTGCGCCATGTGCTGGAGCACTCGCTGCTGGCCGCGCATCGGCATGTCTTCGGCGTCTTCTTCTGGTTCGTGCTGTTCTCGACGCTGGGCCTGGGTCCGGCCGGCGCGGTGCTGTACCGGATGGCCGAATTCGCCGGCCGCTACTGGGCCTTCAAGAGCCGCACGCTGGACGCGCCGACCAACGAGCGCCTGATGGCGCTGTCGCGCAAGCTGTTCGGCATGATCGACCACATCCCGGCGCGCCTGACGGCGACCGGCTTCGCCATCGTCGGCAACTTCGAGGAGGCGGTGAACGCCTGGCGTCGCGACGCGGCCCTCTGGGCCCATGACAACGAGGGCATCATCCTGGCCTCCGCGGCCGGCGCCGTCGGCGTGCAGCTGGGCGGCAGCGCCGCGCCGGGCGTGACCCCGGACCGCAGCAAGACCTTCGAATCCGGCGGCGACATGGACGCCACGCGCGCCGAGGGCTCGACCGGCGGCGTGCCGCCGCAGCTCGGGCATCTGCAGAGCGTCGTCGGCCTGGTCTGGCGCTCGGTGGTGCTGTGGATGATGCTGCTGGCGCTGCTGACGCTGGCGAACCTGGTCGGCTGAACGACGCGTCGGCGCGCCGCCCTCGGGCGGCATCCGGGCCGCCTTCGGGCGGCTTCGTGTTTTCTGGCTGGCTGTCGCTCAGGCGTCGCGCACGTCCGCGAGCACCTGCTGGCCGAAGTCGTCGCGTCCGAGGAAGCGCAGCACGCGCGCCGCGGTGTCCTCGGCGCTGACAAGCTGGCCTTCGGCCTTGAATGCGGCGAAGCGGTCGCGGTCCGGGAACTTCGATGCATCGCCGCCGCGCAGCTGCGCCTGCATGTCGGTGTCGATGATGCCCGGTGCCAGCGACACGATCCGCGCCGCCGGCAAGCCCTGGCTGGCCTTGTGTTCCTCGTCCAGCGCCATCGCGCGGCTGAGGTTGTCCATGCCGGCCTTGGCTGCGCAATACAGGGCGCTGCCCGCCATCGCGCGACGGCCCAGCCCCGACGAGATGTTCAGCACCTTGCGCTCGGCCGGCCAGTCGCGCGTGGCGTCGAGGAAGGCGGCGCTCAGCAGCACCGTCGCTTCCAGGCCGACGCGCAGCGCGGCGGACAGCACCTCCAGCGACTCCCCGTCGATCGGTCCAGGCGTCGTGACGACGCCGGCGTTGTTGATCAGCGTGGCCGAGCGCCAGTCGCGTGGCTGCGTGCGCAGCCAGTCGGCCAGATGCTGCGCGATCGCCAGCGGCGCGGACAGGTCGGCCTGCCACTGCTGCAGCGGCAGGCCGCGTTCATGGGCGAAGCGCTCCAGCGCCTCGCTGCGGCCGCGCGCGATGCCGACCACCAGGTGACCGGCCTCGAGCGACTGGCGCGCCAGCGCTTCGCCCAGGCCGCGGGAGCTGCCGGTGATGAGGGTGAGGGCGTTCGGGGAAGAGGACATGACGAGGACTCCTGGATCGGGCGGGGCGCGACGTGCGCTCAGAACGCCGGGGGTGAATGCAAGGTCAGCGGCGGCGCGTCGAGCATCGCCGGCAAGTGCAGGTCCCGCGCATGCAACAGCAGGCGGGGCGAGCGGGCGAGCACCTCGGGCGGCGCGTAGAGCGCGTCGCCGAGGATCGGATGACCGGCCGCCAGCAGGTGCACGCGCAACTGGTGCGAGCGGCCGGTGACCGGCTCCAGTTCGACGCGCGTGGTGTTGGCGGCCAGGTCGCGATGCAGCACCCGCACCCGGGTGAGGCTGGGTTTGCCGCGCTCGGCATCGATCTTCTGCCGCGGCCGGTTGGGCCAGTCGACGATCAGCGGCAGCTCGATCTCGAACGCGTCCCGCGCGATCAGGCCGTGCACGACGGCCTCGTAGCGCTTGTCGACGAGCCGGGTCGCGAAGGCGTCGCTGAGCGCGCGCTGCATCGCCTCGCCGCGGGCGAAGACGATCAGCCCGGATGTCGACTGGTCCAGGCGGTGGACGATCAATGCATCGGGCCAGGTCGCCGCGACGCGGGCCCAGGCGCAGTCCTGCTTCTCTTCGCCGCGCCCCGGCACCGACAGCAGGCCGGGCGGCTTGTCGACGACGACGCGATGGGCATCGGCGTGCAGCACCTGTTGGTCGAGGTGGGCGAAAGGCGAGGGCGACATGACGGGATCGGTCGGGACGGCGGCGGGCGAGGGAACGCGGGGAGGGGCCGGGCCGGACGTCCGGCGGTGGCGAGCTTCAGAACTGATGGATCCAGCCGGACTGCAGCGCCGATTGAGGATTCGATCCGGCGGCGCTGACCGCGGCGAGCGCCTCGGCGGCCGGCATGCCCAGGCGCTTGAGCACGCAGGCGGCCATGGTGCCGGTGCGGCCCATGCCGGCGGCGCAATGCAGCAGCGCGCGATCGCCCATGCGCAGGCCCTGCGCGACCTGCTCCACGCCCTGGCGGAAGGCCGCGGCATCCGCCGCGAGCCCGAAGTCGCGCATCGGCACATGCAGCCAGCGGAACGGCATCCGGCCCTGCGCGACCGCCTTGTGATACGCCGGCGACAGCTCGGCGACTTCCTCCAGCGGATTGAGGCAGACCAGCATGTCGAGCCGGTTCAGCCGCGCCTCGTCGAGGAACGCGCTCCACGGCTCACGGCGGCCCGGCATCGACTGCAACCACAGCCGGCCGGGGATGTCGTCGGGAAGGGGAAGAGGTCGGAAAGCCATGGACGCGATTGTCGGGTCTCCCTGCGGGGAGGAGTGTTAATAAACAAATTGTTTATTTAATCGGGGCGCAGCGCGATCATGGCGCCACGACGATCGACGGCACGCGGACGCCGCGACGCAACGACAGCAAGCAGAAGGAGCGCGCCATGATCAAGATCCAGGGACTCGACCACATCGTCCTGCGCGTGCGGGACCTGTCCGCCTCGCTGCGCTTCTACGTGGACCTGCTCGGCTGTACCGTCGAGCGGCGTCAGGAGGCGATCGGTCTGGTGCAGCTGCGCGCCGGCGCGCAGCTGATCGACCTCGTGCCACTGGACGGGAAGCTCGGCAGCGCGGGGGGCGCCGGCCCGGGCGCGGAGGGCCGCAACGTCGACCACTTCTGCCTGCGCGTCGAGGCGCTCGACGAGCCCGCGCTGCGCCGCTGGCTGACCGAGCGCGGCGTGCGCGTCGACGCCTACGGCTCGCGCTACGGGGCGGAGGGGGACGGCCCGTCGCTGTACCTGTTCGATCCGGACGACAACGAGCTCGAGCTCAAGGGGCCGCCCTGGCCGGCGGGCCTGCACGAGGCCCTGGACCAGTCGGTTCGCTTCGGCCCGATGTACGGCACCGAGGCGATGCCGCTGTTCAACCACCTGCCGATGGCGCTGGGGGCGCTGGCGCGGCTCGGCGCTCCTCGCCAGGCATTGCAGCGGCAGATCGACCACTGGGCGCCGCTGTCGCGTCCGGCCGTGGCGGACGACACGCCGGCCCCGACGGTGGAGGACGCCCTGCGGCGCGTGCTGGACGCGCCGGAGGCGCAGGCCTTCCATGTCGCGATCCGGCTGGCGTATGCGCTGCAGTCGGGGCATGCGGAGGAACTGGACGCCGCGCTGCGGACGACGGCCGGCATCGAGTCGCCGCTTGGCCCGCCGGTGCCGTCGGGGCAGGGCAGCGCACGGCTGCGCGACGTGATCGATGCGGTGCGCGCCGATCCGGCGATGACCATGCCGGCGATGCCCGGCAGCCTGATCACGACCCGCATGCAGCACGCTGCGACCCTGCCCGGTTTCGCGGCCTACGTCGAGCGTCCGCGCCTGACGCTGGACGACCTGGCCGAGGCCTCGCTGGCGGTCTACCTGTCGCGACACCAGTTCGCCGCGCTGCACCTGGTGACCGGCACGCATGCGCTGCGGGTGTTGCTGGAGGCGGCGGCCTCGCGCGGCCTGGTCGTCGACGAGGGCCAGGTGCTGCGCAATGCCTGGCGCGCCTGGCTGGGCACCTACCTGTCGGACCAGCGGCCGGCGCCGGCCTGGGCGCTGGTGCATGCGGGCAGCGCGTCCGAGGACGACTGGACCCGCGAACTGCCCAGCCTCCACTGGACGATGAACGACCACCGCATCAAGGTCGCGGACGCCGCGCGCGAGGAATGGCGTCATCGCGGCTGGCCCGGCTATGCCTTGTGCCTGCGGCGGGAGGGGGCCGCACAATGAGCGCCGTGCTGTCCCCCTCTGCGTCCCCCTCCGTCCCGCCGGCGCCGCTGCGCCATCCGCACCTGCTGCTCTGGGCCGTCTGCGCGCTCGCGCTGATGAGCACCGCCGGCGTCGCGCTGCCGTATCCGATCCTGGCGCCGATCTTCGTCGGCGGACCCGTCGACGACTTCACCCACTTCCTGGGCCTGCGGCCGGAGTTGCTCATGGGCCTGGCCCTGGCGGTCAATCCCGCCGGCATCCTGGTCGGCAGCCTGGTCGTGGGGCCGATGTCCGACCGCTACGGTCGCCGCCGCGTGCTCGGCATCACCATCACCGCGACGCTGGTCGGCTACGGGCTGAGCGCCTTCGCGCTGGCCTCGCGCGACTATCCGCTGTTCGTGCTGTCGCGCTTCGCGACCGGGCTGACCGAGGGCAACGTCGCGGTGGTGCGGGCGCTGCTGGCCGACTGGCATCCGCAGCTGGAACGCACGCGCAGCTTCGCCTGGCTCAATGCGAGCCTCTACATCGGCTGGCTGGTCGGGCCGCTGCTGGGTGGCCTGACGCTGCCCTGGGGCGAGGCGGTGCCCTTCATCGTCGCCGCGGTCGTGCTGGTGCCCTGCCTGGTGCTGCTGGGCGTCGGGCTGCCGGACGACCGTCCCGCGGCGCGGCCGGAGGGCGGCCTGCTGGCGGCGATGCGGCGCCAGCAGTCGCTGGGGCTGGTGGTGCAGGACCCGGTGCTGCGCCATCTCGCGCTGCTGCAGCTGGCCTACACGCTGGGGGTCAATGCGCTGTACGAGTTCGCGCCGCTGTGGATGCTGCAGCAGGCCGGGCTGGGGAGCCGGGGGATCGCGCTGGTGACGGCGGTGCAGTGCGCCGCGATGACCGCGGCCAGCCTCTTCGCCGCCCGCATCGGCTCGGGGCCGACGCCGCTGCATCGCGCGGCGCGCTTCGCGGTGGTGGCGGCGATCGGGCTGCTGGCGCTGAGCCTGGCGCCGTCGTGGCTGGGGCTGGCGCTGATCCCGCTGCTGGGCGTGCCGCTGTCGTTCTACAACGCGCTGATGCCGGCGTGGATGTCGGAGCGCTTCGCCGCGCACGGCCAGGGCCGCGTGATGGGCTTGCTGACGACGGTGTTCTGCCTGTCCAACACGCTGATCGCGCTGATCGGCGGGGCGCTCGGCATGCTGTCGGCGCGCTGGATCATGCTGCTCGGCGGCACGACCTGCCTGCTCGCGGCGATCGGCTTCATCCGCTTCGCGAGGCGCCATTCATGAGCCAGGGCAACGAAGACCGGCTGCTGTTCGAGCTCAAGAGCCGCGGTCCGCAGCCGGCCGCCGCGCTGGCCGCGGCGCTGGCGATCACGCCGATGGGCGCGCACAAGCTGCTCGCGCGGCTGGAGGAGCAGGGCCTGGTCGATGCGCGCGACGAGCGCCGGGACGGGCGTCCGTTCGGCGAGGACGAGGGCACGATCGGGGACCTCGACCGCGGCGCACCAGGCGAGCCGGGCACCGGCTCGCGCCCGGGCCGGCCTCGCAAACTCTGGGCGCTGACGGAGGCCGGGCACGGCCGCTTCCCGGATCGACATGCCGACTTGACGCTGCAGCTGATCCAGCAGGCGCGCGCGGTCTTCGGCGAGGCGGGGCTGGACCAGCTCATCTCCGCCCGCGAGCGTGACAGCGAGCAACGCTATCGCGCCGCGCTCGCGCGATGCCGCACCCCCGGCGACAAGGTGCGGGAACTCGCCCGGCTGCGTGCCGAGGAGGGCTACATGGCGCGCGCCGAGCGCGCCGGACGCGACTGGCTGCTGGTGGAGGACCACTGCCCGATCTGCGCCGCCGCGCGCAGCTGCCAGGGCTTCTGCCGCTCGGAACTGGCGCTGTTCCAGCGCTGCCTGGGGCCGGCACTCGCTGTCGAGCGCACCGAGCATCTGCTCGCCGGCGCGAGGCGCTGTGCGTACCGGGTCAGCACCGTGAAGGAAGAGGCCGCGGCGGAGTGATGCCGAGGACGACCCGCCCCGGCTCGGTCTTCACGACACGATGTACGCCGCCGCGCCGGTGGCCAGCAGCCGGCCCTGCTCGTCGGTGAAGGCCATGCGCGTATTGGCGACGCGGCTGCCCAGGCGCATGACCTCGGCCTCGCAGCGGAAGACGGCGCCGATGGCGGGCCGCAGGTAGTCCACGCGCAGGTCGATCGTGCCGAGCTTGCTGAAGCGCTGCAGCCGCTGCTGCGGCGCTTCGTCGAGGTGACGCGCGCCGGTGGCGGCCATCACCGCCAGACCGCCCATCGCGTCCAGCGTCGCGCTGATCACGCCGCCGTGCAGCCGGTTGTGGGCGTAATGGCCCACCAGGTCGGGCCGCATGCGGATGTGGGCCCGGACGATCTCATGCTGCAGTTCGTCGACCTTCAACCCCAGCACCTGGTTGAAGGTGATCAGCCGCTCGAAGATCTCGCACAGCGCGTCGGTGAATTCCGGCTCGAAAGGGCTCTTCACGCCCGGCGCCGCAGCGCCGGCGCTGTCGGGGATTGCCTCGGGCGCAGTCCCGGCCGCACCGGCCGTCGCGGCCTTCGATTCATGCTTCGCATCGGTCATGAGCGCGGACCATAGCGCAAGCCCGCCCGCCGCAGGAGAGCGCTCGCCCTAGCGGCCTCTGACGCCGAGGTGACATCGGGTCGCGCCCGCGTCGCATGTCGACCCTGGCCCTCATCGGGTCGATGACGCTTCGGCACAATGCGCGCCATGAGTGACCTGAGCGACTCCACCTCCCCCGTGCCGCCCGCCGAGGCCGGCGCGGCCCGGCCTGACGGCTTCCAGCGCGTGTGCGCCGCCTTGCGCGCCCTGTCCCACGAGCACGAGCCGCGATGGCTCGAGGTCTCGGCCCGCAGCTCGCAGGAAGCGGCCGACGCGCTGGGCGTGGCCCTGGGCCAGATCGCCAAGAGCGTCGTGTTCCGGCGCAAGGCCGACGACACCGCGGTGCTGGTCATCGCCTCGGGCGACAAGCGCGTCGACGAGCGCAAGCTCGAAGCCCATACCGGCAAGCTCGGCCGTGCCGATGCGGACTATGTGAAGGCGCGCACCGGCTTCTCGATCGGTGGCGTCTCGCCGCTGGGTTTCCAGCCGACCTACGCCAGCGACGCGACCGCGCCGCAGCTGTACATCGACCAGGAACTGTTCCGCTTCGACACGATCTGGGCCGCGGCCGGCCATCCCAACGGCGTGTTCCCGATGACGCCGCGGCAGCTCGTCGCCCTGACCGGCGCGCCGGTGATCGAGGTGGCCCAGTGAGCGCCGCCACGCCCGTCGCGGCCGGGCAGCCGGCCGGCGCCGACGCCCCCGTCACCGCCGACAACGCCCGGCGAACGCCGGAAGGCCGGGTCGCCTCGCCCTGCATCAACATCTGCAAGATGCACGAGCCCACCGCGCTGTGCCGCGGCTGCGCGCGGACGATCCCGGAGATCGCCGGCTGGAGCAAGTCCGACGACGAGGACCGCATCCGGCTGCTCAACCTGCTGCCGCAGCGCCGGGCGCTCCTGGCCGCGCACGGCGCGCTCGCGACCGAGCCGCCGCGCGGTTGATCCGGCGACTGCTTCACCCGACCCTTTCCCCGGTCCCGCCAGCCCGCGCGCGCGAGGGGACCATCGACCACCGCCGCCGCCGGCGTCGGCGTCGGCGCCAGGCAGGAGACCTGAACGTGCACACGATCGACTTCTACTTCGACCCGATCTCCCCGTATGCCGCGCTGGCCTTCGAGCGCCTGCCCGAGGCGCTGGCCGGGCGCAGCGTGGCGGTGCGCTACCTGCCGATCGTGTTCGGCGCGATGCTGAAGTCGCTCGACCACAAGGGCCCGGCCGAGATCCCCGGCAAGCGCGACTGGACCTACCGCCAGGTGCTGTGGCAGGGCCACCGGCTGGGCGTGCCGCTGGACCTGCCGGCGGCGCATCCGTTCAACCCGCTGCCGCTGCTGCGGCTGCTCTGGGCCACCGCGCCGGCCGGACAGACGCCCGGCCGCCATGCGGTCGAGCGGGTGCTGCGCCACGTCTGGCGCGGCGGCCTGGACGCGGCCGATCCGGCGCGCCTGGCGGCGTTGGCGGCGGAGCTCGCGCCACAGCGCGATCCGGCGTCCGACGAGGTCAAGGCCGCGCTGCGCGAGGCCACTGACGCCGCCTTGGCGCGGGGCGTCTTCGGCGTGCCGACGATGGCCGTCGACGACAAGCTGTTCTGGGGCCTGGATGCGATGGACATGCTGACCGGCTACCTCGACGGCGACGCCTGGTTCGACGGGCCGGCCTGGACGGCCGCGGCGACGCTGCCGGTCGGGGTGCGTCGCAGCTGACTCGGGCTAGCAAACCCTGGGTAGGGACATACCCTTTGCTGCGGCGCACAGGCTTCGAAATTCCGCATCGAGAAATCCAGACTCCGGGTTGCGCCGGAGTTTGTCAGCCTCAGGCAAGGATGCCGTCAGAAATAGGTCAGAGCGCGCTCGGATAGTCCCGCCCCAAGGGCCATCGGTCGATGGTTCTGGGAATCGAGGAGAAAACCCATGGCAACTGCAAGCGCGGTGACCACCAATGCGCCGATGACAGCGGAGGAGAAGAAGGTCATCTTCGCCTCGTCGCTGGGCACGGTGTTCGAGTGGTACGACTTCTACCTGTACGGCTCGCTGGCCGCGATCATCGGCAAGCAGTTCTTCACCGGCCTGGATCCCACGGCCCAGTTCATCGCCTCGCTGATGGCCTTCGCCGCCGGCTTCATCGTGCGTCCGTTCGGCGCGCTGGTGTTCGGCCGCCTGGGCGACATGATCGGCCGCAAGTACACCTTCCTGGTGACCATCCTGATCATGGGCCTGTCGACCTTCATCGTCGGCGTGCTGCCCACCTACGAGACGATCGGTCCCGCCGCCGCGGTGATCCTGGTCGGCCTGCGCCTGCTGCAAGGCCTGGCGCTGGGCGGCGAATACGGCGGTGCCGCGACCTACGTCGCCGAGCACGCCCCGCACGGCAAGCGCGGCGCGTACACCTCGTGGATCCAGACCACGGCGACGCTGGGCCTGTTCCTGTCGCTGATCGTCATCCTGGGCACCCGCACGGCGCTCGGCGAGGCGACCTTCGCGGCCTGGGGCTGGCGCATTCCGTTCATCGTCTCGATCCTGCTGCTGGCGATCAGCGTGTGGATCCGGTTGTCGATGAACGAGTCGCCCGCCTTCCAGAAGATGAAGTCGGAAGGCAAGACCTCCAAGGCGCCGCTGTCCGAGTCCTTCGGCCAGTGGAAGAACCTGAAGATCGTGCTGCTGGCGCTGTTCGGCCTGGTCGCCGGCCAGGGCGTGGTCTGGTACACGGGCCAGTTCTACGCGCTGTTCTTCCTGCAGAGCGTGGTCAAGGTCGATCCGGCCGCGGCCAACATCATGGTGGCGGTCGCGCTGCTGATCGGCACGCCGTTCTTCGTCGTGTTCGGCACGCTGTCGGACCGCATCGGCCGCAAGCCGATCATCATGGCCGGCCTGCTGCTGGCGATCCTGACCTACTTCCCGCTGTTCAAGGCGCTGACCAACGCGGCCAACCCGGACCTGGCCAAGGCCCAGGCCACCGCGCAGATCACGCTGACGACCGACCCGGCGCAGTGCTCGTTCCAGGGCAGCCCGGTGGCGCGCGACGTGGACTTCACCACGCCTTGCGACATCGCCAAGCGCGCCCTGGCGCAGGCCGCGGCGAACTACGAGACCGTGCCGGGCGCCGCAGGCTCCGGCCAGGTGAAGGTGGGCGACAAGGTCATCGAGGCGCCGAGCGCCACGCTGACCGCCGGCGGCCACAAGTTCGACGAGGACAGCGCCAAGAAGATCGCCGCCTTCAAGAAGGAACTGGGCGAGGCGATGAAGGCCGCCGGTTATCCGGCCAAGGCCGACCCGGCCAAGGTCAACACGCCGCTGGTGATCGCGATCCTGAGCGTGCTGGTGCTGTACGTGACGATGGTCTACGGCCCGATCGCCGCGATGCTGGTCGAGCTGTTCCCGACCCGCATCCGCTACACGTCGATGAGCCTGCCGTACCACATCGGCAACGGCTGGTTCGGCGGCCTGCTGCCGTCGATCAGCTTCGCGATGGTGGCCCAGAACGGCAACATCTATCACGGCCTGTGGTACCCGATCGGCATCGCCGCGCTCACCCTGGTGATCGGCCTGCTGTTCGTCCGCGAGACCAAGGACGTGGACATCTACGCCCGCGACTGAGCGCGCGTCCCTCCGACGACAAGGGCGGCCCTCGGGCCGCCCTTTTTCGTTCCGTTGCGTTCCATTCCGTTGCGGCGGCCGGCCCGATCGCCTTTGCGATCGCGCGCATCGGCCGCGCCGAAGCGGCGCTCAGCCTGATGTCAGGCTGGCTTTCCACAATGGCCGCCGACCCGGTCGACAGTCGTGACCGGCAACCTCAAGAAGGAACATCGCAGCCATGTGGAAACTCGTCCTTGGATTCATCGTCTTCGCCGCCGTGGCCCTGTTCGTGCTGATGAAGAGTGGCGGCAACATCGACCTGACGGGCGAGAAGCACGATGTGACCGGCGGGCATGCCGAGCAGGCCGCCAGCGATGCGGCCTCGGCTGCGATCGCGGCGGCGTCCGCGGCGCTGCCCACGGAAGCGGCCTCGGCCGCCGCGTCGGGCGCTTCGCAGTAAGCGTCCGCGACCGGAGGACGGATCAGGCGATCCGGTCCTCGCCGGCGGCGCGCAGCGGCGCGTCGACCGGCAGGCGCATCACCATGCGCGTTCCCTCGCCGGGCTGCGAGATCACCTCGATCTGACCGCCCAGCACGTTCGTCACGATGTTGTGGACGATGTGCATGCCCAGGCCCGAGCCGCCCTTGCCGAGCCGGGTGGTGAAGAACGGATCGAAGATCCGGCGCACGACCGAGGCATCCATGCCGCGCCCGTCGTCGCTGACGCTGAGCTCCACCTGCGACGCGTCGAGCCGGTGGCAGCTGACGGTCACCTGGCCGCGCTCGCTGCCCTCGAAGGCATGGATCAGCGCATTCATCAGCAGGTTGGTCAGCACCTGGCCCAGTGCGCCGGGATAGCTGTTCATGCGCAGGTCCGAGCGCAACTCGGTGACGATGCGAAAGGGCGTGTGCTTGAAGCTGGGCTCGACCATGACGAGCACGTCCTCGACCACCTGTCCCAGCTCGAAGTCGCGCCGCGTGTCGCTGGTCTGGTCGATGGCGACCTGCTTGAAGTCGCGCACCAGGTCGGCCGCCTTCTGCACGTTGCGGTGCAGGATGTCCTGGCCGCGGCGCGTGTCCTTGACGAGTTCCTCGAGCTGGCTGCGACGCATCGGCGTGTTGTCGGCCAGCATGCGGTCGAGCTTGCCCCAGCGGTCCTCCAGCGCCGAGACGACGGTCAGCGCGTTGCCCAGCGGCGTGTTCAGTTCATGCGCGACGCCGGCCACGAGGCGGCCGAGCGAGGCCAGCTTCTCCGACTCGACCAGTTCCCGCTGCGCGGTCTTGAGGTTGGACAGCGCCTGCGTCAGCTCGGCATTGGCCTCGGTCAGTTCCGCGGTGCGCTGCGCCACCTGCTCCTCGAGCGTGCTGGCATGGCCGCGCAGGTCGTCGAAGGCCTTGAGCAGCGCCAGCCGCATGCGCTCCATCGCCTTGCCGACGCGGGCGATCTCGTCCTCGCCGCCCAGTTCCAGCGGCTTGTCGAGCTGACCGGAGGCCAGTTCGTCGGCCGCGCCGGACAGTCGATCGATCGGACGCAGCACGCGGCGCTGCATCACGACCAGGATCAGCGCCAGCGACACCGTCAGCGTCAGCAGGCTGCGCCACAGCGCGTTCCACAGGTCGGCGCGCTTGCGCGCCATCAGCGGCTCGGCGCTCATGACGACGGTGAGCCGGGCGATCTCGCGGCCGTCGCGCAGCACCGGCCGGGTCTCGCTCAGCGTCATCGCGTCGTCGGGCGAGCCGCGGTGGAACTCGACGAAGGCCTGCTGGGCCGAGTTCTCGGTCACGACGACCGAGACAAAGCGCGGGTCTTCCACCTGCGCCTTGACCATCGGCTCGGCCAGGTCGGGCGAAACCTGCCAGATCGGCTCGGCCAGCGACAGCGCCAGCACCTCCGACACGCGCGACAGGTCGCGCTGCAGGTCTTCCATCACGACGCGGCGGCTGAGCTGCTGCTCGTACAGCAGCACGCCGCCGGTCGGCAGGGCCAGGCCCACCAGCAGCGCCAGGATCACGGCGCTGCGCAACGAAGTCTTCATCAGGGCCACGTCCGTCCCTCTGTCCCACCCTTGTGACGGCCGATGATACGCACCGGGGGAGACGGCCTCATGCGGCGAAACGCTCATCCGCGGCCAGCACGGTGACCCGGTTGCGGCCTTGTGCACGAGATGCGCGCAAGGCCTGGTCGGCGCGGCCGAGGAACTCGCGCGCCGTCTCGCCGCCGCCGAGCTGCGTGACGCCCAGCGAGAGGCTCAGGCGGCGCTCCGCGTCCGCCTGCAGCTGGGCGACGCCATGGCGCAGCTGCTCGGCCAGGGTGTAGGCCTCGTGCAGGCCGGCGCCGGGGATCAGCAGCGCGAATTCGTCGTCCTCCAGGCGCGCGGCCAGGTGGTGGCTCTGCGCGATGCTGCGCACCGTGCTGGCGACCTGGCGCAGCGCCTCGTCCAGACGCTGCTGGCCGAGGCGCTCCCGCAAGGCGGCGAAGTCGTCGAGGTCGCCCAGCAGCAGGCAGGGCGCGGTCGGCGTGCCGGCCTCGGGGCTGCGCAGGCAGTCGGCCAGGGCGCGGTCGAAGCCGCGGCGGTTGCTCAGCCCGGTCAGCGGATCCAGCAGCGCCTCGCTGCGGGCGCGATGGACTTCCTGGCGCAGCGTGGCCACTTCCTGCCGGCTTGCCTCCAGGCGGTTCATCAGGCTGTCGACCGCGTGGCGCATGTCCCGCGTGCCCTGCAGCGCGGCGGCCAGCACCGCCACATGCTGGCCCGGCGCGGCAGAGCGCAGCGCGCGCTCCCAGTCCTGCAACGCGTGCGCATAGTGCTGCACCTGCTGACCGGCCTGATCGGTGCAGTCCGAGACGCCCCGCAGCACGTCGCCGACGTCCTGCGCCAGCGTCGCGGCCATCTGCTCGTCCAGCTCGGCAATGTGCCGGCGGTAGAGCGCCCAGGTCTGCGGCTCGTCCAGCGTGGCGCCGTCCTGCGTCAGGCTCATCAGTTCGCGGCTCAACGCGCCGTTCATCGCGGTCACATGCTCGTACCAGACGGCATAGGTGACCGGGTGCAGTGCCGCGCGCTGCCTCGACATCAGCGGCAAGGCGGCACGCAGCGCCTGCGCGCTGGCGGCGATGCTTTCGGTGTATCTCATGCAGGGTCCCTCTCAGGTCCGGGACCTTGTCGCGCCCGTCGGCGCGCGGCCCCTTGTCGTTGCCATCCCCACGGCGCCCGCCGCTCGATGGCGGCAGGCGCTTCCGGTCATCGGCGCAAGGGGGCAGGACTTGAGCGCGCCGCCGCACGCGCGCAGTGCGCGGGACAACTATTCACGCGGGAGGGGACAGGGCAGGGGACACGAGCGCGCCGGCCTGGCGAGGGCCCGGCGTCCGTGGCTTCCAGTGCGAACGGATGCAAGGTGCAAATGGTGAGAAGGCGAAAGAGCGAATGGGCGAAAGGGCGAAGGGTGAGGGCGCGGGGCGCAGTGCGAGGGTGAAGGGCGAGGGGCGGCCC
Organism: Roseateles chitinivorans; assembly: GCF_002761755.1. Lineage (GTDB taxonomy): Bacteria > Pseudomonadota > Gammaproteobacteria > Burkholderiales > Burkholderiaceae_C > Roseateles > Roseateles chitinivorans. Next base: position 34,288 of record NZ_PEOG01000035.1, read on the forward strand.
GGACACGGACGCGGAGCAATCGTGCATTGCCCCTTCGCGAAAGCGGCGCCGGTCGCGATTCCTAGAATCGCTCGCCATGAGCAGTCCTTCACCGGCGACCTCGATCGCCCGCCCCGATGCCCACGGCGCGCGCGTGCCGTTGCCGGGGCTGATGCTGGCCGTCGGCGGCGCGATCGGCTTCTCCGGCAAGGCCATCATCGTGAAGCTGGCCTACCGCCATGGCGTCGACGCGATCACGCTGCTGATGCTGCGCATGCTGCTGGCCTTGCCGCTGTTCCTCGCGCTCGCGTGGTGGGCCGGTCGGGGCAAACCCGCGCTGACCGGCCGCGAGAAGCTCGCCGTGCTGGGCCTCGGCTTCAGCGGCTACTACCTCGCGAGCTTCCTGGACTTCGCCGGCCTGGCCTACGTCACCGCCAGCTTCGAGCGCCTCATCCTCTACCTCAACCCGACCCTCGTGCTGCTGCTCTCGTGGGCGATGTTCGGTCGCCGCGTGACGCTGCGCCAGGCGGGCGCACTGGCCGTCAGCTACGCCGGCGTGCTGCTGGTCTTCGGGCACGAACTCCAGGTCGCCGGCGCCAACGTGTGGCTCGGCGGCGCGCTGGTCTTCGGCAGCGCGGTGTCCTACGCGCTCTACCTGGTCTACAGCGGGGAGTGGGTCCAGCGCCTGGGTGCCATGCGGCTTACCGGCCTGGCCACCTCGGTCGCCTGCGGCCTGTGCATCGCGCAGTTCCTGCTGACGCGGCCGGTGTCGGGCCTGGCGGAACTGGCGCCGGCGGTGTGGTGGCTGTCGGCGCTGAATGCGCTGGCCTGCACCTTCGCGCCGGTGCTGATGGTGATGATGGCCATCGAGCGCCTGGGGGCGGGTGTCGCGGCGCAGACCGGCATGGTGGGGCCCATGTCCACGATACTGATGGGCGTGCTCATCCTCGACGAGCCGCTCACCGGCTGGGTCGTCGCGGGCACGGTGCTGGTGCTGGGCGGCGTGTGGCTGCTGGCGCGCCAGCGCCGCTGAAGGGATGAGCGCTTCTCCCGCCAGCGGGAGAGGGCAGGGTGACGGTCGGCGGCGATGGCAGTGCGCAAGTCTGCCCGCGAGGACCGACGAATCAAGCAACGGAGATCGACATGGACTTGGGACTCTCGGGCAAGTGGGCCCTGGTGTGCGCGGCCTCGAAGGGCCTGGGCGCGGGCTGCGCCGAGGCGCTGGCCGCTGAAGGCGTGAACGTGGTGATCACCGCGCGCGGCGAGGAGGCGCTGCAGGCGCAGGCCGCGCGGCTGCGCGCGATCAACCCGGCCGTGCAGGTCCTGGCCGTCGCGGGCGACATCGCCACCGAGGCCGGCCGCGCCGCCGCGCTGGCCGCCGCGCCGCGCGTCGACATCCTCATCAACAATGCCGGGGGGCCGCCGCCTGGCGATTTCCGCGACTGGGAGCGCGAGCAGTGGCTCGCCGCGCTCGACGCCAACATGCTGACGCCGATCGCGCTGATCAAGGCGACGGTCGACCAGATGGCCGATCGCGGCTTCGGCCGCATCGTCAACATCACGTCCGGCGCGGTGAAGGCGCCGATCGACGTGCTGGGGTTGTCCAACGGCGCGCGCTCCGGCCTGACCGGCTTCGTCGCGGGCATCGCGCGCCAGCCGCGCATCGCCGGCCGCAACGTCACGATCAACAACCTGCTGCCCGGCGCCTTCGATACCGAACGCCTGCAGAAGACGATGGCCGCCGGGGCGCAGAAGTCCGGTCAGCCCGTGGACGACGTCCGCGCCAAGCGCATGAGCACCATCCCGGCGCAGCGCTTCGGCAGCGCCGCGGAATTCGGCGCGATCTGCGCGCTGATGTGCTCGGCCCACGCCGGCTACCTGACCGGGCAGAACATCCTGCTGGATGGCGGCGCCTATCCGGGCACCTTCTGAGGCGGCGGCGACTAGCCAGATATTGCTAGTCGTCGACCTCAATGAGTCGGTGGATGCTGCTTTGAAGACTTGAAGAGGGATCGAACTGATCGGGCCGGGCGCGAAGAATTCGCCCCATGGCCTCCGAACGGATCGAGATCGTCGAATGCATCGAGCGCGTGGAGCGCGTCGAGCGCATCCAGCGCGTGATGCGCGTGGCGCCCGGCACGGCGCGCGATCGGTCGCCGGCTGTCGCCGAGGTCATCGACATCGAGCCGCGCGTATCCGCCGGGCCCGGCGCCCCGCGCGGGCTGGTGCTCAACGGGGTGTGGGTGCCGCTGGCGCGGTGAGCTTGCCGGCCCCGCCGCGGCCCGAGGACACCACGATCCCCGCCGCGATCAGCGCGAAGGCCGCGCCGTGGAACCAGGCCGGCCATTCGCCCAGCAGCGCCGCCGACATCAGCGCCGCGAACACCGGCGTCAGGTTGCCGAAGAAGGCGGCCAGCGTCGGCCCCGCTTGCGCGACTCCCAGGCCCCAGCAGCGGTAGGCGATCAGCGACGGCCCCACCGCCACGTAGACCAGTGCCGCGACCATCGGCCAGCCCCACTGCACCGGCGGCACGCCGATGGCCTGCTCGGCGCCGGCCGAGGCCCAGCCGAAGACCAGGCCGAACAGCATCTGCGCCATCAGCAGCGCGGACCAGTCCCAATCGGGCCGGCGCTCGCGCTGCATGTGGGCGGGCGGTCGCGCCAGCAGCCAGCTGTAGAAGGCCCAGCTCAGCACGGCCAGCAGCATCAGCAGGTCGCCCCGCACGAACTGCACCTGCGCCAGGCGCTCCAGATGTCCGCGCGAGATCACCAGCGCCACGCCGGCCAGCGACAGCAGCGCGCCGGCGAGCTGACGTCGTGTCGGCCAGACGCGATAGAGCAGTGCGCCGACCGCCAGCATCCACACCGGCAGGCTGGCGGCGATCAGCGTCACGTTGAGCGCGGTGGAGCTGTGCAGCGCCTGGTACTGCAGCGCGTTGTAGCAGCCCATGCCCAGCAGCCCGGTCAGCGCGAAGTAGCCCCAGCGTGCTCGCAGCGGGGCCAGGTCTTGCAGCAGCGCCCGTGCCGGACGGGCGATCAGCAGCAGCAGTGCGAAGGCCAGCGTCCAGCGCATCGCGTTGAGCAGCAGCGGCGGCACCAGCGGGCCGACCGAGCGCCCGACCACGGCGTTGCCGGCCCACAGCAGCGGGGGCAGCGTCAGCATCAGGGCCAGGCGTGGGGTCAAGCTCATCGCGGCGGTGCGCGTCGGTCGGGAGGCTGGCACGATAGCCGCAATCGACGCGTCGGGCGACGCGCGAGCGACATCCCCCCATGAGGAGAACCCCGATGAGCGACAGAGCCGTGCGCATCTCGCAAGCTGGTGGACCGGAGGTCCTGACGATCGAGCCGGTCCAGGTCGGTGACCCCGGCCCGGGCGAGATCCGCATCCGCCATGCCGCCTGCGGCCTGAACTACATCGACATCTACCATCGCAGCGGCGTCTATCCGCTGCCCCTGCCGACCGGCCTGGGCATGGAGGGCGCCGGCATCGTCGAGGCGGTGGGCGAGGGCGTCACGCACCTGCGACCCGGCGATCGCGCCGCCTATGCGAGCCAGCCGATCGGCGCCTACGCGACCGCGCGCGTGATGCCGGCCCGGTGCGTCGTGAAGCTGCCGGACTTCCTCAGCTTCGAGCAGGGCGCCGCGATGATGCTCAAGGGCATGACGGTGCAGTACCTGCTGCGCCGCACGCTGCCGCAGGGCGGGCTGCAGCCGGGCGACCATGTGCTCTTCCACGCGGCGGCGGGCGGCGTCGGATTGATCGCCTGCCAATGGGCCAAGGCGCTGGGGCTGCGGCTGATCGCCACCGCCGGCAGCGACGCCAAGTGCCGGCTGGCGCTCGACCATGGCGCCGAGTTCGCGATCAACTACTCGACCGAGAACTTCGCCGAGCGGGTCAAGGAGATCACCGGCGGCCGGGGCGTGAAGGTCGTCTACGACTCGGTCGGTGCCTCGACCTGGGAAGGCTCGCTGGCCAGCCTGCGGCCGTTCGGGCTGATGGTGAGCTTCGGCAATGCGTCGGGCGTGGTCCCGCCGGTGGCGCTGGGCGCGCTGTCGGCCAAGGGCCTGTACCTGACGCGGCCCTCGCTGTTCGTGCACCTCGATTCGCTCGAGACCACGCAGGCGATCGCTGGCGACCTGTTCGCCGCCGTCGAGCGCGGCGCGGTGCGCATCGAGGTCGAGCAGCGCTATCCGTTCGATGAGGTCCAGCGCGCCCATCGCGAGCTGGAGGCTCGCACGACGACCGGCTCAGGCGTGCTGCTGGTTTGAACCGGAGGGGGCGATCGGGCCGTCGAGGTCGGCGGCCACCGTCTCCGCGTCCAGCAGCGCCTCGTTGGCGCTGTGCTCGTCCCGAGCGTCCGTCCGCGTTTCCACCCGTGTCTCCCGGCGCGCCTGCGGCGCCCCGGCGTCGCTGACCACGCGACGCGGCGGCGGCAGTTCGTCGAGTTCCGCCGGCACGGTGTCCGCGCCGAAGTCGGTGGCGGCCTCGTCGTCCAGCGCTCCGGCGGTCGTCTCGTGCACGTCGACGTCCACCGTCTCGGTGCGCAGCACCTCATCCAGCACGAGCGGCTGCGAGACCTTGACCTCGAAGCTGAAGCAGGAGCCAGCACCGGGCTGGCTTTCCACCTGCACCTCGCCGCCCATCAGCTCGACCAGGCGCTTGACGATGGTCAGGCCCAGGCCGGTGCCCCCGTAGCGGCGGGTGATGCTGCCGTCGGCCTGGGTGAACGGGCTGAAGATCTGCGCGATCTGCTCGCGCGTCATGCCGATGCCGGTGTCGTGCACCGCGATGCGCAGCCGCAGCGGGCCGGCGTGGAGCGGCTCGTCGGCATCGATGCGCTGGATGTCGACACGCACCTCGCCCTTCTCGGTGAACTTGAGCGCGTTGCCGACGAGGTTCACCAGGATCTGGCGCAGCCGCAGCGCATCGCCCAGCAGGTGCTGAGGCACGCCGGGCTGCACCCGCGCATGCAGTTGCAGGCCCTTCTCGTGCGCCTGCAGCAGCAGCGGATGCAGCGCCTCGCGCAGGCAGTCGTGCAGGCTGAACGGCGCCTGGTCGATGATCACCCGGCCGGCCTCGATCTTCGCGATGTCCAGCAGGTCGTTGATGATGACCATCAGGCCCTTGGCCGAGCTGTGGGCCAGCTCGATGAACTTGCGCTGGCGCTCGTTGAGCTCGGTCTGCAGCACCAGTTCGGTCAGGCCCAGCACGCCGTTCATCGGCGTGCGGATCTCGTGGCTCATGTTGGCCAGGAAGGAACTCTTGGCCTGGCTGGCCGCCTCGGCGGCTTCGCGCGCGGCCTCGAGCTGCGCCTGGGTCGCCTTGAAGTCGCCGATGTCGCGGGCGTTGAGTTGCAGCACCACCTCGCCGCTGACGGGGTCGCGCATCGGTCGGGCGTCGACCGCATGCCAGCGGCGGCCATTGGCGGTGTTGATCTCCAGCTCGGCGCCGAAGGTCTGGCCGCCGCGCACCTGGGCGACGATGCGGCGCGCCAGGTCGGGCTCGGGGAAGATGGCGCTGAAGTCGGTCGCGCCGATGGTCTTGCGCAGCCCGTTGAAGCACATCGCCGCGGCCGGGTTGCGCATCAGCACGCTGCCGTCGCGCAGCGAGAACACGGCGATGCGCACCGAGGTGTGCTGCAGCGCCTCGACGCCGCGCAGCAGGCTCTTGTCGACGCCGCTGACCAGCGAATCGGCCGCGAACAGCATCACCTGACGCTTGTCGGGGGTGCGGATGCCGCGGGAGACCAGCATCACCGTGGTGGGCTGGCCCTTGGGATAGAGCGTCCACTGCTCGCGCACCAGCTTGCCCTGGGTGTGGTCGGCGGCGGTCACGGCCAGCCGCTCGGCCACCGAGGGGCTCATGTCGCTGAGGTCGCGGGAGAGGAACTCCTCGGCGCTGTCCGCCCGCCAGAAGGCCAGCGCCGCGGCATTGGCCCACAGGTTGCGCTGACGCTCCTGGTCGTAGACCCACATGGGCACATCGAGCCAGTCATAGTGGGTCAGGCAGGAGAAGTCGAGCATGGGGGCGAGGCCCTGTTCTGGTTACGTTTGGTCGCAGCGGATTGTCGCCGCCGGCCGTGTCCTGTCCATGGTCGCGATGTCCACTTCGTCACGTCCCCCGCGCGGCCGTGCGCGGCCCCGCGCCCGTGCGTGAAGAGCGCCCGCCGCCACGCGTGCGCGGCCCGGCCGCGTCGCGCCGGCGGACGCGCGCGCACTGCCGTCGCGCTCGCCGGATGGCGGGCCGATGTCGCCCGGTGGAGTCCCTCCGAGCCGCGCATGCGTGGCGCGGCCCTCGATGGGTACTAGGCTACGCAGGCGGTCGCCGCAGCGCCAGCCTCGTTTCTCCGGAGGAACCCTCGGATGCAGGGGCGCGGCGTGCGGATCAGCCGCGCTTGACGCGGCGCAGCTCGTCCCAGATCAGCAGGACGGCGCCGACGGTGATGGCGCTGTCGGCGATGTTGAACGACGGGTAGTACCAGCCGGCCCAGTGCAGCTGGATGAAGTCGACGACATAGCCGTGCAGCAGCCGGTCGACGATGTTGCCCACTGCGCCGCCGAGGATCAGGCTCAGGGCCCAGGCGAACTGGGTCTGGTGGCCGTGCCGGCGCAGCATCCAGATGATGAAGATCGTGGCGGCCACGCCCAGGCCGACGAAGAACCAGCGCTGCCAGCCCGAGGCGCCCGCCAGGAAGCTGAAGGCCGCGCCGGTGTTGTGGACGCGCACCAGGTTGAAGAAGGGCAGGACGTAGTGGCTGTCCCCGTACTGGAAGCTGTGCAGGATCAGGACCTTGGTGAACTGATCGGCCACGATCACCAGCAGGGCGATGGCCAGCCACTGGATCAGGCGGTTGTTCGACGAGGACGGGGACTTGGTGGCCATGGCTGCTGCGGGTAGGGAAGGCGCGGGCGCGAAACCCGCAACTGTAGCGTCCGCCACGGGCGCACCGTGCGGCTACAGTGCGGGCCCGAAGAGGACCCGATGAGACTCCGCCTGAAGATCCTGCTGCTGGCGCTGCTGCCGCTGGTCGCCTCGCTGCTGCTGATCGCGGTGGCGGTGCGCCAGCAGGAGCGGGAACTGCTCGAGCGCGAGCATGCGGCCGTGCAGCGCGCCTACATGGACGCACGCCGGGACGAACTGCGCCATTACGTCGAGCTGGCCGTGAGCACGCTGCAGCCGCTGTACGAGCGCTCGCCCGCGCTGGCCGCCCGGACCAGCGACGCGGACGTCGAGCGCGACAAGCGCGAGGCGCTGCGGCTGCTGTCCGCGCTGGACTACGGCGAGGACGGCTATTTCTTCGTCTACGACCTGCAGGGCCGGGTGCTGATGCATTCGCGGCAGCCGGAACTGGTCGGGCGCGATCTCTGGGGCCTGCGCGACGCGCAGGGGCGGCCGACCATCCAGCAACTGATCGCGCAGGCCAAGGCCGGCGGCGGCTATGTCGACTACGAATGGCGCAAGCCGTCCACCGGCGAGCGCGCGCCCAAGCTCGGCTATGTCGTGGCGATGCAGCGCTGGAACTGGATGCTGGGCACCGGGCTCTACCTGGACGGCATCCGCGCGACGCTGGAACAGCTCGACCGCGAGGCGCAGGCCAACATCGCGCGCACGATGTGGGGCATCGCGGCGATCGCGCTGTTCGGCGTCGTGCTGATCAGCGCCTGCGCGCTGGCGCTCAACCTCAGCGAACACCGCCAGTCCGAGGCCAAGCTGCGCGCGCTGGCGCACGAGGTGGTGCGCTCGCAGGAGGAGGAGCGGGCCCACCTCTCGCGCGAGTTGCATGACGGCGTCAGCCAGACGCTGGTGTCGACCAAGCTGCTGATCGAATCGGCGCAGCAGGCGGACTCGACCGCGCTGCTGCCACGCGCGCTGGAGCGGCTGAATGCCAGCCTGACCGAGGTCCGCGGCCTGTCGCACCGGCTGCGGCCGGCGCTGCTCGACACGCTCGGCCTGCCGGCCGCGCTCGAGCACCTGGCGCGCGAATTCGACGAGGGCGGCGCGGTGCCGGTCTCGATGCGCGTGGCCGGGGCGCCCCGCGAACTGCCGGAGCTGCTCAACACGGTGCTGTTCCGTGTCGCGCAGGAGGCGCTGACGAACGTGGCCAAGCACGCGGGCGCGGCGCGGGTCGAGATGGCGCTCGAGTTCGCGCCCGACGATCCACGCGGCGAGCCCGGCGGTGTCCTGCTGCGGGTGCTCGACGACGGTGCCGGCTTCGATCCCGAGGCGGCCGAGCGCGCCGATCCGCGGCTGGGCATCGGCTTGCGCAACATGCGCGAGCGGATGGCCTCGGTCGGCGGTGCGCTGGAGCTGCAGACCAGTCCGGGACACGGCACCCAGATCGAGGCGCTGGTGAGCGCCGCGGCGATCCGGCGGCTGGCGCGCGACAATCCCGCCCCATGAGTCCCGAGCGCCCCTCCGCCCCCGGCACCTCCACGCCGGTGCGCCTCCTGCTGGTCGACGACCATCCGCTGGTGCGCGAGGGCGTGCGCTCGCGCCTGCAGGGCGAGCCTCGCTACCTGGTCGTCGGCGAGGCCGGCAATGCGGAGGAGGCGATGATGATGCTGATCGCCACGCAGCCGGAGGTCGTGCTGCTGGACGTCGGCCTGAAGGGGCACAACGGCATCCAGCTGGCGCAGACGATGCTGGAGCGTGCGCCCGAGTTGCGCGTGCTGATGTACAGCATGTACGACAACCCCGAGTACGTGCAGCGCGCGCTGCAGGCCGGCGCCCGCGGCTACGTGCTCAAGGACGCGCCGGCCGGCGAGATCGTCGCCGCCATCGACGCGGTCGCGGCCGGCGGCACCTTCCTCAGCCCGGGCGTGTCCAAGCGGATGTTTCGCAGCCAGCAGCCGCGGCCCATCCTGTCGCCGCGCGAGAGCGAGATCCTCTCCGCGCTCGGCCGCGGCGAATCGAGCAAGCAGATCGCCAAGGCGCTCGACCTGTCCGTGAGGACCGTCGAGACGCATCGCCAGAACATCAAGCGCAAGCTCGAGCTGGAAGGCCAGGCCGAGCTGATCCGCTACGCGGTGGAGCACGCCCGCGGCCCGCACCGCGACGAGGTCTGACCGCCTGAACAGGCCGGGCGCGCCTCGCCCCACGGGGCGGCCTCCGCGCCGCTGAGGGTTTCCACTTAAGCGGTCCTACGCCGGTGGGCTAGTCCGGTCGACGGATGTGGGGAATCGCACGGGAATGGAAACTGCCGCGGCAAACAAAGCCCGCGTGCCCAGGCCCCATTCGTCCATCGGTGCGCGCCAGATAAGGAGACATCGATGTCGAACTTGAGTCGCCACCTCGCCTGGGCGGGCGTGGCCATCCTCGGGGCGTTCGCCCTGGCCACCGTGGCGCTCGCCAACGGAGAAGCGGTGAGCGCCCTGTGGGTCGTCGTCGCCGCGATCTGCGTGTACCTCATCGGCTACCGCTACTACAGCCTTTTCCTGGCGACCAAGGTGCTGGGCCTGGACCCCACCCGCCAGACGCCGGCCTGGAAGCACAACGACGGCCTGGACTTCGTCCCGACCCACAAGTACGTCCTGTACGGCCACCACTTCGCCGCCATCGCCGGCGCCGGTCCGCTGGTCGGTCCGGTGCTCGCGGCGCAGATGGGCTACCTGCCGGGCCTGCTCTGGATCCTGGCCGGCGTGATCTTCGCCGGCGCGGTGCAGGACTTCATCGTGCTGTTCATCTCCACCCGCCGCGACGGCCGCTCGCTGGGCGACCTCGTCAAGCAGGAGATGGGCACGGTGCCCGGCGTGATCGCGCTGTTCGGCGCGTTCATGATCATGATCATCATCCTGGCGGTGCTGGCGCTGATCGTGGTGAAGGCACTGGCGCACTCGCCCTGGGGCACCTTCACCGTCGCGGCGACGATCCCGGTCGCGCTGTTCATGGGCGTGTACCTGCGCTTCATCCGTCCGGGTCGCATCGGCGAGGTGTCCATCATCGGCTTCGTGCTGCTGATGCTGGCGATCGTCGGCGGCCAGTGGGTGCATGAGAGCCCGACCTGGGCGCCGATGTTCACCTACGACGGCAAGGTGCTGACGTGGATGCTGATCGGCTACGGCTTCGTGGCCGCCTGCATCCCGGTGTGGCTGCTGCTGGCGCCGCGCGACTACCTGTCCACCTTCCTGAAGATCGGCACGATCATCGCGCTGGCGATCGGCATCGTGGTCGTCGCTCCGCCGATGCAGATGCCGTCGTTCACCCAGTTCGCGGCCGGCAACGGCCCGGTGTGGTCCGGCAACCTGTTCCCCTTCCTGTTCATCACGATCGCCTGCGGCGCGGTCTCGGGCTTCCATGCGCTGATCAGCTCGGGCACCACGCCCAAGATGCTGGACAACGAGGTCAACGCGCGCTTCATCGGCTACGGCGGCATGCTGGCCGAGTCCTTCGTCGCGGTGATGGCGCTGGTGGCGGCCTCGTGCATCGAGCCGGGCGTCTACTTCGCGATGAACAGCCCGGCCGCGCTGGTCGGCAGCACGCCGGAGACGGTGGCGGCGACGCTGTCCACCTGGGGCTTCGTGATCACGCCGGACATGCTGGTGCAGACCGCCAAGGATGTCGGCGAGAACACCATCCTGGCGCGCGCCGGCGGCGCCCCGACCCTGGCGGTGGGCATGGCGCACATCCTGCACCAGGTGGTGGGCGGCAAGGCGATGATGGCCTTCTGGTACCACTTCGCCATCCTGTTCGAGGCGCTGTTCATCCTGACCGCCGTCGACGCGGGCACCCGTGCCGGCCGCTTCATGCTGCAGGACCTGCTGGGCACCTTCGTGCCGGCGCTCAAGCGCACCGAGTCGCTGCCGGCCAACCTGATCGCGACCGGCCTGTGCGTGGCGGCCTGGGGCTACTTCCTGTACCAGGGCGTGGTCGATCCGCTGGGTGGCATCAACACCTTGTGGCCGCTGTTCGGCATCGCCAACCAGATGCTGGCCGCCGTAGCGCTGCTGCTGGGCACGGTGGTGCTGTTCAAGATGAAGAAGGACCGCTACGCCTGGACCACGATCGTGCCGGCGGCCTGGCTGCTGGTGTGCACGATGACGGCGGGCTGGCAGAAGATCTTCAGCGCCGACCCGAAGGTGGGCTTCCTGGCGCATGCCTCAAAGTACGCCGACTCGCTGGCGGCTGGCAAGGTGCTGGCGCCGGCCAAGAGCCTGGAGGCGATGGAGCGGGTGATCTTCAATGACCGCCTGGATGCGGCGCTGTGCGGGCTGTTCATGTTCGTCGTGATCAGCGTGCTGGTGTACAGCGTGAAGGCGGTGCTGAAGGCGCGCGCCGAGCGCAAGCCCACGGTGCACGAGACCCCGTTCGAGCGCATGCCCGAGGGCGTGACGGCGGGCGGCCATGCTTAAGCAGGTGGCCGCGGAGGCAGCGCAGGCGGCGCTGTCTGCTGCGTCGGACCTGCTGCAGGCGGGCCGCTACATGGCCCGTGGTGTGCGCCAGCAACTGATTGGCGCGGACTACGGCGCGTATCTGGCGCACATGGCCCGCACGCATCCGGACGACGAGCCCCTGAGCTACGAGGCCTTCTTCCTCGAGCGCCAGGAGGCTCGCTACAACGCCCGCACCGGTCGCTGCTGCTGACCCGCCCACCACCTGAACGAACGGCCCTGCGGGGCCGTTCCTCGTGGAGGGGGCGCAAGACTGCCCGAGGCCGGCGGCGGAGCCCGCTTCCAGGACTGACCAGGCGCGTTCTGTCCGAGCGTCGCGAACCGCAGGTGAGCAAAGCGAGTTGAGCGCCAAAAGCGGGCTCCGCCGCCGGCCTCGGGCAGTCTTGCGCGGGCTCGGTGACACTACGCCGCATGCTTCGATTCGCTGCCAACCTCGGTTTCCTGTACCAGGACGCCCCTTTCCTGGATCGTTTCCAGTCTGCTGCCCGCGACGGCTTTGCTGCCGTGGAGTGTCTCTTCCCGTACGACGTGCCCGCTGCCGAGTTGCGTGCGCGCGCTGACGAGGCGGGTGTGAAGGTGGTGCTGATCAATGCTCCGCCGGGCGACTGGTCGGCGGGCGAGCGTGGCCTGGCCTCGCTGGCGGGGCGTGACGACGAGTTCCGCGATTCGATCGAACGAGGCCTGGATTACGCCTGCCATGTGGGTTCGCCGCGGCTGCACGTCCTGGCGGGTGTGTTGCCGGCGGGGGCATCGCGCGATGCCGCGATCGCGCGTTACGAGGCGGCTCTGTGCTGGGCGGCGGAGCAGGGGGCTCGCGCGGGCGTGACGCTGATGATCGAGCCGATCAACCCGTACGACATGCCCGGCTACCTGCTGCAGCGCCAGGAGGAGGCGCATGCGATCGTCGAGCGCATCGGTTCGGCGCATTTGAGGGTCCAGATGGACCTGTATCACTGTGCGCGTGTCGAGGGGGATGTCGTTGCCCAGGTGAGGCGCTGGCTGCCGACCGGCCGTGTCGCGCATTGCCAGATCGCTGGCGTGCCGGGCCGGCATGAGCCGGACGAGGGATCGCTGGACTGGCGCAGCGTGCTGGGGGCGATCGACGAGATCTCGGCGGCCACGGGCTGGGAGGGCTGGATCGGCTGCGAGTACCGGCCGCGTCGGGGCGATGTCGCGTGTGGAACTTCTGACGGTTTGGTCTGGATGCGAGGGTTGACTAGCAAAGATTGACTGCCACCCCCATTCAACGAGGTCAGTGTCCGGGTCGCTACCACCGCCACTAGCGATCCCGCTTTAGAGGGTCCCTCAACACGATCGCTGCCTGTCTCCAAGAGCACAGGCAGCGACGATGAAATACCGGATCAAACGCGTGGCGATCGCGATCGCCACGGCCGTGGCGGCCACCAGCGCCCTCGCCATCGGCATCAATGAACAGCGGTTCGAGGCCCTCGGTGGTCGGCTTGACGAACCGCTGTCTTCCATGCACCTGGTCCAGGCCAGGCTGGAGCCCGAGAGCCTTCGGCCCCGGTTCCGCAACGTCGGTCAACTGGGCTTCCCCGGCACTGACCGCAATTGCACCGCCACCTGGCTGGGCGACGACGAGCAGCATGCCTACGTCATGACCGCCGCGCATTGCGTGGCCAGCGATTTCCGAAGCGCTCCCTGGGCCCGGTCGCTGGGCCCGGTGACGCTGAGCAGCCGTCTCCTGTCGAAGCATGAAGGGCGGGGCCTGGCCTTCATCCCGATGCCGCGACCGCCGCAGGACGGCGGCGCGGCCGAGCAGGATGCCAGCGAGAGCGACAGCGATCTGGCGATCCTGCGGCTGCCGCGCCGGACGGCCCGCCCGCTGGTGTCGGAAGCGCCACCGCTGCTCGACGACCTCGACGACGACTCGACCGCCAGCGCCCGTCCCGAAGGCGCGCCCACCGAGTTCGTCGGCTATGGCGCCTGGCATGTCGGCACCCGGTCGATCGACCGCGCAGGGCGCCTCTGGGCGCGATCGCCCGGCCGTGCGACCGGCCGCGCGCGGCAGCGGTTCACCGTCGACTATCAACCGACCGGCCAGACCGATCGCTGGTTCTCGCTGACCTCCGGCGACAGCGGCGGCGCCTTCTGGCAGGCTCGCTGGGGCTACTGGCATGTCGTCGCCACGGCGAGCGCCCGCGACAAGCGCTGGCGCGGCTCGGAGGGCCCGCGCACCGCGGCGCTCGTCCAATGGGTGAAGGGCGTGTTTCCCGGCGCGCGGACCCTCGGTGATCGCCTCAGCGTCCTGGCGGGCGTCCCGTTCGTCTCCCGCGATCACGCGGAAGACGTCTCGAGCGGCTCGGTGGTCTATCTCGTGCCGGCGCAGGCCGGCGGCACCGGACCTGCCGAGCCCACCGCCTCCGGCGCTTCGGGCTACAGCGTCATCCAGGCGGTCGTCGAGGACGAGCTGACGCGGCACCGGGTCGAGATCCGTCTGCGCGGCCAGCGCGAGACCGGTTGCGGCTGGGCCTCGCGGATGGAGGACGACACCACGTGCGGCGAGCGGCGGAGCGCCCGACTGACGGTGTCCTTCCATGCGGAGGACAACCCCGGCCTGATGCGGGGGAGCTATGTCGGCCAGATCGAGATCGAGGCGGTCGGCACGCGCGACGGGCGTTATCGCGAACGCTTCCCGCTGCGGCTGCGGATCGGGCATCTGGTCGCGGGCACCGTCACGGCGGCCCGTGGGTATGAGACGCCGGACCTCGCGGCGCTCCTGGCCCCGCAGGACGGCTCGCCGGTGCGTGTCGCGCTGGCGGTGCAGCCGCGCGCGCGCGGCGACGGCGCGGTCACCGGCGGCGTGTCCTCCTTCAGCCGTGTCGTCGCGACGGTGAGGGATGTGCTGGAGAGTCGGGATCGGACCGTCGTCCTGCGCGCGTTCCGGCGGCCGGCGGGTTCCACGGCCTGCGCGCCGATGCCGTTGGCGGCGACGGTCGATTGCGAAGGGCGCCGGCTGCCGGGCGTGAGCCTGCAGTTCGTCGAGGGCGACAACCCCGGCCTGCCCGCGGGCCTCTATCGCGGGCGGGTGTTCCTCGAGGCGCGCGGCGGACCCGGCGGCGCACGTCGGGAGCTGATCGGCGTGGACTTGAACATCGACACGTTCTGATCCCGCGCCGGTCCTGCGCCGATCCTGCAAGATCACGCGAGATCACCCGCGCCGCTCGCACCCTCACACGTCCATGAGAAAGGCCGCCGGCCCGGAGGGCGCGGCGGCCTTGTCGTCGATGCGCCGGGGCTCAGGCCACCATGCGGGTCTCGCCGTCGCCGTAGAGGTTGCTCTCGCAGCGGCCGCAGATCGTCGGATGCTCGGGATTGATGCCGACGTCCGCGCGGTAGTGCCAGCAGCGCTCGCACTTCTGGTGCGTCGACGGCGTCACCGAGATGCTCAGTTCATCGGCCAGCACCGCGTTCGCGGCCGAGGTGATCAGCACGAACTTCAGGTCGTCGCCCAGGCTGCTCAGCAGCGCCAGGTCCTCGCCGTTCACGCCCAGCGCGATTTCCGCCTGCAACGACGAGCCGATCGCGCCGGTCGTGCGCACCGCCTCGATCGCCTTGTTCACCGCATCCCGGATCTCGTGGATGCGGTTCCACTTGTCGATCAGGCCGTCGTCGTGCGCGACGCCGAAGGACCAGAAGGTCTCGGTGAAGATCGTGTCGCCGGCCTGCTTGCCGGCGAAGACCTTCCAGGCCTCCTCGGCGGTGAAGCTCAGGAACGGCGCCATCCAGCGCAGCATCGCGTGGGTGATGTGCCACAGCGCGGTCTGGGCCGAGCGCCGCGCGGCCGACTTCGGCGCGCTCGTGTACAGGCGGTCCTTCAGCACGTCCAGGTAGAAGGCGCCCAGGTCTTCCGAGCAGTACACCTGCAGCTTGGCCACGACCGGGTGGAACTCGTAGCGCTGGTAATGCGCCAGGATCTCCTCCTGGAACTGCGCGGCGCGCGCCAGCGCATAGCGGTCGGCCTCGAGCAGCTGGTCCATCGGCACCGCGTCCCGGGTCGGGTCGAAGTCCGAGGTGTTGGCCAGCAGGAAGCGCAGCGTATTTCGGATGCGGCGGTAGCCGTCGACGACGCGATCCAGGATCTTCTTGTCGCCGGCGATGTCGCCCGAGTAATCCGACGCCGCCACCCACAGCCGGATGATCTCCGCGCCCAGCGACTTGCTGGTCTCCTGCGGATCGACGCCGTTGCCCAGCGACTTGCTCATCTTGCGGCCCTGGCTGTCCACGGTGAAGCCATGGGTCAGCAGGCCCTTGTAGGGCGCGCGACCGTTGAGCGCGCAGGAGATCAGCAGCGACGAGTGGAACCAGCCGCGGTGCTGGTCATGGCCTTCCAGATACAGGTCGGCCTCGGGGCCGGTGTCGTGCGCCGCGCCGGCATGGGAGCCCTTGAGCACATGCTGGAAGGTCGAGCCGGAATCGAACCACACGTCCAGGATGTCCTGGCCCTTCGAGTACTGCTCGGCTTCTGCGCCCAGCCACTCGGCCGGATCCAGCTTGGACCAGGCCTCGATGCCGCCGGCTTCGACCAGCTGAGCGGCACGCTCGATGAACTCGAGCGTCTTCGGATGCGGCTGGCCGCTGTCCTTGTGCAGGAAGATCGGCAGCGGCACGCCCCAGCTGCGCTGGCGCGAGATGCACCAGTCGGGCCGGCCGGCGATCATGTCGTGCAGGCGGGAGCGGCCGTTCTCCGGATAGAAGCTGGTCTGCTCGATCGCGTCCAGCGCCAGCTGGCGCAGCGTCTTCTCGGCCTTGTCGACGGTGAACACGCCGTCGCCCTCATCCATGCGCACGAACCACTGCGCCGCGGCGCGATAGATCACCGGGCTCTTGTGGCGCCAGCAGTGCGGATAGCTGTGGCTGATCTTGCTCTGCGCCATCAGGCGTCCGGCATCGGCGAGCGCCTGCGCGATCACCGGGTTGGCCTTCCAGATGTGCTGGCCGCCGAACAGCGGCAGCTCGGCTTCATAGACGCCGTTGCCCTGCACCGGGTTCTTGATGTCCTTGAACGCCATCCCGTGCGCCATGCACGAGTTGAAGTCGTCCACGCCGTAGGCCGGCGCCGAGTGGACCACGCCGGTGCCGTCGTCGGCGGTGGCGTAG
Source organism: Roseateles chitinivorans (assembly GCF_002761755.1). Lineage (GTDB taxonomy): Bacteria > Pseudomonadota > Gammaproteobacteria > Burkholderiales > Burkholderiaceae_C > Roseateles > Roseateles chitinivorans. The sequence goes on from NZ_PEOG01000035.1 coordinate 50,775, forward strand.
TCGGCCAGGTACACGGGGCTCTCGCGGTCGAAACCCGGATGCACATGCGCCAGCGGATGCTTGAACTTCAGCAGCTCCAGGTTGCGACCGGCGGCGGTCGCAACGACGCGTCCCTCGATCCCCCAGCGGGCCAGGCACTTCTCGACCAGCGCCTCGGCGACGACGAAGTAGCCGCGCTCGGTGTCGACCAGCGCATACGGCAGCTCCGGATTCAGGTTGAGCGCCTGGTTGGCCGGGATGGTCCACGGGGTCGTGGTCCAGATGACGGTGAAGGCGTCCTTGTCCAGCTTGGGCAGGCCGAAGGCGGCGGCCAGCTTATCGGGCTCGGCGCTCAGGAAGGCGACGTCGACGGCGGGGGACTGCTTGTCGGCGTACTCGATCTCGAACTCGGCCAGCGACGAGCCGCAGTCGAAGCACCAGTACACCGGCTTCAGGCCGCGGTAGACGAAGCCGCGCTCGAACAGGCGCTTGAGGACGCGGATCTCGCCGGCCTCGTTCTTGAAGTCCATCGTGCGATAGGGGCGGTCCCAGTCGCCCAGCACGCCCAGGCGCTTGAAGTCGGCGCGCTGCTGGTCGATCTGCTCGCCGGCGTAGGCGCGGCTCCTGGCCTGCACCTCGTCGCGCGGCAGGCCGCGGCCGAAGGTCTTCTCGATCTGGTTCTCGATCGGCAGGCCGTGGCAGTCCCAGCCCGGGATGTAGGCGGCGTCGAAGCCCTCGAGCTGGCGCGCCTTGACGATCATGTCCTTGAGGATCTTGTTGACCGCGTGGCCCATGTGGATCTGGCCGTTGGCGTAGGGCGGGCCGTCGTGCAGCACGAACTTGGGCTTGCCCTGGCGCGCCACGCGCAGGCGCTGATAGATGCCCTGGTCTTCCCATTCCTTGACCCAGCCCGGCTCGCGCTTGGGCAGGTCGCCGCGCATCGGGAACGCGGTGTCGGGCAGGTTGAGCGTCGAGCGGTAATCAGGCTTGGACGTGTCGGGCTTGGACGTGTCGGTCATGGCAGCGGCAATCGAAGAGGGCGGCCCCAGGCATCGTGGGGCAGCGAGGAACGAGGAGGAGGGCGCGGGGGCGTGGGACGCCGCGCGCCGGCTGAACGCGGGGGGAGGGCGGTCAGCCCGTCAAATTCGGTCGCGGGTGGTCTGGCGGCGGACGGCGGCATGGGGGCCCGCCTGTTGCGCGAAGAACTCGCGCGCCTGACGGACGTCCTCATGGATCGCGGCCGTCAACGAATCAAGCCCGTCGAAACGGGCTTCATCGCGCAGTTTTTGGAGGAGTTCCACGCGCACGAGTTTACCGTAGGCCTCCGCGGCCCCCAGGCGGGCGGCCAGTTTCGCCGGCCAGTCCAGCGCGTGGACTTCCAGCAGCACCCGCCCGGCATCCTCCACCGTGGGGCGCACGCCCAGCGAGGCGACGCCGTCCAGCGTCATGCCCTCGTCGCCGTCGATGCCATGCACCCGCACCGCGAAGATGCCGTGCGCGGCCGGCTTGTCGTGGTCGAAGCGCAGGTTCAGCGTGCGGAAGCCGTCGCCGCGGCCCGGCGCGGTCTCGGCCAGTTGGCGACCCAGCTTCTGGCCATGGATCACATGGCCGGAGATCGCATACGGCCGGCCCAGCAGCCGCGCCGCGCCGTCCATGTCGCCGGCGGCCAGCGCCTCGCGCACGGCCGAGCTCGACACCCGCAGACCGTGCACCTCGTAGCTCATCATCCGGGCGACGTCGAAGCCCAGTCGCTGCCCCGCGGCGTCCAGGGTCGCGTAGTCGCCCTGGCGCTTGGCGCCGAAGCGGAAATCGTCGCCGACGAGCACGTACTTCGCGCCCAGGCCGTTGATCAGCACCTGCTGGATGAAGTCCTGCGCCGGCAGCGAGGCCAGCGCCTCGTCGAAGCGCAGCACCACCACCTGGTCCACGCCGCAGCGCTCGAGTTCCTGCAGCTTGTCGCGCAGCGTGGCGATGCGCGCCGGCGCCAGTTCGGGCTTGCCGAGTTTCCTGGCGAAGAAGTCGCGTGGATGCGGCTCGAAGGTCAGCACGCAAGTCGGCAGGCCGCGGTGGCGGGCCTCGGACAGCAGCAGCGCCAGCATGGCCTGATGGCCGCGGTGGACACCGTCGAAGTTGCCGATCGTCAGCGCGCTGTGCGCCGCGACGCCGGGATGGTGGAAGCCTCGGAAGACGTGCATGGGGCGGGATTATCTGCCGCCGGGGGCGTCGGGGCCGCCGGGCCGCACAGATGCTGGGTGACGACAGCCAGCAGCTCCTCCATCTCGAACGGCTTGACCAGGTAGCCGTCCATGCCGCTGGCCAGGCAGCGTGCCCGGTCGTCGTCGACGGCGCTGGCGGTCAGCGCGACCACCGGCGTACGGGGCAGCAGCCGACGCGCTTCCTCCTGGCGCCAGGCGACGGTGGCCGCGTAGCCGTCGAGCTCCGGCATCTGGCAGTCCATCAGCACGAGGTCGAAGCGCTGCGCGCGCAACTGCTCGAGCGCCTCGCGGCCGTGTTCCGCCGGCACCACCCGCAGGCCGCAGCGCTCCAGCATGGTCGTGGCGACCAGCAGGTTGACCGGGCTGTCGTCGACCAGCAGCACGCGGCCGTCCAGTGCCGGCAACGGGGTTGCGGTCGCGGTGGCCGATGTGCTCGACGGGTCCGATGAGGTCGAGGTCGAGGTCGAGGTCGAGGTCGAGGTGGAGGCGGAGGTGGAGGCGGAGGCGGAGGCGGAGGCGGAGGCGGAGGTGGAGGTGGAGGCGGAGGTGGAGGTGGAGTGGGGGGCGGCGCTCGAGGGCGGCGCCGGCATCTCGACGGCGCAGGCCAGCAGCGGCAGGGTGAACTCGAACACCGAGCCCTGGCCCGGCGCCGACGCGCAGCGCAGGTCGCCGCCCATCGCGCGGGCCAGTTCGCGCGAGATCGTCAACCCGAGTCCCGCGCCATCCCGGCGCGCGCGCGGGTCGTCGGCGCGGCCGGCCTGCTCGAACGGGGCGAAGATGCGCTCGAGCTGGTCCGCCGGGATGCCGTCGCCGGTGTCCTTGACGGCGAAGCGCAGCAGCGTGCCCGCGCGCATGTCCAGCACCGACGAGACCTCGACCTCGACGCTGCCGTGATCGGTGAACTTGATCGCGTTGCCGACCAGGTTGTGCAGCACCTGCTGGATGCGCGAGGCATCGCCCATCGCACGGGCCGGCAGCTGTGGCGCGATGGTCATCGAGAAGTCCAGGCCCTTGGCGCGCGCCGTCTCACCCAGCAGGCGGCCGACGTCCCCGGCCACCTCGCGCAGGTCGAAGGGGCGGGCCTCGACGACCAGCTTGCCCGACTCGATGCGCGCCAGGTCCAGGATGTCGTTCACCAGCGTCAGCAGGTGGCGGCCGGAACGGCGCACGATCTCCACCTGCTCGCGCTGCTGCGGGCTGAGCTCGCCGCGCTCCAGCAACTGGGTCATGCCGATGATGCCGTTCAGCGGCGTGCGGATCTCATGGCTCATCACCGCGACGAAGCGGCTCTTGCTGCTGCTGGTTTCCTCCGCCGCATCCAGCGCGAGGCGGCGCTGCTCGGCCAGCCGGGCCTGCTCGAAGCGCAGCCGCAGCAGTTCCAGCGTGCGCGCCTCGATGCGGCGCGACTCGAGCACCGTCAGCAACCAGAACATCGTCAGACCGCCGGCGCTGAGCCAACCGGTCGTGCCGCCCTGCAGCGCCAGGCGGATCGCCAGCGGCGCGATCACCAGCGAGGCGAACAGCGCCTGCCCGCGCGCCCAGTGGCCCAGCGACACCATGGTGAAGGCGACCAGGCCGACCAGGGTGGTCATGACCGCGCCGTCGATCTCGGGCAGGTTGGGGGTGGCGAAGAGGGCGCCGATCACGCCCCAGGCCAGGCCGTCCAGGCCCAGGCCGACGAGGTAGCGCTGCTCCCGGCGCGACGAGGCGCGCTCCGCCAGCGGGAGGCGCAGGAAGCGCCGCGCTTCCAGGGCACGCCAGGCCGAGATGCCCCAGCGCGCCGCGAGCCAGCCCAGCAGGTCCACGGCCGGCAGGTGCGACCACAGCAGCGCCACCGGCAGCAGGCTGAACAGCCCGCCGACGCAGGCCGGCATCGCCACGCGCGCCTGCAGGCTGGTCAGGCGTTCCGCCCGCACCTGCATCGCCACGCTGGCGGCGCCAGGATCCCCGAGATGTTCGATTTCAGACACTCCCATACGACCCGGCCGTCGAGGATTCCGGCCGTCCGCCCTTCAGATCGGTGGCGCCGCTTCGCAGGCGGCGTCCAGGTGGCGCGTTTCTACCGAAGGTCGTGGCCGCTCGGGCTCGGGGACTTCCCGGGGACCGTCCGGCCTTCGCGCGAGGGCGCGGCGTCGACGGGCGCCTGACGCCCATCCGGTGCGGTCCAACAAGACCCGGTGCGGTCCGCCACGATCCGGCGGCCACGGGGCGGTTCAGGCGGGCGTGCCGCCCGATCGGGCGGACGAGCTGTCCGGCGTCGAAGTCGGATCGCTCATCGCCAGGTCGCGCTGACGATCGTCGAGCCAGATCCAGCCGCCGCAAGGCAACTCGGCCGGCAGCTCCAGCGCGCCGATGCGCTGGCGATGCAGTGCCAGCACCCGGTTGCCGACCGCCGCGACCATGCGCTTGGCCTGGTGGTAGCGGCCCTCGGTGAGCGCCATCTGCAGGCGGCCGTCGGGCAGCCGCTCGGCCGACACGGCCCGCACCGGCTCTTCGGCCAGCTTGGGATTGCGCTCCTCCAGCAGCACGCCCTCGACCAGGCGGCGCAGTTGCAGCTCGTCCAGCTCGGCCTTGCAAGTGGCCTGGTACAGCTTGGGCACGTGGTACTTGGGGCTGGTCAGCTTGTGCTGCAGCGGGCCGTCGTCGGTCAGCAGCAGCAGGCCGGTGGTGTCCTCGTCGAGCCGGCCCACCGGCTGGATGTCGCGGTTACGCAGCGGCTCGGGCAGCAGCGAGAACACGCTCGGATGGTGGCTGGGCTTGCGCGAGCATTCATAGCCCGCCGGCTTGTGCAGCAGGATCAGCGCCTTCTCGTGATACGGCCAGACCTGGCCTTCGACCTCGAAGACCAGGCCGGTGGTGTCGAAGGTCTGCCGCGGGTCCTCGACCACCTCGCCGGCAACCGACACCAGCCCGTGCTCGACCAGCGCCGCGCAGTGGCGGCGAGTGCCGAAGCCTTGGCTGAAGAGGATCTGCGCGATGGCGACCGGCTTGGCGGCCTTGGCGGGGGAGGGGGAAGTCGAACTCATGGGGCGGGATTGTCGCCGCGGCGGCGGGACGGCCGCCGCCGATCCGGCCGACTCGCCGCGTCGGTCGGGTCCGGCGGGGCGGATCGGTCAGGTCGAGCGCACCGCGTCCACCACCGCCCGGGCCACCACCTCGGCCGCCACCGCGCCGAGCAGCGTCATGTCGCCGTCGACCTGCGCCGTGCCGGTCGCGAGCGCGAACAGCACGTCCCCGTCCATCACCGTGTGCACCGGCTGGATCGCGCGGGCCAGGCCGTCATGGGCGATCTGGGCGAGCTTGGTCGCCTGGGGTTTGGTCAGGCGCGCGTCGGTGGCGATGAGGCCGATCGTCGTCGCGCTGCCCGACAGCGCGCGGCCGGGGCGCTCGCCATCGAGCAGCGCCCGCACCGTCGAGCGCGACCAGGGGCCGTCCGCCGGCAAGCCGGTCTTCATGCATTGCTACGCGGTGCCGATGCCACGGCCGGCCGGCGCTGAACGACCTCGTCGGCGAGGTTGCACAGTTGCGCCTCCAGGCTCGGCTGGCCGCCGTCGAGGAAGCGCGCCGCCACGCCACCGGGCTCGCGCTCTTCGATCCGCTCCGCGTCGCGCCGGCTGCAATGCTT
>NZ_PEOG01000036.1 GCF_002761755.1 Roseateles chitinivorans
GGCGGATGCGGTGGCCGCGGTGGGCGCGGCCATCGCCGCCGGGCCGCAGCCCACGGCGAGCACGCCGGTCACGATAAGCGCGGCCGCGAGTCGCGCGCGCTGGAACTGCTGGGGTTTCACGGTTCTCTCTCCCTGGTCGCTGTGAGCGATCCGCGCTGAACGGTGCGCGATCGGATTGCGTTGACGACGGCTGTCCCTCATCGGGGTGGCAAGCTCGCGGTGCCGCGGCGAGGCGAGGCTCAGCGCCGGCACTTGCCGCGCGCCTCGGCGAGCAGCCAGAACGGCGCGCTGAGCAGCCCCATGCCGCCGCCGGCGTATTCGCCCTTGAGGCAATCGCCGCTGGCACTCTTCATCATCTCGTTGCCCAGCTTGGTCGAGGCATCGACCCGGTCCGGCGCGCGGCTGGCGTCGTCGGCCCGCTCGGCCAGCAGCGGCTGGCCCTGCGCCGACTGGCGGATCGCGCGTCGCGTCGCCGTGCCATCCATGAGCTCGCGGCCGCTGGGGCCGGAGGCGCCCGGGACGGGCGTCGGCGCGGCAATGATCACGGTGGCCCGCGGCGCTTCATCGACACGCTCGATCTCCGGCGCGGGCGACGCAGCCCGTGGGGGCGCAGAAGAAGGCAGCGACGTCCGAGCCGTGTCGTCGGTCCGCGGGCGAGCTGAAGCGGAACGGCGGACCGCCGTGGTGCTGTCGGTGCGCGGCCTGGCCGCCTGAGGCGACGGCCTCGGGGCCAGCGGTGGCAACTGGATCGTCACCATCCGGATCGACGAGCGTCGCTGCTCGCCATGCGCATCGCCACGGTGCCAGGCGTGCTGCAGCCAGGCGACCAGCGCGATGTGAAGCAGCAGGACGGCGCCCAGCGCGATCGCGCGGAACCGGCGCGAGGTGCTTCGCGCCGCGGCTCGCATCGCCCCGCGCGCCGCGTCATCGGTCGCGCCCTGGGCGGCCTCGTGGGTCGTCTCGGGCCTATGCATTGCCATCGCCGCCTCCATCCGGTTCCTCGCCGGGTTCCCAGGCGAGCAGGTCGCCCGGCTGGCAGTGCAGCACCGCGCAGATCCGCGACAGGGTGTCGAAGCGCACGCCGCGCACCTTGCCGGACTTCAGCAGCGACAGGTTGGCCTCGGTGATGCCGATGGCCTCGGCCAGCTCCTTCGAGCGCATCTTGCGCTGGGCCAGCATGACGTCGAGTCGGACGACGATGGGCATGGGCGGCTCAGATGAACTCGGCGTTCTCTTGGGCCATGCGCTGCGCCTCGCGCATCACCTGGCCCATCGCGACGAAGACCAGGCCGCACAGCAGCACGACGAAGTGGGAACTGCCCAGCTGGAACGACAGGTAACGCTGGCCCGGCGGGTTGCCCAGCGTCAGCGCCAGTACCGTCGCCGTGTCGGTGAGCGGCATCGCCACCGCGATCGCGACCACCGACTGACCCATGCGCCGCAGCAGCCGCGTCGCGGCATCGGTGAAGACCTCGCCACGCAGGTAGCCGCCGAACAGGCGCCACAGGCACCACAAGGCATACAGCGTCAGCAGGGCCAGCGGCAGGTTGGCCGCCAGCGCCGCGCCGCGCGAGACCGCGTCGAACTGCAGCGCGTGCGACAGCTCCCACTCCTTGCGAGCGGTGCGCTCGATCATTCCCGGGTGGGTCCAGAACACCGCATGGAAGCCGACCACCGTCGCCATCGCGATCAGCGCCATCGTGCGCACGCAGTGGGCGATCCAGCGAATGCGCTGCAGGCCGGCGGGGATCGGGGAAGGGCTCATGGCGGAGAGGTGGATTACCGTGGTGTGGCAAGAAATTACTGTAAAACAATAATTTCAAAACGACAACCGCGACGGCGGCTTGGCGTCCGCGGGGGCGGCCCGGGTCGTCATGGCGGCGCGGATCGTTGCAGTCGGAAGGCGGCTCGCGCGACGGCGGGGTGGGCGATCGGCGCAGCAAGCTCGTACAAGCGGGCCCTCGTCGTCAGCGCCGACAATCCGCGCCCATGAGCAAGAAATCCGCCCATGTCAGCGAGACGCTCGCGACGCAGATGCTGCGCCAGCACAAAGTCGCGTTCGGCGAGCATGTCTACGACTACGTCGACCACGGCGGCACCGGCGAGTCCTCCAAGCAGCTCGGCGTGCCGGAGCATGAGGTCGTCAAGACGCTGGTGATGCAGGACGAGAAGGCCCAGCCGCTGATCGTGCTGATGCACGGCGACTGCACCGTCAGCCTCAAGGAACTCGCGCGGCAGATCCCCTGCAAGAAGGTCGAGCCCTGCAAGCCCGATGTCGCCCAGCGCCACAGCGGTTACCTGGTCGGCGGCACCTCGCCGTTCGGCACCCGCAAGGCGATGCCGGTGTTCGTCGAATCCAGCGTGCTGGCACTGCCGCGCATCCTGATCAACGGCGGGCGGCGCGGCTATCTCGTCAGCATCGAACCGCGGGTTTTGACGGAGCTGCTGGCGGCCCGCCCGGTCGAGTGCGCGCTGAAGTCCGGGGCAGAATAGCGCCCCATGCAAAGTGTCCTGTTCCCCTTGTTGGCCGTCGTGGCCGGGTACCTGATCGGTTCGCTGTCCTTCGCGGTGATCGTCAGCCGGCTGATGGGCCTGTCCGACCCGCGCAGCTACGGCAGCGGCAATCCCGGCGCCACCAACGTGCTGCGCTCGGGCAACAAGGCGGCGGCCATCCTCACGCTGGTCTTCGACGCGCTCAAGGGCTATGTGCCGGTGCTGCTGGTGCTCAAGTTCGGCGCGCCGTACGGCCTGGAGGAGGGGACCGCCGCGCTCGTCGGGCTGGCCGCCTTCATCGGCCACCTGTGGCCGGTGTTCTTCAAGTTCATTGGCGGCAAGGGTGTCGCGACTGCGGCGGGCGTGCTGCTCGCGATCAATCCCTGGCTGGGCCTGGCGGTGCTCGGCGTGTGGATCGCGATGGCGGTGGTGTTCCGCTATTCCTCGCTGGCGTCGCTCAGTGCCGCCGTGGCCGCGCCGCTGCTGCAGATGCTGATCTGGGACGTCGGTCCCGAACTGCCCGCCATCGCGCTGATGAGCCTGCTGCTGGTCTGGCGCCATGCGGCCAACATCAAGAAGCTGATGGCCGGCACCGAGAGCAAGCTCGGCCAGAAGGCGGCGCCCGCAGCCACCGTGCCGGCCGCGAAGTCCCATCGCCACGAGCATTCGCGCGAGAAGCGCGAACACAAGTCTTCCCACAAACCCAGGCAGCACAGCAAATGAGCAGCATCGAACGTTTCGACGTCGGCCCCCGTCTCTCCGAGATGGCCATCCACAACGGCGTGGTCTACCTCGCCGGCCAGGTGCCGTCCGACGCCAGCGCCGACATCCAGGGCCAGACCGAGCAGGTCCTGGCGATGATCGACCAGTTGCTGGCCCGCGCCGGCAGCGACAAGACCAAGATCCTGCGTGCGCAGCTGTACATCGCCGACCTCAAGGACCTGGCCGGCATGAACGCCGCGTGGGACGCCTGGGTGCCCGCGGGCCACACGCCGCCGCGGGCGACGGTCGAGGCCAAGCTGGCCAAGCCCGAGTGGAAGATCGAGATCGTCATCACCGCCGCGGTGTGATCGACCCACGCCGGTCTCCGATCGACGCCCCATGAAGAACGCCGGCATCGCCGGCGTTCTTCATTCCTCTTCCGCTTCCTCCAGTTCCAGCCCGAGGCAAGCCGGATCGCCGCAGCCGCGGCGCACCAGCATCGGCGGATCCGCGGTCAGGTCGACGACGGTGGTCGGCTTCATCGGGCAGGCGCCGGCGTCGATGATCAGCTGGATCTGCTTGTCGTAGCGCGCGGTGATCTGCTCCGGATCATTGAGCGGCTCATGCTCCCCGGGCGGGATCAGCGTGGTGGCCAGCAGCGGGCCCCCCACCAGCGCGAGCAGCTCCTGGGTGACGCGGTGATCCGGCACGCGCAGGCCGATGGTGCGTCGCGACGGATGCGACAGCCGCCGCGGCACCTCCTTTGTCGCCTCCAGGATGAAGGTGAAGGGCCCCGGCGTCGCCGTCTTGATCATCCGGTACTGCTTGTTGTCGACGCGCGCATAGCTGCCCAGCTCGCTGAGGTCGCGGCACAGCAGCGTCATGTGGTGCTTGTCGTCGACGCCGCGGATGCGGCGCAGCGCCTCGGCCGCGGCCTTGTCGTCGAGCTGGCACACCAGCGCGTAGCTGGAGTCCGTCGGGATCGCGCCGATGCCGCCCTGGCTCAGGATCTGCGCCGCCTGGCGCAGGAAGCGGGCCTGCGGGTTGTCGGGGTGGACTTCAAAGATCTGGGCCATGGTCCTCGCCTGTGGCAATCGGTGTGCGGGCCGGTCTGCGTGCCGGCGTGCCGGGGTATCTGCGCCGATCGGGCCGGCGTCACGCCGGCCAGTGGATGCGGTATTCGAGCGCGTTCCACACCGGCTTGAGTTTGCCGGAGAGGTGCTGCTCGAGCCGGCCCAGGTCGACGCGGCTCTCCTCCGGACTGTGGAAGTCCGAGCCGCGCGAGGCGAGCAGGTCGAATTCGAGCGCCGTGTCGGCGTACTGGACCATGTCCGCCGCCGTGTGGCTGCCGGTGACGACCTCGATGCCGCGGCCGCCATGGGCGATGAACTCGGTGATCAGCGCGTACTCCTCGGTCGGCGTGAAGCCGTAGCGCCCCGGATGCGCGATGACCGCGATGCCGCCGGCGTCGACGATCCATCCCACCGCGTCGCGCAGCGCGGCCCAGCGGTGCGGCACGTAGCCGGGCTTGCCCTCGGTCAGGAAGCGGCGGAAGACCTCCGGCACGTCGGCGCACTGGCCGGTCTCGACCAGGAAGCGCGCGAAGTGCGTGCGAGAGATCAACTCCGGATTGCCGGCATGCTTGAGCGCGCCTTCGTAGGCGCCATGGATGCCGACCTTGGCCAGCCCGTCCGACATTTCCCTGGCGCGCGCGCCGCGACCGCCGCGCGTGGCGCGCAGGCCCTCGACGATGCGGGGATCGTGATGGTCGAAGCCCAGGCCGACGATGTGCACCACCTTGCCGGCGAAGGTCACCGAGATCTCCACGCCGGTCAGGTAGGCGAGGCCCTGCGCGCGCGCGGCCTCCAGCGCGCGCTGCTGGCCGCCGACTTCGTCATGGTCGGTCAGCGCCCAGAGCTCGACGCCATTGGCCTTGGCGCGCGCGGCCAGCGCCTCGGGCGAGAGCGTGCCGTCGGAGACGGTCGAGTGGCAGTGCAGGTCCGCGTTGGTCTGCGGGTGCAGCGCGATGCGCGCCGGCACGTGCGCGGGCGCGAACCCCGGCGCGGGCGTCGAATCGGCGGGAAGGGCGGTGGGCGCGAGGGGCGGGGTGTTCACCCGGCCGATTCTAGGAGGGGCGCCATGTCCGGGATGGCAGCACTGGAACGGCGGCGGTCGACGAAGTAGCGGCTCGGGCCGGTGCCGCACTTGGCGACGTGCTTGGGCTCGGTCAGCGCGGCGGACAGCGCGCGGACGCTGTCGAAGGCGCCGGGCTGCACCTGGATCACGCCGGCGCTGAGCGTGGGCAGCGGGTTGAAGGACTCCTGGTTCTGCCGGTTCAGCGTGACGTAGCCGCCCAGCGCCTGATGCTCGGCGGAGAAGAACGGGCGGATCTGGCGGTCGAACTCGCGGCAGACGCGGGTGACGCGCGCGGTCCAGTCCGGCGAGCCCAGCACCATCACGAAGTCGTCCCCGCCGATGTGGCCGACGAAGTCCAGCACCGGATCGCCGGCGTTCTGCAGGATCTGGGCGCAGAGCTTGATGATGTCGTCCCCCGCCGTGTAGCCGTAGACATCGTTGAAGGGCTTGAAGTGGTCGATGTCCCAGGCGACGACGACGAACTCCCGGCCCTCGTGCAGCAGCGCGTCCAGATGCTGGTCGGTCGGCACGTTGCCGGGCAGCAGCGTCAGCGGGTTGGCATAACGCGCGCTGTGAACCTGCAGGTCGGAGACCGCCTTGAGCAGGTCGGTGCTGCGGCCGGTGCCGAAGTATTCGCCGTTGCGGGTGACGATGAAGCCGTCGACCATCAGCCGGTCGTCCAGGCTGGAGATTGCGTCGCTCATCTCCCGCAGCGAGGTGCCGGCATCGAAGATCAGCGGCTGCGGATCCATCAGCGCGGTGCAGGAGCGCTTCTCGTGGATGTCCATGAAGTAGCGCTCGGCGCTGCGCTTGAGTACCTGCAGCGAGCGCAGGATGCCGATCGGCCGGTTGGCCTCGTCCAGCACCGGCATCGAGAACAGCTGCTCGTCGCGCTGGAACATGTCGGCGACGGTCTGGCAGTTGAGCTTGGGCGTGACGGTGTGGCTGCGGCGCGCGAGCTGCGCGGCGGTGGTGATCGCGTCGGGCGGCAGCCGCATCCAGTCGGCATGGCGGCGCCGGTGCTCGGGCGCCAGCAGCGCGTCCACCTCCGCCCGCAGCGCGGCACGCGGCGCGGCGCTCGGGCGCGCGAGCAGGTAGCCCTGGCAGACCGGCACGCCCAGGCGGCGCAGCACGGTCAGGTCGCTGAGCTGCTCCAGCCCCTCCGCCACGACGGTGCAGCCGGAGCTGGCCGCCATCTCGAGGATCGAGCGGACGAACTGCTGCTTGAGCGGCTCCTGCGCGATGCCGTCGATGAAATGGCGGTCGATCTTGACGAAGTCGGGCCGGATGTCCATCCAGCGCTTCAGGCTGGCGAAGCCTTCGCCCAGGTCGTCCAGCGCGACGACGAAGCCCAGCTCGCGCAGGCTGCGCATGCTGTCCTGCAGCCGTTCCGGCTCGAGGATGGGACGGGTCTCGGTCAGTTCGATGACCACGCGCGACGCCGGCAGGTCGAGCTGCGCGAACTCGCGGGCGATCAGCGCGCCGCGGTCGCTGGTGGCCAGCAAGGTGTCGGCCGTCAGGTTGAGGAAGAGCTGGCCGGGCAGCTTGAGTTCCTTGAAGCGGCGCAGTGCCCGGCGCACCACCAGCCGCTCCAGTTCCACCAGGCGACCAAGCCGCGCGGCGGCCTCGAACAGCACCAGCGGCGAATGCAGCGGCGTGTCCGCCGGCCCGCGCGTCAGGGCCTCGTAGCCGAGGATCTGGGCCCGCTCCACTTCCACGAGCGGTTGGAAATGGATGTCCAGCGCCCCGTCGCGGATCAGGGCGGACAGGGCGATGCTCAACGGATCGGGCGGTTGCAGGTGGGTGGTTGGCATGGGAAGGACCACGGCGACTGGAGCGTCGCGTGGTGTCCCCATTCTGGGCGGCCTCTATGTCATCGCTTTGACAAACAGTTACAGCATGACCGGTGCGTGAAATCCGCCGCGATCGGCCCGTTCAGGGGCGTTGCTTGCTGAAGTCGCGCTCCGGGAAGAGCCGGGTGGTCAGCTCGCCAAGGCTTTCGTGGACCACGTCGACATTGGTTTCGTCGATCACCAGCTTCGCGACCTGTGGGCTGAGCGCCTTGCGCAGCAGGCCGAGGAAGCGCGGCGCGGCCACGATGCGCAGCTGCGTCACTTCGCCGTTGTTGAAGCCGTCGTCCAGCGTCCGGGCCACGCGGGTGGCGAAGCCGATGGCTTCCTGGTGCAGCTCGTCGACGCCCGCCGAGGAGGTCACGTTGTTGCCGCGCCGGCCCTCGGCGTCGCGACGCAAGTCGGCCTTGTCCGCGTGCGCCGCGGCATCGGTGAGCGTGGTGACGTCTTCCAGGTCGCCGCCTTCTTCCGGGAGCTTCAGCAGGCGGGCCACGCCTTCGTCCGCCACCAGTACCCAGAGCTTGCCGTCGTCCTTGTATGCAGCCATCTCGATTCCTTCAGCAGAGTTCTCGTTGATCGGGAGGCGGCAAACGCCGTACCTTGGAACCGCCCCGTCCGGTGGAGGCGCGGCCGCGCGCAATGGCACATGATTTGCCCTTCGCAAGAGGCCCTGTGGCCGCTTCACCGCGCCCGCCGGCGCCTTCCACGCGAGACCGCCATGGACACCGACACGCCTTCCGCCGCTGCCCCGCTGCACATCGTCTGCCCCGCCTGCGCGGCGAAGAACCGCGTGCCGCGCGAGCGGCTGGCCGAGTCGCCCGATTGCGGTCGCTGCGGCACGCCGCTGATGCTGCCTAGGCCGGCGGATCTCACGCCGGAGGTCTTTGACAGGTTCATCGCGGGCACCGAGCTGCCCGTCGTCGTCGACTGCTGGGCCGATTGGTGCGGTCCCTGCAAGATGATGGCGCCGCAGTTCGAGCAGGCTGCGGCGATGCTGCCGGAGCTGCGCTTCGTCAAGCTCGACACCGAGGCCGCGCCGCAGCAGAGCGCCAGGTACGGCATCCGCAGCATTCCGACGCTGCTGTTGTTCCTCGATGGGCAGGAGGTCGCGCGGCAGGCGGGCGCGATGCCGGCGCAGGCGATCGTCGACTGGGTGCGGCGGGAGCTGGGGGCTTGAGGCGGGCGGGCGCATCGCGCCGCGGACGTTCAATCCGCCATCGCCTCCACCACCATCTGCACGCGCTGCTGCCCCTGGTACTCGTCGAGGCTGAGCCGATAGGCGAGGGTCACCTGCTCGGGCAGCTGCTCGGTACGGCCGAACCAGATCGCGTCGCGCAGCATCGCGCCCTGGCGCAGCCGCAGCTTCAGGTGGCGCTCGCCGACCAGGCGTTGATGCACCACCTGCACGCGGTCGCAGAACAGCGGCGCCTCGAAGGCCTGGCCCCAGACCTGCGCCTCGAGTTCCTGCACGGTCTCGGCGCAGAACGCTTCCGGCGGCAAGGGCCCGTCGGTGCGCAGCGTTCGCGTCAGTGCGGACTCGTCCAGCCATTCGCGCGCGACGGCTTCGAAGGCGGCGGCGAAGGCCTCGACGCCGCCGGGTGCCAGCGTGCAGCCGGCGGCCATCGCGTGGCCGCCGAACTTGCGCAGCAACTCCGGATGGCGCTTGGACACCAGGTCCAGCGCGTCCCGCAGGTGGAAGCCCGGGATCGATCGTCCCGAGCCCTTGAGCTGCCCGTCGGCACCCTCGGCGAAGACGAACACCGGTCGGTGCAGCCGGTCCTTGATCCGCGAGGCGACGATGCCGACGACGCCTTCGTGGAAGTCCGCGTCGAAGAGCGCGAGCGCCGGCGGCGGCGCGCCGTTCAGGCGCGGGTCGGTCATCAGGCGCTCGAGCAGCGCGAGCGCCTGCTCCTGCATGCCGGCCTCGATCTCGCGGCGCTCGCGGTTGATGCGGTCCAGCTCGCGGCCGAGCTCGAGGGCCTGGCCGGTGTCGTCGGTCGTCAGGCAGGTGATGCCCAGCGTCATGTCCTCGAGCCGCCCCGCCGCATTGATGCGGGGCCCGAGCGCGAAACCCAGGTCGAAGCTGTTGGCGCGCGCGGCGTCGCGGCCGGCCGCGGTGAACAGCGCCTGGACGCCGGGCTGCATGCGGCCCGCGCGCATGCGGCGCAGGCCTTGCGCGACCAGCCGCCGGTTGTTGGCGTCGAGCCGCACCACGTCGGCCACGGTGCCGAGCGCGACGAGGTCCAGCAAGCCGTCCAGCCGCGGCGGCGGGCCGTCGCCGAAGGCGCCGCGCCGGCGCAGTTCACCGCGCAACACGGTCAGCACATAGAAGGCGACGCCCACGCCTGCGAGGCTCTTGCTGGGGAACGGACAACCCGGCTGGTTGGGGTTCACCAGCGCGTCCGCGTCGGGGATGGTCGGTGCGCCGTCGGTGCCGACGGCGGGCAGGTGGTGGTCGGTGACCAGCACCTTCAGGCCGAGGGCACGGGCGAAGGCGACGCCGGCATGGCTCGCGATGCCGTTGTCGACGGTCACCAGCAGCCGCGGCTCCTGCTTGAGCGCGAGCTCCACGATCGTGGGCGTCAGGCCGTAGCCGTGGACCGCACGGTCCGGCACCACGTAGCCGACGGTGCCCGGCCGCGCGCCCAGCAGCGCCAGCCCGCGCAGCATCACCGCGCAGGCGGTGGCGCCATCGCAGTCGTAATCGGCCACGATGCAGATGCGTTCGCCGGCCGTGATCGCGTCGGCCAGCAGCGTCGCGGCCTTGTCGATGCCCAGCAGACCCTGAGGACCCTCGGGCGGGAGCAGGTGTTTCAGGTCCGGGTCGAGCTCGTCGTGCGACAGCACGCCGCGCGCGGCGAAGAGCCGCGACAGCAGCGGCGAGAAGCCGGCCCGCTGCAGCGCATGGGCGGAGTCCGGCGGGACGTCGCGGATCAGGATGCGGGGGCTGCTGCTCACAGGTCCTCCAGCGCGGTGGCGACGCTGACGCGGGTCGGGGCGAAGCGCTCCTTGAGCCGTTGCCAGCCGCTCGCGTCGCGTCGCGTCCAGGTGCGGGCCTGGCGCTCGCCGGCCAGCGTCAGCGAGACCGGGCTTCCCGCTTGCACGGCGGCCAGTGCCTGGGCAAGGGGGCCGGCGTCGAGGGCCTTCCAGGCCTCGCTCCAGGTGTAGAGGTCGCCGCTCGTCATCGGGCCGCGCAGGCGGTCGTCGACGATCAGGTCCGAGGGCAGCGCCGAGCCGCGGTCGCGACCGCAGCCGCTGATCCACACCGCGTTCAGCGGGCGTTGCCGGCGGGCCTCGCGGGTCTGGTTGAGCGGATGGTCATGCAGCAGCATCTGGACCTCGTTGAGCAGCGTGCGCAGCCGGCGCGCCCGTGGGTACCAGGTTTCGACGCCGCGATTCAGGACGCGGTCGATGCTGGCGGCCTCGAGGCCGTCCAGGTCGTCATGCGCGATCGCCCATTCACCCGGCGACAGCCAGGCGCTGCGCCAGCCCTGGTCGGCGGGGAACAGCGCGACGGCGAGCGCCTCGAGGAAGGCGCGCGACTCGTCCTCGGAAAGATCCAGTGTGGCGGGCCCCAGCGCGGTCACGCCCTCGGTGCCGACGGCGAAGTGGGCGGGCGTCAGCAGCGCCCAGGCGGCGCCGCCGGGTTCGTGACCGGTCGCGCGCAAACGCCAGGCGGCCAGGGGTGGGTTTTCATCGGTGATGCCGCGGCATTGCGCCAGGAATCGTTCATGCGGGGGAAGCGGGGTGGTCTCGTCGGCGTCGCCGACCTCGCCCGCCGGTGCCAGCAACCCGAGCAGGCGGCTCAGGTTCGGCAGCTCCAGCTCGCGCAGGGCACCCTCGAAATGAGGATCCAGCGCACTGGCGAAAGGGATCATCAGGTGCATGGCGGCGGATTATCGGCGTTCCCCCGGAATGGGGCGCCCGTCAGGCGGTCATCAAGCTTTCATCCGGCCCCGGCAACCTGTGGGGCCATGCTGACCGACACGCTCATGGCCGCCGCTGTCTCGCAAGAACCGCCTGGGGCCGAGGCGGAAGAGGGCGGCTCGATCCGGGTGCGCACGGTGTGGATCTCCGACCTGCACCTGGGCACGCCGGGTTGCCAGGCGAGGGCGCTGCTCGACTTCCTGCGCGAGGTCGAGTGCGAGCAGCTCTTCCTTGTCGGCGACATCGTCGACGGCTGGCAGCTGCGCCGCAGCTGGTACTGGCCGCAGGCCCACAACGACGTGGTGCAGAAGCTGCTGCGCAAGGCGCGCAAGGGCACGCGGGTGATCTACGTGCCGGGCAACCACGACGAATTCGCGCGCAAGTACCTGCAGCACAGCTTCGGCGGCATCGAGGTCGCGCATGAATGGATCCACGAGACCGCCGACGGCCGCAAGTTCTGGATCACCCACGGCGATCTCTTCGACGGCGTCATCCAGCATGCCAAGTGGCTGGCCTACGTCGGCGACAGCCTCTATGAATTCACGCTCAAGCTGAACCGCCACCTCAACTCGCTGCGGGCGCGCCTGGGACTGCCGTACTGGAGCCTGAGCAAGTACCTGAAGCTCAAGGTCAAGCGCGCCGTCTCCTTCATCAGCGAGTTCGAGGAAGCGCTGGCCCGCGAGGCCCGAAAGCGCGGCGTCAACGGCGTAATCTGCGGCCATATTCACCACGCCGAGCTGCGCGACATCGACGGCATCACCTATGCCAACGACGGCGACTGGGTCGAGAGCCTCACCGCGCTGGTCGAGCATGCAGACGGGCACCTGGAGATCCTCGACTGGGCCGAGCGTCAGCGCTCCGGCGCCGAGCAGGGCGCGGCCGAGGCGCTCGCCGCCGCCATGCGACAGCCCGCCTGAACGGGCCGACGCCCCTTTCGGCTGGCGAGCTGTCCCCCTATCGAAGGCGCCCGCCATCGCCCATCCGGGCCGCCCATTCAAGCCGTGCCTCCCCTGCGGACCGGCTCAAAAGAGGGTCACTGGCTTGTCATACCAGCTTCATAGAATGGGTTCATGACTTTGCCTGATGTCCCGCTGCTCAACCGCGAAAACGCGATCCTCGAGTTCAACCGGCGTGTCCTGGCGCAGGCCCAGCGCGTCGACGTGCCGCTGCTGGAGCGGCTGCGCTACATCTGCATCGTGTCCAGCAACCTCGATGAATTCTTCGAGGTGCGCTTTGCCGACATGCTCGATGCGCAGCGCGATGGCAGCGGCCTGGTGACGCCGCGCGATGTCGAGCGAGTGGGGCGCGCGGCCCATGACCTGATCGACCAGCAGTACGCGATCTTCAACGACCAGGTCATGCCCGCCCTGCGCGAGCACAACATCCAGATCCTGAACCACGCCGACCGCACCGACGAGATCCGCGCGTGGGTCAGCAAGTTCTTCGAGCGGGAGGTGCGACCGCTGCTGGTGCCGGTGGGCCTGGACCCGGCGCATCCGTTCCCGCAGGTGGCCAACAAGTCGCTGCACTTCATCGCGCGCCTGTCGGGCAAGGACGCGCTCGGGCGCGACAACCGCATCGCCATCGTCAAGGTGCCGCGCGTGCTGCCACGCGTGATCAAGGTGCCTGCGGCGATCAGCGGCGGCAAGCAGAGCTTCGTGCTGCTCACCAGCGTCATCCGCGCCCACCTGGAGGAGCTGTTCCCCGGCCGGCATGTCGAGGCTTTCTCGCAGTTCCGGGTCACGCGGGATTCGGACCTGGAGGTCGACGAGGAAGAGATCGCCAACCTGCGGCATGCGCTGCGTTCCGGCCTCACGACACGTCACTTCGGGCGCGCCGTGCGGCTGGAGGTGGTCAACACCTGCCCGGAGGAGCTGTCGCGCTTCCTGCTCGAGCAATTCGACCTGCCGGAGGCGGCGCTGTACCGTGTCAACGGGCCGGTCAACCTGGTGCGGCTGAACGAGCTGATCGACCAGACGGATGCCGAGGACCTGCGTTTCCGGCCCTATGAACCCAGTTGGCCGAAGGGGCGGCTGCCGCGAGGCAAGTCGATCCTAGACAAGCTGCGGACCAAGGGCGACGTGATGCTGCATCACCCGTTCGAGAGCTTCGAGCCGGTGGTGCAGCTGCTGCGCGAGGCGGTCGAGGATCCGGACGTCCTGGCCATCAAGCAGACGATCTACCGCACCGGCAGCCAGTCGGTGCTGGCGGACCTCCTGATCGAGGCGGCGCGTCGCGGCAAGGAGGTCCTCGCGGTCGTCGAGCTGAAGGCGCGATTCGACGAGGAGGCCAACATCAACTGGGCGGAGCGGCTGGAGGCCGTGGGCGCGCAGGTGGTGTACGGCATCGTCGGCCTGAAGACGCATGCGAAGCTGATGCTGATCACGCGCAGGGAGGGCGGCAAGCTGCGCCGCTACGGCCACCTGTCGACGGGCAACTACAACCCGAAGACGGCGCGGTTCTACACCGACCTGGGCTATCTGACGGCCGATGCGGAGATGACGGCGGACATGGACCTGGTGTTCCGCCAGTTGGCTTCGCTGTCGAAGTTCAAGGCGCCGAAGAAGCTGCTGCTGGCGCCCTTCAACCTGCACCGGACGATGCTCGAGCTGCTCTCGCAGGTGGAGGAAGCCGCGCGGCGCGGCGAGCCGGCGCGAGTCGTGCTGAAGATCAATGCGCTGACCGATGCCGAGCTGATCAACGGGATCGTCCGGGCGGGGCGCGCGGGTGCGAAGGTCGATCTGATCGTGCGCGGCGCCTGCATGTTGCCGCCGGGCCTGCCGGGCGAGACGGACAACATCCTGGTGCGCTCGGTGGTGGGGCGATTCCTCGAGCACTCGCGGATCTTCTATTTCCGCTGGGGCAAGGAGGAGCAGGAGGCCTTGTACCTGTCGAGTGCCGACTGGATGGCGCGGAACATGTTGCGTCGCATCGAGGTGGCCTGGCCGATCACTGATCCGAAGCTGCGCCAGCGGGTGGTCGACGAGGGCCTGACGCCCTACTTGCACGACAGTCTCGATGCCTGGCAACTCGGCCCGGACGGCACGTCGCAGCGCATCGGCACCGAGGACGTTCCGCAGCATGTCAGCGCCCAGCAGGCCCTGATGCGTCTGTACCACGAAGACCCCTGACGCGCCCCGCTCCAGCCCGTCCCCCTCACTCCCCTTCTCTGCCGTCCTCCCTGTTCCTGGACGGGCATGGCCTGGGCCGGCGACTCGTGTCGGGCTTCTGACTGACTTGGACGCCGTCTGTCCGAGCGACGCGAACCGAAGGTGAGCAGAGCGAGTTGGCGTCCGCCCGACACGAGTCGCCGGCCCAGGCCATGCCTGTCGCGCGCTCCCGTGGCAGTCCAGCGTCCAGAGAGGTCCTCAAGCCTCCAACGCCAACTCCACCCGCCCCACCTTCCCCCAGGCTTCGAGTTCTTCTCGCAGGAGGTAATGCGCCCGTGGGTGAGCATCCGCCCAGCCTTTGCGCATCTCGATGACGACGTTCATCCCTTCGCGCCGGAGTTTGATGGCGGTGGCGTCCACCTCGCCGCGCGCATGGCATTTGATGGCGGCGAGCCGCAACGCCAGCAGTTGCCAGACCATGGGTTCCTCTTGGAGTTGTTCCTCGAGCTTGCGCAGCCCTCCTCGCTGACCGAGTGCCAGATCTCCCAGCCGCCGCAGCTGGTTCTGCGAGAAGCCTGGTGCGTCGACATGGGAGAGCAGGTAGGCGCTGTGGCGATGGTGATCGTGGTGGGAGACCATCATGCCGATCTCGTGCAGCGCGGCGGCCCAGCCGAGTTCGCGGCGATGTTCTTCCTCGGCCTTGGGTGCGAGCTGCGCATGAAGGCGCTGGGCGATTCGCTGGACGCGACCGGCCTGATCGCGGTCGACGGCGAAGCGGCGCTGCAGTTCGGAGACGGACTGCTCGCGCATGTCGCGACCGGCGGCGAGCAGGCGCGGGTCGAGGCGTTCCGCGAGGTCGAAGATCACGCCCTGACGCAGCGCGCCCTTGGCCGGGTAGAGGCGTTCGATGTCGAAGTGGGTGAGCAGCGTGTAGAGGATGCAGAGCCCGCCGCCGACGACGGCGCGCCGGTCGTCCTTGAGGCCGGGCAGCTTGAGCGCGTCGATGCGGCCGGCGAGCAGGCACTGCTCGATGCACCATCGCAGGCCGTCGAGCGTGATGGAGCCGTCCGGACTCACGCCGTTGGCGGCCAGGATCTGGGCGACGGCGCCGACGGTGCCGGAGGATCCCAGGGCCTGTTTCCAGCGTGGCTGCGCGGCCTGGCGGGAGAACTGGGTGATGGCTTCCTCGAGCTCGGCGCCGGCGGCGACCTGTGCGGCGCGGAAGGCCTCGGCAGTGAAGCGGCCGTCGGTGAAGAAGCGCATCGAGAGGCTGACGCTGCCGATCTGGAAGGACTCGGCGGCCAGTGGTTGCGGTCCGCGGCCCAGGATCATCTCGGTGGATCGGCCGCCGATGTCGATGACCAGACGCGGATCCTCAGCGGTCTGCAGCCGCGCCACGCCGGCGTAGATCAGGCGCGCTTCCTCTCGGCCGGAGATGACTTCGATCGGATGGCCCAGCACCTCCTGCGCGCGGGCCAGGAAGGCATTGCGGTTGCGCGCCTCACGCAGCGTCTGCGTCGCGACCGCGCGCACCTGGCGGCTGGGCAGGTCGGCGAGCCGCTCGGCGAAGCGCCGCAGGCAGTCCAGGCCGCGCTGCGCCGCTTCTTCGGTCAGCATGCTCATCGCGTCCAGGCCCGCGCCCAGCCGCACCGTTTCCTTCAGGTAGTCCAGCCGGCGGTATTGCCCGTGCTGCAGCTGCGCCAGCTCGAGCCGGAAGCTGTTGGAACCCATGTCGATGGCGGCCAGGATCGGAGGAACGTGCGCTTGCGTCATGGGGCGCGATTGTCGCGGTCTTTGGCCCGCCTGCCGGGAACGAGGTGCTTTCATCGTGCTGTCGCGACGCCGTGGTCCGTTGCGTGCCGGCGACCGGGATAGCATCCGGCGTTCCGTCTGGAACCTTCGGATCCATTCCACCCCGCATTCCCAACGAGGAGCTGCAGATGACGAATTCCGATTCCCGTGCCGATGCCGCCGGCCTGTCCCCCGAGCTTGCCGACGCGATCCGCGACGACATCGACACGCTGGCGCCGGGCCGGGGCTTCAGTCGCCGCGCCTTCGTCGGCACCGCGGTGGGCAGTGGTTTCGCCGCGGCGGTGCTGCCGGTGACGGCGCAGACGATCACCACCGACGTGCAGGGCCTGGATGCCGGCCCGGTGAGCATTCCGGTCGGCGACTTCAAGATGCCGGCCTACGTCGCGCAGCCGGCGGGCAAGAAGCAGGCGCCGGTGGTGCTGGTGGTCAGCGAGATCTTCGGTGTCCACGAGCACATCGCCGATGTCGCGCGCCGCTTCGCCAAGCTGGGCTACCTGGCGGTCGCGCCTGACCTGTTCGCGCGTCAAGGCGATGCGAAGGTCTATTCGGACATCGCCAAGCTGCAGACCGAGATCATCCAGCGCACGCCGGACGCGCAGGTCCTCAACGACCTGGACGCGGCGGTGGCCTGGGCCAAGGGCCTGGGAGGCAACACAGCGAGGCTCGGGATCACCGGTTTCTGCTGGGGCGGGCGGATCGTCTGGCTGTACGCCGCCCACAGCCGGGAGCTGAAAGCGGGCGTGGCCTGGTACGGTCGCCTGCAGGGTCAGACCAATGCGATGACGCCCAAGCACCCGATCGACGTCGCGGCCCAACTGCACGCCCCGGTGCTGGGACTCTACGGGGCGCAGGACAACGGCATCCCGGTCGCGACCGTCGCCGCGATGCAGGAGGCGCTGAAACAGGGCGGCCCCGCCGCCAAGGCCAGCGAATTTGTGGTCTATCCCGACGCCGGCCATGCCTTCCATGCCGATTACCGCCCGAGCTACCGGCCCGATCCCGCCAAGGACGGATGGGCGCGCTGCCAAGCCTGGTTCAAGCAGCACGGGGTGTGAACGGCCCTGGCGGACGGGGGGCTTGACGACTCTGAGACAATTTTCGGAACCCCATCCGGCGCACCCTACGTGGTGCGCCTTTTTTATCCATGACCCTGACCTATATCCTGCTGGTGACCTTCGCTGGCGGTCTGGCCTCCGTGACGATCGCGGCGATGCTGACGGTCGGCCTGCTGAGCCGCATCGTGAAGCACCTGGTGAGCCTGTCCACCGGCGTGCTCCTGTCGACCGCGCTGCTGCATGTGCTGCCGGAGGCCTTCGAGAGCGGCGCCGACCCGCACAACCTGTTCCTGGCGCTGCTGGGCGGGCTGATGTTCTTCTTCCTGCTGGAGAAGGCCGAGCTCTACCGCCACACCCACCACCACGAGGGGGACGGGCACCATCACCATCACCACTTCGACCGCGAACAGGCCGGGCGGGGCGGTTTGTCGGTGCTGGTGGGGGATTCGATCCACAACTTCTGCGACGGGATCATCATCGCGGCCGCGTTCCTCGCGGATCACCACCTGGGCTGGGTCACCGCCATGGCGATCGTGGCGCATGAGATTCCCCAGGAGGTCGGCGACTACATCGTGCTGCTCAACGCCGGGTTCTCGCGCAAGAAGGCGCTGTTCTTCAATGCCGTGTCCGGCATGGCGGCGGTGGTCGGCGGACTGGTCGGCTACTACATCGTCGGACCCTGGCAGCAGCTGTTTCCTTACCTGCTGGTCGCGGCATCGAGCAGCTTCATCTATGTCTCGGTCGCCGATTTGATCCCGCAGCTCCAGCGCCGGCTGCCCTGGAAGGACACCGCGCTGCAACTGCTGTGGCTGGGGGTGGGTATCGTCTTCGTGCTGATCGTCGTGGGCGGCAAGCACACCCACTGAGTCAGGCCGGCAGCGCCCGGGGGGCGCTCCGGCCTTGTGACGAGCGAACTTACTGGGGAGGCGGCGAGCCTTCGCCGTGCACCACCAGCACCGGGAAGGCGCAGTGGGTCAGCACCTTCTGCGTCTCGCTGCCGAGCAGCAGCGCCTGCAGCCCCCGCCGGCCGTGCGTGGCCATCACCAGCAAGTCGGCATTGACGCGCTTGGCGTGCTCGATGATCGCTTCCCAGGGGTGCAGGGCCTCGACGCTGTGGGCCTCGATTTCCAGGCCCTGTCCGCGCGCCAGCGCCAGCACCTGTCCGAGGCGTTCCTGTGCGATGCGCTCCTGGGCGTCGAAGAACTCCTGGGGCGGCGTCGGTTGCATCTCGGACACGGCGCTGTAGGGGAAGGGTTCCTTGACGCTGATGGCGAACAGCTTGGCGCCGTGGAACTTCGCGAGCTTGACGGCGGTATCGATCGCCTTGGCGGTGATGTCGGAGCCGTCGGTGGGAATCAGGATGCGCTGGAACATGGCGAGCCTCCTTCGAACGAGCGGGTGGGCTGGGTGGACCCGGCCCCAGAGGTGGGGTCAGGGCTTGCCGTCGCAGTCTGAGCTTCCCATGGTGCTCGCGCCATGCGCGTTGTCAATAAGGGGCGTCCGTCAGCCTTTCGCCAGCGGGAAACGCGAATTGGCGCTCCATTCGCTCCAGGAGCCCGGATAGAGGCGGCTGCCCGCCAGCCCGGCATGGTGCATCGCCAGCAGGTTGTGGCAGGCCGTCACGCCGGACCCGCATTGGTGCACGGTCGCCTCGGCGGTCTGGGGGCCGAGCAGCGCCGCGAATTCCTCGCGCAGCAGTGCCGGCGGCTTGAACCGGCCGTCGGCGCCCAGGTTGGTCTTGAAGAAGCGGTTCGTCGCTCCCGGGATGTGGCCGGCCTGGGCGTCGAGCGGCTCGACCTCGCCGCGAAAGCGTTCACCGGCGCGGGCGTCGATCAGCCGGACTCTGCCGAGCTGGCCGAGCAGGTCCTGCGCGCTGAGCGGTTCCTCGAGCGGAGCGCCCGGCTCGAAGGCCCCTGCCGCGGCGGTGGGAAGGTCCGTGCTCACCGCGCCGCCCGCCTGCTGCCAGGCCGCGAAGCCCCCGTCCAGCACCGCGACGTCGGCATGCCCCAGCCAGCGCAGCATCCACCAGACCCGCGCGCCGTACATGCCGTCGGCCGCGTCGTAGGCGACCAGTGTCCGGCCGGGCCTCAGGCCCAGGTCATTCAGCCGGGCGGCGAAGGCATCCCGGTCCGGCAGCGGGTGCCGTCCGCGGAAGCCGCCGAATGCGTCCTGCTTCGGGCCGCTGAGGTCGCGGTCCAGGTGCAGGTAGAAAGCGCCGGGAATGTGACCGGCGGCGTAGGCGCGCTCGCCGGCCGAGGTGTCGGCCAGGTCGAAGCGGACATCCACGACCAGCGGCGGCGCGTCGGACGCCAGCAGCGCCTGCAGTTGCTCGACGGAGACCAGGCCGTCGAGGCGGCTGGGGGCGGGGGTGGAGATCGCGGAGCTCGTCGGGGTCGTCGCGGAGGTCGTCATGGCGCTTCAGGATTCCTGGACCGAGTGCTGGGCGTCCTTGGGGGTATTCCGGGCGCGCAGCAGCGTCGCCCCCAGGCCCGCGGCCACGATCAGCAGGATGCCGATCCAGGAGGCCAGGCCCAGCCGGTCGCCGAAAAGGAGCACACCATACAACGCCGAGAACACGATGCCCAGGTATTGGAGCGACGCGTTCACCAGCGGCTTGCCGGTGCCGTAGGCGCGCGTCATCAGCAGCTGGGCCGCGGTGGCCAGCACGCCGACGGCCAGCAGCAGCGCCGCGCCGGTCCAGGTGTGGCCATGCCAGCCGCCATGCGAGGCGATCGCCGTCAGCGCGCCCGCGACCACGCCGCCCATGGAGAAGTAGAAGACGATGCGGTACTCCGGCTCGCCGGCGCGGCCCAGCGACGTCACCTGCAGGTAGGCCATCGCCGAGAGCATGCCGGACGCCAGGCCGGCCAGGCCGTGCCAGACCTGCTGGTCCTCCATCGCCGGCTGCAGCACCAGACCGACGCCGAGGAAGCCCAGCAGCACAGTGATGATCAGCCGCGGGTCGACCTTGGCCGCTCCCATCAGCACCGCTCCGCCGATCAGGAACAGCGCCATCCACACCGAGGACATGTAGTTCAGCGTCATCGCGGTGGCCAGCGGCAGCTTGCTGATCGCGAAGAACCACAGCGACAGCGCGATCACGCCCGACAGGCTGCGCCAGAAGTGCATCGCCGGCACGGTGGTCTTCAGCGACAAGCCCTTGGCCCGCGTCATCGCGAACAGGATCAGCGTGCCGACCAGGCCGCGGTACATGACGATCTCGCCGGCGCCGTAGTAGGCCGAAGCCAACTTGACGCAGACGCCCATGGTGGCGAACAGCAAGGTCGCCAACACCATCAGAAGGGGTGCAGACATGCGGCGGATTCTCGCGCCGAAGGCTGGTCCCGTCGGTCGTGGCGGTCCGCAAAAGCGAACGCCCCGCAGGAGCGGGGCGTTGTGCGCACCAGTGGGGGTGCAGGGGGCGTCGGCGGCCCAGGCTCAGCGCTTCATCAGCGCCCGGTACCACTCGTGGAAGTGCTTCATGCCGTCCTCCATCGGCGTCTGGTACGGGCCGACCTCGTTGTCGCCCCGCTCCATCAGCGCCTTGCGGCCAGCGTCCATGCGCAGCGCGATCTCGTCGTCCTCGACGCAGGTTTCCATGTAGGCGGCCTGCTGCGCCTCGACGAAATCACGCTCGAAGGCGACGATTTCCTCGGGGTAATAGAACTCCACGATGTTGGTGGTCTTCTGCGGGCCCTTGGGGAACAGCGTCGAGACCACCAGCACGTTGGGGTACCACTCCACCATGATGTTGGGGTAGTAGGTCAGCCAGATCGCACCCTGGTCGGGCGACTGCCCGCCCGAGAAGCCCAGCACCTGCTCATGCCACTTGGCATAGACCTCGGAACCCGGCTTTCCCAGCGCCTTGTTGACGCCGACCGTCTGCACCGAGTAGTCGCGGCCGAACTCCCACGCCAGGTCGTCGCAGGTGACGAACTGGCCCAGCCCCGGGTGGAACGGGCCGACGTGGTAGTCCTCCAGATAGACCTCGATGAAAGTCTTCCAGTTGTAGTCGCACTCGTGGACATGGACCTTGTCGAGCTGGTAGCCGCTGAAGTCCAGCGCGGCGCGCGGACCGAGCCGGGCCAGGTCGGCGGCGATGTCCCGGCCGTTGTCCTCGAACAGCAGGCCGTTCCACTCGCGGATCTTGTAGCGGTTCAGGTGCAGGCAGGGGTCCTGCTTGAAGTGAGGCGCGCCGACGAGCTCGCCCTTGAGGTCGTAGGTCCAGCGGTGCAGCGGGCAGACGATGTGGCTGCGCGTGTTGCCGCGGCCGCGCAGCATCACCGCCTGGCGGTGGCGGCAGACGTTGGAGATCAGCTCCAGGCCCTGCGGGCCGCGCACGATCGCCCGACCTTCGCCTTCCTGCGGCAGGGCGTAGTAGTCGCCGACCTCGGGCACGGCCAGCGCATGGCCAAGGTAGCGGGGACCGTGCTGGAAGATCAGTTCCTGTTCGCGGCGGAACAGGTCCTCGTCGAAGTAGGAGGTGACAGGCAGCTGGAGGTGGCTGGGGGCCGTGCTGCGTTCAAGCGGGCTGAGAGGGATGCTCAGGTCGGACATGATCCAAGAGGGTCTCCAAGACACCAATGTCAACCGTGACCGGCCGCCCCCCAGATTGGACGGGCCGGCATGTGGGACTGAGTGAAACAACGCCGGACGCTGCCGGAGCCTGGGGGCGATGGCCGCGCGGGTGCCGCGAGCGAACGCGGTGGGACCCCGGCCGGGAGGAGCGCCCCGATGACTGCCGGGCCCCTTTAGGGCAACGGAGCAGGCAAAGGAACCGGGGATTGTACCCGGACCTCCCTATCAGGGGGAGACTGGATGCGGGCGGGGGCGCTCGCGCGCCGGAAACACCCGCTGACGCCTGTGGCGCTCGATTCACATCCCCCGACAGTCGGAACCCGGGTGGGGGAGTGCCGGTGCTTACAATCGGCCTTTTCGCGTTTTGAAATGAGCAAGTCTTCCGCCAGCGCCAAGTCGGCGCCGCCCACGTCCCAGGAGCAGGAGCCCGCCAGTTATGAACTGGCGGTCGAGGAGTTGGAACGTCTGGTGCAGGCCATGGAGGCCGGTCAACTGCCGCTGGACCAGTTGCTGGCCAGCTACCAGCGGGGGGCTGCATTGCTGAAATACTGCCGCGCGCGGCTTCAGGCCGTCGAACAACAAGTACAGGTCATCGAAGGTGGCGGCGCGCAGGCTTGGGGAGAAGAGTAAGTGGATGCCGGTGTCTTCGAACGTTGGGTGAAGCAGTCGCTTCAGGAAGTCGAGCAGGCGCTGGAGGCCTGGGTGCCCGAGGGCGCCCCGGCCGGCCTTGGCGAAGCCATGCGTTACGCGGTGCTGGGCGCTGGCAAGCGCCTGCGTCCGCTGCTGGTGCTGGCCGCGGCGGAGGCCGTCGGCGGGCAGCGCGAGGCCGCGCTGCGCGCGGCCTGCGCGGTGGAACTGATCCATGCCTACTCGCTGGCGCACGATGACATGCCCTGCATGGACAACGACGTGCTGCGCCGCGGCAAGCCGACGCTGCATGTGCAGTACGGCGAGGCGCAGGCCATGCTGGCCGGTGACGCCATGCAGGCGCTGGCCTTCGACGTCCTGACGCCGGACGAAGGCCTTGCGCCCGCGCTGCAGGCCAAGCTCTGCCGCCTGTTGGCGCGCGCCAGCGGCTATGACGGCATGGCCGGCGGCCAGGCGATCGACCTGGCCAGCATCGGCAAGCCGCTGGACGAGGCCGCGCTGCGCGACATGCACCGCCGCAAGACCGGCGTGCTGCTGCAGGCCAGCGTCCTGATGGGTGCGGCCAGCGGCGACCTCCCGGCCGCCGCCTGGGAGGCGCTGAGCCGCTACGGCGCCGCGATCGGCCTGGCTTTCCAGGTCGTCGACGACATCCTGGACGTGACCCAGGACAGCGACGTGCTCGGCAAGACCGCCGGCAAGGATCAGGACAACAACAAGCCGACCTACGTCAGCGTGCTGGGCCTGGAGCCCGCGCGTGCGTATGCGCTGCGCCTGCGCGACGAGGCCCATCAGGCCCTCGCCGCCAGCGGCCTGGCCGACACCGCCTGGCTCAGCCTGCTGGCTGACAAGGTGGTCGAGCGCGACAACTGAACCGACGAGAGAGAGGCCAGGCCATGAGCGAGAACACCACCACCGCGACGGCTTCGCAGACGCTGCTCGGCGCGATCGACAGCCCTGCGGACCTGCGGCGCCTGTCGCGCGGCCAGCTGCCGCAACTGGCGGACGAGGTCCGCGCGCACATCCTGAACAGCGTGTCCAAGACCGGCGGCCACCTGTCGTCCAACCTCGGCACCGTCGAGATGACGATTGCGCTGCATTACGTCTATGACACGCCGCGCGACCGGCTGGTGTGGGACGTGGGCCATCAGACCTATCCGCACAAGATCCTCACCGGCCGCCGCGACGCGATGGCCACGCTGCGCCAGCAAGGGGGCATCTCGGGCTTCCCGCGCCGCGACGAGAGCGAGTACGACACCTTCGGCACGGCCCACTCGAGCACCTCGATCTCCGCCGCGCACGGCATGGCGATGGCCGCCAAGCTCAAGGGCGAATCGCGCCGCGTGGTGGCGATCATCGGTGACGGCGCGATGACCGCCGGCATGGCGTTCGAGGCGCTCAACAACGCCGGCGTCGCCCATGGCGGACTGCTCGGCGACGTGCTGGTGATCCTGAACGACAACGACATGTCGATCAGCCCGCCGGTGGGTGCGCTCAACAAGTACTTCACCCGGCTGATGAGCGGCAAGTTCTACGCCGCCGCCCGCGAGGGCGCGAAGTCGGTGCTCAAGCACACGCCGCTGTACGAGTTCGCGCGTCGCTTCGAGGAGCACACCAAGGGCATGTTCGTGCCCGGCACGATCTTCGAGGAATTCGGCTTCAACTACGTCGGCCCGATCGACGGCCACGACCTGGACGCGCTGATTCCCACGCTGGAGAACCTGCGTGACAAGAAGGGTCCGCAGTTCCTGCACCTGGTCACCCGCAAGGGCCAGGGCTACAAGCTGGCCGAGGCCGACCCGGTCAAGTACCACGGTCCCACCCCGTTCAATCCGGCCGAAGGCATCAAGCCGTCCGCCACGCCGGCGAAGAAGACCTTCACCCAGGTCTTCGGCGACTGGCTCTGCGACATGGCCGAGGCCGATCCGACGCTGGTGGGCATCACGCCGGCGATGCGCGAAGGCTCGGGCATGGTCGAGTTCCACAAGCGCTTCCCGACCCGCTACTACGACGTCGGCATCGCCGAGCAGCATGCGATCACCTTCGCCGGCGGCCTGGCCTGCGAGGGCCTGCGGCCGGTGGTGGCGATCTACTCCACCTTCCTGCAGCGCGGCTATGACCAACTGGTCCACGACGTGGCGCTGCAGAACCTGCCGGTGCTGTTCGCGCTCGACCGTGCGGGCCTGGTCGGCGCCGACGGCGCGACGCATGCCGGCAACTACGACATCGCGTTCACGCGTTGCATTCCGAACATGAGCGTGATCACGCCCTCGGATGAGAACGAGTGCCGCCAGGCGCTGTACACCGGCCACCTCCACGACGGCCCGGTGACGGTCCGCTATCCGCGGGGTGCCGGCATTGGTGCCGAGATCAAGAAGGACATGGTCGCGCTGCCCTGGGGCAAGGGCGAGATGCGGCGCCAATCGTCGCTGCCGCAGACCGGCGGGCGCGGCGCGCCGCGCGTGGCGATCCTGGCTTTCGGCACGCTGTTGCATCCGGCGCTGAAGGCGGCCGAGGCGCTCGACGCGAGCGTCGCGAACATGCGCTTCGTGAAGCCGCTGGACGTGCAGCTCGTCAAGGAACTGGCCCGCACGCACGATGCCCTGGTGACCGTCGAGGATGGTTGCGTCATGGGCGGCGCTGGCAGCGCGGTGCTGGAAGCGCTGCAGGCGGAAGGCCTCGCAGTGCCGGTGCTGCAACTGGGCCTGCCCGACGAATATGTCGAGCACGGCGAGCCCGGCAAGCTGATGGCCCAGTGCGGCCTCGACGCAGCCGGCATCGAGCAATCGATCCGCGCGCGCTTCCAGTCGGTGCCGACCGCCGCGCCGGTGCTGCGCTCGGTCGCCAATCAGTGATCCGGCGCTGATCCGGACCGGTCCGTCGAGCGGACCGACCTGACGCCCTGAACGGCGCTGGCCTCGCGGTCAGCGCCGTTGTCGTTTGGTGCCGCTGGCGGCCTGCGCGGCGGCGGCCGGCGCGAGCGCGCGCTTCACGGCATCGATGAAGTCCTGCGCCAGCGCGTGGGTGGGGCGGTGCTGCGGCCACAGGGCCTGGATGCGGAAGGGGACCGACACCGAGAGTGGTCGGATGTGCAGCCCCGCTCCGGCGCAGGCCCGCGCCGTCAGCGGATTCACGAGCGCGATCCCCAGTTTTTCCTGGACCAGGGCGCACACGGCGATCGCGCTGTGCGTCTCCAGCTGCAGCCGGCGCTGGACGCCGGCGGCCGCGAAGATCGCGTCGAATTGACGGCGATAAGGGTCCTCCGACGACAGGCTCACAAAGCGTTCACCGTCGAAGTCCTGCGGTGTCAGCACGGTGCGTTCGAGCAGACGGTGGCCCGCCGGCAGCACGCAGACCTCGTCGAGTTCCGCCAGCGTCTCGCTGCGCGTGCCGGGCACCGTCGCGGAGACCTCGCTCAGGCCGACGTCGAAGCGCTGCGCCGCCATCCATTCCTCGAGCAGTGGGGACTCCTGCGGCGTCAGCGTCAGCCCTGCCTGCGGATGCCGGCCCGCCCAGTCGGCGCTCGCGGCGGGCAGCAGCGCATGGGCCAGCGCTGGAAGCGTCAGCACCTGCAACCGCTCGTCCTCAGCCCGCCGCAGTGCCTGCGCACGCGCGACCACCTGATCCAGGCCTTGATAGGCGCGTTGGACCTCGTCGAACAGCGCCAGCGCCCGCGCGGTGGGGCGCAGGCGGCCCGGCGCACGATCGAAGAGGACATAGCCCAGCAGCGACTCCATGCGCGCCAGATCGCGGCTGACCGTCGGTTGGGAGGTAAAGAGCAGTTGCGCCGCCGCGGTGACGCTGCCGGCGGTCATGACCGCGCGAAAGACTTCGATATGGCGATGCGTGATCGGTAGCGACATGGCGCAGCATAGCAGTCCATATCAACTGTGAATTCAGTCCGCAAAACAAAGCATTTGATTGAATGATGAGAGGCGGCGATGCTTGCGGCAGTCTGAACTGCGTCCCCCAAAGGAGTTCCGAGATGCCGCAAGCCCTTACCCCCGCCCGCGAACAGCAATTGCGCATGCTCGCCGCCCGCCACGGCACGCCGCTTTGGGTCTACGACGCGGCCATCATCCGGGCGCGCATCGCGGCGCTGAAGGGCTTCGACACCGTCCGCTTCGCGCAGAAGGCCTGTTCCAACACCCACATCCTCCGGCTGATGCGGGAGCAGGGCGTGAAGGTGGATTCGGTGTCACGGGGCGAGGTGCTGCGCGCCCTGGCCGCCGGCTACACCGTCGGTACCGGCGCTGACGCCGTCCACTCGGGCATCGTGTTCACCGCCGACCTGCTCGACCGGGAGACGCTTTCGACCATCGTGGCCCACCGCGTCCCGGTGAACGCCGGTTCGATCGACATGCTGGAGCAACTTGGCGAGGTCTCGCCCGGTCACCCGGTGTGGCTGCGCCTGAATCCGGGCTTCGGCCATGGCCACAGCAACAAGACCAACACAGGCGGAGAACACAGCAAGCACGGCATCTGGCATGAGCAACTGGGCGAGGCGCTGGCGGTCATTGCCCGTCGCGGGCTGACGCTGATCGGGCTGCACATGCACATCGGCTCCGGCGTGGACTATGCGCATCTGGGCCGCGTCTGCGGCGCCATGGTCGAACTGGTGCGCGTCGTTCGGGCCGCTGGTCAGGACCTGCAGGCGATCTCCGCCGGAGGCGGGCTCTCCATCCCCTATCAGGCGGGCGGTGAGCCGATCGATACCGCCCACTACTTCACCCTGTGGGACGCCGCCCGCAAGGAGGCGGAAAGCGTCATCGGTCATCGCCTGGCGCTGGAATTGGAACCGGGCCGCTACCTGGTCGCCGAATCGGGGGTGTTGCTCGCCGAGGTGCGTGCGGTGAAGACCCAGGGCCGCCAGCACTTTCTGCTGGTCGACGCCGGCTTCAATGAACTGATGCGCCCGGCGATGTACGGCAGCTACCACGCGATGAGCCTGCTCGCCGCCGATGGTCGGGAGCGGTCGCTGCGGTCGACCGTCGTCGCCGGGCCGCTCTGCGAGTCGGGCGACGTCTTCACCCAGGCCGAGGGCGGTGTGGTGCTGGCGCGGGAATTGCCGCAAGCGGAGGTCGGCGACTTGCTGGTCATCCATGACACCGGCGCCTATGGCGCCTCAATGTCCAGCAACTACAACAGCCGGCCGCTGATCGCCGAGGTGCTTGTGGACGGGGGCTCGGACCGACTGATCCGCCGCCGCCAGACGATCGAGGAGTTGCTGGCGCTCGAGGTGCTTTGAGCTCCCGACCGGGACAGGCGGCCTCGTGACGGCGTCATGACGCTTTCACTATCGTGCGCGGTTGTTTTGATAGTTTGGCTCAATAGGGATTCGCAATAGGCCGCATTGGGGAATTCAACCCCGTCGATAGCAGCGGCCCCCTATCATTCCGTCCATCCCATCAACCCTGACTCGAGAGACCAAGCAATGTCCCTGATCAACACCCAAGTCCAACCCTTCAAGGCCCAAGCGTTCCACAACGGCAAGTTCATCGAGGTCACGGAAGAGTCGCTCAAGGGCAAGTGGTCCGTGCTGATCTTCATGCCGGCCGCCTTCACCTTCAACTGCCCGACCGAAGTCGAAGACGCCGCCGACAACTACGCCGAGTTCCAGAAGCTGGGCGCCGAGGTCTACATCGTCACCACCGACACCCACTTCTCGCACAAGGTGTGGCACGAGACCTCGCCGGCCGTCGGCAAGGCCAAGTTCCCGCTGGTCGGCGACCCGACCCACGCGCTGACGAACGCCTTCGGCGTGCACATCCCGGAAGAAGGCCTGGCGCTGCGCGGCACTTTCGTGATCAACCCGGAAGGCGTGATCAAGACCCTGGAAGTGCATGACAACGCCATCGCCCGTGACGTCAAGGAAACGCTGCGCAAGCTGAAGGCCGCCCAGTACGTCGCCAAGAACCCGGGTCAGGTCTGCCCGGCCAAGTGGAACGAAGGCGACAAGACCATCGCCCCGTCGCTGGACCTGGTCGGCAAGATCTGAGGATCCCGCCCGAAGGGGTGAAGCGTCCTTCCAAGGAAGGACCTTCCCCCGACCGGTGATCCGGATGAGGACGTTCCTCTCCCCCTCACTGCACAAGCGTCGTTCGCGGACCCCTTCGGGCCGCGGGACGGCGTTCGGCCGCCCCTTCAACCTGCAAGGGGGGCCGGTTCTCGAAGTCGCTTGAAGAAATTTGAAAGGAAGCAACGATGTTGGACGACAACCTGAAGGCGCAGCTCAAGGCCTACCTGGAGCGGGTGACGCTGCCGTTCGAGATCGAAGCCTCCTTGAGCGACTCCGCGAGCTCCGCCGAGCTGAAGCAGCTGCTTCAGGACATCGCCGCGATGTCCGACAAGATCACGCTGCGCCTGGATGGCAACGATGCGCGCAAGCCCTCGTTCAGCCTCAAGCGCACGGGCACCGAGCAGAGCCTGCGTTTCGCCGGCATCCCGCTGGGCCACGAGTTCACCTCGCTGGTGCTGGCGCTGCTGTGGACCGGCGGCCACCCCCCCAAGGTCGAGCCATCGGTCATCGACCAGATCCAGGGCCTGGAGGGCGACTACGCCTTCGAGGTCTACATGTCCCTGACCTGCCACAACTGCCCGGACGTCGTGCAGGCGCTGTCGCTGATGTCGGTGCTGAATCCGCGCATCAAGACGGTGATCGTCGACGGCGCGCTGTTCCAGGACGAGGTCAATGCCCGCGAGATCATGGCCGTCCCGACGGTCTATCTGAACGGCCAGGAATTCGGCTCGGGCCGCATGACGGTCGAGGAGATCGCGGCGAAGCTGGACACCGGCGCGGCGGCCAAGGACGCGGCCAAGCTGTCGGCCAAGGACGCTTACGACGTGCTGATCGTCGGTGGCGGCCCCGCCGGGGCTGCGGCGGCGGTGTACGCGGCGCGCAAGGGCATCCGCACCGGCATCGCGGCCGAGCGCTTCGGCGGCCAGGTCAACGACACGCTGGCGATCGAGAACTACATCTCGGTGCTGTCCACCGACGGTCCGAAGTTCTCGATGGCGCTGGAGTCGCACGTCAAGGATTACGGCGTCGACGTGATGAACCTGCAGCGCGCCGACAAGCTGGTGCCGGCGACGACGCCGGGCGGCCTGATCGAGGTGCAGCTGGCCAATGGCGGCTCGCTCAAGAGCAAGACGGTGATCATTTCCACCGGCGCGCGCTGGCGCAATGTCAACGTTCCTGGCGAGCAGGAATACAAGAACAAGGGCGTGGCCTACTGCCCGCACTGTGACGGTCCGCTGTTCAAGGGTAAGCGGGTGGCGGTGATCGGCGGCGGCAACTCCGGCGTCGAGGCGGCGATCGACCTGGCCGGCATCGTGTCGCATGTGACGCTGCTGGAATTCGGCGATGCGCTGCGCGCCGACGCGGTGCTGGTCAAGAAGCTGGAAAGCCTGCCCAACGTGGTGATCCTGACGCAGGCGCAGACGACCGAGTTCACCGGCACGGCGGGCAAGCTCGACGGCCTGAACTACACCGACCGCGCCACCGGCGAGGCCCGGCGGATCGAGCTGGAAGGCGTGTTCGTGCAGATCGGCCTGGTGCCCAACACCGAATGGCTGCGCGGCACGGTGGAGCTGTCCAAGCACGGCGAGATCATCGTCGACGCCAAGGGCCAGACCTCGGTGCCGGGCGTGTTCGCCGCGGGTGACGCGACGACGGTGCCGTACAAGCAGATCATCATCGCCGCCGGCGACGGCGCGAAGGCCGCGCTCAGCGCGTTCGATCATCTGATCCGGAACTGATCCTCGGCTCAGGCCGGCTCGCTTAAGACAACGCCCCGAAAGGGGCGTTGTCGTTGGCGCTCTGGCAGCGAAGACCTTCGCCCCTCTCCCTCTCCCTCTCCGCCATCGGGCGAGGGAGAGGGAGCGGGAGAGGGGCACGAGGAGGGCAGCGGGTTCTCACCGCCGGCTACGCCAAATGCCTTCCGCGCTGTAGACCGCGAGCGCCGACCAGATCATCACGAAGCCGACCAGCCGCGCTCCCTCGAGCGGCTCCCGGTACAGCCACACGCCCAGCAGGAACTGGATCGTCGGCGACAGGTATTGCACGAGCCCGAGCGTTGTCAGCGTGATCCGGCGGGCCCCGGCGGCGAACAGCAGCAGCGGGATGGCGGTCAGCGGTCCGGCCAGCAACAGCCAGCCGAGAGGGCCGGCGTCGCCAC
This sequence comes from Roseateles chitinivorans, assembly GCF_002761755.1. Lineage (GTDB taxonomy): Bacteria > Pseudomonadota > Gammaproteobacteria > Burkholderiales > Burkholderiaceae_C > Roseateles > Roseateles chitinivorans. Next base: position 30,486 of record NZ_PEOG01000036.1, read on the forward strand.
CGGCGAAGGCGCTGGTGCCCTGGACCGTCCACCAGATCAGCGCCCCCGCCGCGAAGGGCGACAGGATCAGCGTCTCCAGCGTCAGCCCTTCGAGCGCCCCCAGATGGGCGGTCTTCCGCATCAGGCCGTAGAAGCCGAAGCTCAACGCCAGCACCAGGGCGATCCACGGCAGCCGCCCTGCCGTCACCGTCAGCCAGATCACGCCGGCCGCCGCCAGGCCGATCGCCAGCCATTGCACCGGCCGAAGCCGCTCGCGCAGGACCAGGAATCCCAGCATCACGTTGACCAGCGGGTTGATGAAGTAGCCCAGGCTGGCCTCCACCACATGGCCGTGCTGCACCGCCCACACATACACCAGCCAGTTGCTCGACAGCAGCAGCGCCGACAGCGCGCAAGTCGCCAGCAGCCGCGGCGACCGCAGCACCGGCCCCAGCCAGGCCCAGCGCCGCAGGACGGCGAGCACCAGCGCCACGAAGGCCAGCGACCAGACGGTTCGATGCGCGATGACCTCGAGCGCATTCACCTCGCTCAGGCGCTTGAAATACAGCGGGAACAGGCCCCAGGCGATGTAGGCGAGCGCCGCGTAGAGCATGCCGGTGCGGGCATGGGCGCGGTCCGCGGCGGTGGAGGTGTCGTTGGTCATGGCGGGCTGGCCGGGAGGGCCCGCGATTCTGCTCAAGCCGTCGGGTCCGCGTTGTCGAAGGGCTGAGGCGCCGTTCGTCGTCCCTGGTCGTCCCTCTTTTCTTGCGACGTGCTTCGTCGCAGGATCGCTGACCATGGCTCACGTCGAATTCACCGCCCAACTGCACCGCTACGTCGATACGCCGAAGCTCGACTGCGACGCCCGCACGTTGGGCGAAGCGCTCGCCCGGGCCTTCGACCGGAATCCGCGCCTGCGCGGCTACATCCTGGACGACCAGGGACACCTGCGCACCCATGTGGCCGTTTTCATCGACGGGCACCGCGCCCGGGACCGCAGCGGCCTGACCGACGCGCTGACGGCGCAGTCCAAGGTCTACGTGCTGCAGGCCTTGTCCGGGGGATAGGACCAGCAACGCCCGCGCGGACCTGTCGAGAACTGCTCCGCTCGAACGTCGTCACGGATGACGCCAGCCATCGCAAGGAGACACCGATGATCACCACCGCCTGGGCCGCCACGCGCAAGGGCCTGTTCGAACTTCGGCACGACCCCGCCTTGGGCGGCTGGTCGATCGGTCGCCACAGCTTCGTGGGGGATCCCGTCAGCATGGTGTTGCCGCCGCCAGCGGGAGGCGGACGCATGTTCGCGGCGCTGAACCTCGGTCATTTCGGCTGCAAGCTGCAGGCGTCCGACGACGGCGGCGCCACCTGGCGGGAACTGGCCGCCCCGGCTTTTCCCGAACAGCCCGAGGGCGCCGAGGGGCCGGCCTGGAAGCTGCAGCAGATCTGGGCGATGGAGCGCGGCGGCGACGGCCGGCTCTGGGCCGGCACGATTCCCGGCGCGCTGTTCGTCAGCGACGACCAAGGCGAAACCTGGCAACTCGTGGAGCCGCTCTGGCACAAGCCCGAGCGGCTGGGCTGGTTCGGCGGCGGCTATGACGCACCGGGCATCCACTCGATCAACATCGACCCGCGCGATCCCAGGCGGCTGCTGCTGGGCATCTCCTGCGGCGGCGCCTGGCGCAGCGACGACGGCGGCGCGACCTGGCGCATCAGCGCCAAGGGCATGCGTGCCGACTTCCTGCCGCCCGAACAGCAGGGCGAGGAGAACACGCAGGATCCGCATCGCATCGTCGCCAGCGCGGCGGACCCGGATGTGCTCTGGTGCCAGCACCACAACGGGGTGTGGCGCTCGGTCGACGGGGGCGCGCATTGGGACGAGATCAAGCCACCGCTGTCAGGTTTCGGCTTCGCGGTCGCCGCCCATGCGGGCGATGCCGACACCGCGTGGTTCGTGCCCGGCGTGAAGGACGAGAAGCGGCTGCCGGTGGACGGCGCGCTCGTCGTCAATCGCACGCGCGATGGCGGGAAGACCTTCGAGACGCTGCGGCAAGGCTTGCCGCAATCGCATTGCTACGACCTGATCTACCGCCATGGGTTGGCCGCCCATGACGACGGGCGGCGCTTGCTGATGGGAAGCACGACCGGCAACCTCTGGGCCACCGAGGACGCGGGCGATCGCTGGCAACTGGTGTCGGCGCACCTGCCGCCGATCTACGCAGTGCGCTTCGGCTGAGCGGGCCGCGTTCGCGCCGGATGCCGGCGCAGCGCGAGGGAGAGGTCGCGGGAGCGCTCCCCCCCCCGAGGGCGGGCGGGCGCCGATCCTCAGAGGAACGGTGCCCATTCAGGGCCGGGCTCGGCTTCCAGTTGAAGCGTCTCGCCGGTGACCGGATGCGTCAGCGTCAGGCGTTGCGCATGCAGCCACAACCGTTGCAGGCCGAAGTGGGCCGCCAGCGCGCGGTTCAGCGGGCCTTTGCCGTGGTTGGCATCGCCGACGATCGGATGCGCGATGTGCTTCAGATGGCGTCGGATCTGGTGACGCCGGCCCTGGACCGGCTCGCAGGCCATCAGCGCCAGACGCGTCGTTGGAAAGCGGGCGTCGGTGGCGATCGGCAATTCGATGCGGCGCGCGCAGGACCAGGCCGTCTGCGCCTCCAGGTGAGGCTGGCCGGCGGAAGGCAGTTCCGGATCGCGCGCGAGCGGGTGGTCGATGACACCGGCCTCCGACGCCGGCCAGCCGCGCACCAGCGCGAGGTAACGCTTGCTCGTGAGGCGCTCCGCGAGTGCCTGGCCCAGCGCGCTCGCGACCTCGGCGCCGAGCGCGAAGACGAGCACGCCCGAGGTGCCGCGATCGAGCCGGTGCGCCGGCCACACCGGCCGGCCGAGCTGGTCGCGCAGGCGCTGCAGCGCGGCGTCCTCCTCATGCGCATCGATCGCGGTGCGGTGCACCAGCAGCCCGGCGGGCTTGTCGATCACCGCGAGGTGGTCGTCCAGATGGAGGAGTCGCAGCGGCGGTGCCGGCGCCGGGGAACTGGGCGGAGCAGGGGGTGTCATGGCTGAAGGGGACGAGACGCGCACGCCTGGAGCGCTTTTTGCCTGCTTTTCCCCGTTTCGGGGGAGCGGACGGCAACAGGAGGGTTGGCCAAAATCCTGTCATGCCGCCTGCTCATCATCGCAGCAGGCATCCCGCGTTGCCGGCCCCGGCAGCGCGGTTCCATCCGGTCAGCAGCAGCCAGCAGGAGTCCACCATGCCCCAGGAGTTTCACGTCGGTCACCGCTCCCTCCTGGACCGGTTGCTGCTGGCGCTGGGCGGCGCGGTGCGGCGCGCGCCGGCGGTCCGGCTGGTCAGTCGATCTCCCCGTCCAGGTAGAGCCATGCGCCGTTCGCCCGCACGAAACGGCTGATTTCATGCATCCGGTGAGCGCGGCCGCCGACCTTGCTGCGCGCGACGAACTCCACCGTCTCGTGATCCGCGTCCTGGCGGCTGTGCCGACGCACTTCCAGGCCTAACCACTTCAGGTCGCGTTCGCCACGCTCGAGCGACTCGGGCCGCGTGTCCGGGTGCCAGGTGGCCAGCAGGTAATCGATCAGGTCCAGCGTGTAGGCCGTGTAGCGGGAGCGCATCAGCGCCTGCGCATCTGGCGCGGCGAGCGCGCCGGTCTCGGCGAAGGCGCGGTGCAGCGCGCCGCAGCAGGCGTCGTAGCCACGGCCGCTGCCACAAGGGCAAGCGCTCGCCGCCATGCCGGAGGGCGCCGCGCTGGTGGCCGCGGTCTTGGTCTTTTGGGGCTTCATGGGGGCGGCATCATGCCAGCGTCCGGGCCGGGCCGGCATCCTGTCACCGGCCGGCGCGGTCCGGAACTTAGAATGGCTGGATGAATTCCCAGGATTTCGGCGACGGCCGGCCGACCCCGCCGCAAGACGACCTGTTCACGCCGCGCGTGCCGCGCGGCCTGCTGGACAACCTCAACCCCGAACAGTACGCCGCGGTGACGCTGGGGCAGGAGCCCGCGCTGATCCTGGCGGGCGCGGGCTCGGGCAAGACGCGCGTGCTGACGACGCGCATCGCCTGGCTGATGAGCCAGGGCTACACGACGCCCGCCGGCGTGATGGCGGTGACCTTCACCAACAAGGCCGCCAAGGAGATGGTCACCCGCCTGTCCGCGATGCTGCCGGTGAATGTGCGCGGCATGTGGATCGGCACCTTCCATGGCCTGTGCAACCGCTTCCTGCGCGCGCACTGGAAGCTCGCCGGCCTGCCGCAGGGCTTCCAGATCCTGGATGCGGGCGACACCGTCTCCGCCATCAAGCGCGTGATCAAGGCGATGAACCTGGACGAGGAGCGCTTCGTTCCGAAGCAGGTTTCCTGGTTCATCGCCGGCGCCAAGGAAGACGGCCTGCGGCCCAAGGACATCGACCTGCGCGACGAGCAGACCCGCAAGCTGGTCGACATCTACCAGGCCTACCAGGACCAGTGCACCCGCGAAGGCGTCGTCGACTTCGCCGAGCTGATGCTGCGCTCCTACGAGCTGATGCGCGACAACCAGGCGGTGCGCGAGCATTACCAACGCCGCTTCCAGTACGTCCTGGTCGACGAGTTCCAGGACACCAACAAGCTGCAGTACGCCTGGCTGAAGATGTTCGCGCCGCCGGGGCGCGGCCAGGGCGTGTTCGCCGTCGGTGACGACGACCAGAGCATCTACGCCTTCCGTGGCGCGCGGGTCGGCAACATGGCCGATTTCGAGCGCGAGTACCGGGTGCGCCAGGTCGTCAAGCTGGAACAGAACTACCGCAGCTTCGGCAACATCCTGGACGCGGCCAACGCGCTGATCAGCAACAACAGCCGGCGCCTGGGCAAGAACCTGCGCACCGAGGCCGGCCCCGGCGAGCCGGTGCGCATCCACGAGGCCAGCAGCGACTTCGCCGAGGCCCAGTGGCTGCTCGAGGAGGCGCAGGCATTGCACCGCCAGGGCCTGCCGCGCAGCGAGATCGCGGTGCTCTACCGCAGCAACGCGCAGTCCCGGGTGATCGAATCGGCGCTGTTCAATGCCGGCATCCCCTATCGCGTCTACGGCGGCCTGCGCTTCTTCGAGCGCGCCGAGGTCAAGCATGCGCTGGCCTACCTGCGCCTGCTCGAGAACCCCAACGACGACACCAGCTTCCTGCGCGTCGTCAACTTCCCGGCCCGCGGCATCGGCGCGCGCACCATCGAGCAGCTGCAGGACGCCGCGCGACCGAGCGGGCGCTCGCTGGTGCAGAGCGTCGGCGCCGTCGGCGGCCGCGGCGGCGCGAGCCTGGGCAACTTCGTCGCGCTGATCGACGCGCTACGGGAGGCCACCACCGGCCTGACGCTGCGGGAGATCATCGAGCACGTCATCGAGCATTCCGGCCTGGCCGAGTTCTATCGCGCCGAGAAGGAGGGCGAGGAGCGGCTGGAGAACCTGGGCGAACTGGTCAATGCCGCCGAAGCCTTCGTGACGCAGGAGGGTTTCGGCAAGGACGCGGTGGCGCTGCCGGTGGACGAGCATTCCCCGGGCGCGATCGCCGAGGGGTTGCCGGCGGCGGTGGCGCCGGCGGCGCCGGCCACCCCCGATGCCGAGACCGGCGAGATCATTTCGCCGCTGGCGGCCTTCCTGACGCATGCCTCGCTGGAGGCGGGCGACAACCAGGCCCAGGCCGGGCAGGACGCGATCCAGCTGATGACGGTCCACTCGGCCAAGGGCCTGGAGTTCGACGCGGTGTTCATCACCGGCCTGGAGGAGGGCCTGTTCCCGCATGAGAACTCGCTGTCCGACGCGGACGGACTCGAGGAAGAGCGCCGGCTGATGTACGTGGCCATCACCCGTGCGCGGCAGCGGCTCTACATCAGCTTCTGCCAGACCCGCATGCTGCACGGCCAGACCCGCTACAACATCAAGAGCCGCTTCATGGAGGAGCTCCCGGAGGAGACGCTGAAGTGGCTGACGCCCCGCAACCAGGGCTTCGGCTCGGGCTTCGCGCGGGACTACCAGCAGGCCTGGCAGCGCGGCTCGGGGCTGAAGTCCATGGTCGGCGCTGGCCGCGTCGATCCGGCCGGCTTCCCGCAGGCGCCGGTGCCCAGCGCGATGAAGCAATCCGCCGCCGAGAAGACCGGTGACGAGCACGGCGGCTTGCGCGTCGGCAAGGGCGTGTTCCACAACAAGTTCGGCGAGGGCGTGCTGCTGACGCTCGAGGGCAGCGGGCCCGACGCGCGGGCGCAGGTCAATTTCGGTCGCCACGGCACCAAGTGGCTGGCGCTCAGCGTGGCCAAGCTGACGCCGATCGACTGATCCGAGGGCATTCGGCGGCGCATGCACGGCGGTACGCCGCGCCGGCCGGATGAGCGCAGAATGCGCGAGGCATCAAAGATTCCAGCAAACAGGAATCACGATTGCCGGGAGGGAGATCCGATGACTGTGTTTTTGATTCTGGAATCTCCATGCGTACTGTCGTACCGATCGATCCCCCGGACGATCCGATGATTGAAGACGCGGTCGCGCTCGGCAATGCCGTGCGCGCCGCGCGAACCACGGCGCGCCTGCCGCTGGTCGAGGCCGCCGAGGCGCTGGGCATGTCGCGCCAGACGCTGATCAACATCGAGACCGGGCAGGGTGGCGTGAGCCTGTCGACCGTGCTCAAGGCGGCAAGAGCCCTGGGCGTCAGCCTGTTCGCCGTGCCCTCGCAGCAGCGCGAGGTCGTGCGCCGCGCGATCCGCACCGCGCGCGACTCGAAGTTCTCCGACCTCGACGAGGATGCATGAGCGGTCTGGAGGTCTGGCTCGACGAGCATGAGGTCGGGTGGCTGCGCCCGATCGGAACGGGCGAGCCGGGCATGTCACCGGGTCTGTCCTTCGCTTACCTGGCACGCTGGACCGCCGAGGTCCTGGCATATCCGCTGGCGCCGTCGCTGCCCTTGCCGGCGCGCGGCGGACCGGGCAGCGAGTCGCGGGACGAAGCCGTCCTGCGCTGCTTCGACCGGTTGCTGCCGGGAGGCGACCTCCGCCGCGCCACCTGCTCGGCGCTCGGCCTGTCGGCGGACGACCTGGTCGGCGCGCTGCGACGGCTCGGTCACGACCTGGCTGGCGCCGTCCGGCTGGTCGACCCGCAACAGGAGCGCACCGTCGGCCTGTCGCAACGGCTCATCGCGCGTGAGGAACTGTCCGAACGCCTGCGCCAACCGGAGGCGTCGCCGCTGGCCGCCTGGGACGGGCAGGTCCGCGGCGCGCTGCCCGGGCGTCGCGACAAGCTCGGTGTCTACGTCGAACCGGACGGCGGCTGGTACCTTGTCGATGGCCCGCAGATGGCGTCGACCCATGTGCTCAAGCCGGCGCCCCACGGCGAGCCTGGCCGGCCGTTCAACGAGTACTTCTGCATGCGCCTGGCCGCACGGGCGGGCCTGGACGTCGCCCCGGTGCAACTGCATCGGGTGCCGGAGCCGGTCCTGCTGGTCGAGCGCTTCGACCGCCAGCGGCTGGACGATGGGCGGGTGCGGCGGCTGCATGCGATCGACGCCAGCCAGGCGCTGGACCAGCCGGCGGTGTCGTTGCCGGCGCTGTTCTCGCTGCTCCGGCACAGCCCGACGCCGCTGGTCGACAGCCGCTCGCTGCTGCGCTGGGTCGTGTTCCGCCAGCTCATCGGCAGCGGTCCGTCCTCGCTGGACAACGTGTCCTTCCTCGTCGACCACGGCGGGCTGCGCCTGGCGCCGGCGCACGGGCTCGCCGGCGGTTCGCCGGACGCCCAGGCGTTCACCGCCGAGGACTGGGTCGCGCTCGCCCGCGACGCAGACATCGCGCCACGCGCGCTTGCGCTGGAGCTCAAGCGAATGAGCGAGGCCCTGCGCATGCATGCACAGGGCCTCGCGGAAGAGATGGCGCAGGAGCTGGGGGGCGACCTGCCACGATCGGCGATCGACCGCGTGCTGGCGGTGGTGGCCGCGGAGGGCGACCGTCAGGCCGCCCTCGCGCCGGACATCACGCGCTAGCTCAGATGCCGATCTCGCCGCCGTCCTTGCGGGTGACGACCACGGTGGCCGAGCGGGGACGCTTCTTCGCCGTCGTGTCGGTCTGGTTGGCCGGCCAGTAGCTGCCGAAGGTCTTGGCCGCCCAGTCCGGCGCGGTGTCCTCGCCCGGATGCTGCACATTGAAGAACAGCGTCTTGTGATCCGGCGTCATCGCGATGCCGGTGATCTCGCACTCCTTCGGGCCGACCAGGAAGCGACGCAGCGTGTCGGCCGAGGCCTTGGCGCCAGCGCGCGTCTGGGTGCCGCCCGCGGCCGTCGCCACGCCGCCGTCGCCGACCTTGCCCGGCAGCGCCGCCAGCATCATGCAGTTGGTGACGTCGGTGTAGGCGCCGTCGTCGGTCTGGATCCACAGCATGCCGCGCTTGTCGAAGTACAGGCCGTCGGGGCTGGAGAAGTCGTTGACGTCGGTGAGCGAGGACAGGTTGACGTCCGCCGCCGCATCGGATTGCGCGCCGAACAGGTAGACGTCCCAGGTCATCTTGGTGACGTCGGCCGCGTCTTCCTTCCAGCGGATGATGTGGCCGTTCGGGTTGCCCTTCTGCGTGGCGGTGCCCTTCATGTCCTCGTAGTAGCGCGGGTTCGCGGCGTCCGGCTTGAGCTGGCTGCCGGTCGGCGTCGCGGTGGTGGCCACGCGGTTGCTGTTGTTGGTCAGGGTCATGTAGACCTCGCCGTTGGTCGGATGCACCGCGCCCCACTCGGGACGGTCCATCTTGGTGGCGCCGAGGATGTCCGCCGCGATGCGGGCGTTGATGACCACGTCGCCCTGATTGGCGAAGGCATAGGTCGTGTTGGCGGCATCGAGGCCGTTCTTGCCGAAGCTGAGCTCCAGCCAGTTGCCGGTGCCGTCGGCATTGAACTTCGCCACGTACAGCGTGCCCTCGTCCAGGTACTTGGCGCCGGCGGTCATGCCCTTGCCCACGTCGGCCGCATCCCAGTTGGCCTTGGAGACGAACTTGTAGATGTACTCGTTGCGCGAGTCGTCGCCCATGTAGATCACGATCGGCTTGCCGGCGACGGCCTCCGCCGGCCAGGCGCCTTCATGGTTGAAGCGGCCCAGGGCGGTGCGCTTGGCCGGCGTCGAGTCCGGCGCGAACGGGTCGATCTCCACCACCCAGCCGAAGGTGTTGATCGTGTTGCGGTAGTCGGCCGTGGCGGCGGCGCCGGTCACCGACGAATTCCAGCGCGCATACAGGTCGGCCGTGCCCGCGGTCTCCCACAGGTAGGGGCTCTTGCGGTTCTGCGGCAGGCCGTAGCGGTTCATGCTGACCACTTCCTTGGCGCTGCGCAGCGCATCGTCGCCAGCGGCACGGCTGATCACGTTGAGGTAGTTCTCCTCGCAGGTCAGGTAGGTGCCCCACGGGGTGTAGCCGTTGGCGCAGTTGTTGTTGGTGCCGCGGGTCTGCACCGCGGTCGGGCTGAACAGCGTCTGCAGCAGCGCGTTGCCCTTGGCCGGGCCGGTGATGTCCATCGTCGTGGCCGAGGTCACGCGGCGGTTGTAGCGCGAGCCGCGGACCATCGTCGTGTTGGCGCCGTCGCGCTTGACCTCGACGACGCTGACGCCATGCGCGTAGATCTCCTTCTCGACCTCGGCGGCGTTGCGCGTGGCACCGGCGGCGCGGCCGGCCGGATGCAGGCCGTAGGGCGCGACGACGTATTCATGGTTCACCGCCAGCAGGCCGCGGTCCGAGCGCTTGGCATCGAAGGCGCCGGCGTCGCTCATGCCGAACCAGTACATGCCGTCGTGACCGTCGCCGATGCGGCGGTTGTAGGAGTCGGCGGCCTCGGAGCCGTCGTCCTTCCAGGACTCGTCGCCGAAGTGCATCGGGTCGCCCAGCGCATGCAGGATGCTGACGTTGTAGCCCTCGGGCACCGTCACCAGGTCGTTCTTGTTCTTGGCGACCGCGGTGAAGCCGATCTTCAGCGCCGGCGCGGGGGCCGGGGCGGGCGCAGGGGCCGGCGTGTCGTCATCGCTGCCGCAGGCGCTGAGGAGGGAGCCGCCGAGCAGCGCGGCCGCGGTGGTGCTGATGCCGCCCTTCAGGGCGACGCGGCGCGACAGGCGCGCGGCGAGGATGTCCTCGAAATGGGGATTGGCGGACGGGTTGACGACCGCGTCTTCGTCGTATTCGTTGACGTCGGACTGGCTGGCAACGATGTCGTGCTGCTTGCTCATTCTTGAAGGCTCCGCTGCAAATGAAAAGGCGGGCGGATTCTGCGAAGAGCAAGTGACGATGCTGTGAAATCGTTGTGAGGAGTTCCCCCTGGACACGCGCGGGCGCAGGGCGCCCGGCGGGCGGGTCAGCCGGGCGTGCCCGGCGTGCCGGAAGACTCCGGCAGGTCGCGCGGCGCGCCGAACATGAAGCAGTCGATGAACACGAAATACATCGAACAGAACTGGGCGGTGGCCAGCGCCATCACCAGCGGCACCGCCAGCACCTGCGCCAGGCCTGGCTGTCCCAGCAGCACCGCGAACAGGGTCAGCACGATCAGGCCGGCGAAGCTCAGGCCGATCCAGGCCACCCCGAACAGCGCGTAGGCGCCCTTGTTGCGCCACAGGCCCAGCACCGACGAGAACAGCGACTGCATCACGCCCTGGCCACCCCAGTGGATCAGCGCCGGCGCGAGCGTGAAGGGCACCAGCACGGCCATCAGCAGGACCATGCGTAGCAGCCCGCCGAAGAAGAGCATCGGATTGGCGGCCATGGCGGCCTCGATCGCGGCGTCGCTCTGGCCGCTCTGGCGCATCTCGAGCAGCGTCAGCAGCGCGCCGCCGTCCACCAGCAGCGACAGCGCGCCGGCGGCCATCAAGGACAGCGCGCAGGCCAGGCCCAGCAGCAGCTGCGCGCGGCGCCGCTCGGGGGTGAGCCGCAGTGGCTGCAGGAACACCGAGGCGGTGGGCGTCTGCGCCTGCAGGACCTGATGGGCGGCCAGCATGAAGCCCAGCGACATCAGCGGCAGCGAGCCCGCCGACAGCAGTTGCCCGATCAGCGGCACGAAGTTGATGGCGATGTTGAACAGCGCGAACAGGCCGAACAGGCCGATCAGCGCGATCGGCTTGCGCTGCAGCACCTTCAGTCCATGGCGCACCCACAGCAGGCCGTTGCGCGGCGGGACCGATTGGAGGTGCAGCATCATGGAAGGGACTCCAGCGCATGCCACGGCTTGGCGATGCGCTCGCGCAGGACGCGCTCGAAATGGGTGGGATCGTGGGGCTTGAGCAGGCTGGCCTCGCGGGGCAAGTGGAAGTCCCACAGCCGGGAGATCCAGAAGCGCAGGGCGGCGGCGCGCAGCAGGCCCGGCAGCAGGCGGTGCTCGGCGCCGGTCAGCGGACGCACCGATTCATAGGCCTTGACGAAGGCGGTGGCCCGCTGCTCGTCCAGGCGCCCGCTGTCCAGGTCGATGCACCAGTCGTTCAGGCAGACGCACAGGTCGAACAGGAAGCTGTCGACGCCGGCGAAGTAGAAGTCGAAGAAGCCGCTCAGGCGCTCACGGCCGGGCAGTCCGTCGAACATGACGTTGTCCCGGAACAGGTCGGCATGGATGGGACCGCGCGGCAGCGCCGCGGCGCTCGGCGCGAGCTGTTCCTGGAAGGCCAGTTCGGCTTGGAGCAGCGCGGCCTGCTCGGGCGTGAGGTGCGGGAGCACCACCGGGACGGTCTCGCGCCACCACGGCAGGCCTCGCAGGTTGTCCTGGTGCAGGGGGAAGTCCTGGCCGGCCAGGTGCATGCGCGCCAGGCCGGCGCCGACCTGCTCGCAGTGGAACTGGTCCGGCGCCAGCTGGTGGCCGCCGCGCAGCTTGTCCACGACCGCGGCCGGCTTGCCGGCGATCGTGTGCAGGATGCGGTCCTGCGCGTCGGGCTGCGGCGCGGGCACCGGCACGCCCTTGCGCGCCAGATGCCGCATCAGCTCCAGGTAGAACGGCAGCTGCTCGAAGCTCAGGCGCTCGAAGATCGTCAGCACGTACTCGTGCGGCTCGCCGTCGCGGGCGGTCGTGACGAAGTAGTTGGTGTTCTCGATGCCGGCGGTGATGCCCTTGAGCGCCTGCAGCTCGCCCAGGGCCAGGGTGTCCAGCAGCGCTTGCGCCTGCTGGGTCGAGACGTCGGTGAATACGGCCATGAAGGGGGAGAAGGAACGGACCGGAGGCCGACCCGCGCGGGTCGCGCCCGGGCGGTCAGAAATTGAAGAGGCGCCAGACCCGGGAGCCCGCGTTGCCGCGGTCGGCGCCCTGGCGGGTGGGGATGTCGCGACCGCTGTCGCCGAGCAGGATTTCGTACTCGGGCGCCTTGCTGTCCTTGTTCTTGACCACGACCTTTTGGGTCAGGCCCCGCACCCGGGTCTCCTCGATACGGACCTTGTCGTCCTCGTTGACGAGCTGCTCGACCTTCACCTCGGGCACGTCGCGGAACTTCACCGGTTCGGCTGGCGCGGGGGCCGGGGGCGGCGCGTCGGCCGCATGGACCTGGAGCGCGGTGGCGGCCAGGAGGGCGAACAGGGCGGCGAGGCGGGTGGTTTTCATGGTGGCGCCGATTCTATGCCCGCCTCCTCGAAAACCCTGTTCCCTTGGGCGAGGGGCCGCGTCAGGCGCAGGCTGCTGACACGGCGGATGGCGCGCGCCTGCAACAATGGCGGGATGAGCAAACCCCTGATGCTGCTGGTCGACGGTTCCAGCTACCTCTATCGCGCCTATCACGCCATGCCCGACCTGCGCGGGCCCGAGGGCCAGCCCACGGGCGCCATCCACGGCATGGTGGCGATGCTCAGGAAGCTGCGCGACGACTACGGCGCCGAGCACGCCGCCTGCGTTTTCGACGCCTCCGGCCCGACCTTCCGCGATGAGTGGTACCCGGAGTACAAGGCCCAGCGCGCCCCGATGCCCGAGGACCTGCGGGCCCAGATCGAGCCGATCCACGAGGTGGTGAAGCTGCTGGGCTGGCCGGTGCTCACCGTGCCCGGCATCGAGGCGGACGACTGCATCGGCACGCTGTCGCGGGTGGCTGCGCAGGCGGGGCACCAAGTGGTGATCTCGACCGGCGACAAGGACCTGGCGCAGCTGGTCACCCCTGACGTCACGCTGATCAACACGATGAGCAACGAGAAGCTGGACGAGGCCGGGGTGGTGGCCAAGTTCGGCGTGCCGCCGGACCGGATCGTCGACTACCTGACGCTCATGGGCGACACCGTCGACAACGTCCCCGGTGTCGAGAAGGTCGGCCCGAAGACCGCGGCGAAATGGATCGGAGAGCATGGCTCGCTGGATGGCGTCATCGCCAATGCCGACAAGATCAAGGGCGTGGCCGGCGACAACCTGCGCAAGGCGCTGGACTGGCTGCCGATGGGCCGCAAGCTGGTGACCGTCAAGCTGGACTGCGACCTGTGCCTGCATGTGACCGGCTGGCCGGCGCTGGAGGCGCTCGCCTTCAATCCGGTCGACGAAGCGGGGCTGCTGGAGTTCTATGCGCGCAACGGCTTCAAGACCTGGAAGCGCGACCTGGAGGCCCGCCTCGGCGGCGAGGCGCCCAAGCGCGCCGCGCCCCAGGCCGATCTCGGCGGCGCGCCCCCCGCCGACGCGTTCGCGGAACATGCCCATCCCGCGATCCCGCTGGACAAGCGCTACGAGACGATCGTCGACCTGTCGCGCCTGGACGCCTGGATCGAGCAGTTGAACGCGGCCGAACTGGCCGCCTTCGACACCGAGACCGATTCGCTCGATCCGATGCAGGCGCGCATCGTCGGCCTCAGCTTCAGCGTCAAGCCGGGTGAAGCCGCCTACATCCCGCTGCGCCATGAAGGTCCCGACGCGCCCGAGCAGTTGCCGATGGACGAGGTGCTCGCCCGCCTGAAGCCGTGGCTCGAGGATCCGCTGAAGAAGAAGGTCGCCCAGAACGTCAAGTACGACACCCATGTGCTGGCCAATCACGGCATCGCCGTGCAGGGCACCGCCTACGACACGATGCTCGAGAGCTATGTGCTGGAGGCGCATCGCAGCCACAGCCTGGAGGCGCTGGCGGACCGCGTGCTCGGCCGCAAGGGGCTGAGCTACGAGGACCTGTGCGGCAAGGGCGCGCATCAGATCCCGTTCGCGCAGGTCGAGGTGGCCAAGGCCTCCGAGTACTCGTGCGAGGACTCCGAGATGTGCCTGCACGTGCACCAGACGCTGATGCCGCGGCTGGCGGCGGACGAGGGCCTGAAGTTCATCTACGAGCAGGTCGAGATGCCGGTGTCGGCGCTGCTGGCCCGCATCGAACGCACCGGCGTGCTGATCGACGCGGCGAAGCTGCAGGCGCAGAGCGCCGACCTCGGCCAGCGCATGGTCGCCGCCGAGCAGGCGGCCTACGAGATCGCCGGCCAGCCGTTCAACATCGGCTCGCCCAAGCAGATCGGCGAGATCCTGTTCAACCGCCTGGGCCTGCCGGTGGTCAAGCGCACCGCGACCGGCGCGCCGTCGACGGACGAGGAGGTGCTGGAGAAGCTGTCCGCGGACTTCCCGCTGCCGGCCAAGATCCTGGAGTACCGCGCGCTGTCCAAGCTCAAGAGCACCTACACCGACAAGCTGCCGCTGATGGTGAACGCCAGGACGGGCCGGGTGCATACCACCTATTCGCAGGCGGTGGCGGTGACGGGGCGGCTGTCCAGCAACGAGCCCAACCTGCAGAACATCCCGATCCGCACGGCCGATGGCCGCCGCGTGCGCGAGGCCTTCATCGCGCCGCCGGGCCACCACATCGTGTCGGCGGACTACTCGCAGATCGAGCTGCGGATCATGGCGCACATGAGCGAGGACCCGGGCCTGCTCAAGGCCTTCCAGGAGGGGCAGGACGTCCACCGGGCGACGGCGGCGGAGGTGTTCGGCGGCGGGCTGGACGGGGTCACGCCGGAGCAGCGCCGCTATGCCAAGACGATCAACTTCGGTCTGATCTACGGCATGGGCGCGTTCGGGCTGGCGCAGTCGCTGGGCATCGAGCAGAAGGCGGCGAAGGATTACATCGACCGCTACTTCACCCGGTTCGCGGGCGTGCGGCGCTACATGGACGACACGAAGCAGTTCGCGAAGGAGAAGGGCTACGTCGAGACGGTCTTCGGGCGGCGTCTGTGGCTGCCGGAGATCAACTCGGGCAATGGCCCGCGCCGCAGCGGCGCGGAGCGCCAGGCGATCAACGCGCCGATGCAGGGCACGGCGGCGGACTTGATCAAGCTGGCGATGATCGCGGTGCAGCAGGCCTTGGACGAGCAGGGCAAGCGGACGCGGATCGTGATGCAGGTGCATGACGAACTGGTCTTCGAGGTGCCGGACGAGGAGCTGGACTGGGTGAAGTCCGAGGTGCCGACGCTGATGGCTGGCGTTGCCGCGCTGAAGGTGCCGCTGCTGGCCGAGGTGGGCGTCGGTGCCAACTGGGACGAGGCGCACTGACGTCGCAGTGGGCGGCTCGGTGCATCGCGGGTTGCGGGACGGGCCCGAGGCCGTCGGTGTTGCGAGCCTCCAGGACTGACTGGGGCGCCGTCTGTCCGAGCGCAGCGAACCGCAGGTGAGCGGAGCGAGTTGGCGCCCTGCGAGCGGCGCCGACGGCCTCGGGCCCGTCCCGCAACCCGTCGCTCCCCATCCCGCAACCCGTCGCTCATCAGCGTGCCCTAAGCGCTCCGCCCAAAGGGAGCGGTTAGCATCCACCCCCTATGAATTGGCCCTATGAGTTGCAGATCGGCTGGCGCTACACGCGAGCCGGGCGTGGGGGGCGCCGCAACCGCTTCATCTCCTTCATCTCCGGTGTGTCGATGTTCGGCATCGCGCTCGGCGTTGCTGCCTTGATCATCGTGCTGTCGGTGATGAACGGCTTCCAGAAGGAAGTGCGCTCGCGGATGTTGTCGGTGATCGCGCATGTGGAGTTGCTGAACGACAGCGGCGAGGGCTTGCCGGACTGGCGCGCCGTCGCCGACGCGGCGAAGAAGAATCCCGAAGTGGTGGCGGCGGCGCCGTTCGTCGCTGGCCAGGCCTTGATCGCGCGGGGTTCCGACATGCGGGGCACGATCGTGCGGGGCATCGACCCCGCGTTCGAGCCGGGCGTGACGCCGATCGCGGCGGAGCTGGCGAAACAGGGGCTGCTGGAGCGCCTTGTACCGGGCCAGTGGAACGTGATCCTGGGTGTGGAACTGGCACGCCAATTGGGCGTTCAGCGGGGCGACAAGATCACGCTGGCGATTCCATCGGGCCAGGTGACGCCGCTGGGCGTGCAGCCGACATTGCGCCAGTTCACGCTGGTCGGTGTCTTCGAGGCGGGGCATTACGAATACGACAGCGGTCTGGCGTTGATCCATGTGGCCGATGCCGCCAAGGTCTTCCGCACTGGCACGCCGAGCGGCGTGCAGCTCAAGCTGCGCGATGTCCAGCAGGCCCGCGAGGTCGGCGCCCAGTTGCAGCGGGAGATGCTGCGGGAGGGCCGTGGCATCTACGTGCGCGACTGGACCCGCACCAACGCGAACTGGTACGACGCGGTCCAGGTCGAGAAGCGGATGATGGGCATCATCCTGACCCTGATCGTCGCAGTGGCGGCCTTCAACCTGGTGTCGACGCTGGTGATGACGGTGACCGACAAGCAGGCCGACATCGCGATCCTGCGCACGCTCGGGGCGAGCCCGCGCTCGATCATGAGCGTGTTCATGATCCAGGGCGCGCTGGCCGGCGTGATCGGCACGCTGGGCGGCCTGGGCCTGGGCCTGGTGGTCGCGCACAACCTGGACGTGATCGTGCCCTTCATCGAGCGGCTGCTGCACACGACCTTCCTGCCGGCCAGCATCTACGTGATCAGCCACATGCCGAGCGATCCGCAATGGTCGGACATCGTGCCGATCACCGTGACCTCGCTGATCCTGGCGTTCGTCGCGACGCTGTATCCGAGCTGGCGCGCCAGCCGCGTCCAACCGGCGGAGGCGCTGCGCTATGAATGAAGTGAAGGACATGACGCCGGCGAAGGCGGCCGCGACCGCGCGCCTCCCCGCGGGGCAGGTGGTGCTGCAGGGGCTGGGCCTGGGCAAGCGCTTCGTCGAGGGACCGCTCGATGTGCAGGTCTTCCAGGGCCTGGACCTCACGGTGAAGGCCGGCGAGACGCTGGCGGTGCTGGGCGCCTCGGGGTCGGGCAAGAGCACGCTGCTGCACCTGCTCGGCGGGCTGGACAAGCCCTCGGCCGGTCGGGTCGAGCTGATGGGCCGCGACCTCGGCACGCTCGGTGAGCAGGCGCGCGGCGAATGGCGCAACCAGCACCTGGGATTCATCTACCAGTTCCACCACCTGCTGCCGGAATTCAGCGCGCTGGACAACGTCGCGATGCCGCTGCGCATCCGCCGCGTGCCGCAAGAGCAGGCGCGGGAGCAGGCCGCTCGCGTGCTGGCGCGGGTGGGCCTGGGCGAGCGGGTGCAGCACCGGCCCGGCGAGCTGTCCGGCGGCGAGCGCCAGCGCGTGGCGATCGCCCGGGCGCTGGTCACCGGCCCGGCCTGCGTGCTGGCCGACGAGCCCACCGGCAACCTGGACCGCAGTACCGCCGCGACGGTCTTCGACCTGATGCTGGAGATGGCTCGCGAACTCGGCACCGCCTTCGTGATGGTCACGCACGACCAGGATCTGGCGATGCGCTGCGAGCACCAGCGCCGTCTGGTCGGCGGCGCGCTGCAGCCGCTGAAGGCCTGAACGGGGCGAGGCGCGGCGGTCCCGAGGCTGGGTTGCCCGATCGCGAGGCATGCGGCCCGCGCCCGCCCCGGGGCCGTGGCGGCCGCTGGATTACGATGCGCGGCATCATGACCGCCTCGACGCATTCCCCTGACGCTCCGTCCACCCGCTTCATCCTGAAGCTCAGCTGCCCCGACCAGGCCGGCATCGTCCACGCCGTCACCGGCGTCCTGCTGGAGCAGGGCGCCAACATCCTGACCTCGGCCCAGCACGGTGACGCCGACCACCGCCGCTTCTTCATGCGGATCGAATTCGAGTGCGCCACGCCCCGCCCCGCGACCGCCCTGCGCGAGGCCTTCGCCCCGCTGGCCGCCCGGCTGGCGATGGACTGGGAACTGGTCGACGCGCAGCGCAAGACGCGCGTGCTGCTGCTGGTGTCCAAGCTCGGACACTGCCTGAACGACCTGCTGTTCCGCGTGCAGACCGGCCACCTGGCGATCGAGATCCCCGCGATCGTCTCCAACCATCGCGACTTCTATCAACTGGCCGCCTCCCACGACATCCCGTTCCACCACCTGCCGCTGCTGCACGCGACCGAGGAGCAGAAGCAGGCCCAGGAGCGCAAGATCCGCGAGCTGATCGAGGAACAGCGGATCGACCTGGTCGTGCTGGCGCGCTACATGCAGATCCTGTCGCCGGAAATGTGCCGCTTCCTGGAAGGCCGGGCGATCAACATCCATCACAGCTTCCTGCCCAGCTTCAAGGGCGCGCGTCCGTACCACCAGGCCCATGAACGCGGCGTCAAGCTGATCGGCGCGACCGCGCACTACGTGACCTCCGACCTCGACGAGGGCCCGATCATCGAGCAGGACGTCGCTCGCATCGACCACGCGATGACCCCCGACCAGCTCGTGGCGATCGGCCGTGACGTCGAGTGCGTGACGCTGGCCCGCGCGATCCAGTGGCATGCCGAGCACCGCGTGCTGCTCAACGGCCACCGCACGGTGGTCTTCCGCTGAGCGGTCCGAGGACCGCGCCGCCGGTGGACCCTCGCGGACCCATGTGGACCGACACCCACTGCCACCTCGACGCGTCGGAGTTCGACGCCGATCGTGACGCCGTGGTGGCGCGCGCCCGAGCGGCCGGGGTGTCGCAGATCGTGATCCCGGCGGTGGTCGCCGGCAACTTCGAGCGGGTGAGGGCGCTGGCGCATGCGCACGGCTACAGCTATGCGCTCGGGATCCATCCGCTCTATGTGATGCAGGCGCGCGAGGAAGACCTCGGCCGGCTCGACGCGATGCTGACGGCCTGCCGCGACGACCCGCGCCTGGTCGGCATCGGCGAGATCGGCCTGGACTTCTTCGTACCGGGCCTGGACGCCGCGACGCAGCAGCACTTCTATCTGGCGCAGCTCAAGCTGGCCAGGCGCCACGACCTGCCGGTGATCCTGCATGTGCGCCGCAGCGCCGACCAACTGCTCGGCGGCCTGCGCCGCGTCGGTCTCACCACCGGCGGCATCGGCCATGCCTTCAACGGCAGCCGGCAACAGGCCGATGCCTTCCTGGCGCTGGGCTTCAAGCTGGGCTTCGGCGGCACGGTGACCTTCGATCGCTCGCTGCAGATCCGGCGCCTGGCCGCCGAGCTGCCGGAAGAGGCGCTCGTCGTCGAGACCGACGCTCCCGATATCCCGCCGCAGTGGCTCTATCGCACCGCCGAGGAACGCGCCGCCGGCGCGACCTCGCGCAACGAGCCTGGCGAGCTGCCGCGCATCGGCGCATGCCTTGCCGGGTTGCGCGGCTGGACGCCGGAGCAGGCGGCCGCGATCACCACGCGCAACGCGCGCGCCGCGCTGCCTCGGCTGGCCGCGCTGGCGCCCGGCTCCGGCTCGCATGGCTGACGGCGACGCCGCCTTCGACGCCACCAGCGACACGACTCGCTGGCAGGGCCTCGCGCCGGTTCACGCGCCCGATGCCGAATGGCTGCTGCTCGGCAGCTTTCCCGGCGTGGCCTCGCTGCGCGCGCAGCAGTACTACGGCCATCCGCGCAACCAGTTCTGGCGCCTGGTCGGCGAGGTCTTCGGCGTCGACCTCGTCGGCCAGGGTTATCCGGAACGCCTGGCCGCGCTGCGCGCGCATCGCATCGCCCTGTGGGACGTCATCGCCGAGACCGAGCGCGAAGGCAGCCTCGACAGCGCGATCCGCAATCCCTTCGCCAGCGACCTGGGGCGATTGATCCAGCAGCTGCCGGCGCTTTGCACGATCGGCTTCAACGGCGGTACCGCGCTTCGTCTCGGGCTGAAGCAGCTCGGCCCGCTTGCAGCCCGTTACCGCGTCCTGGGGCTGCCCAGCTCCAGCCCCGCCTACACGATGCCCTACGATGACAAGCTTCGCGCCTGGCGGGAACTCGCCGGGCCTTGAACGACACCTGATCACAGCGCGGGCCTCCGAGGACCCGGCATGGGAACGACAGCCGTGAGCAAGCACCGGGACCCGAAGAACAACAAGGGCGGCAGGAAGACCGATTGGGTCGAGGCGACGCTGAGCGAATTCGACGGCGTGCGCTTCCTGCATCTGGACTCGATCTGGGTGCAGGGCGCGATGCGGGTCAAGAAGCCGGAGAAGCTGGAGCTGGAATACGTCCAGCGCATGATGGCCTGGATGCTCTGGCGCGACACCCGCGAGATGACGCAGGGCCAGGCGGTGCAACTGGGACTGGGCGCTGGCGCGTTGACGCGCTTCTGCCGCAAGCAGCTGAAGATGAAGACCACCGCGGTCGAGATCAATCCCACCGTGATCAGCGCCAACCGGCACTGGTTCCACCTGCCCGACGACGACGACCGGCTGCGGGTGCTCAACGAGGACGCCGGGCAGTGGGTGGCCGACGCGGCGAACTGGGGCACGGCGCAGGTGCTGAACGTCGACCTCTACGACCACGAGGCGGCGGCCCCGGTGCTCGACGACGAGGCCTTCTACGCCGACTGCCGCCATGTGCTCGCCGATGGCGGGCTCATGACGGTGAACCTGTTCGGCCGCAGCGCCAGCTTCGCGCGCAGCGCGGCGCGGATCGCGAAGGTGTTCGGCACCGACCAGGTCTGGCACCTGACGCCGACCCGTGAGGGCAATACCATCGTCGTGGCCGCGCGCGGCGTCGAGGTGCCCACGCGCGAGGTGCTCGAGCAGCGCGCCGACCACATCGAGGCCCGCCACGACCTGCCGGCGCGCAAGTGGTTGAAGCTGGTCCGGCCGCTGCCGATGAACGTGATCCAACAACTCCACGCGGCTTCCGCGGCCGCGGCCTCCGGCGAGTGACCATGAAGCACACCCCGTCGACCAGCTCCAAGGACAAGGGCGCCCTGGTCGCCGGTCCGGCAACCGCCGTCGCGCCGGCGACCGCGCCGCGCCCGCCGGCGAGCGCCCCTGGGACCGCCAAGCCCAAGCCCGCCGAGGGCGGTGGCCAGCGCCTCGAGTGGCGCCAGCTGCTGCACTGGCTCGCCGAGGACGGCGTCATCGATGCCGAGCAGGTCCAGCGCACCGAAGCCCGCTTCGGGGCGAGCCACAGCGCGCAGCACCCGCTGATCCGGCTGGGCAACGCCGGCCTGACCCGCGCGGCCAACGGCCGGCCGCTGGACATCGAGGCGCTGACCGAATGGCTCGCCGGCCGCCTGAAGCTGCCCTACGTCCGCATCGATCCGCTCAAGGTCGACGTGGGCCGCGTCGCCGACGTGATGTCCGCCAGCTATGCCGAGGCCCGTCGCTGCCTGCCCATCCTGGTCGGCGTGACCGACGTGACCATCGCCACCGCCGAGCCGCTCGAGGCCGGCTGGGTGCCGCAGATCGAGTCCCACACCCGCAAGCGGGTGAAGCTGGTGCTGGCCAATCCGCAGGAGATCACCCGGTTCACGACCGAGTTCTTCACGCTGGCAAGGTCGGTGCGCGCGGCGACGAAGAGCGGGGAGGTCAATCAGCCGGCCAGCTTCGAGCAACTCGTCGAGCTGGGACGCAGCAACCGCCAGCTCGATGCCAACGACCAGGGCGTGGTGCAGGTCGTGGACTGGTTGTGGCAGTACGCCTTCGACCAGCGCGCCAGCGACATCCACCTGGAACCGCGCCGCGAGATGGGCGTGATCCGCTTCCGCATCGACGGCGTGCTGCACACGGTCTACCAGTTGCCGCCGTCGGTGATGAGCGCGATGACGGCGCGCATCAAGCTGCTCGGCCGCATGGACGTGGTGGAGAAGCGCCGCCCGCTCGACGGCCGCATCAAGACGCGCAATCCCGCCGGCGAAGAGGTGGAAATGCGGCTGTCGACCTTGCCCACCGCCTTCGGCGAGAAGATGGTGATGCGGATCTTCGATCCGGACACGGCGGTCAAGGACCTGGCCCAGCTCGGGTTCTCGGGCCACGACGCGGAGCGCTGGACCCGCCTGACGGCGCGTCCGCACGGAATCATCCTGGTCACCGGTCCGACTGGCAGCGGCAAGACGTCGACGCTGTACTCGACGCTCAAGCGCCTGGCCACCGAGGAAGTCAACGTCTGCACCGTCGAGGACCCGATCGAGATGATCGAGCCGGCGTTCAACCAGTCGCAGGTGCAGCCCGCCATCGATTTCAATTTCGCCGAGGGCCTGCGCGCGCTGATGCGGCAGGACCCGGACATCATCATGGTCGGCGAGATCCGCGACCTGGAGACCGCCGAGATGGCGATCCAGGCTTCCCTGACCGGCCACCTGGTGTTCTCGACGCTGCACACGAACGATTCCGCATCGGCCATCACCCGGATGGTGGACCTGGGCGTGCCGAACTACCTGATCGATGCGACGGTGATCGGCGTGCTGGCCCAGCGTCTGGTGCGGACCCTGTGCCCGAATTGCAAGCAGCCCGACCCCGAGGTCACGCGCGAGTCGCTCAACGAGATGCTCAAGCCCTGGCGCCTGAACGGCGGCGTCAAGCCGTACAGACCGGTGGGCTGCCTGGACTGTCGCAACACCGGCTACCGCGGCCGTGCCGGCCTGTACGAGCTGCTGCTGATGTCAGACAGCGTGCGCAAGCACCTGCACCCGAACACCGACATGGCGGCGCTGCGCCGGCAGGCGCTCCAGGAAGGACTGCGCCCGCTGCGTCTGGCCGGTGCGATGAAGGTCGCGGAAGGCCTCACCACGATGGAAGAGGTCCTGCGCAGCACGCCCACCTGGGAAAGCTGAGGGCGACCGTTGCGCGGGAGCCCCCCGCCCCCGGGGGGCGGGTAAGCCCGCGCAGACAGGCCGCGAGCGCCCTGCCCATCGAGCTTGTGAAGCTCGCCATACGCCCCGGGCGAGGGGCGGCGTCGCCCATTACGTGATAACCACAGAGCCTGGAGGGGGGCCGATTCCTAGAATCGCCGCCATTCATGCCGCTAGAGGTTCCCTCGATGAAGATCAAGAGTCAACGCGACTTCTGGTCAGGGCTGATGTTCGTGGTCGTTGGCGTCGCGTTCGCGTGGGGCTCGGCAGTGAACTACAGCTTTGGCTCCTCGGCCCGCCCCGGGCCTGCCTACTTCCCATTCGGACTGGGCATCCTGCTCGCGCTGCTCGGCGCGATCGTGCTGTTCAAGGCGCTGACGATCGAGTCGGAGGGCGGCCAGCCGGTCGGCGCCTTCGCCTGGAAGCCGCTGCTGATCGTGGTGGGTTCGATCGTGCTGTTCGGCTTCGCGCTGCCGCGGCTGGGCATGATCGTCACGCTGCCGCTGCTCATCACCTGCGTCTCCCTCGCCAGCGATGAATTCCGCTGGCGCGACGCGCTGCTCAGCAGCGTGGCCCTGACTGCCGGCAGCTGGGTCATCTTTGTTTGGGGTCTGAACCTGGTGATCCCCGTCTGGCCGACCTTCCTGGGCGGCTGAGGAGAACCACATGGATCTGATCAACAACCTGATGCTGGGGTTCGGTACGGCGTTCACGCTGGAGAACCTGCTCTATGCCTTCGGCGGCGCGGTGCTGGGCACGCTGATCGGCGTGCTGCCCGGCCTCGGCCCGGTCGCGACGATCGCGATGCTGCTGCCGTCGATCTATTCGCTGGATGCGACGCCGGCGCTGATCATGCTCGCCGGCATCTACTACGGCGCGCAGTACGGCGGCTCCACCACCGCGATCCTGATCAACGTGCCGGGCGAGTCCTCGTCCGTGGTGACCGCCATCGACGGCTACCAGATGGCCCGCCAGGGCCGCGCGGGCGCCGCGCTGGCGGCCGCTGGCCTCGGTTCGTTCTTCGCGGGCTGCGTGGGCACGGTCGTGATCGCCGCCTTCGCGCCGCCGCTGACCGAGCTGGCCTTCAAGTTCGGCCCCGCCGAGTACTTCTCGCTGATGGTGCTGGGCCTGATCGGCGCGGTCGTGCTGGCCTCGGGCTCGCTGGTCAAGGCGATCGCGATGATCCTGCTGGGCCTGCTGCTCGGACAGATCAACACGGACGTCATCTCCGGCACCCCGCGTTTCTCGTTCGACATCCCCGAGCTGACCGACGGCATCAACTTCGTCGTGATCGCGATGGGCATCTTCGGCTTCGGCGAGATCATCGCGAACCTCGGCCAGCCGGCCGAGCATCGCGAGGTCTTCACCAAGAGCGTGAAGGGCCTGTGGCCGACCAAGCAGGACTTCCACGATGCCTGGCCGGCGGTGCTGCGCGGCACGACGCTGGGCTCGGTGCTGGGCGTGCTGCCTGGCGGCGGTGCGCTGCTGTCCTCGTTCGCGGCCTACACGCTGGAGAAGAAGCTCTCCAAGAACCCGGAGAAGTTCGGCAAGGGCGCCATCCAGGGGGTGGCGGGTCCCGAGTCGGCCAACAACGCCGGCGCGCAGACCTCCTTCATCCCGATGCTGACGCTGGGGATCCCGCCCAACGCGGTGATGGCGCTGATGGTGGGCGCGATGACCATCAAGGGCATCCAGCCCGGTCCGCAGGTCATGACCAGCAACCCGGAACTGTTCTGGGGCCTGATCGCCTCGATGTGGGTCGGCAACCTGATGCTGGTGATCCTGAACCTGCCGCTGATCGGCATCTGGATCAAGCTGCTGACGGTGCCTTACCGCTTCCTGTTCCCGGCGATCGTCGTGTTCTGCTGCATCGGCACCTACACGTTGAACAACAACAACTTCGACGTGTTCATGACGGCGGCCTTCGCGGTGATTGGCTACCTCTTCTACAAGCTCAGCTGCGAACCCGCACCGCTGCTGCTGGGCTTCATCCTGGGCCCGATGATGGAAGAGAACCTGCGCCGGGCGCTACTGCTGTCCCGCGGCGACTGGAGCACCTTCCTGTCCCGGCCGCTGTCCGCCGGCCTGCTGATCGCGGCGGCGCTGATGGTGGTCATCGTGATGCTGCCCTCCATCAAGAACAAGCGCGAGGAAGCGTTCCAGGACGCGGACTGAGTCCCGAGCCCAGGACTCCATCGGTGAAAGGCCCGCTTCGGCGGGCCTTTTCTTATTGGGCAAGGAAGGGGCGCGTATGGCGCGACAAGGACTTGGCGCTGATTCGTGCGAGGCGCGGCCAGTCGTCAACGACTTTCCCGTGTGGTCCTTGTGAGCCGTTCATCGGCTGTGCTACAGTCGCTGTCTTCGCTGCACAGGCACCTGTCTTGCAGTGAGTCCCCGGAGGAACTGTCGGGGATGTCAGGTGAATGACCGGGCCCGCCCGGTTTTCATTTGGCGGCGAGATTCTCGCAGTCGACGATGAAAATAATTTCGCAGACTGCTTGACGAATTCAAAAAGAATCGTTCATAATCTCGCTTCTGCGCTGCTGACGACAAGTCGGCGACGCGACGAAGTTGGCGCAAGCCGCTTCGATGTTCTTTAAGAATTTACAGCCGATAAGCGTGGGCGTCTGAACGAGCGACCTGAGAAGGTTAAATCTTTAGACGCTCACGGAAATGAATGAAGCTATGAAAGTAGTCTTTGTT
>NZ_PEOG01000037.1 GCF_002761755.1 Roseateles chitinivorans
CGCCGCGCTGCTGGCCGCCGGCGCCGCCGAGTGCTTGATCAAGCCGGTGCGGATGAGCGAGTTGCTGACGCGGATCGAGCGCCTGTTGCATCCGACGCGGGAGACCGGCGCGGCGGCCCCGCGCCGCCCGACGGCCAGCATGACGGTGCGCGAGCGCGACGGCCATTGCGCCTGGCAGACGCCGCAGGCGCGGGCGCTGATGGCCGCCTACTTCCCGCCGCCATGGTCGGATCACGCGCGCCTGCCGCCCGAGGTGCTGGCCTGGCTGCATCGCGAGGCGCTGCGGCGCCGCGCGGGCGCCCCGCCGTCCTCGCTCACCGTGGCACCGCCTTCCGGCGCGCCGCGGCAGCGCCTGAGCTTCGCGCTGATGGCGGCGGACGTCGAGGTCATCGGCGACGGCCACTGGCTGCTGGTCCTGCGCGAGGCCGACGAGGCCGCCAGCATCGCGACCCTGGCCAAGGCGCTGGACCTGCCGCAGTCGGACGCGGAACTGCTCTTCGGCCTGCTGGGCCGCCCGCGCCCGGAGCAGCAGGCCGAGGCGCTGGGGCTCAGCGAGGCGGCCTATCGGACGCGGATCGACGCGCTGTGCCACCGCCTGGCGGTGAGCGACCTGATGCAGGCGCTCGAGCGCGCCCGAAAGGTCCTGGACCGGCCGGCCTGAGCCGGACAGGGGACAATCCGGCCCCATGTCCGCCGGAAATCCCCTGTTCAGTGCCCCTGTCCCCGACGCGCCCGCGCCCGACGAGCGCCAGCGCTTCCTGCGCCTGCTGCGCACCGCGCTGGCCGAGCGCCGCTTCCAGCGCCTGCTGCTGGGCCGCCACGAGGGCGAGGACGCCTCGATCGAGCGGCTGACGGTGCGCGACATCGAGCTGCGCGGCGAGCGCGCGCTGAGCTTCCTGTGGCGGCACAAGACCAAGGACGTCACCAAGAACCATCCGCTGGACGAAGGCCTGGCGCTGGTGGAGCAACTGCTGGGCCGCGATTTCCAGCAGGCCCACCTGGACACGCTAGGCGAGGAAGTCCAGCTGCGCTTCAGCCGCAAGGGCAAGCCGCTGCTGCAGGTCGGCAAGAAGACGGCGGCCGCGGCGGGCGGCCCGGAGGGCGAGGGCGCCGCGAACCCGCCGGGCGGGCATGACCGTGCCAAGCCGCGCGAACTGTCGATGGCACAGCCCTTCTGGCGCGACCTCGGCGTCACGCACGAGCTCAAGGGTCAGGCCGCGCTGGTCCCGGCGATGGCGCGCAAGTGGAAGCAGATCAACAAGTTCATCGAGATCTTCGGCGCCGCCGTCCGCAAGGCGGGGCTGGACACGCCGTCCGGCGAGGGTCGTCCGGTGCGGGTGGCCGACTTCGGTTCCGGCAAGGGCTACCTGACCTTCGCGATGCATGACTGGCTGCGCGCGCAAGGCCTGGCACCCCAGGTGCAGGGCGTGGAGCTCAAGCAGGACATGGTGGCGCTGGGCAACGCGGCCGCGGCCCGGCACGGGCTGGCGGGATTGAGCTTCGAGCACGGCGACGTGCGCGAGCGCGGCGACCAGCCGCTGGACGTGATGGTCGCGCTGCATGCCTGCGACATCGCCACCGACCACGCGATGCACTTCGGCCTGCGCAGCGGCGCGCGGATCATCATGTGCGCGCCCTGCTGCCACAAGGAGATCCGCCCGCAGATGAACACGCCCGCCGCGCTGCGGCCGCTGCTGCAGCACGGCATCCACCTCGGCCAGGAGGCGGAGATGGTCACCGACTCGCTGCGCGCGCTGCTGCTGGAGCTGATGGGCTACGACACGCAGGTCATCGAGTTCATCGCACTGGAGCACACCAGCAAGAACAAGATGGTGCTGGCGGTGAAGCGGCCGCAAGACCCGTCCCCGTCGCGGCGCGCGGAGCTGCTGTCCCAGCTCGACGAGATCAAGCGCTTCTACGGCCTGCGCAGCCAGGCGCTGGAGACGCTGCTGCGCGTCGAAGGGCGACTCGAGGTCGACGGCGACGTCAAGCGGGCGTGAAGCCCCTCATTGCGACCGCAGCGCGCGACGCTGCCTGAAATTGAGGCAGCGCAAGAAAGGTCCTGGAGGATCAAGGGCTTGAGCGCGTCGGCCTCAGCTTTTCCCACGACTTGTCCACAGCGGGCGTGGGCAATCGGCATGTCGATTGCCGTTCCCGCGGCATGTCGAATGTCCTCGCCCCCATTCCCGCGCCCGTCCCCTGGCTCGCCCGCGTCCTCGGCGTGGTGCTGGTGATCCTGGGCTTTGTCATGCTGGCCGCCGGCGGCCTGCTGGCCTCGCTCGGCGGCAGCTGGTTCTATGCGCTGTCGGGCCTGGCCTGGGCCGTCATCGGCGCGCTGATGTGGGGCCGGCTGCGCGAGGCGGTGCTCGGCTACGCGCTCTACTTCCTGGCCACGCTGGCCTGGAGTTTGTGGGAGGCGGGCCTGGACTGGTGGCCGCTGGGCGCGCGCCTGGGCGTGCCCTTCCTCCTCGGCGGGGTGCTGCTGGCGCTGGTGCCGACGATGCGTCGCCACCTGCCGGTGGACGACCCGCGGCGCGTCGCGTGGCGCAGTCCCCAGGCGCTGGCGCTGGCGGCGGCGCTGGGCGCCTTCGTCGTCGTGGCGGTCGTGTCCTGGACCCGCGACCGGCATGCGCTCGAAGGCACGATGCCGGCCAACGGTGCGGCGCGTCCGCCGGGCGCGGCGGCGTCGGGCGCCGCGGCGGTGCCCGATGGCGAATGGCATGCCTACGGTCGTACCGGCTTCGGCCAGCGCTGGTCGCCGCTGGCGCAGATCACGCCGGCCAATGTCGGCGATCTCAAGCTCGCCTGGGAGTTCCGCACCGGCGATGTCCGCGGCCGGCCCGGCGATCCGAAGGAGACCACCTTCGAGGTCACGCCGCTCAAGGTCGGCGAGCGGCTGTTCCTCTGCACCCCGCACCAGACGGTGCTGGCGCTGGACGCGACGACGGGTCGCGAGCTGTGGCGCTTCGACCCGCAGGTGCGCGGCGAACTCGCGCTGCAGCACCTGACCTGCCGGGGACTGTCCTACCAGCCGCCGCCCGATCCGATGGCCGCCGCCGGTGCGCAGCCGCCGGCCTGCGCCGCCAAGCTCTTCATGCCGACGGCCGACGCGCGCCTGATCGCGCTGGATCCGGCTTCCGGCAAGCCCTGTCCCGCCTTCGGCCGGCAGGGCGCGGTGGACCTGTGGGCCGGCATGCCCAACGCCAAGCCGGGCGCGTACTACTCGACCTCGCCGGTGGTGGTGACCCGGCGGCTGGTCATCGTCGGCGGCACGGTGCTGGACAACGCGTCGACGAAGGAACAGTCCGGCGTGATCCGCGCCTACGACATCGAGACCGGCGCGCTGGTGTGGAACTGGGACTCGGCCAATCCGGACGCGACCGCGCCGCTGGCCGCCGGACAGACCTACACCGCCAATTCGCCCAACAGCTGGTCGGTGGCCAGCGTCGACGAGGACCTCGGCCTGGTCTACCTGCCGATGGGCAACCAGCCGCCCGACCAGTGGGGCGGCAAGCGCTCGGCGGCGGTCGAGCGGCATTCCTCCTCGGTGGTCGCGCTCGATCTGGCCACCGGCCGCCTACGGTGGGTCTTCCAGACGGTCCACCACGACCTGTGGGACTACGACGTGCCCGCGCAGCCGGTGCTGGTGGACCTGACGGTGCGCGGCGCCCGGGTGCCGGCGCTGGTGCAGCCGACCAAGCAGGGTGAGCTGTTCGTGCTCGACCGCCGCGACGGCCGGCCGGTGTTTCCGGTGACCGAGACGCCGGCGCCGCAAGGCGCCGCGGCGGGCGACTTCACCGCGCCGACGCAGCCGGTCTCGGCGATCTCCTTCAACCCGCCGGTGCTGCGCGAGCGCGATCTCTGGGGCGTGACGATGTTCGACCAGCTCTGGTGCCGCATCGCCTTCCACCGCCTGCGCTACGAGGGCCGGTTCACGCCGCCGTCGACCCAGGGCTCGCTGATCAACCCGGGCAACTTCGGCGTTTTCAACTGGGGCAGCATCGCCGTCGATCCGGTGCGGGGCATCGCCTTCACCACGCCGGCGGTGCTGGCCTTCACCTCGCAGCTGGTGCCGCGCCATGACGACACCTCGCAGCTGGTGCAGGACGAGGGGAAGCCCAGCGGCTCGCTGCCGGCGCTGAACGAGAACTTCGGCGCGCCCTTCGCCTCGCGGATGAAGCCCTTCACCTCGCCGCTGGGCGTGCCGTGCCAGGCGCCGCCGTGGGGCACGGTGGCCGGCGTCGACCTCAACGAGGGTCGGATCGTCTGGCGCCACCGCAACGGCACGGTGCGCGATCTCTCGCCGCTGCCCCTGCCGCTACGGCTGGGCGTGCCCAGCCTGGGCGGACCGCTGATGACCGCCGGCGGCCTGGCCTTCCTGTCGGGCAGCATGGACGACTATGTCCGCGCCTACGACGTCAATGACGGCCGCGTGGTGTGGGAAAGCCGGCTGCCGGCCGGCGGCCAAGCCACGCCGATGACCTACCTCGGCGCGGACGGGCGGCAGTACCTGCTGGTAGTCGCTGGCGGGCACGGGTCGACCGGCACGAAGCCCGGCGATCACGTGCGCGCCTATGCGCTGGAGAAACGCTGAGGGCTGGAAGAAAAGAAGCCCGGCCCCTCGTGGGAAGGGCCGGGCAAGAGCGCTGGGACGCCGCCTGGACACCCTGACTGCGAGGGCGTGGCGCTGCGGCGTGGCGATTCGGAAGCGCGTGCGCGCCGGCCATGAGGCGACCCGCGAGGGGACGCGGCCTGGGCGCGAGGATCGGGGAGGACGTCAGTCGCGTCGCGACCGCGCCGGGGCGGGCCTGGCCGGGCAGGGATGCGAGCAGGGACGCGGGAGCGTGGTCTGCGGGCAGGCGGGCGTGCGACGTGTCTTCATGCTTCGCATCATCGCCGCCGGGCGCGAGGGCGAGCCGCGAAGAACAGCCCCCAAATCCGGCCAAACAACTGGCCGGATTTCACCGCCATTTCCAGTCGCACGGCGCCGGGGCGCGCTCACCGGCGCCGATGCCCGGGAATGAGACCCCAGCAATGAAACAGCCCGGCGCGTCGACGACGGGCCGGGCTGCGGGGACGGCGCGCGGGGCGCGCCGATCGGGACGCGGCGGTCCTCAGCTCACTTGACGTCCATGCCGAAGGTGTTGGCGATGAAGGCCAGGATGTCCGCGCGCTCCTCGATGATCTTGGAGGTCGGCTTGCCGGCGCCATGGCCGGCCTGCGTCTCGATGCGGATCAGCTTGGGCGCGGGGCCGGTCTCGGCGGCCTGCAGCGTCGCGGTGTACTTGAAGCTGTGGGCCGGCACGACCCGGTCATCATGGTCGCCGGTGGTCACCAGGATCGCCGGGTAGCGCACGCCGGGGCCGCTCTTGATCGTGTGCAGCGGCGAGTAGGCCAGCAGCGCCTTGAACTCGTCGGCGTTCTCCGAGCTGCCGTAGTCGGAGGTCCATGCCCAGCCGATGGTGAACTTGTGGAAGCGCAGCATGTCCATCACGCCGACCTGCGGCACCGCCGCGCCGAACAGCTCCGGACGCTGGTTCACGACCGCGCCGACCAGCAGGCCGCCGTTGGAGCCGCCGTTGATGGCGAGCTTCGCCGGCTGGGTGTACTTGTTCGCGACCAGGTATTCGCCAGCGGCGATGAAGTCGTCGAAGACGTTCTGCTTCTTGAGCTTGGTGCCGGCCTCGTGCCAGGCGGCGCCGTACTCGCCGCCGCCGCGCAGCACGGCCAGCACGTAGACGCCGCCCATCTTCATCCAGGTCGCGGCGGTGACGCCGTAGCCCGGCGTCATCGGCACGTTGAAGCCGCCATAGCCGTAGAGCAGCGTCGGGTTGCTGCCGTCGAGCTTCAGGCCCTTGCGATGCGCGATGAAGATCGGCAGCTTGGTGCCGTCCTTGCTGGTGACGAAGACGCGCTTGCTCTCGAACTGGCTGGCGTCGAAAGCGGTCTGGGTGCGCTTGAACAGCTCGGCGCGGCCGGTCTTCGCATCCAGGCGCCAGATCTCGCCCGGCGTGGTCAGGCTGGTGTAGCTGAAGAAGGTCTCGGGATCGTTCCACTTGCCGCCGAAGCCGGCGGCGGTGCCGACGCCCGGCAGCTGCAGGTCGCGGACATGCTTGCCGCCGGGGGCGTGGATGCGGACCAGCGTCGAGGCATCCTGCAGGTAGCTCAGCACCAGCTGGCCGCCGACGCCGTTGGCGGCGGTCAGCGCATCCTTGGTCTCGGGCACCAGCGTGGTCCACGTCTTGGCGTCCTTGGCCTGCCAGTCCTTGTCCAGGTCGATCGCGATCAGGCGGCCGCGCGGCGCGTCCTTGTCGGTCTTGACGATCAGGCGCTGGCCGTCGAGCACGACCGGGCTGTACTCGGCGTCGAAGCTCAGCGTCAGCGGGATGGGCTTGGCGCCGGCATAGCCGCCCTGGCCGTCCAGCGGCAGCAGCATCAGGCCGTTCTTGCGGGCCGAGCCCTTCCAGACATTGATCAACGCGAGGCGGCCGTCGTCGGTGACCTCGACGTTGAAGCCCCATTCCTTCTCGGCCGGGTTCTCGGCGACGAGCACGTCGGCGGACTGGGCCGTGCCCAGGCGGTGGTAGTAGACCTTCTGGAAGTAGTTGGCGCCGGTGAGGGCCGCGCCTTCCTTGGGGGCGTCGTAGCGCGAGTAGAAGAAGCCCTTGCCGTCGGGCGTCCAGGAGGCGCCGGAGAACTTCACCCACTCGATGGTGTCGGGCAGGTCCTTGCCGGTGTCCAGGTCGCGGACCTTCCAGGTCTGCCAGTCGGAGCCGGCGCCGGCGGTGCCGTAGGCCATCAGCTTGCCGTCGCGCGACACGGCGCCGCCGGTCAGGGCGACGGTGCCGTCCTTGGACAGCGTGTTGGGATCGAGCGCGACCTGCGGCGTGTCCTTCAGGCTGCGTGCGGTGTAGAGCACCGCCTGCTGCTGCAGGCCGTCGTTGCGGGTCCAGAAGTAGCGGCCGCCTTCCTTGTAGGGCACGCCGAACTTCTCGAAGTTGTAGAGGTCGGTGTAGAGCTTGCGCGCGGGCAGGCGCTGCGGCATCGCGGCCAGGAACTTGTCGGTGACCGC
Source organism: Roseateles chitinivorans (assembly GCF_002761755.1). Taxonomy (GTDB): domain Bacteria; phylum Pseudomonadota; class Gammaproteobacteria; order Burkholderiales; family Burkholderiaceae_C; genus Roseateles; species Roseateles chitinivorans. The sequence continues at coordinate 7,073 of NZ_PEOG01000037.1, forward strand.
GTTCTCGGCCTGGACCCAGGCCTTGGTGTCGGCGCTGTTGTCGTCCTCGAGCCAGCGGTAGGGGTCGGCCACGGTGGTGCCGTGGTAGTTGTCGGTCTGCTCGACCTTGCGCGTGGCCGGATAGCTCAGGCCCTGCGAGGCGGTGGTGGAGGGAGCGGCGGCGGGTGCGGGGGATTGAGCGGTGGCGGCCGCGCCGGCGCCGAGTCCGACCACCAGCGCGGCGGTCAGCGTGAGACGGGAATGCATGCGGTGTGCTCCTGAGAGTCGGGGAGCCGCCCCGCGCGACTCGTGGCCGGGCGGGGCGGTGCGCCGGGATTGTGCCCGGCCCATCCGGGGGTGCCTTTGGTCAGGGCGGGGAAATACCGGGGCGGCAGGCGAGGGCGCCGGCGTCCGGCGTGGAGCCGGCCGGTGGCATGCGACGCTGGCTCAAACTGATCGACTTTCCGCTAGCGCTGACTCGTCCCAGTTGTTTTGGGCCGGGCGTCGAGATCGACCCGCCGGGACCGTTCTCAGAATCCTGCATTCCCCTTCTTGGAAAGCGCAGGTGCAGAATGAACGCACTCCTCGAACGCATCGATCTTGTTCCGTCCATGACCTCCCCGACCACGCTGACCGTGCGCATCGACGCTGAGCTGATGCGCAGGCTCGAAGCCTTCGCGGCGGAGGTGCACTTCTCCTTGGACGACCTGGTCGACCAGATGATCCGTGAGACCTTGTTCCGCAACTCTCCCGAGTTCGCGGACCCCTGCCATCCCCGGACCGTCGCGTACCGGGCCGCAGAGCTCGGGCGGCTGCAAGCCCTGCGAGGCGAACTGGTCTCGGAGGAGGAACTCGACCGGTTCCTGGCCGACAACCACGGGACGGCGGATCGGGGATCCCCGCGCGAACCTTGAGGTTCGCGCTATCGACGCAAGCCTTCCACGACCTCGCCGCCATCCTCGATCGCATCCGCGCGGAGAACCCCCTCGCGGCGGAGCGTTACGGCCGGTTGTTCCGAAGGACGTTTGGCACGCTGGCGGCAATGCCCGGCATCGGCACGCGGGCCGACGGCGCGGGCACTCTCGAGTTCACCTTCCAGCGCAATTACCGGATCGTCTACCGGCCCGCAGGGTCGACCATCTGGATCACGCGCGTCGTGCATGTGGCCAGGATGCGGTCGCATGCGCTCGGCTCAGGCTAGTAATCCCACCTCGCCTCCACCTGGAACGTCCGTCCCGGATACGGATGGAAGTTCCAGTACTGGTAGTCGTTGAGGTTGTCGACGCCCGCCGCGAGCGTCCAGTGCTTGTCGACCCTCCACTGCGCGCGCGCATCGACGGTGAAGTACTTGCTCGCCGCCATGTACGCGAAGCCGTTGACGTCGCTGTTGTCCAGCGTGCTGAACTGCTTGCCGCTGTAGCGCGCGCCCAGGCTCAGGCTCAGGTCGTCCCGCGCCTGCCACTGCGCCAGCAGCGTCGCCCGCCAGCGCGGCACGCGGGGCTGCCACTTGCCCAGCGTGTCGCCCGGCCGGGCCGCCTGACCGGCGTTGGCCAGGATGATCGAATCCGCGAAGGTCACGCTGCCCGTCAGCATGACCCGCCGCGGCAGGCCCACCGTGCCGCTGGCCTCGATCCCTCGCGTGCGGATGCGGTCGATGTTCTGCACGGTGCTCGCATTGGTCGCGACGTTCAACTGCGCATACAGCGCGTCGCGGCTGTCCTCATGGAAGACAGTCAGCCGCAGCGCATCGCGGCCGGTGCCGGTCCACTCGGCGCTGAACTCGCTGGTCCAGCTGCGCTCGGCCTTCAGCGTCGGGTCGTTGTTGATGAACTGCCCCGCGGCGTTGAAGCCGCCCTGGAACAGCTCGCTCACCGTGGGGAAGCGCACCGCGCGTCCGGTGCTGACCTTGAGGACCCAGCGCTCGCTCAGTCCGTACGACAGCGCCGCCTTCGGCGACCACGCCGTTTGCGCGCGGGAGGGATGCATCTTCAGATTGCGCGCCGACTGCGTCACTCCGTCGAAGGACTGCCAATGCTCGCCACGCAGTCCCAGGACGGCGATCCACTCCGGCGCGAAGGCCCACGCATCCTGGGCGAAGACTGCCCGCACCCGCGTGTCGCCGTCGAAGCGCGACGTCAGCGCGCCCGCGGCGCCGTCGCGCCAGTCGCCCAGCGCATACACGCGGGTCCGCAGGCGGTAGCGTTCCTGTGACAGCCCGGCGTCGATCGTGTGATCGCTGCCGGCTGGCGCCCAGGTGAGCTTCGCGGACAGCGTGTTCCAGCCGGTGCCCGCCTGGTCGGTGAGCCGACCGCCTTGATGCGACGCGTCGGTCGGCGCTGCGGCGCGGGAGCGGTCGGCGAGGTAGTCGTACAAGCTGCCCGACAACTCCCATCCCAGCCCGTCCCGCAGGCGGCGCTTGAGCGAGACCGCATGCATGCGATGTTCCAGTTCATCGCGCGTCTGCGGAAAGTCGCTCGCTCCCAGCAGGTAGCCCTTGCCATCGATGCTGATGGGCTGGCTGAGCCCGCCGTTGCTGCGATGGTCGATGGTCCGACCATCCGCGTCGGTCAGGAAGCTGCGCGAGCGCCCGTCCGAGCGATTGCTCCAGAGCCCGAAGATCGCCATGGCGCGCAAGCCGCCGTCGAACTCATAGGCGAGCTTCAGTTTCGCCTGGTCCTGCACCGTCGCGTACTGCGTGCCGCTGCCCAGGATCAGCCAAGGCTGGTTGCTGCGGTTGAGCCCGGGCACCGCGCCGGTGACCGGGATTGCTCCGACCGCTGGTGCGGCGGTGCTCAAGGTCCGGTTCGCGAAGGTCTGCGGCTGGCCCTCGCTGTCGGTGCGGCCTGCGTGCAGCCACCACGAGAACGGGCCCTCGGCGCTGCCCACGGAAGCGCTGGCCTGCTTGGCGTCGAAGCGGTGCTCCTGACCGAACAGGGTGTTGGGCTGATGGCTGTAACCCATGCGCGCATGCGCTTCGAAACGCGTGGGCATGCGGGTCTGGTAATCGACCACCGCGCCGACCGCATTGCCGCCGAAGGCTGCGGAGAACGGGCCATACATCACGTCGACGCGCGCGATCTCCTCCGGCGACACCAGGCCCCAGCGCGGCGCGAAACTCGCGCCGTTGCCGAGCAGGTTGGACAGCAGGATGCCGTCCGCATAGACCAGTGAGCGTGCGCTGTTGCCGGTGCCCGATGCGCGGGTGGACAGCACCGCGTGGTTGTAGTCGCCGATGTAGCGCTTGCGCACCAGCAGGCTGGGCAGGTACTTGAGCGCATCCTCGGCGTCGGTGGCATTGATGTCGCGGGCGATGTCCTCGCCGGAGAGGCCCTCCATCGTGGTGGGGATGCGGCTGGGGAGGGACGTCGGCGCCGTGCCGTCGACGCGGACGATGCCGAGGGAAGCTGCGCGTGGGACGCTGTCGTCTGTGCCGGCCGCCGCCGTGGTGGCGGGCCCGGATATGGATGCGGTTGCGATCGCGGATGCAGATGCGGTCGCGAGCATTGCAAGCGCGCCGGCTTGCAGGCGGCGCACGCGGAAAGGTCGTTGCATGACTGGAACTCCAACGGAATGAAGGAGCACCGGACAAGCCGTTGGCTGCAGAGCTTCAGAGCGGGAGAAAGACGGCCGAGGGAAGGAACCCTGGCGCGACGCGGTCCCCCGCGTGCAGAACGGCGCCGATGCGGCGGCTTCAGACCGTCGAAGGAGGCGCCCTGGCCGGCGCGCTGCGCCAGGCATGCGCAGTGACCGACGCGCTGAGGAATCGCTCCGGCAAACCATGGCGCAACTCAGAGCGCAGCGGCACAAGATCCGCCACCAGCGGCAACGGCAGCGCATCCTGGTGCAGATGACAGAACGCACAGTGCTGGAACAGGCCGTGATCCTGATCCTCCACCCCACCGTCCGCCAGACCCACACGCAACTCCGCAGCGCGCGGACCCACCACGCTGGAACGGCAAATCTGCGTCCAGGGCGCAAGATCGCCGCTCAACGCCTGCGCCGCCATGGAGGCAGCAGGCAGCACAGCGCCCAGCCAGAAGACCAGAACGGCCATCCAGCGGGTGAGTGCAGGGGGGGAATGCAGGCGCATGACGCGGCGGATTCTAGGACCGAGCGCGCGAGCATGGCGGGGGCCGGCGGCGAAGCCGAGCGGACGCGCCAACTCGCTCTGCTCACCTGCGGCTCGCGACGCTCAAACAGACGGCGCTCCAGTCAGATGGAACGCTCGGCTTCGCCGCCGGCCCCCGCCATGCCCGCCTCGGAGACCGTGGGGGGCGAAGCGGTGAGGTCGGGCGGGCCGAGGGGGTCAGTCCGGCTTCTTGAGCAGGTCGAGCAGGGTGCGGGCAACCACCTTCGTCGCACGACGAAGATCCGCCAGGTCGACGCGCTCGTCTGCACGCTTGGCATGCGACTCGAGCACCGTGCGGGGGCCGGCGCCGTAGATCGCGGCAGGAATGCCGTGCTCGCCATAGAGTCGGACGTCGGTGTACAACGGCGTGCCGGATGTGGGGATCGGCTCGCCGAACACGATCTCGCCGTGGCGCTGCAAAGCCTCGACCAGCGGACGGTTGGACGGCAGAGGCTTCAGCGAGCGCGCCAGCAGCAACCGCTTCACCTCGACCTCGATGCCCGGGTACGACGCCGCCGCCGTCGCGATCGTCTCGCGGACCTCGGCCTCGACCACCACCGGATCCTCCTCGGGAATCATCCGGCGATCCAGCTTCAAGGTGACCTTGCCCGGCACCACGTTCGTATTGGTGCCGCCTTCGATGCGGCCCACATTCAGATACGGATGCTGGATGCCCTCCACCCCCGACGTGATCCGCCGGTACGCCACATTGCGCGCGTACAGCGCGTCCAGAATCGCGACCGCGCCCTGCAACGCATCGATGCCGGTGTCCGGAATCGCGGCATGCGCCATCTTGCCGTGCACCGTCACTTCCATCTGCAGGCAACCGTTGTGCGCGGTGACCACCTGGTAGCTGAAGCCGGCCGCCAGCAGGTAGTCCGGCTTCGTCAGTCCTTGCCGGAGCAACCAGCCCGGGCCCAGCTCGCCGCCGAATTCCTCGTCGTAGGTGAAGTGCAGCTCGACGCCGCCGTGCAGCGGCGCCCCCAAGGCCTCGAGCGCACGCAGCGCGAAGGTGTAGGTCGCGAAGTCGCTCTTGCTGACCGCCGACGCGCGCCCATAGAGCCGGCCATCGACGATCTCAGCCCCGTACGGGTCATGCGTCCAGCCCTCGCCCGGCGGCACGACATCCCCATGCGCGTTCAGCGCGATCACCGGACCGCCATCGCCGAAGCGGCGTCGCACGATCAGGTTGGTGAGCGATTCCAGGCCGTAGTCACGGACCTCGGCCTGCGGCACCGGGTGCTGCTCGGCGACATAGCCCATCCCGGCCAGCAGCTCGGCCGTGCGCTCGGCATGCGGTGCGTTGTTGCCGGGCGGCGTGTCCGTGGGAACGCGCACCAGCGCCTGGAGGAAGCGCACCTCGTCGTCGAAGTGGGCATCGATCCAGGCGTCGAGCGCGTCGTGAAGGGAAGGCGGGGAAGCGGTCATGGGTGTGGCAATCCTGAAGCGCGGAGCGGTGGCAGAAGCCGAGGCGGCGGAATGGGCGGTGGCGGACGATCGGACGAGACGGCCGGACGGGCCTCAGAGTTCGTCGAGCAGCGCCTGGAAGGCGCGCACGCAGAGCTCGGTGTCGTCGTTGCTGATCGCCTCCAACGGGTTGTGACTGATGCCGAGGTTCAGGCCGCGCTGGAACAGCATGGCCTGCGGCAGGGCCTGGTGGAGCTTCATCGCATCATGGCCAGCGCCGGACGGCATCCGGTGAACCGGCAGGCCCAGCACGCCCACGGCGCGCTCCCAGCGCGACTGCCAGTGCGCGTCGCTCGGGGCGGCGGCGGCGGCCTCGGTGCGTTCGAGGGTGAAGCTCAGGCCGCGCCGCTCGCAGATCTCCGCCAGACGCGCACGCACATCGGCGTCCAGCGCATCGCGAGCGGCATCGGTGGTCGCGCGCAGGTCGAGGCTGAATCGGCAGCGGCCGGGAATGACATTGATCGAGCCGTTGGGCACCTGCAGTTGGCCGACCGTGCCGACCACCTCGGGCACCGCGCCGGCGCGTTCCTCGACATACAGGATCAGCTCGGCGACCGCGGCGGCGGCGTCGCGGCGCCGTCCCATCGGCGTGGTGCCTGCATGCGAGGCCAGGCCGCGCACTTCACCGACATAGCGGAGGCTGCCGTTGATCGAGGTGACGATGCCCAGCGGCAGGTCGAGCTCGTTGAGCACCGGTCCCTGCTCGATGTGGACCTCGACGAAGCCGAGGTAGCGCGCCGGATCGCGTCGCAGCGCCTGGATCGCGTCCATCGTCGCCGGCAGGCCGGCGTCGCGCATCAGGTCGCGCAGCACGACACCGTCGGCATCGGCCTGGTCCAGCCAGGCCGGATCGAAGCGACCGACGAGCGCGCTGGAACCCAGGAAGGTCGCCTTGTAGCGCTGGCCTTCCTCCTCCGAGAACCCGACCACCTCGAGGCCGTGCTTGAGCCGGCGGCCCTGGCGATGCAGCTCGCGCACGCAGGCCATGGGCACGAGGATGCCGAGTCGGCCGTCGTACTTGCCGCCGTTGCGCACCGTGTCGTAATGGCTGCCGGTGAGCAGGCGCGGCGCTTCGCCGGGCTGCCCATGGTCCTCGCCGTGATAGACGCCGACGACATTGCCGACGGCATCGATGCCGACCTCGTCGAAGCCGCACTCGCGCATCCAGTCGGCGAGCTGCGCCGCGACCGCGCGGTGCGCCTGCGTCAGGTAGAGGACCGTGAGCTGGCCGTTCTCGGCGAAGCCCGGGTCGGAGAAGCGCGCCAGCGATTCCGCCCAGTCCCAGACCTGGTTGCCAAGTCGGGGCTCGACGCCGAACTTGTCGTTGAGCCGGATCTCCGCGATGCGGTGGACGTTGCGCAGGCATTCGGCCCGCTCGATGTCCGGATGCGCGTTGAGGCGGCGCGCGAAGGTGTCGATGATCTGCGGGCGCGTGAGCCCCTCGCCGCGCGGGCCGCGCACCGCCAGGATGAAGGGCCAGCCGAAGCGCGCGTTGTAGTCGGCGTTCAACTGCTGGAGCCGGGCGAACTCCTCCGGCGTGCACTGGGTGAGGCCGGCCGCACGCTGCTCGCCCGTGGATTCGGCGGTCAGGGTCTTCGCGACCATCGCCTTGCCGGCGAGTTCCGGATGCGCCCGGATGAGGCCGAACTGCTCGTCGAGCGCGGCCTCGCGGACCACGCTGGCCAATGCATGCTTGAGCGCGGCCAGACTCGCGAAGCCGTCGGCGGGCCGCGCGGCGAAGGCCCGGCGCGCGATCCACGGCGAATGCTCATAGACGCCGTCCAGCAGCGCGACGAAGGCGTCCTCGTCGGCCGCGTTCAGCAGGGACAGGGACAGGACGGGGGAGGGCGGAACGGCGGTGGTGCTCATCGGCGGCTCGAAAGACTCGGAGGATCCGGGGCGTCAGCCCCAGACGAAGGCCTTGTCCGCATCGAACGGGTGCGTCGCGCGCCAGTGGCGGGCGATGTCGATGCGGCGGGCGATCCAGACGCGGTCATGCTTCTCGACGTGGTCGAGGAAACGCTGCAGCGCGCGCATGCGGCCCGGCCGGCCGAGCAGCCGGCAGTGCATGCCGATGCTCATCATCCTGGGCGACTCGGCGCCCTCGGCGTAGAGCACGTCGAAGCTGTCGCGCAGGTACTCGAAGAACTCGTCGCCATGGCTGAATCCCTGCGGCAGCGCGAAGCGCATGTCGTTGCAGTCCAGCGTGTAGGGCACGACCAGGTGCGGCGTCAACGTGCCGTCGGTCTTGCGGACGTTGAGCCAGAAGGGCAGGTCGTCGCCGTAGTAGTCGCTGTCGTACTCGAAGCCGCCGAAATCGGCGACCAGCCGGCGCGTGTGCGGGCTGTCGCGGCCGGTGTACCAACCCGACGGCCGCTCGCCCGTCAGGCGCTGGATGATGTCCATGCCGATGTCCATGTGCTGGCGCTCGGTGGCCTCGTCGACATGCTGGTAATGGATCCAGCGCCAGCCGTGGCAGGCGATCTCATGGTTCAGCTCGACGAAGGCCCGCGTCAGTTCCGGATGCCGCTCCAGCGCCATCGACACGCCGAAGACGGTCAGCGGCATGGCGCGCTTCTCGAATTCGCGCAGCAGCCGCCATACGCCGGCGCGCGAGCCGTACTCGTAGATGCCCTCCATGCTCAGGTGGCGCGCCGGGTAGGCCGCGGGATTGAACATCTCGGACAGGAACTGCTCGCTGCCGGCGTCGCCGTGCAGCACCGAGTTCTCGCCGCCTTCCTCGTAATTGAGGACGAACTGGACCGCGATGCGCGCCTGGCCGGGCCACTGCGCATGCGGCGGGTGTTCGCCGTAGCCGACGAGGTCACGGGGATAGCCAGGGGAGACGACGGGCTTCATGGAGGTGGCGGGTTCAGGGTTGGAGGACCGACTTCAGGTCCTGCACGCGCGGATCGAGCCGCAGGTTGGCCTCGACATTGCCGAGGTGCGCCTCGAGCAACTTCAGTGCCGCGCGCTTGTCGCGGGCCTCGAGCGCGTCCACGATGGCTTCGTGCTCGGACTGCGATTCGGCGGCGGAATGGGAGCTCTGGTACATCAGCGCGATCAGCGAGCTGCGCGACAGCAGATCGGTCAGCAGCTGCGCGAGCACTTCGTTGCCCTGCATGCGGGCCAGCACCACATGGAAGTCCGCCAGCAGCCGCGTGCGGCCCGGCACGTCGGTGCGGCCGACGGCGTCGCGCTCCTGCTTCAGATGGCTGCGCAGCTGCTTGATCTGCGCCGGGGTGATGCGCTGGCAGAGGTCGGTGAGCATCGCCGCCTCCAGCATCTTGCGCACCTCGAAGACCTGGCGCGCTTCCTCGACGCTGGGTTGCGCGACGAAGGCGCCGCGGGCGGGCTCCAGCTTCACCAGGCGGTCCCGGCTGAGCTGGTTCAACGCCTGACGCACCAGCGTGCGCGAGCAGTCGAAGATGTCCGCCAGCTGCTGCTCGACCAGCTTGGTGCCCGGCATCAGGCGACGCTCGACGATGGCCTGCGTGATGGCGGCGGTGATGCGCTCGGTGACGGAGGCGCTGGCGTCGAGGTCGCGGGCGTTCATGGCGGGCTGGCGGTGTGTCCCGGAGTGTATACACTTTGCGGTTTCATTCCTCCCACTCCTTGAAGGCGCCGATGGGCAAGCTCACGACACATGTCCTGGACACGATGCATGGCAGCCCGGCGGCCGGCATGACCGTGCGGCTGTACCGGCTGGAAGCGGGCGGGCCGCAGCTGCTGCAGGCGCTGACGCTGAATGCCGATGGCCGCGCGAACGCGCCGCTGCTGGCGGACGAGGCACTGCGCGCGGGCCGCTACCGGCTGGTGTTCGAGGTCGCCGCCTATTTCCGCGGCCGGGGTGTCGAGCTGCCGGAGCCCGCCTTCCTGGACGAGGTCCCGCTGGACTTCGGCATCGCCGATCCGGCAGCGCATTACCACGTGCCGCTGCTGGCCAGCCCCTGGTCGTACTCGACCTACCGGGGCAGCTGAGGCTTCCGATGCGGTCCTGGCAGATCCTGGCCCTGAGGCTCGCGCGCGAGCCGGCGGTGCTGGTGCGCGTCGAGACGCTGCAGGGCAGCGGTCCGCGGGAGGTCGGCGCCTGGATGGCGGTCACCGCGTCGGAGGTGGTGAACACCATCGGCGGCGGCCAACTGGAATTCGATGCGATCGCCAAGGCGCGCGCGGCCCTGGCGACGGGGCGGGTGATCGAGGCGCGCCAGCGCTTCGCGCTCGGGCCGTCGCTGGGCCAGTGCTGCGGCGGCGTCGTGTGGCTGGGCTTCGAATGGCTGGACGCCCGCTCGATCGCCGGGCTGGCCGAGCGCCTGGGCGACCAGCGCGACTGGCGACGGATCGCGCTGTTCGGTGGCGGCCATGTCGGCCGCGCGATCGTGGACCTGCTGGCGCGGCTGCCGGCGCAGGTGCACTGGATCGACAGCCGCGAGGGCATGTTCCCCGAGCCGCTCCCCGACAACGTCCGCGCCGAGCAGTCGGAGCCGGTGCAGGGCGCGGTGCCGACGCTCGCGGCCGGCTCGCAGGTGCTGATCATGAGCTTCAGCCATGCGGAGGACCTCGACATCCTGGCCGCCTGCCTGAAGCGCCAGCGCGAGGCCGGCGACCTGCCGTACATCGGCCTGATCGGCAGCAAGAGCAAGTGGGCGACCTTCCGCCATCGCCTCGAGGACCGCGGCTTCACTGCCGACGAACTGGCGCACGTCACCTGCCCGATCGGCATCCCCGGCATTCCCGGCAAGCAACCCGAGATGGTCGCGCTGTCCGTCGTCGCGCAGGTGATGCAGGACCGCCCGGTCGCTCCCTTGCCCGCTCGCCGGAGCGGGCAGGGGTGAGGGTCTCTGTATACACTTCGCCCCTTGACGTCGCCGCGGCGCCCAGGTTTTCTCAGCGCGACGCTTGCCGGTTCACAGCGCCCGCAGTGGTGGTCCGGAACTTGCTCAACGTTCGTTGATGGACAGCTACCTGCTTGACTGGGCCAATCTGCTGCTGCGCTGGCTGCATGTGATCGTGGCCATCGCCTGGATCGGCGCCTCCTTCTATTTCGTCTGGCTGGACAACCACCTGCTCAAGCCGCAGGCCGAGGACCTGAAGGCCAAGGGCGTGGATGGCGAGCTCTGGGCGGTGCATGGCGGCGGCTTCTACAACCCTCAGAAGTACATGGTGGCGCCCGCCAACCTGCCGCGGGAACTGCACTGGTTCTACTGGGAGAGCTACTGGACCTGGATGAGCGGCTTTGCGCTGTTCGCGCTGCTCTACCTGTTCAATGCGGACACCTACCTGATCGACAAGCGCGTCCATGACTGGAGCGCCGGCGCCGCGGTGGCCGCGGCGCTGGGCTTCCTGGCCGGCGGCTGGATCGTCTACGACCAGATCTGCCGCCGCTTCGGCCGCAAGGCCGATGGTTCGATCGGCAACGACGGCGTGGTGCTCGGGCTGGTCGCCGTGGCGATCGTGGCCGCGGCCTGGGGCGCGAGCCAGCTCTTCGCCGGGCGCGCGGCCTTCCTGATCACCGGCGCGACCATCGCCACGATGATGAGCGCCAACGTCTTCTTCTGGATCATTCCCGGACAGAAGCAGGTGATCGCCGACATGCGGGCCGGCCGGCCGGTGGACCCGGTCCATGGCCAGCGCGGCAAGCAGCGCAGCGTGCACAACACCTACTTCACGCTGCCGGTGCTGATCGCGATGCTGTCCAACCACTACGGCATGCTCTACAGCCATCCGCAGAACTGGCTGGTGCTGGTGCTGCTGATGCTGGTGGGAGCGCTGGTGCGGACCTGGTTCGTGAAGCGCCACAAGGGCGTGGACGCCTGGCCGCTGCTGGTGGCGGTGGCGATGCTGCTGGCGGTGCTGATCGCCTGGCTCGCGCCAACCCCGACGATGGTGCCGGTGACGGCGGCGCCGGCCACCACGGCCACCACGGCCACCGCAGCCAGCGCGGCCACCGTGGCTCCCGAGGACGGCACCGGCCCGGTGAGCTTCGAGACCGTGAAGCGCATCGTCGACGCGCGCTGCCTGGCCTGCCACAACGCGGCCCTGGCGCCCAAGCGCATCCAGTTCCACGAGCCGCGGCTGATCGAGCAGCACGCGGCCGAGATCTACCAGCAGGTGGTCGTGCAGAAGAGCATGCCCCTCAACAACGCCACCGGCATCACCGACGAGGAGCGGGCCACGCTCGGGCGTTGGTTCAAGGAGCGCTGACCGCCTGCGATCCAGGGCCCGGTCGCAGGCTCGGGTTCAGCGCAGGTCGTCCATCGTTTCGATCGGGATGATCGCGCCCGGATGCTGGATCACCCGCGCCGCCACGCGATTGCCGAAGATCGCCGCGCTCGTCGCGTCCGCGCCTGCCAGGCGCCGCGCCAGATAGCCGCCCGCGAAGGCATCGCCCGCGGCGGTGGTGTCGACGACGCGAGCCACAGCCTCGGTCGCTGCCTCGGTCCACCGTTCGGGCGCCTGCGCGCTCCGCACCAGCGTGGGCGATGCGCCACGCTTGATCAACAGCTCCGGCGACGGCAGCGATCGCGCGTGGGCGAGGGCGGCCTCCAGGGTGTCGAGGCCCGTCAGTGCCTGATGGTCGTCCGCGGTCACCAGCGCGATCGTCGCGAGCGAGAACGCACGGTCGAAGGCGGCACGTGCCGCGGATCGATCGGGCCAGAGACGCGGCCTGAAGTTGTTGTCGAAGATCACCTGGGCGCCGCGCTCGCGCATCGCGGCCATCAGCGCATAGAGCCGCTCGCGGCCCGCGGGCGGAAGGATCGCCAGCGTGATGCCGCTGAGATAGAGCGCATCGAAGTCGGCGGCCTGCGCTTCGAGCGGACTCACCGGCGCGTCGAAGTAGGCCTTGGCCGCCGCGGTGTCGCGCCAGTAGTGGAAGCTGCGCTCGCCGGCGCCGTCCAGCTCGATCATGTAGAGACCGGGCATCCGGCCCGGCAGGCGCTGCACGAGCCGCGTGTCGATGCCCTGGTCGTGCCAGCGGTCCAGCAAGCCGGTGCTCAGGCCATCGTCGCCGAGCGCGGTGGCATACGACACCTCGATGCCGGCCGCGGCACCGCAGCGCTTCAGGTACACGGCGGTGTTGAAGGTGTCGCCGCCGTAGCCCAGGGTCATGGCGCCGAAGGCCTCGCCCTTGAGTTCCAGCATGCATTCGCCGATCACGGCCACGCGCTTGCTCATCCGCTTCCTTCGTTGTTCCTGCTGCAAGGCTCATCGCATCCAGCGCTTGAGCTCCGGCATTGTGAGGGCCAGCTGGTCGGCCACCATCGATGAAAACACCTGCGCGCCCTTGGGGCCCAGGTGGGTGCGATCGAAGACCGGATTGGCCGCGCCGGCGCGCTCGGGCGCGGAGGCGCCCAGCGCGGGCGCATCGATCGGCTTCGGTGCCATCGCCAGCGTGTCGGCCTCGGTTTCCCCCATCGCCTGCACGGCGGCGTGGCTGACCGCGTTCAGGTCGATCACCGGCACGCGATGCTCGGCGGCGACGCGGATCGTCGCGTCGGCCCAGGGACGCAGTGCGTTGTCGAGCCGGCCCTGGGTGTCGAAGCTGCGCCGCGTGAGCGGCGTGAGCATCACCAGGCGCGCGCCCGTCGGCGCGAGGTCGTCGATGTAGCGGGCCAGGTTGGCGGGGAACTCGGTCTGCAGGTCGGTCGAGCGGCCCGGCTTGCCCGGCTGGTCGTTGTGGCCGAACTGCATCAGCACCACGTCGGTCTGTCCGGCCGGCCGGGCCCGCAGCAGCGCCATCACCTGGTCCCAGAGGCCCTCCGCGCGAAAGCTCTTCGTGCTGCGTCCGCCCTTGGCCAGGTTGAGGCAGCTCACCTCGGGCTGGAAGCGCGCGCACAGCGCGTCGCCATAGCCGCTCTTCGTGGCCATCGTCGAATCCCCGACGAGGATCACCCGCAACGCCGATGGCGACGAGGTTGCCGCCCGTGCCGGTGCCTGCGCCTCGGCCCGTGTCTGCGCGATGACCGCCACGACGACGATGGCCGCGAGCCCTGCCTGCTTCATGAGTCCTCCGTGGTGATGCGACCGGAACGCGGCATGGGGGTCCGCGAGAGATCCCCCATGCCGCGAGGAGCGTCGGCCCCCGGCCTCCCGCCGTCAAGTCAGAACTTGTAGCTCGCTCCCAGCAGGTACTCGCGTCCAGTCACGTGATAAACGACGGGACTGTTGCGGGCGCGGCTGATGAACTGGTCGTTCGCCTCGTTGGTCAGGTTGACGCCTTCCAGCGTGATCGTGAGCCGGTCGTTGACCTTGTAGGAGATCGACGCATCCACGTTGAGCGTGGCGTTCTTGCCCTCGACGTCGTTGTTGTTCTGCCCCGGCACCCGCGTCAGGAAGGACGAGCGCTTGGAGGCCGACACCCGCGCGCTGAAGGTGTCGTCGTCGTAGTACAGCGTCGCGTTCCACGACTTGGGCGACATGTTGAGCAGGTCGTCGGTGATGGTGGCGTTGCTGGTCGGCGAGACCAGGTAGGTGATCTTGGACTTCACGTAGGTGTAGTTGAGCACCGTGCCGAAGTTGCGGCCCCACGACGGCAGGAAGGTGAACGGCTGCTGGTAGTTCAGCTCGATGCCGCGCAGCTTGCCCCCCGGGGTGTTGATCGGCGTGGTGAGCTGGAAGACCTCCTCGCCGGTGAAGTTGGACGGCAGCAGCGACAGCGGCAGGCCGGTCTGGTTGTACGGCGCGTTGGTGCGCAGGCTCTGGATGTAGGTGTCGATGTTCTTCTGGAACAGGCCAACGCCGATGAAGGCGTTGCGGCCGAAGTACCACTCCAGGCTGCCGTCGAAGGTCTTGGCGCGGAAGGGCTTGAGGTAGGGGTTGCCGGTGGTGATCGACAGGGTGCCGGTGGTGCTGATCGTGCCGCCCGGATTCAGGTTGCCCAGCTGCGGACGGGCCATCACCTTGGCCGCGGCGAAGCGCGCGATCAGGTCCTTGGTCAGGTTGGCGGAGACATTCAGCGCCGGCAACCAGTCCTTGTACTTCTGGCCGATGACGACCTCGGTGCCGCCGCCGGTGGCCAGGTAGCCGGTGGCTTCCTGCTCGGTGACGACGTAGCGCACGCCGACGTTGCCCTGCATCCGCAGCCCCAGCAGGCGGCCCTCGAAGTCGGCCTGCAGGAAGCCGCCCCGGTCGCGCTCCACCACCGCGCGGTTGTTGCCGCGCGCATTGCCGTTGGTGATCGAGGACAGGGTGAAGTCGCCGGGTCCGCCCGCGGGGCCGCTCTTGAGGCAGTTGCAGTAGATGTCGTAGGCGGCCGCGATGGCGTTGAGGTCGGGAATGACCCAGGACGTCGGCGTGCCCGCCGGCAGGCTCAGCCCGCGACCGAAGTTGTTCAGCATCGTCGTCAGCACGCCCGATCCGGCCGCCGGCGAGAAGATCGTGTCGTTCTGGTTGATGCGGCGGAATTCGTAGGTGTCGAAGCTGTACTTCTTGTAGTCGTAGCCCGCCTTGAGGGTCAGCGCATCGGGCAGCACCTCCCACGCCAGATCCAGGTGGGCGATGTCGTTGCGGTTGTTGGCGCCCTGCGGCCGGATGCGGACCTCGCTGGTGGTCGTGTTGGCCACCGTGGTCGGCTGGGTGCCGGTGGTGACCTGCGGCACGCCCACGATCTGCAGCGCGCCGTTCTGGACCGTCGGATCGAAGGGGTACTTGATGGTCGGCAGCCGGTCGTCGTTGCGGAAGTCCAGCGTGTAGCCGTTGACGTTGAGCGCATCCAGGGTGACGGTCGTCTGCACCGGGTTGCGGAACTTCGAGTCGGCGCGACCCACCTTGGCGTTGAGCTTCAGGTGGTCGGTGAGCTCCTGCTCCAGCGTCAGGCTGGGCTGGCGGAAGGTGGTGGTGAGCTCGTCGTAGCGCGACTCGGCGCGGACGTCGACGCCGTTGAAGACGCCGTACTGCAGCGCGCCGTTGGGCGCGTACTGCGCCTCGACCACGCTGGTCTGCGGCTTGCCGCCCTGGCTCGCGGTGCGGCTGAAGGAGATCGCCTCGAGGAAGTCCTCGCGCCGCGTCGCGTCCAGCTTCGAATACAGCATGTCGAAGGTGAGCAGCGTGCGGTCGGTCGGCTTGAACTGCACCGAGCCGGTCAGGCCCAGCCGGTCCTGGTCATGGGTGAGCCGGCCGTAGCGCGGCAGACGGGGGTGGAAGTTGTCGGCGCTGCTGGCCAGGCTGTAGGCGGCGCTGGCGCCGGCGGACGCCGGCAGGCGCGGCACGCCTTGCGCGGCCGGGCCGCAGGTGGCCGCGGTGGTGGCCGGATTGGCCGGCGTCGTGCCCTGCGGCGAGCACCAGCCGCCCGACGACGGCCCGTTGTCCCAGCGCACCGTGGAGAAACCTTCCTCGAACAGTCGGCGCTTCGAGTACGCGCCGGAAACCAGCACGCCCAGCCGCTTGTCCAGGAAGACGTCGCTGATCAGGAAGGCGGCGCGGGGATCGGTCTCGCGTGCCAGGTCGTTGTAGCGCGCCTTCACCGAGGCGGTGATCACCCGCTTGTTGAAGTCGAACGGCCGCGCCGCCTGCAGGTCCACCGTCGCGCCGAGCGAGCCTTCGTCCACTTCCGCCGAGCTGCTCTTGCGCACGGTGATGGTGTTGAACAGCTCCGAGGCGAAGACGTTGAAGTCGAAGCCGCGCGAGCGGTTGGCGCCGCCGGAGCTGTCGGTGCCGCCGGTGGTGGCCAGCGCCTCGATGCCGTTGATGCGCACCCGGGTGAAGTCGGCGCCCAGGCCGCGCACCGTGATGTTGCGGCCTTCGCCGGCGTCGCGGTCGATCACCACGCCGGGAATGCGCTGCAGCGATTCGGCCAGGTTGGTGTCGGGGAACTTGGCGATGTCCTCGGCCTTGATGACGTCGACGATGCCGCGGTCCTGGCGCTTCGCATTGAGCGCGCTTTCCAGCGACGCGCGGATGCCGGTGACGACCACCGTCTCGAGCGCCTTGTCGGTGGCGGCGGCGGAGGCGGCCGGCGTCGCGGGCGCCGGAGCGGCCTGGTCCTGGCTCCAGGCGGGCAGCGACAGCGTCGCCGTGCCCAGCAGGCAGGCGGCGAGGCGGGTCAGGCGGGGTGTCGGCGGCGCGGCGCGGCGCGCGCGGCGCTGAGGGTCGGACGAGGACGTCCCGAGGCGAGTCCCATGACGGTGGGGCATGACGTTGTCTCCAAGGTGCTTCTGCGGCCGCGGGCTCGGGATCGTGGCCCTCGCTCTCGCGGCATCGGTCGGTCGCGGGCGCACGCAGGGCGCCGGCAGGTCGGGAGCGGCCGTCGCTGCAGTGCGATCGCCGCCTCGGTACTGCGGATGTCTGCGATCCGCGCCGCGCGCGGACCCTGGGGGTCAGGTCGGGATCAGAGGTAGTCCCCGCGCCGCGGCGAGAACTGGTCCAGCAGCGTGCTGCCGGGCTCGAGCGCGACGACGCCATGCGTCGTCAGCCGCGGCGCGACGAAGGCGTCGCCGGGCATGAGGGTGCGCTTCACGCCGCCGACCTCGCAGGCGAAGGAGCCGCTCAGCACGAAAGCGATCTGGTCATGCGCGTCGTGCGCATGCGGCGTCCCGATCGCGCCTTCGTCGAACTGCACCAGCACCGACATCAGCTCCGGCGTGTGACCGACGATCTTGCGGCGGATGCCGTCGCCCAGCTCGGTCCAGGGCTCGGCGTCGTTCAGGAAGTACGGATTCATCGGGGCGGTCTCCTCGCGATCTCCACAAGCGCCGGTGCGCCTGGCGCCGGGAGGCTCCCGGCCGTCGTTGCGGACAACTATAGCGAGGAGACGAAAAAATGAAACAGCGGTTCACTACATAGAAACCATAGTTCCGGGAAAGTCCGCAGGCCCGTACGCTTCGCTCCCATCAGTCCCGGGAAGCCCCCGAGGACGGCCCACCGCACCGAGGAAGACATGGACATCCGCCAACCCATCCACAGCGAGCACGCCCGCACGCTGGACACCGAAGGCCTGCGCCGCCAGTTCCTGGTCGAGGACCTGTTCCAGCCCGATCGCGCGACGCTGACCTACAGCCAGATCGACCGGATCATCGTGGGCGGCATCATGCCGGTGACCCAGCCGGTGACCTTCTCCGCGGAGCTGGGCAAGCACACCGGCACCGACTACTTCCTGCAGCGCCGCGAGCTGGGACTGATCAACATCGGCGGCGCGGCCCGCGTCTTCGTCGACGACACGCAATACGAGATCGGCCCGCGCGAGGCGCTCTACATCGGGCAGGGCGCGAAGATCGTCGAGTTCAAGAGCGTCGACGGCGCCCACCCGGCGAAGCTCTACTTCAATTGCGCGCCGGCCCACACCGCCTATCCGACGCGCAAGGTCACCTTGGCCGAGGCCTCGCCCGAGACGCTGGGCGCGCCGGAGACCAGCAACCGCCGCACCATCTACAAGTTCCTCGTGCCGGACGTGCTGCCCACCTGCCAGCTGCTGATGGGCATGACGCAGCTGGAGCCGGGCAGCCTCTGGAACACGATGCCGTGCCACCAGCACGACCGCCGCATGGAGGTCTATTTCTACTTCGACATGAAGGCCGACGCGGTGGTGTTCCATATGCTGGGCGAGCCGACGCAGACCCGCCACCTGGTCGTGCGCAACGAGCAGGCGGTGATCAGCCCGAGCTGGTCCATCCATTCCGGCGTCGGCACCCAGGCCTACACCTTCATCTGGGGCATGGTCGGCGAGAACCAGGTCTTCAAGGACATGGACCACGTGCCGATGACGACGCTGCGCTGAAGCGCGGCGCCTCGCGGTCCCACCCCGATCAAGGGAATGAACGAGATGATCCTGGACAACTTCCAACTCGATGGCCGCGTGGCCATCGTCTCCGGCTGCAACACCGGGCTGGGACAGGGCATGGCGGTGGCGCTGGCGCAGGCCGGCGCGCACATCGTCGGCGTCAACGTGTCCGACCCGGTCGAGACCCGGGCCGAGGTCGAGCGCCTGGGCCGGCGCTTCCTGGACCTGCGCGCCAACCTCGGCGACATCAGCTGCATCGAGGGCCTGGTGGCCGAGGCGAAGTCGCTGACCGGCCGCGTGGACATCCTGGTCAACAACGCCGGCATCATCCGGCGCGAGGATGCGATCCGCTTCAGCGAGAAGGACTGGGACGACGTCGTCGACCTCAACCTCAAGACGGTGTTCTTCTTCTCGCAGGCGGTGGCCCGGCAATACCTCGCGCAGGGCGGCGGCGGCAAGATCATCAACGTGGCGTCGATGCTGTCCTTCCAGGGCGGCGTGCGGGTGCCCTCGTACACCGCCAGCAAGAGCGGCGTGATGGGCATCACCCGGCTGATGGCCAACGAGTGGGCGGCCCATGGCATCAATGTCAACGCGATCGCACCCGGCTACATGGCCACCAACAACACCGCCGCGCTGCGCCAGGACGAGAGCCGCAACGCCGCCATCCTGGACCGCATCCCGGCCGGTCGCTGGGGCGTGCCGGACGACCTGGCGGGACCGGTGGTGTTCCTCGCCTCCAAGGCCTCGGACTATGTGAACGGGTATACCGTCGCGGTCGACGGCGGCTGGCTGGCGCGCTGAGGGCCGGGCCCGACCCCACGCCAACCCGACCCGACACGAGTACCGGCGCGACGCGGCCCGCAGAGGCCGCGCGCGCCCGCCGACGGAGACACGGTGCATGTACGAGAACAAAAAGCTGGGCTTCCTGTTCGTCCTGCCGTTCGTGCTGGGCGTGCTGCTGTTCAAGCTCTTCCCCTTCGTGATGAGCTTCGCGCTGAGCTTCACCCAGTACGACCTGATCGACCCGCCCCAGTTCGTGGGCCTGCGCAACTATGAGGAACTGGCCACGGCGGATCCGCTGTTCCGCAAGTCGCTGGGCGTGACGCTGCTCTTCGCGCTGCTGGCGGTGCCGCTGCGGGTGGGCTTCGCGCTGTTCATCGCGCATGTGCTGAATTTCAAGCTGCGCGGCATCAACTTCTTCCGCGCCGCGTTCTACATCCCGTCCATCCTCGGCGGCTCGATCGCGGTGGCGGTGTTGTGGCGCTTCGTGTTCGCGAAGAACGGGCTCGTCAACCTCGTGCTGATGAAGCTGGGCCTGGAGCCGATCGCGTGGCTCGCCGACGAGCATTACTCGATGTGGACCATCGTGCTGCTGTTCACCTGGCAGTTCGGCTCGGCAATGGTGATCTTCCTGGCGGCGCTGCAGAACGTGTCGATCTCGCTCTACGAGGCGGCCGAGTGCGACGGCGCCAGCAAGGCCCAGCAGTTCTGGAAGATCACCGTGCCGCTGATCACGCCGGTGATCTTCTTCAACGTGATCATGCAGATGGTCCACGCGTTCCAGGAGTTCAACGGCCCGTACATGATCACCGAGGGCGGCCCGCTGCACTCGACCTACGTGCTGGCGCTCTACATCTACGACCAGAGTTTCCGCTTCTTCAACCTGGGCTACGGCGCCGCGCTGTCATGGGTGCTGTTCGCGCTGGTGGGAGGACTGGCCGCGCTGTCCTTCTGGAGCTCCAAGTACTGGGTCTTCTACTCCGGCGAGAAGGAGGCGAAGCGATGAGCCGCCCTCCGATGGCGCCGAGCGCGCCGCCCAACGCCGCGTCCGCCTCA
Organism: Roseateles chitinivorans; assembly: GCF_002761755.1. Lineage (GTDB taxonomy): Bacteria > Pseudomonadota > Gammaproteobacteria > Burkholderiales > Burkholderiaceae_C > Roseateles > Roseateles chitinivorans. The sequence goes on from NZ_PEOG01000037.1 coordinate 27,202, forward strand.
CCGCCCAACGGCACGCTCCACGCCCCACCCACCATCACGCCCAACGCCACCTCCACCACCACGCCCAGCGCCACGCCCAACGTCACCGCGGGCGCCGCACTCCCTCTCCGGCTTGCGGAAGAGGGCAGGGGTGAAGGTCCCACGCTTGTCCTCGGTCGCGACCGCGGCAACCGCCCGCTGCGCTACCTGGCGTTGGCCGCGGTCGCGATCGTGATGCTCTATCCGTTGCTGTGGCTGATCGGCGCGTCCTTCAAGAGCAACGCCGAGATCTTCAGCTCCGCCGGCTTCTGGCCGGACCGCCTGGACTTCGGCGCCTACGCCAAGGGCTGGAAGACCAGCACCGAATACACCTTCGCCACCTATTTCCTGAACAGCTTCCTGATCACGATCCCGCGCATCGTCGTGACGGTGATCTCCTGCGTGCTGGTGGCCTATGCCTTCGCCCGCTTCGAGTTCTGGGGCCGAAAGCTGCTCTTCAGCATCATGATCGCGACGATGATGCTGCCGCTGATCGTGCTGCGGCTGCCGCAGTACCTGGTGTTCCGTGAGATCGGCTGGCTGGACTCCTACCTGCCGCTGATCGTGCCCTCGGCCTTCGCGACGGACACCTTCTTCGTCTTCATGCTGGTGCAGTTCCTGCGCGGCATCCCGCGGGACATGGAAGAGGCCGCGCAGATCGACGGCTGCAATGCGCTGCAGCTGCTGTGGCACATCATCGTGCCGCTGCTCAAGCCGGCCATCATCTCGGTGATCGTCTTCCAGTTCATCTGGACGATGAACGACTTCATGGGCCCGCTGATCTACCTCGCCTCGGTCGAGAAGTACCCGGTGTCGCTGGCGCTGAAGATGAGCATCGGCGCGACCGAGGAGGTCGAGTGGGCCAACGTGATCGCGATCTCGGTGGTGGCGCTGATCCCGTCGGTGGCGGTGTTCTTCGCCGCGCAGAAGCATTTCATCGAGGGCGCGACGTCCTCGGGTGTCAAGGGCTGACAAGGACATCGGCATGGCAAGACTGAGCCTCAACAAGGTCGAGAAGGTGTACCCCAACGGATTCAAGGCGGTGCACGGCGTGGACCTCGAAGTGCGCGACGGCGAGTTCATGGTTTTCGTCGGCCCGTCGGGCTGCGCGAAGTCGACGCTGCTGCGGATGATCGCGGGGCTGGAGAGCATCACCGGCGGCGAGCTGCGCATCGGCGACCGCGCCGTCAACGCGCTGCCGCCGAAGCAGCGCGGCATCGCGATGGTGTTCCAGAACTACGCGCTGTATCCGCACATGAAGGTCTACGACAACCTGGCCTTCGGCCTGAAGCTGGCCGGCACGCCCAAGGCGGAACTCGACCAGCGGGTGCGCCACGCCGCGAAGCTGCTGGAGATGGAGCACCTGCTGGACCGCTATCCGAAGCAGCTCTCCGGCGGCCAGGCGCAGCGCGTGGCGGTGGGCCGGGCGATCGTGAAGAAGCCGGACGTGTTCCTCTTCGACGAGCCGCTGTCCAACCTCGACGCCAAGCTGCGGGCCGCGATGCGGGTGCGGCTGACCGAGTTGCATCGCACGCTGCGCGACAGCCAGCAGCCCGCCACCACGATCTACGTCACCCATGACCAGGTCGAGGCGATGACGATGGGCGAGCGCATCTGTGTCCTCAAGGAGGGCGTGATCCAGCAGGTCGACACGCCGACGGCGCTCTACGATCGGCCGGCCAACGCCTTCGTTGCCGGCTTCATCGGGTCACCGGAGATGAACCTGCTCGACGCCCGCCTGCAGGCCACCGACACCGGGCTGGCGGTCGAGGTCGGCGGCGCGCGGCTGCCGCTGCCCGCGGACAAGGCGTCGGGGATCGCGGCGTTGCCACGGCTGGCCGACGCGGCGGTGACCTTCGGACTGCGGCCGGAGCACATCGGCCTGGCGCCGCGCCCGCAGGGCGACAGCATCGGCGTGACGGCGCGGCTGCGCTTCACCGAGCACATGGGCTCGGAGGTCTACCTGCATGCGGAGCTGGGCGGGTTGCCGGTCACGGCGCGGATCCCGGCCGAGCAGGCGGTCGCGTTGCAGGGCCTGGCGCGGGGCGATGCGCTCACCTTGCATCTGCAGCTGTCGGCCTGCCACCTCTTCGACGCGCGCAGCGGCGTGAACCTGATGTCCGCCGTGCCGGGGGCCCGCGCATGAGCCTGCCCCGACGACAGGTGCTGGGCCTGGCGGCGGGTGGCGCCGCGGTCGCGGCCGCGGCGGGCCTGGGCGCCGCGCTGACGGCACCGGCGGTGCTGCGCGCGCAGGACAAGGGCACCGTGCTCCGCTTCGCCTGGTGGGGCGGCGCGGGTCGGCATGAGGCGACGCTGAAGGCGTTGGCGCTCTTCGAGCGCCGTCACGGCGTGCGGGTGAAGGCCGAGTACATGGGCTTCAATGGCTACCTCGAGCGGCTGACGACGCAGATCGCCGGCGGCTCCGAGCCCGAAGTCATGCAGATCAACTGGGCCTGGCTGGCGATGTTCAGCAAGCGCGGCAACGGCTTCGCCGACCTGCGCCGGCACGCGGCGCTGCTGGATCTGGCGCAATTCGACCGCGAGGACCTGGCCTATGGCGATGTCGCCGGGAAGCTCAATGCGCTGCCGGTCTCCTTCAGCGCGCGGGTGATGCTGTGGAACCAGGCGGCCTTCGATCGCGCCGGCCTCGCGCTGCCGCGCAGCTGGGACGAACTCTTCGCCACCGGGCCGGCCTTCCGCCGGATCCTGGGCCAGGACGCCTATCCGCTGGACGGCGAGCTGTACGACATGATGCTGCTCTCCCAGGCCTGGGTGCAGCAGCGCCATGGCACGCCCTATGTCGACCCCGCGTCGCCGCGCGTGGCGATGAACGAGGCGGCCGCGCTGGACTGGGTCCGCATCTACAAGCGGCTCGTCACCGAGCATGTCGCCACGCCGCTGCCGCTGCGGGCGAGCCTGGGCGGCGCCGAGAAGCCGACCGAGCAGCAACCCGACTGGGTCGTCGGCCGCTGGGCGGGCAACTACACCTGGGACTCGGTGATTGGGCTGCGCGCGTCGACGCTGGACAAGCGGCAGAAGCTGGTGCTCGGCAAGTTCCCGACGCTGCCCGGCGCGCTGGACAGCGGCATGTTCGGCCGGCCCACGGTGATGTACGCGGTGAGCCGCCATGCCGAGAAGAACGGCCGGGCCGAACTCGCCGCTCGGCTCGTCAACTTCCTGCTGACCGACCCGGAGGCCGCGACCCTGCTCGGCCGCACCCGCGGCCTGCCGTCGGCGCGCGGCCCCTTCGAGCAGCTGAAGGCGGCCGGCACGCTGCCGCCGCTGGAGGTCGCGGCGCATGAGCAGATCAAGGTGCAGCGCGAGTCGGGTCGGCTCAGGCGCCCGGCGCCGTTGTTCGAGCATGCGCGGCTGCATAAGTTCATGCGCGAGGTCTTCGAGACCGTCGCCTACGGCAAGACCACCGAAGTCGACGCCGCGCGCCGCCTGGTCGCGGAAGGCCAGGCCCTGCTGCAACGGATCAAGTGAACCCGTCCCCCGAGGATCAGAGCGACCATGAAAGCCACCGAACGCCAGCTGCGCTTCGTCACCCGTCAGGACGCCGACACCGGCGCGCGCGTCACCCGGCTCACCCCGACCGACGTGACCTGCCACCGCAACTACTTCTATCAGAAGTGCTTCACCAACGATGGCCAGCGGCTGATCTTCGGCGCCGAGTTCGGGCCCGGATCGAGCTGGAACTACCACCTGTTGGACCTCGGCTCGCAGGTCGCGACGCAGCTCACCGACCAGGCGGGCGAGAACACCTTCGGCGGCTTCCTGAGTCCGGACGACCGGCACCTGTACTTCGTCCGCGCGGAGCGGCGCCTGATCCGCCTGGCGCTGAGCGACCTGAGCGAGGAGGTCGTCTACACCGTGCCCGAGGGCTGGGTGGGCTACGGCACCTGGGTGTCGAACAGTGCCTGCACGAAGATGGTCGGCATCGAGATCGCCGCGAGCGACTGGTTCCCGCTCAGCGACTGGCAGAAGTTCCATCAGATGTTCCATGCGAAGCCGCGCTGCCGGCTGATCCGCATCGACCTGGCGACCGGCGCGCGCGAGGTGATCCTCGAGCAGCAGGGCTGGCTGGGGCATCCGCAGTACCGGCCCGGGGACGACCACACGGTGGCCTATTGCCATGAGGGGCCGCACGACCTGGTCGACGCGCGCATGTGGTTCGTCGACGAGGACGGCCGCAACCTGCGCTGCGGCCGTCGCCATGATCCGGGCGAGAGTTGCACCCACGAGTTCTGGGTGCCGGACGGCTCCGCGATGATCTACGTCTCGTACCTGAAGGGCCAGCGCGACCGCTGGATCTGCTCGCTGGATCCGGTCAGCCTCGCGTCGAAGCGGCTGACGAGGATGCCGCCGTGCTCGCACCTGATGAGCAACCACGACGGCACGCTGCTGATCGGCGACGGTTGCGATTCGCCGGCCGACGTCGCCGACACCGGCAGCCACCAGATCGCGACCGATCCCTTCCTGCATCTCTTCGACCTGAAGGCCGGCACCGAGCGCCGTGTCGCCCGGCATGACAGCTCCTGGCGGGTCTACAAGGGCAACCGGCAGGTCACGCATCCGCATCCCTCCTTCACGCCGGACGAGAAGCAGGTGCTCTTCAGCGCGGACGCCGAAGGCGAGCCGGCGCTGTACCTGGCGGACCTGTGAGCGGGACCCTGCGTGTCGCGCGGGTGCTGACGGTGCTGGGTCTGGCCGCGTCGTCCTTGGCGTCCGGCGCCGAACACCTGGGCGACTGGACGCCCGCGCCGCTGGACCCGTCGCGCTGGACGCCGACCTTCATCGTCGCGGCCGACGGCAGCGGCACGCATCGCACCCTGCAGGCGGCGATCGATGCGCTCCCGGGCAAGGGCGGTTCCGCGCGCAGCTACGTGCTGGTGAAGCCCGGCACCTACCGAGAGCCGCTGTGCATCCAGGACAAGGCGCCGTTCGCGCTCTACGGCGCGGGCGATCCGAGCGAGGTCGTCATCGTCGAGGGCCGCTACAACGCGCTGCCCAAGCGCCGTGGCGAGCCCGCGCATCGCTGCCTGCCCTTGCTCGACGCCGAGACCCACGGGACGCCGGGCAGCGCCAGCGTGATGCTCTTCAGCGACGACGCGCAGCTGGCGCGGCTCACCGTCGTGAACGATGCGATGGACGGCGTGCGCGATGGGCAGGGCTATCCCGCCGGCGTGGGCGAGAGCGGCGGCGCGCAGGCGGTGGCGCTGATGACCCGCGGCGACCGGCTGCAACTCGAGCAGGTCCGGCTGCTGGGTCATCAGGACACCTTCTATGCCGAGCGCGCGAGCGAGGATCCGGCGCGGGCCGCGCGCGTGCTCGTTCGCCGCAGCGAAATCCGCGGCGATGTCGATTTCATCTTCGGCGGCGCGACGCTGCTCATCGACGACAGCCTGATCGTCAGCCGCGCCGGCCGACGCACGCCCGGACACGGCGGGCACGTGCTCGCGCCGAGCACGCCGCAGGCCGTGGCGAACGGTTTCCTGGTGCAGCGTTCGCGCTGGCTGGCCGAGCCGGGCGTGGCCCCGGGCAGCGTCAGCCTCGGCCGCGCGTGGGACCGTGGCGTGGCGCGCGGCGAATGGCGCGCCTCGCCTTCGGTGCCCAATGGGCAGGCCTTGGTCCGCGACAACCTGCTGGGCGCCCACCTGGCGTCGTGGTCGGCCTCCACGTCTCGCCGTCCTTTCAGCACCAAGGGCGAGGCGGCCAACCGCATGGCCGAGGTCCGCAACGTCTGGCTGCCCATCGGCGTGCCCGCCGCCGCGTTCGACGCGATCGCGCCCGGTGACGGCTGGGCCTCGATGAACGGCGGCACCGCCGGCGGCGCGCGTGCGGCGCCGGACGCGGTCCGCGTCGTGCGCACGCGCGCGGAACTGGATGCGGCGCTCGCGCTCGGCGACACGCCCAAGCTCATCGCGGTGGCCGGACGGATCGACCTCGCCGCCGATGCGGCCGGGAAGCGCCTGGGCATCGATGACTTCCGCGACCCCGACTTCGACCTCGAGGCCTTCGCCCGCCAGTACGACCCCGCGAGCTGGGGTCGACGGGCGCCCGAGGGGCCGCTCGAGGACGCCCGCAGGCGCTCGGCGCGCCGCCAGGCGGCGCAGGTGGTCGTCAAGGTGCCGTCCAACACGACGATCGTCGGCGTCGTCCCCGATGCGGGCTTCGATGGCGGATCGCTGATGCTGGAGAAGGTCTCGCAGGTGATCCTGCGCAACCTGCGCTTCTCCGATGCCTACGACTTCTTCCCCGCCTGGGACCCGAACGACAACGGGCATGGCGAATGGAACTCCGAATACGACACCGTGTCGCTGCGCGAGGCGACGCATGTCTGGGTCGACCACTGCGCCTTCGACGACGGCGCGCGGCCCGATCCCGCCGAGCCGGTGGTGCTGGGCCAGCGGATGCAGCGGCACGACGGGCTGCTGGACATCACGCGGCGCTCCGACTTCGTGACCGTGTCCTGGAACGTCTTCCGCCGCCATGACAAGACCATGCTGATCGGCGGCGGCGACGGCCATCGCGACGATCGCGGACACCTGCGCGTCACGCTGCACCACAACCTGTGGGAGCAGGTGAAGGAGCGCACCCCGCGCGTGCGCTATGGCCAGGTGCATGTGGTCAACAACCTCTACCTCGCGACGCCGGGGGGGGACTATCCCTACGCCTACTCGATCGGCGCGGGCCTCGAATCGCAGGTGCTGAGCGAGGCCAACGCCTGGGAGGCGGCCGCCGGCATCGCGCCCGGGCGCGTGGCGCGGCTGCTCAAGGGCGACCGGCTCGAGGACCGCGGCTCGCGCTTCAATGGCGAGCCGATCGACCTGGCGGGCATGCTCCGTGCCGCGAATCCGGATCGGGCGGTCGCCGGCGAAGCCGGCTGGACGCCGCCGTACCGCCTGTCCATCGACCCCGCGACCGCGGTGCCGGCCCGGGTTCGCGCGGGCGCGGGCACCGGCCGGCTGTGGTGAAATCTTCCCTTTCCAGGAACACGTTGCGCATGGATGACGATCTGAACGATGGCAAGCAGCAGCCCGAGTCGGTGGCCGCGGTGCTCAAGGTGTTTGCCATCCTGCAGGCCCTGTCGGAACGCAGCGACACCGGCATCTCGGAGCTGTCGGTGCGACTGGCCATGCCCAAGGCGACGGTCTACCGCTTCCTGCAGACGATGAAGACGCTGGGCTACGTGCACCAGGAAAGCGACAGCGAGCGCTACGGGCTGGCGATGAAGGTCTTCGAGATCGGCGCCAAGGCGCTGCAGTACCCGGACCTGGTCGATCTCTCCAAGCACCACATGCAGATGCTGGCCGACGCCACCGGCGAGACGGTCCACCTGGGCACGCTGATCGACAGCGAGATCATCTACGTCCACAAGGTCGACTCGAAGCACATGCTGGGCATGTACTCGCGCATCGGCCGGCGTGCGCCGCTGCACTGCACCGCCATCGGCAAGGTGCTGATGGCCTGGGAACATCCGGAGCGCCGCGCGCGCATCCTGGCGGGCGCGGAGTTCCAACGGTTCCGCGACAAGACCATCACCGAGCCGGCCGCCTTCCAGGCGGAGCTGGAACGGGTCAAGGCCCAGGGCTTCGGCGAGGACCGCGAGGAGTTCGACGACCACATCCGCTGCCTGGGGGTGCCGATCTTCGACCGGCTGGGACAGCCGATCGCCGGCATGAGCGTGAGCTTCCCCACCTTCCGCTACGACGACGCCAAGGCGCCCGAGGTGGTGGCGATGCTGCAAGCGGCCAGTCGCGACATCTCGGCGCGGCTGGGCTGCACGAAGTTCCCGCTCGACACCTGAACTCGGGCCGTTCCGGCACGGGACAATCGCCGTCCCTGTTCGTTTCCCTTCGCGCCGTATCGACGCGACACCGCGATAACGCGGTTGTCGCTCGACCCGATGTTGTCGTACAACTGAGCCCGTGATGAATGTGCCGCTGACCCGTACCCGCCCGAAATCGCTGGCCCTCGGACTTGTCCGGGCGCTGGAGGACCGCATCCGCGCGGGCGCGCTGGCCAGCGGCGACAAGCTGCCGACCGAGGCGGCCATCATGGCCGAGTTCGAGGTCAGCCGGACGGTGGTCCGCGAAGCGATCTCCAAGCTGCAGGCGGCTGGGTTGGTCGAGACGCGCCATGGCATCGGGACCTTCGTGCTGGGGCTGGGAGAGGGCGGGCCCTTCCGCATCGGCGCGGAGCAGATGGCGACGCTGCACGATGTCGTCGCGGTGCTCGAACTGCGCATCGGCGTGGAAACCGAGGCCGCGGCGCTGGCTGCGCAGCGTCGCACCGACGCGCACCTGACCGCGATGCGTGCGGCCCTGAGCGCCTTCGCGGAAGCGGCGCAGGCCGGCCGCGACGCGGTGGCCGCCGACTTCCAGTTCCACCTGGAGATCGCCCGCGCGACGGGCAATCCGCATTTCGAGCAACTGATGGCGACGCTCGGCGCGCCGAGCATCCCGCGCGCGCGCCTGGCGAGCCTGCAGGCCGCTGGCGACGAGGATCCGATCGCGCAGCGCGACTATCTGCTGCGCGTGAATGCCGAGCACGAGAGCATCCTCGTCGCGATCGACGCCCGCGACGCCGAGGCGGCGCGCGCGGCGATGCGCACCCACCTGGCCAACAGCCGCGAACGCCGACGGCGCGCCGCGCTGGCGCTGCAGGAGCAACGCTGAGCGCATCGGCGGGGGCGTCAGCCGGCGACGGCCGGCGCCTCGTCGGTGGGTTCGGTTTCCTCCACGGTGAACTTCCAGCCCTTGCGGCTGGCGGTGGCGACGATCTTCTGATGCACGAGGCGTTCGACGGTCATGACTCGATCAAACGCGGACTTCAAGGTTTCGTCCCCCGCCGCGTGCTTCAAGTAAAGCAATCGCTGAAGGGTGTCATTCGATTTCGGCACCCGGCCTCGGCGTTCCCAGAGGCTGATGTTCTGCTCGCTGACGCCCTGGAGCGTAGCCATAGCGGCCTGCGACAGGTGCATCTTCGACCGCAAGTACCGGAACTCCTTGCCGGTGAGGCGCCCGGGTTTCCGGACCAGGTGCGAGGCGATTTCGTCGAGCAGTTGGTCCAGGGCGGCGAAGGACACCGCAGGTCCGAACGGCGTCTCCTTGACCGTGAATCCGTTCTTCAGCCAGACGTTGTCCAGTCCGCATTCGGTGAAGTGATACAGCGTCATGTTCTCTCCTAAGCAATCACCGTCACGACGATGAGTTCCGGATCCTCGTCGTCAAGGGCCACGCACACCTGGACATTCCGCGCGGCGCCGTACCACTGCAAACGGCAGATCAAACGTGCCGACGGGATGTCCACCTCCGGCGGCAAGCCGATTCGCCCTTTGCGCAGGCATTCCAGCGCGTCCTCCAGGCTCACATGGCGCTGACGCATGCGTTGCTTCGCATGGCGGGTCCAGAGGACCCGGGTGGGTTGCGCGACGATGCGGCGGATATGCCGTTCCAGCTGCGGAATCGAAAACTTCTTGAATGTCACGGTCGCGCCTTCGCGTGCTCTGGCTCCCCATATTTCTTATGGGTTGAATCCTAGAGGCGCGCGTGGCGGCGGCGTTAAATCGATGTGGCGGAAAGCCCATAGTTTTTATGGGTCTCCGCCCAACCGCAATCAGTAGTTCTGCGCGTTTTCCCCGATCCCCTGCGGCGCCTCACGCCTTGTCATCGGCGCAACTCGACTTGTATGATGACTGACAACAAGCCGCCGCCGGTCCCGATCGAAGTCCGGGTCACATCAAGAGCGGCTTCCACGGTTCCTTCCCGGAGACAAACCATGACCGTCCTGACCCGCCGCCTGGCCGTCATCAAGGCCGCCGCCGCCCTCGGCACCGCCGCCCTGTCCCTGTGCGCCGCCTCTCTGGCCCATGCCAACGGCTTCCCCGACCACCCTGTCACGCTCGTCGTCCCATTCCCCGCCGGCGGCTCGACCGACATGCTCGCCCGCGCCATGGGCGCCGAGCTTCAGAAGAAGTGGGGCCAGACCGTCATCGTGGACAACCGCCCCGGCGCCACCGGCACGCTCGGGACCTCGCAGGTCCGGCGCGCCCCCGCCGACGGCTACACGCTGCTGGTGTCCTCGCTCGGCCCCTTCGTCATCGCGCCCCACCTGCTCAAGGCCGTCCAGTACGACGCCCTGAAGGACATCGACCTGCTCACCGTCGCCATCCAGGCGCCCAACGTGCTGGTCGTGCCGGCCAGCTCGCCGCTCAAGAGCGTCAAGGACGTCATCGACGCGCTGAAGAAGGACCCCGGCAAGATGACCTTCGCCTCCTCCGGCAACGGGTCCTCCGATCACCTCACCGCCGAGCTCTTCTGGCTGCAGACCGGCACCAACGGCCTGCATGTGCCGTACAAGGGCGGCTCGCCGGCCATCACCGACCTGCTCGGCGCGCAGGTCGACGCCTCCTTCCAGAACGTCAACGCGGTGCTGCCCCACATCGTCGGCGGCAAGCTCCGCGCGCTGGCCGTCACCGGCGACAAGCGCTCGGCCGTGCTGCCCAACGTGCCGACGCTGGCCGAGTCCGGCATCAAGGGCGCGGACGTGTACTCGTGGCAGGGCGTGGCCGCCCCGCGCGGTCTGCCGCCCGCGGTGCGCGCGCAGCTGCAGAAGGACCTGGTCGCGGCGCTGCATGAGCCCTCGGTGAAGCAGAAGTTCACCGACATCGGCATCGAGACCGTCGCCAACACGCCCGACCAGGCACAGACCTTCCAGAAGGCCGAATTCGCCCGCTGGAAGCAGGTCATCGAGACCCGCAAGATCACCGCCGATTGATCCCCGTTCCCGCGATCCCGATCAGGAGTTCCCTGTGAGCGCAAGCAGTCCCCTCGTCACGTCCGCCCGCGCGATCCCCGTCGCGGGCCATGACGGCATGCTCATGAACCTGAGCGGCGCGCACGCGCCGTTCTTCACCCGCAACCTGCTGATCCTCGAGGACAACGCCGGCCACGTCGGCATCGCCGAGATCCCCGGCGGCGAGCCGATCCGCAGGACGCTGGAACAGGCCGGCGATCTGCTCGTCGGCCAACCGGTGGCGAAGTGGAATGCGCTGCTGGCGCAGGTCCGCGAGAAGTTCCAGGGCCTGGACAGCGGCGGCCGCGGCCTGCAGACCTTCGACCTGCGGACCACCATCCATGTGCTGACCGCCGTCGAATGCGCGCTGCTGGACCTGCTGGGCCAGCACCTGGGCGTGCCGATCTGCGAGCTGCTGGGCGAGGGCAGGCAGCGCGACAGCGTCGCCATGCTCGGCTACCTGTTCTTCGTCGGCGACCGCACCAAGGCCGGCATGGCCTACAAGACGCCCGACGACGAGCCGGACAGCGACGAACCGACCGACGCCTGGCTCAAGGTCCGCCACCAGGTCGCCATGACGCCCGAGGCGATCGTCGAGCAGGCCGCCGCCGCGCAGGCCCGCTACGGCTTCAAGGACTTCAAGCTCAAGGGCGGCGTGCTGCGCGGCGAGGAGGAAGTCCAGGCCATCCGCGCGCTGAAGGCCCGCTTCCCCGAAGCGCGCGTCACGCTCGATCCGAACGGCGGCTGGCTGCTCAAGGACGCGGTGCGCCTGCTGCGCGACCTGGGCGGCGTGCTCGCCTATGCCGAGGATCCCTGCGGTGCCGAGGACGGCTTCTCCGGCCGCGAGGTGATGGCCGAGTTCCGCCGCGCCACCGGCCTGCCCACCGCGACCAACATGGTCGCCACCGACTGGCGCCAGTTCACCCATGCGCTGAGCCTGCAGTCGGTGGACATCCCGCTGGCCGATCCCCACTTCTGGACGATGTCGGGCGCGGTCCGTGTCGCCCAGGCCTGCCGCGACTTCGGCCTGACCTGGGGCTCGCATTCCAACAACCACTTCGACGTCTCGCTGGCGATGTTCACGCATGCGGCCGCCGCGGCGCCGGGCCGCCTCACCGCGATCGACACCCACTGGATCTGGCAGGACGGCCAGTTCCTCACCCGGCAGCCGCTGCGGATCGTCGACGGCGAGGTCGCCGTGCCGACCGCGCCCGGCCTGGGCGTGCAGCTCGACATGCAGGCCGTCGAGGCCGCGCATCAGCGCTATCTGAAGCACGGGCTCGGCGCGCGCGACGACGCGATCGCCATGCAGCACCTGATCCCCGGCTGGAAGTTCGATCCCAAGCGGCCTTGCATGGTCCGCTGAGATCCCGCGACATCCCGACAACAAGGAGAGAGACATGCAAGATCGGAACAAGCCTTCGGCGACCGGCCGCATCGGCCGCATCGGCCGCCGCGCCGTGCTCGCCACCGCCGCCGTCACCGCGCTGGCCGGCGTCGCGCCCGGCGCGTTCGCGCAGGCCGGCTGGCCCGGCAAGCCGCTGAGGATCATCGTCCCGTACACGCCGGGCGGCTCGTCGGACATCATCGCGCGCATCCTGTCGCCGCTGCTGTCCGAGCAGCTCAAGCAGACCGTCATCGTCGAGAACAAGCCCGGCGCCAGCGGCAACATGGGTGCGGACCAGACCGCCAAGGCGAACGACGGCTACACCGTCATGCTGTGCGACGTCAGTGCGCTGGCCATCAGCCCGTCGCTCTACACCAAGCTGCCGTTCGATCCGTCCAAGGACCTGCGCGGCGTGGCGATGCTGGCGTACTCGCCCCACATGCTGGTGGTGCATCCGTCGGTGCCGGCCAGCAACCTCAAGGAACTGGTCGAACTGTCGAAGAAGTCCAAGATCGATTTCGCGGTGACGGCCATGGGCAGCGCGCCGCATCTGGCGGGCTATCAGGTCGCCAGCCTGACCGGTGCCAAGTGGGAGTACATCCCGTACAAGGGCGGCTCGCAGGCCGTCACCGACACGATCGCCGGCCAGACGCAGGTGCTGATGAACGGCATGCTGGCGACGCTGCCCTTCGTGCAGCAGAACAAGCTCAAGGTCATCGGCGTGAGCAAGGCCACCCGCGTGCCGCTGCTGCCCAACGTCCCGACGCTGGCGGAGCAGGGTGCCACCGGTTTCGAGTCCGGCACCTGGCAGGGCATCCTGGCCCCGGCCAGCATGCCCAAGGCCCATGTCGACAAGCTGTCCGCCGCGCTGATCAGCATCATCCGCTCGCCCGACGTGCGCGCGCGGCTGGCCGCGCAGGGCGCCGAGGTCAACACGATGAACGCGGCCGAGATGGACACCTTCTTCAATGCCGAGCGCAAGAAGTGGGCGGGTGTCGTGGCCAAGAGCGGGCTCAAGCTTGATTGATGACGCACAGAGGAGTCCAGTCATGCCGACGCCGACCACGCCCTATTCGAGCTTTCCCAACACCCTGCGCCAGCGCCTGCGCGCCGGCGAGCGCCTGATCGGCTGCTGGTGCTCGCTGGCCAACCCGATCAGCACCGAGGTGCTGGGCGTGGCCGGCTTCGACTGGCTGCTGCTCGACGGCGAGCATTCGCCCAACGAGGTCAGCAGCTTCGTGCCGCAGCTGATGGCGCTCAAGGACAGCGTCAGCGCGCCGGTCGTGCGCCCCAGCAGCAACAACGCCGTCGAGATCAAGCGGCTGCTGGACGCGGGCTTCTCCAACCTGCTGGTGCCCTTCGTCGAGAACGCCGAGCAGGCCGCCGCCGCGGTCGCCGCCACGCGCTATCCGCCGCAGGGCATCCGCGGCGTGTCGGTCTCGCAGCGCAACAACCGCTACGGCACCGTGCCCGGCTACTTCCAGGGCATCAATGAGCAGATCGCGGTGATCGTGCAGATCGAGAGCCCGGCCGGCGTGGCCGCCGCCGCCGAGATCGCCGCGATCGACGGCGTCGATGCCGTGTTCATCGGCCCCTCGGACCTGGCGGCCGGCTACGGGCACCTGGGCAATCCGCAGCATCCCGAGGTGCAGGCCGCGATGGCGGCGATCCACGCCGCCTGCCGCGCCGCCGGCAAGCCGGTCGGCATCCTGGCGCCGGTCGAGGCCGACGCGCGCCGCTACCTCGAGCAGGGTGCGACCTTCATCGCGGTCGGCAGCGACCTGGGCGTGTTCCGCGCCGCCACGCAGGCCCTGCGCGACAAGTTCAAGGACTGAAAGAGAGAACCTCATGAGCATCAAGATCGGCTTCATCGGCCTGGGCATCATGGGCGCGCCCATGGCGGTGCGCCTCGCGCAGGGCGGGCATGCGCTGTTCGTCCACACCCGCAGCCAGGTCCGGGAGGAGGTGAGCGCCGCTGGCGCCACCGTCTGCGCCAGCGCCACCGAGGTCGCGCAGCGCGCCGACGTGATCTTCACGATGGTGCCGGACACGCCGGACGTCGAGCGGGTGCTGTTCGGCGAGGGCGGCGTCGCCGCCGGCCTGAGCGCCGGCAAGACCGTCGTGGACATGAGCTCCATCTCGCCGATGGCGACCAAGGATTTCGCGCGGCGCATCGAGGCCCTGGGGGCCGAGTGGCTGGATGCGCCGGTGTCCGGCGGCGAAGTCGGCGCCAAGGCCGGCACGCTGTCCATCATGGTCGGCGGCAAGGAAGCGACCTTCGCCCGCATCAGGCCGCTGTTCGAGCTGATGGGCAAGAACATCACCCTGGTGGGCGGCGCCGGCGCGGGCCAGACGACCAAGGTCGCCAACCAGATCATCGTGGCGCTGAACATCGCCGCCGTCGGCGAGGCGCTGGTCTTCGCCTCCAAGGCCGGCGCCGATCCGGCCAAGGTGCGCGAGGCGCTGATGGGCGGCTTCGCCTCGAGCCGCATCCTGGAAGTCCATGGCGAGCGCATGATCAAGCGCACCTTCAACCCCGGCTTCCGCATCGCGCTGCACCAGAAGGACCTGAACCTGGCGCTGCAGAGCGCCAAGGCGATGAGCCTGGCCCTGCCCAACACCGCGGGCACCGCGCAGCTGATGCAGGCCGCCGCGGCGCAGGGCTGGGACCAGCTCGACCACTCGGCGCTGGTGCGTGCGCTCGAGGTGATGGGCAACCACGAGGTCGGTAGCACTACGGACGCCGGCTGAACGGCCCCTGCCCACAATCGGCGCCCATGAGCTCATCCTCCGACGCGGCGCGGGCCGCTGCTTCCGCCGCTGCCGGCGCCGCCTTCTCCCCCTCGTCCGGCGCCGCGCCTTCGACGCCATCGATCGCGCCGGACCCGCAGGCCCAGGCGCTGCTCGACGACCCGCGCGCGCTGCTCAAGCACCTCTATCGCGTCGCGGTCGACCGCGCGCTGCCGGGAAAGATCCTCGCCGGCCATCTCCCGCCTCCGCCCCGGGGACGCACGCTGGTCATCGGCGCGGGCAAGGGCGGCGGCTCGATGGCGCAGGCGATGGAGGCGGCCTGGCCCGCGTCCGCGCCGATGAGGGGGCTGGTGATCACCCGCTACGGCCACATCCCGCCGGACTACCAGCCGCGGCGCATCGAAATGGTCGAGGCCGCGCATCCGGTGCCCGATGCCGCCGGCGAGCGGGCGGCGGCGCGGATGCTGCAGTTGGTGCGCGACTTCCGGCCGACCGCCGACGACCAGGTGATCTGCCTGATCTCCGGCGGCGGCTCGGCGCTGATGCCGTTGCCGGCACCGGGCCTGACGCTGGCGGACAAACAGGCGGTGAACCGCGCGCTCCTGGCCAGCGGCGCCAACATCGTCGAGATGAACTGCGTGCGCAAGCACCTCAGCGCGATCAAGGGCGGTCGGCTGGCGGCCGCCTGCGCCCCGGCCAAGGTGCTCACGCTGATGATTTCCGACGTGCCCGGCGATGACCCGCAGGTGATCGCCTCCGGTCCGACGGTGCCCGACGCGACGACCTGCGCCGAAGCGCTGGCGATCTGCCGCCGCTACCGCATCGCGCTGCCGCCGGTGGCGGTCGACGCGCTGGAGCGCGGCGAGTGGGAGACGCCCAAGCCGGGCGACGCCTGCTTCGACGGTCACGAGCAGCGCATCATCGCCGCGCCCCGTCAGAGCCTGCAGGCGGCGGCCGAGGCGGCGCGCGCGCTCGGCCTGACCGCGCATGTGCTGTCGGACGAGATCGAGGGCGAGTCGCGCGAGGTCGGGCGGGTGCATGCCGCGCTGGCGCGCTCGGTGGCGCGGCATGGCGAGCCTTTCGCCAGGCCCTGCCTGATCCTCTCCGGCGGCGAGACCACGGTGACGCTGGTGCCGCAGCCCGGACGCGGCGGTCGTGCCGGCGAGTTCGTGCTCGGCTGCGCCATCGCGCTCGACGGGCAGGACGGCGTCTGGGGCCTGGCCGCGGACACCGACGGCATCGACGGCGTC
Organism: Roseateles chitinivorans; assembly: GCF_002761755.1. Classification (GTDB taxonomy): domain Bacteria; phylum Pseudomonadota; class Gammaproteobacteria; order Burkholderiales; family Burkholderiaceae_C; genus Roseateles; species Roseateles chitinivorans. The sequence continues at coordinate 43,408 of NZ_PEOG01000037.1, forward strand.
GAAGACAACGCCGGCGCCTTCCTCAGTCCCAGCACGCTGCAGCGCGCCCGCGCGCTGGGCCTGAAGCCGGCCGAACTGCTCGCCGCCAACAACGGCTACGCGCTCTTCGAGGCGCTCGGCGACCTGCTGATCACGGGCCCGACGCAGACCAACGTCAACGACTTCCGCGCGCTGTTGATCCGCTGATCGGCGCCCCTCCGCTCGCTCACCGGGCGCGTGCCGCGGCGAGTGAGCGGATGTTGACCTCCCTCAAGGCAATTTCCGGCCAGTCCCGCGACAGTCCGGCATCCCCGGTTTCCGAGAATGCCCCGTGACCGCCGACCTCCTGTCCGATCCCGCCACGTGCGCCGTCCGTGGCACCCCGCCGCCCGCTGTCGCGGGTCTCGATCCGGCGCACAACGCCGCCTTGATGCCCGGTCCCGCGCATCCGGTTCCCTGGCGCGCGCTGCTCGGCGACGTGCTGCTGGATGCCGACGACTGGTCCGCGCTGGCCAGCATGACGCGGGTGCGCCGCTGCCGGGCCGGCGATCTGGCGATCCGCCGGGGCGATGCGGCGGTGGCGATGGTGGCGCTCTGCGAAGGCCGGGTCCTGGCCCGGGGCCCGCTGGGCGGCCCGCGCTGGCTGGATCTGCATACCGCCTGGCTGGACGGGCGCTACGAGGAGGACGCGCGGGTCGTCTCGGCATCCGCGCTGGTGATGGAGTGGCCGATGGCGGCGGCGACCCTCTGGCTGCGATCCCAGCCGCCGGTGCTGGCCGCGCTGCTGCGCGCCACCGCGGCGCAGCTGCGCGAGGCGCAGGAGGCGCTGCGCGGGCTGACCACGAAGGACGCCACCGCCCGTGTCGCCGCCTGGCTGCTGGCGCAGGCCGGCGGCTCGGCCGAGGTGCGGCTGGCCGAGCGCAAGCGCGACGTGGCGGCACGGCTGTCGATCTCGCCGGAGACGCTGTCGCGCTCGCTGCGGCATCTGGCCGATCGCGGCGTCCTGGCGGTGCAGGGCTACCGCATCGGCCTGCTGGACCCGGTGGCGCTGCTGGCGCTGGCGCGCTGCCGCCGGGCGGCATAGACTCGCCTCCACCTGCCGTCGCGTCCAGAGGAGGCCGCCGTGACGATTGCCAGCATGACCCCCACGACTCCCGTTTTCGCCAGCGCGGAACGCTTTCTCGGGGGGCACGCCAGCCTTCCGGTGATGCCTGAGGTCGGGCGCAAGCTGCTGCGCAGCCTGGACGACGACGGCGTCTCGCTCGGCCAGATCGCCGAGCTGATCGGCAAGGATTCGACGCTGGCGGCCAAGGTGCTGCGACTCGCCAACTCGGCGCGCTACAGCCCCTCCCACACGATCGGCACGCTGCAGGACGCCGCGATGGCGCTGGGCCTGGAGACGCTGCGCAACCTCGCGATGGCGGCCAGCATCTCCGCCACCTTTCCTGAGGTGAAGGGCCTGGACCGGCAGCGCTTCTGGCGCCACAGCGTGCGCACCGCCGGCTACGCACGGCTGCTGGCCAAGCTGCTGCAGGGCGATGCCGACACCGCCTACCTCGCCGGGCTGATGCTGCGCACCGGGCAGCTGATGATGGCGATGAGCGAGCCGGACCAGGTCGCCGACGTCGAGGCCCATGCGGCCGAGCCGGGCAGCCGGTTCTCGCTGGAGATGCATCGCTTCGGCTGCACGCATGCCGACGTGACCGCGGCGCTGGCGGCGCACTGGCACTTCCCGGCCGACCTGGTCGAGGCCTTCAAGGACGCGAACGCGCCGCTGGAGATCCGGCCGTTCTCGATGCTGGCGGCGATCCTGCATCTGGCCGAGGTGCTCGCCGATGCCTGCGACCAGTCGTCCGACCGCGTCGCGGCGCTGGAGCTCGCGGTGCCGGAACTGGTGGAGCACCTGCACATGGACCTGGACTTCCTGCGGCTGCGCCTGGATGGCTGCGGCGATCCGGGACAGGATGTCGAGCTGATGCTCAAGTGACGCCCGGCGCGGGCCGGGCTGAGGTAAGGTCGGCCGCTTCACAAAAGCAGAGCGGAGACGAGATGACGACCTACCAGGGAAGCTGCCATTGCGGCCGGGTGGCCTATGAGGTGGATGGCGAGATCGACGGGGCGATGGCCTGCAACTGCTCGATCTGCCAGCGCAAGGGGTCGCTGCTGTGGTTCGTGCCGCGCGGCCAGTTCCGGCTGAAGACCGACGAGGCGGCGGCCGCCACCTACGAGTTCAACAAGCACGCCATCAAGCACCGCTTCTGCACGGTGTGCGGCATCCATCCCTATGCCGAGGGCTCCGACCCGAAGGGCAACGCGATGGCGGCGATCAACGTCCGCTGCCTGGAGGGCATCGAGCTCGACAGCATTCCGGTGACGCACTTCAACGGCCGGGACCTGTGACCGGGCGCCGGTGCGGCGGCGCTCAGGCGTCGCCGGCCGGCAGATGCACCGTGAAGCGCGCGCCGCCCCAGCGCGAGACGCCCACCTCGATGCGACCGCCGGCGGCGCGGACGATCAGGTCGGACAGCGCCAGGCCCAGGCCGGTGCCTTCGATGTCCGCCACGCGCGCGGCGGCGCCCCGGTAGAAGCGCTCGAACACCCGCTCGCGCTCCTCGGCGGGGAGGCCGGGGCCGTCGTCCTCGACGACCAGCTCGGTGGCGTCCGGCCGCACGACCAGCGAGACCAGCACCGTGCCGCCCGCGGCGCTGTACTTGACCGCGTTCTCCACCAGGTTGGTCGCGACCCGCATCAGCAGCTCGCGCGGCAGCCGGGCCGTCGCGCCGGGCCCACCGTCATTGGATTCGTCCGTGCCAAGCGCGTGTGCAGCAGGCGCGTGTGCAGCAGACGCGTGTGCAGCAAACGCGTGCGCACCCGACGCGTCCGCGCCGGGGTCGTCCGCGCCCGCCAGGGTCAGCGTGATGCCGCGCGCCTGGGCGGCGGGTTGCGCGCGCCGCACGACCGCCTCGAGGATCGGGGCGATGGCCACCGGCGCGACCGGCGCCATGTCCTGCCCGGCATCCAGGCGCGCCAGCGTCAGCAGTTCCTCCACCAGCGTCGTCAGCCGCGCGACTTCCTCCAGTCCCGAGCGCAGCGCCTGGACATACTCGTCGGCGCCGCGCGGCCGGCGCAGCGTGATCTCGAGTTCCGTGCGCAGCCGGGAGAGCGGCGAGCGCAGCTCATGCGAGGCGTCGGCGGTGAAGCGGCGCTGCGCTTCGAAGGCGTGTTCGAGCCGGGCCAGCATGTCGTTGAGCGTGTCGATCAGCCGGCCGATCTCGTCGCGGGTGCCGGGATGCGGCAGCCGTTCGGCGAGGGTGCGGCCACCGATGCGCCGGGCCTGCCGGACGATGTCGTCGACCGCGCCGAAGACGCGGCCGGTCAGCTGCGCGCCGGCGGCGGTGAGCACGACGACGAGCACCAGCCCCATGACCAGGAACATCCAGCCCGCCGAAGCGACGGCGTGGTCGACGTCGTCCAGCGAGCCGGCCACCTGCACCGCCAGCGCGCGACCGCCATGCACCGGCACCGAGACGCGGCGCGTCGGCTCGTCGCCGAAGGCCAGGTGCTCGAAGACGGTCTCGCCGCGGGCCAGGCGCGCCAGCAAGGCGGCATCGTTCGGCAGCGCCGCGGCGCCGAGGTTGGCGCTGCGCGCGAGCACTTCGCCACGCGGGCCGATGATCTGCACCAGCCGGTCCAGCCGCGCGTACGGCGGCGGCGCGGCGGTGGTGCCCGGCTCATGCACGGCGACCGGCAGGCCGGGGCTGGCGGCGAGGATGCTGGCCTCCTGCTCGGCCAGCACCAGCAGCGCGCCGTCCAGCTGCGCGCGCAGCGCGGCCACCAGGCTCAGGTAGGTGAGCGTCGCCGCCACCGCCAGCACCGTGGTGACGACGACCACATGCAGCAGCGCCAGCCGGCGACGGAAGCTAAGCATCGGCCGGTCCCCGCAGCCGGAAGCCGCGTCCGCGCACCGTCTCGATCAGCGGCTGGGCGCCGGCCGCGTCGATCTTGCGCCGCAGCTTGCTCATGTGGGCGTCGATGAGGTTGTCGATCGCCAGCGGGTCGCCGTGCCAGATCTGCTCGGCCAGGCGCTGGCGCGAGACCACCGCGCCGGGCTGCCGCATCAGCGCCTGCAGCAGGGCGAATTCCTTGGGCGTCAGCTCGATGGGCCGCCCGGCGCGCGTCACCTGCAGCGCGGCCGGATCGAGCCGCAGGTCCTCCGCGACCAGCACCGGCGGCCGGGTCATCTCCGAGCGCCGCAGCAGCGCGCGCAGCCGCGCGAGCAGTTCCTCGAATTCGAAGGGCTTGGTCAGGTAGTCGTCGGCGCCGGCGTTCAGGCCGTCGACGCGATCGGACAGCGCGTCGCGGGCGGTGAGCATCAGCACCGGCACCTGCTGGCCGCGCGCGCGCAGCGTGCGGCACAGGGTGACGCCGTCGCCGTCGGGCAGCAGGCCGTCCAGCACGATCAGGTCGTGGGTGGTCACGAAGGCGGCCTCGTCGGCCTCGGCCAGGCTGGCCGCGTGGTCCACCACGAACCCTTCCTCGCGCAGCCCGCGCACCAGCAGCCCCGCGGCCTTGCGGTCATCCTCGACCAGAAGAATCCTCATCGCCTCTCTCCGAATGGGCGGCAGTCTCGCATGCGGCGCCAGGCCTGGCCGGATCACGGCGCCGGCGCGCGGCCGAGGCTGAGTTGCAGCCGCACGGTGGCGCCGGCCAGGTCGCTGCGCGCCTGCAGGTAGGCGAGCTCGGTGTCGTCCGCTGCGCGCTGGGCCGCCAGGAGCTCCAGCAGCGACGCGGCACCCTGCCGGTACGAGGTCCGCAGGCCCTCCACCACGCGCCGCGCGTCGCTCAGGGTCGCGTCGCGATAGCGGGTCAGGTTCTCGAGCGCGGCACGGTACTGGGCGTGGGTCGCGCGGACATCGGCCTGCGCCTGGAGCTCGGTCTGGCGCAGGGCCAGCAGGGCCTGGGTGACGGCGGCTTCCGCCTGGACCACGTCGCCCCGGTCCAGCCGCGACAGCGGGATCGGCATCGAGACCGAGACCGACAGCGTGTTGGACCGCGGCGAGGGATCGACCGCCGTGCCGTCCGTCGACACGCCATGGCGGCCCTGGGGCGTGTAGCCGTAGCTGAGGCTGACGCTCGGATCGACCCAGCGGTTGGCACGGACCAGGTCTGCGGCCGCGCGGGCGCTGTCCACCGCCGCCCGGGCGATGCGCACGTCGTCGCGCTCGTCCATCGCCCGCGCCACCAGGGCGTCGAGCGCATCGGGGGCATCGAGCGCGCCACCCTCGTTGTCGCTGCCTCGGGGCCCCGCCATCCTCTCCATCGCTTCCGGTCCCTCCACCCCTCCCAGTCTCTCCAGGCCCTCCAGTCCTTCCGGCGCCCGCCCGTCCTGGAAGGCACACAGTGGCGATGCGTCGCCGAAGACCTCGCGCCAGCGGCGGCCCAGCGGCGCGGCCAGCCCTTCCATCGCGGACCGCGCGTCGGCCCGCGCGCGGACGACGGTGGCGAGGAACTGGTCGCGCTCGTTGCGGGATTGCAGCAGTTCGAGGCCGCCCAGATCGCCGGCGCCATGGCGTCGCTCGTTCATCCGGACGATGTCGGTCAGCGCGGCCAGCGAAGCTTCCTGGGTCCGCAGCGCCTCGTGGGTGCGGCAGGCCTCGATGAAGGCGGCGGCAGCGTCGGCGGCGGCCTGCCGGCCGGCGCCGGCCAGCGCCGCCTCGCTGGCAATGACCTGGCTGCGCGCGGCATCGACGCGGCGCTCGCGCTTGCCGCCGGTCTCGATCGTGTAGCTCAGCCCGATGCTCTGCGCCAGGCGCGGCTTGGGATGCACCTCCCGGCCCAGTTCCGCCGGACCGGCGCCGAGCGACAACGACGGGTCCGGCCGGAGCGCCGCCATCGGCACGCCCGCGCGGGCGGCCGCCACCGCCTCGCGCTGCGCGGCGAGCGCGTTGTTGAAGCGGCCCACCGCGTCCAGGTAGGCGGCGAAGGACACGCCGTTGGCCTTCGCCACGGCGTCGGGACCCGCTGCGGGCACGACCGAGGCGATCGGAGCCTTCGACGAGCCCGGTGCGCTGAGCACGCTCAGCGCGTTCGGGGCGGTCGTCGAAGGCGAAGTCGCCGCCGCCGCCGCCGCAGCAGCAGCAGCAGCAGTCGCAGTCGCAGTCCCCGTCGCCGCGTTCGGCGCTGTTGTCGCCGCATACGTGAACGGGGAGCCTGTCACCAGCGCGGTCGCCAGGGCCAGGACGCCACGAGGAGCAGTCCGCCGCCGCTGGCCAGTGGCCTTGGCGACGACGGCAGCTTCGCGGCGAGGGGTGAGGAAGAGGAGGCGCGTCATGCCAGGGGCTCCGAGGCTGCGGCGTGGTCGTGGTCGTGGTCGAGCGGCGCGCGCGCGGTACGCCGGTTGGCGGCCCGCTCCACGCGCGCTTCGATCGCGTGGTACAGCGCGGGCAGGAGCAGCAGCGTGAGCAGCGTCGCGGTCACCAGCCCGCCGACGACGACGGTCGCCAGCGGTCGCTGGACGTCGCTGCCCAGGCCGGTGGCCAGCATCGCCGGCGTCAGGCCGAAGGCCGCGACCGCCGCCGTCATCAGCACCGGCCGCATGCGGCCGGCAGCGCCTTCAAGCACCGCCTCGCGCAGCGGCCGGCCGTCGTCGCGCCGCAGCCGGTTGATCTGCGCCACCATCAGCACGCCGCCGAGCACGGCCACGCCGAACAGCGCGATGAAGCCCACGGCGCTGGAGACGTTCAGCGTCATGCCGCGCAGGTGCAGCGCCGCGAAGCCGCCGATCATCGCCAGCGGCACCACCCCCAGCACCAGCAGCGGCTGGCGCAGGTTGCGGAACTCGGCGAACAGCAACAGCAGCATCACCCCCAGCGTCAGCGGCAGGATCACCGCCAGGCGCTGCTGCGCGCGCTGCAGGTTCTCGAACTGCCCGCCCCACTCGAGGCGGAAGCGCTGGCGGTCGAAGCGGACCTGCCGCTCCAGCGCCGGCCGGGCCTCGGCGAGGAAGCTCGACAGGTCGCGGCCGCGCGTGTTGAGCCGCACGATCAGGTGGCGCTGGCCCATTTCGCGCACGATCACGCTTTCGCCCACCGTCGTGCGGATCTGCGCGACGTCCGACAGCGGCACCTGCGCGCCGTTGGCCCCGGTCAGGCGCAGATCGCCGATGGCCTGCGGACTGGCGCGCGACTCGGGCGTGAAGCGGACCGTCATGTCGTAGCGCTTCTCGCCGACGTAGACTTGGCCGATGGCCGCGCCGCCGATGCCGGTGGACACCAGCGTGGCGACGTCGGCCGCATTGACGCCCAGCCGCGCCGCGGCGGCGCGGTCCAGATCGATGCGCAGGTTGGGCAGCGGCGGCTCGACGTCCACCGCCACGTCGGCGGCGCCGGGCACCGTCCGCAGTACCTCGGCCACCTGGGCGGCGATGCGACGCCCTTCGTCCAGGTCGTCGCCGAAGACCTTGACCACCAGGTCGCTGTGCGCGCCCGACAGCTTGTCCTGCACGCCGTCGATCATCGGCTGCATGAAGGACACGGTGTAGCCCGGCATGCGGGCATAGCGCTCGGCCAGGCGCCGGATCAGCCCCTGCTTGCCGCCCGGCGCAGTCCAGGTGTCGTAGGGCGTGAGGCTGATGCTGGCTTCGATGTGGGACGGCGTCCAGTAGTCGGTGCCGTCGTCGTTGCGACCGGTCTGCGTGACCACATGCGCGACCTCGGGGAACTCCAGCGTCGCGCGACGCAGCGCGTCGGCCATCCCGGCGGCCTTCTCCAGGGTGATGCCGGGCGGCATCTGGACCTGCAACCAGATCGAGCCTTCGTCGAGGTAGGGCAGGAAGTCCCGTCCGATCGTGCCCGCCAGCGCCGCGAGCGCCAGGGCCGACGTCACCACCGCCACGGCCAGCCAGCGACCACGGCCGACCGCCCGCGCGAGGAAGGCGGCATACCGGGCCTGCAGCGCCTCCAGCGGCCGGTTGCGGAAGGCCGGGCGCGGCCGCCGGAAAGCCAGCCAGGCCAGCGCCGGCGTCAGCGTCAGCGCCACCAGCAGCGCGCCCACCAGCGCCGCGCCGACGGCGTAGGCCATCGGGCTGAAGAGCTTGTATTCGATGCGCTCGAAGGCGAACAGCGGCAGGTAGGCCGCGGCGATCACCGCCATGCCGAAGAAGATCGGCCGCGCCACCTGCAAGGTCGCAGTGACCGCGTCGCGCGGCGTCAGCGCCCGGTCGGCCGTCTGCTCGCGCCGGCGCAGCAGGTGCTCGACGACCACGACGGCGCCGTCCACCAGGATGCCGAAGTCGATCGCGCCCAGCGACAGCAGGTTGGCCGGCACATGGGCGTGGTGCATGAAGATGAAGGCCGCCAGCAGCGCGAGCGGGATGGTGACCGCCACCACCAGCGCCGCGCGCGGGCTGCCCAGGAACAGCAGCAGCACCAGCGTGACCACGACCATGCCTTCCACCATCGTGTGGCCGACGGTGTGCGCCGTCGCCTCGATCAGCGTGGCGCGGTCAAGGTAAGGCACGACCTTGACGTCGCCCGGCAGCAGCGACGTGTTGAGCTCGTCGACGGCCGCGTGCAGACCCTCGAGCGTGCGCGACGGGTTGGCCTCCTTGAGCAGCAGCACGATGCCCTCGATCGTGTCGGCGGTGGTGTCCTTGCCCAGGATGCCGCGGCGCTCGACCTCGCCCAGGCGCAGTTCGCCGAGGTCCTTGACCAGCACCGGCACGCCGGCGGCCGTCTTCACCACCACGTTGCCCATGTCCTGCAGCGAGCGCAGCAGGCCGACGCCGCGCACGACATAGGACTGCTCGCCGCGGTCGATCACGCTGCCGCCACCGCTGCTGTTGTTGGCGTTCAGCGCCTCCACGACCTGGCCGAGCGTCAGGCCGTACTGCGTCAGCCGCGCGGGATCCAGCGACAGCATGAACTGGGTGGTCAGCCCGCCGAAGTTGGTGACGTCCACGACGCCGCCGACCTTCTTCAGCCGCGGAATGACGGTCCAGGTCTGCAGCTCGGACAGCTCGCGCAGGCCGCGCGTCGGGCTCTCCAGCGTGTAGCGGTAGATCTCGCCGGTGGGCGAGGTGTAGGGGTCCAGTCCCGGCCGCGCGCCGTAGGGCAGCGAGAGCTCGGCCAGGCGCTCCTGCAGCCGCTCGCGCGACCAGTAGCCGTCGACCCCGTCCTGAAAGACCACGGTCACCAGCGACAGCCCGAACAGGCTGCGGGTGCGCAGCACCTGCATGCCGGGCGTGCCGAGCAGGGCGCGCTCGATCGGGACGGTGATCTGCTGCTCGACCTCCTCGGCGGCCAGGCCGTCGACCTGGGTGACGATCTGCGAGGTCACGTCGGCGATGTCCGGATAGGCCTCGATGGGCAACTGCCGGAAGCTGTGGACGCCGTAGAGCGCGGCGAAGACGAAGACCAGCCAGACGATGCCGCGGCGGTCGAAGCACAGGGTGACGAGGCGCTCAATCATGGAGGAGCACCCCGTCGCGCACGACCACGCGTTCGCCGGGCCGCAGGCCCGAGACGATCTCCACCTCGTCGCCCATCGCGGCGCCGACCGTCACTTCGCGGGCGACATAACGGCCCGGCGCGCGCTCGACGAAGACCCGGGTGAACAGGCCGTCCTGCAGCAGCGCCGACGCGGGCACCACCGGCGCCGGGTGCGAGGGCCCGGCGAAGCGCAGCTTCACGAACATGCCGGGCCGCAGGCGGCCGTCGGCGTTGTCCAGGATCAGGCGGACCTTGACGGTGCGGGTGTCGGGGTCGAGCACTTCGCCGATGTAGCGCACCGTGCCGGCGCGCGGATCGTCGGGATAAGCGTTCAGCACGACCTGCGCCGATTGCCCGACGAAGATCCGCGCCAGGTCCTTCTCCGGCACGGCGGCGGTCACCGAGACCCGGCTCAGGTCCGCGATCGTCATCAGCGGCGCATTGACGTCGTTCCAGTAGCCGCCCGGCGCGGCGCCCATCTCGATGACCCGTCCGGCGAGCGGCGCGCGGAC
>NZ_PEOG01000038.1 GCF_002761755.1 Roseateles chitinivorans
GGTCGCGCCCGAAGCCCCCGGCGCAGGCCCGTCGCCGGCGCCCACCGCGCTGGCGGCCTGCCCGGCCGTCGTCCAGGTCTCGCGCAGCGCGAAACGCGCGAGCAGCGAGAGCCGCTGGATCTTGTCGTCCACCAACGCCGTGCCTTGGCGGACCTCCAGCAGGTCGAAGACGATGCCGTCGATGCGCGGACGGCGACGGACCTGGGTGTCGCTCGGCGGCTGATCGCCGAACTGCCAGCTGGCGCGGCCCTCGACGTCGCGTTCCAGCCGCAGCGCCAGTTCGCCGGCCCGCAGCGCCTTCACCCGCAAGGCCTGGCCCTGGTGGCGCAGGGCCAGCAGGTCGCTGTAGCGCAGCGTGAGGGAGGCGTCCTGCGCCTGCAGGGTCGGACCGCCGAGGGTGCTCCAGCTCGGACCGGCGACCGTGACGCTGTGCGCGCGCAGCCGCAGGTGACCGATCAGCCGCAGCTGCCAGTCCTGGCCCTCGGTGCCGTCGAACCGCACCTGGCGGTCCAGCTTCTGGCTCAGCCATTGCTCCGCCGGACGGCGCAGGAAAGGCCAGCCCAGCCATTCGCAGATGCCGATGGTGACCAGCAGCATCGCCAGCAGCGCGAGCAGTCCCATCGCCCAGCCGTGCCGGTGCCGATGTCGTCGAGGGGCCGGTCCCGGCGGCATGCCGTCCGGTCCTGCCGTGGGCGAGTCCTTCACCACCATTGTTCAAACATCCTCGAGAAGAATTCCTTGCCGCGTTGCCAGACGCCGCGGTCCTGCCAGCGCCGCAGGTCGATGGCCTGCGATGCGGCGCGGTCACGCTCGAACATGCGGGTCATCGCGTCGCCGAAGTCCTCGCCCAGCACGACGGCATTGACTTCGTTGTTGTAGACAAAGCTGCGCCAGTCCATGTTGCTGGAGCCGACGGTCGAGACGACGCCGTCGATGACCGCGGTCTTGGCGTGCAGCACCGCGTCCTGCAGCTCATGGATCCGGACGCCCGCCTTCAGCAGCCGCTCGTAGTGGCTGCGGCCGGCATGCATGACCGGCGAGAAGTCACTGCGCGAGGGCAGGATCAGCTGGACGTCGACACCGCGACCGGCAGCGTCGCAGAGCGCGTCGACCATGTCCTGGCCGGGCGCGAAATAGGCCATCGTCAGGTACACGCTGCGCTGCGCCGCGCGGATGCTGCCCAGCAGCAGGGTGTAGATGCGGTTCTCGGCATCCTGCGGGGTCGACGGGATCACCCGCATCAGCTGCCGTCCCGGCGGCGGGCCGGCCGGCGGCTCGATCGCGGCGACGGTGCCCTCGCATTGCTGCTGCGCCCAGACCTCCCGGAACATCGTGTGCAGTGCCCGCGTGGCCGGGCCGCGCACCTGGATCATGGTGTCGCGCCAGCCGTTGTCGCCGCCCTGGCCATCGGCGCCGCTGGCGGCTGCCGCGGGCTTCGGCGGCCGCGAGGCGCCGCGACTGCCCAGGCCGCCCGAGCCGGAGGAATAGACCGCGCTGATGTTGATGCCGCCGGTGAAGCCGGTCTCGCCGTCGACGACGAGGATCTTGCGGTGATCGCGGTGGGTGATCTTGTGATACCGGGCGCGCTTGAGCGGGTTGACCGGGTTGAAGGCGCAGACGGCGATGCCGCCCTGGCGCATCCGATCGAAGTAGGCGTCCTGCGTGCCCATCGAGCCGACCGCGTCGTACATCAGCGCGACCTCGACGCCCTCCGCCCGGCGCTGCAGCAGCAGGTCGGCCAGGCGCTGCGAGACATCGGCGTCCTCGATGATGTAGCTCTCGAGCACGATCTGCCGGCGCGCCTTGCCGATGGCCGAGAACATCGCGGCGAAGGTGGCCGGGCCGTCGACCAGCAGCGACGCTTCATTGCCGGCATAGAGATCGACATCGCCGAACGAGGACATCGCGGCGATCTGGCGCTTGAGCAGATCGGCCTTGCCCTGCGCGGCGGCCGCGCGCAGCGCCTGCTCCCGGTTCGCCTGGTTCATCGGCCCGCGCGGTCCGACGACGTCCACCTGCGCGGCGACCCGCGTCAGCGCCGGGGCCGACGCCGGCGGGTCGGGGAGCCGGCCATTGACCGGCGGACGCGGCGTGCCGCAGGCGACGAGTCCGAAGCTCGCGCCGAGCATCAGGAGCAGGGCCGCGACGCGCCGGCGCATCGCTCAATCCCTCAGCAGGTCGGCCAGGTCGTCGGCGTGTTCCTCTTCCTCGGCGAGGACTTCCTCGAGGATGCGACGCGTCGTCGGATCCTTGTCGCCGATCAGCTGGATCATCTGCCGGTAGGCCTCGACCGCGATGCGCTCGGCCACCAGGTTCGACCGCAGCATGGCCTTCAAGTCCTTGCTCTCGTCGTACTCGGCATGGCTGCGACGCGTCAACGAGTCCGGCTTGAAGTCGGGATCGCCGCCCAGCTGGACGATGCGCTCGGCGAGGCGGTCAGCATGCACCGCCTCCTGCGTGGCGTGCTCGAGGAACTCCTCGGCGATGCGCGGCGAGTTCAGGCCGTGCGCGGTGAAGTAGTGGCGCTTATAGCGCAGCACGCAGACCAGCTCGGTGGCCAGCGCGTCGTTGAGCAGGCGGATCACGTCATCGCGCCACGGGCCGTAGCTGGGCGTGACCGGGCCTTCGTCCAGGTGCTGGCGAGCGCGTTGCAAGGCCTGCTCGTCCAGCTGCAGGTGCTTGTGTTCAGGGGCGTTCATGGGCGGGCTCCTCTGGAGGCGGCAAACGGTGAGGTCACTTTCGCAGGGCGTTCACGCCGGTGATGCCAAGCACCAGCAGCACCAGGAAGATGACCAGGAAGATCCCGAACAGGATCTTGGCGATGCCGGCAGCGCCGGCGGCGATGCCGGTGAAGCCGAGCACGCCCGCCACCAGCGAGATCACGGCGAAGATCAAGGCCCACTTCAACATGACGATTCCTTTCAGGTGATCGGCCGCGGCGCGGCGCTTGCAGGGCATGTTGGCGCGAGGCGGCGCGGGCGGGGATCAGCAGGGTCCACGTCCGGCTGTAGGACAGCACGCCGCAGGGCGAGGCAGGGCCGGACCCGCCTCCAAAGCCCTCGGCGGCGATCGCGTGGCACTGCCGGACTCGTCCTACACACGGCACCGGCGCGGTACGACAGACGCGACCCTCGCGTCGGCCTAGCCTTGCTTCATCCTCCCTTCCCGACGTCCGACTCCGTGGCGCCCCGCGCCGGAAAGGATTCAAGATGATCAAGTTCAACAAGACCCTCTCGTCGCCGTCCACCGCCGCCCTGGTCACGGCCGGCGCCGTGCTGTCGGCCGTGATGATGGTGGCCGCGCCGGCGTTTGCCGCTGGCAGCGCCTCCAAGTCGGAGATCCAGCGCACCTACGAGAAGGAGCGGGCAGACTGCCTGTCCGGCAAGACCGGCCAGAGCCAGGCGACCTGTCTCAAGGAAGCCGGTGCCGCCCGTCAGGAGGCGTTGCGCGGCAACCTGCGCACCGCCAGCACGCAGGAACTCGCCAACAACGCGATGCTGCGCTGCCAGCGCGTCGCCGAGGCCGATCGTGAGGACTGCCGGATGATGGTGATGGGCCAGGGCACGCGCGACGGCAGCGTGCAGAGCGGCGGCATCCTGACTCGCATCGAGCGGCTGGTGCAGGAGAACCCGACCGCCGCCGGTGCGCCGGCATCGCCGCCGAGCGCCACCATGCGTCCGGGTCCCGACGTGCCGCCGCCGCGCCAGCCCAAGGCCAGCGCGCCGACGCGCTGATCGATCGCGAGGAGCGACACCATGCTGATGAAACGACTCGTCCCCATCGCCCTGTCCAGCCTGGCGGGCTACGCGCTGTGGCAATGGCAGGCGCGGCGCACCGAGCAGCGCCTGAAGACCTCCCACGGGAAACCGGAGGAAATGACCACCTGGGAAGGAGAGGGCGGCGCATTGCATCGCACCGGGCCGCACATGGGGCCGCAGCCGTCCAAGCCGTCGCACTGATCCGGTTTTTCGCTCAGGGCCGCGGAGTGTTCCAACGGGCCCGAAGCGAAAAGGCCTGCCACCCCTGTGCCGGGGTGGCAGGCCATTCGTCGTGGATGGTCCTGTGAAGGGAGGCGCCGCGCCGGCGCCTGCATGGGACCGTCAGGAAGCGCGCCCGGCGGGATGCCGGGCGCTCCTTCGGTCAGCCGCCGGAGCCCTGCTGCGGCTCGCGCAGGAAGATCTCGACCCGGCGGTTCTTCGCGCGGTTCTCGGCGCTGTCGTTCGACACCATCGGCTCGCGGGATCCGCGGCCGGCGACCTCGATCCGGTCGGCGCGCACGCCGCGGTCGGCCAGGTAACCGCGCACGCTCTCCGCCCGGCGCAGCGACAGCGGATCGTTGATCGCGTCGCTGCCGGTGTTGTCGGTGTGACCGACGACCCGCACCACCGTCGGCGACGGATTGCTGTTCAGCCCGTTGGCGAAGGCGTCCAGCACCGGGCGCAGGCGCGGCTCGAGCGTCGCGCTGTTGGTCGCGAACGAGATGTCGCTCGGGACATCGAGCTTGAGCTGGTTGTCGGCGGTGCGCGTCACTTCGACGCCGGTGCCTTGCGTGGCTTGTTCCATCGCGCGGCGCTTGTCCTCCATGTGGCGCGACCAGACATTGCCGGCCACCGCGCCCACGGCGCCACCGATCAGGGCGCCGGTGCCGGCCTTGCCGCCGGTGGCCGAGCTGATCACCGCGCCGGTGACCGCGCCGATCGCCGCGCCGCCCGCGGTGCCGCGCTGGCGTTCATCCATGTTGGCGCAGCCTGCCAGGACGGCCGCCGCGAGGGCAGCCACGGCCAGACGGGGGTGTCGCATCTGCATGTCGATTCTCCTTGTGCTCCGGATAAGAAAACCCAACGGCCCGGATGGCAGTCCCGCCGTCCGCGCGGAGTGCTTCCGTGCGGCGGCGGCCTGACCCGAGGCCGGCGGATGAGTTGCCCGTGCGTTGCGCCGGGGTTCCGGCGCACGCACGGCTGACGGTGATCGCCAGGGGCAAGCGCGGCGCCCGCGCGATCCCATTGATCTCAGTCAGCGCAACCCACCTATAACTGCTAGTCGATGGTCAGGGATGACAGGGGTTTGCTATTTGGTCTCGAGTGGGCGATTCCTAGCATGAAGCCTTGTTCTTCCACTCCGCGGAAAGTCATGTCCCGCCCCTCCGACCCCGGCCGCATCCCCGTCAGCGATGCGACGACTTCGCCGCCCCGCCCGTCGCGCGAACCCCTCAGCCCCCATGTCCGTTACGCCAGCCAGCCGATCATCGATCGCACGGGCCGCGTCGTCGCGACCGAGTTGCTGTTCCGTTGGAATGGCGATGACGGACCGGTCGGCCCGGAACTCGGCGCGCAGGCGACCGCCGCCGTGCTGTCCAACGCGCTGATCGACGGCGCGCTCCTGACCGGCGCGACCGCCGCGGAGCATCCGCTGGGCGATCTGCTGGTCAACATGGACGGCCGCACGCTGATGAGCCCGGTCGCCGAGGCGATGACCCCCGACGTCGGCGTCATCGAGTTGCTGGAGACGGTCGAGGTGGACACCGCCCTCGTGCGGCGGATCCAGGCTCTGCATGGTCGGGGCTACCGGTTCGCGCTGGACGACATCGTGTCCCTGGACGACCCGCGGTGGGCCCTGGCGCCCTGGGCCCAGTTCGCCAAGATCGACATGCTGGGGCTCGCTCCGTTGGCATTGCGATCGCTGATCCGGCAGGCACATCAGCTCGGCCTGGCCGTGATCGCGGAGAAGGTCGACCACAACGAGGCCCACCAGCGTGCGCTGCGTGCTGGCGCGGACTTCTTCCAGGGTTATGGCATCGCGCGCCCGGCCACGATCGCCGTGCCGGCACTGCCCGCAGCCGACGGTCGCGTGGTGGCCCAGCTGCTGCAACTCGCGGGTGCCGGTGCCTGCGCCGACACGCTGGCCATGGTGGCGGGCTTGCATCCGTCGCTCGTCGCGCGGCTGCTGCGCGTGCAGGAGATCCATGCAGCGCAGAGCGTGTCCACCTCCGAATCGCTGGCGGAGGTGCTGGCCTCGGTGCCTCGCCCGGTCCTGATGGCCTGGCTCTCGGTGTTCGGCATTGCCGCGATCCACGGCCGGGAGCATCCGCTGAGCGCCCGGCTGCGTGAAGAACTGGCGCAGGGGCAGCGGCGCTTGAAGGAGCAGGGGCGGGTGAGAACGCCCACCGATGCCGATCGGGCGTCGTTCTACATGTGCAGACAGCTGCTGCGCATGCGGCTGCGGCAAGGTGGACGCAACTGGCCGCCAGCGGTGACGAAGCCCGTTGTGCGGAGGTCCGCGCTGCCGGAAACGCCGCGCCTGTGATCGATGCCAAGTTCGACGCCGCATGCAAGAAGCCGCCCTCGGGCGGCTTCTTCATTTCAGTACGGCGACTGGGTCGACGCAGCCATCAGTCGTCGATCAGCCCGTGCATGCGGGCGACGCTGGTCGCCATCGCGCGCGAGTTCACATTCAGCTTGCGATAGATCGAGCGCAGGTGCTGGTTCACCGTGAAGCGCGAGATCGACAGCCGGTTGCCGATGTCGACGATCGGCAGGCCTTCGATCAGCAGGTTCAGCACGCTCCATTCACGTTGTCCCAGGCCGAGCTCCTTGAGCTTCTGGGCACGGTCGACCTTGGGCTTCACGCCGGTCTCCAGGCTTTCCAGCTTGTCCAGCACCAGGCGCGACACCGCCGGGCTCAGCGGCGCGTGGCCGTTGTGGGTGGCAATGATCTTGTCGATCAGGCTGGGTTGGATCTCCTCCTTGAGCAGATAGCCGGAAGCGCCCGAGCGCAGGCTGCGCATCACGTGCTTGCTGTCGCCGAAGGTGCTGATCACCAGACTGCGCGCGTCCGGGCACTTTTCGCTGATCAGCTTGATCAGGTCGATGCCGTCCACGTCCGGCAGGCCCAGGTCCACCAGATAGATGTCGGCGCGGTTGGCCAGGATCGCGGAGACCGATTCGCCGCGGTTGCGGCCGATGCCCACGATCTGGCAGGCGCTGCTGGCGGACACGACGTCGATCAGGCGTTGGAGAACTGCCGCGTCGTCTTCGATGATGGTGACAGTGATCATGTGTGGAATCCCCTGAAGGTCTGGATTGTTGTGAAGTGGGAAAGGGGTCGTGCCCTCAGCGCTCGCCGAGGGACTCCGACATCGTCTTCTTGACGGGCTTGAGCAGGTAGTCCAGCACCGTGTGGCGGCCGGTGATGACCTCCACCGTGGCGGTCATGCCCGGCTGCATCACGATGCGATCGGCCTTCTCGCCCTTGAAGCGCTTGCCGCCGACGCGGATGTGGGTCCGGTAATAGGGCTGCTCGCCTTGCGGGGTGCGCTCCGTCAGCGCATCGGGACTGACGTAGGTCACGACGCCATCCAGCGCACCGTAGATGCTGTAGTCGAAGGCATCGAGCTTGATCGTGGCCGGCATGCCGGGGCGGACAAAGCCGATGTCAGCCGCGCGGAGCCGTGCTTCGATGATCAGGTCGTCCCCGGTCGGCAGCAGTTGCATGATCTCGTCGCCGGCGCGCAGCACCGCGCCGACCGTGGTCAGCGTGATCAGGTTGACGACGCCGTCCACCGGCGCGCGCAGCGCCGTGTGCTCGAGATTGCCGCGGCGATCGTTCAGCATCTGCTGGACGCTGGCGAGTTCCTCTTCCGTCTTGGCCAGTTCGGCCTGCGCGTCCTGCAGGAAGCGGTTGCGACGCGTCGTGACCTGACCCGCCGCCTCGTTCGCGGCGCGCTGCAGGCGCAGGAACTCGGCGGCGCTGATGTCACCTACCTTGAACAGTGGTTCGTTCAGTTCCACTTCGCGCCGGGCGAGCTCGGCGGACTTGGACAGCACCGCCAGTTCCTCCTCGAGCGCGGTGTGGCGGCGCTCGTACAAGCGTCGCTGCAGTTCATTGAAGGCGCCGGTGCCGGCCGGGCGATATGGTGTGCCGAGGGTCTCCGCGCGCAGTCGCGCCAGCGAGGCGTTCAGCGCTGCGGATTTCTCGCTCGAATCCGCCAGCGCGGCGCTGGCCTTGGTGTTGTCCAGCTGGACCAGCAGGTCGCCCTTGCGCACGGCCTCTCCCTCATGCACGAACAGTTGCTCCACCACGCCACCATCGGGCGCCTGGATGACTTGTGTGCGGGAGGATGCCATGACCTTGCCACTGGCGCGAGTCACTTGTTCGATCTCGGCCTGAGAGGCCCACCACAGCCCGGCCCCCAGGGCCGCCAGCGTGGCGATGACGGTCCAGCGGATCCGAGTCTGGTCGTCGTGCGGCGCATTCGCGTGTTTCATAGGAATCTCCGGAAGGCAGGGGTCATGGCGCCGTCGCGACGGCGCGAACGGTGGGCGGGGCCGGGGTGGTGGACGGGGCGGGCGGCGCGACGCGGCCCTGCAGCCGGGCGACGACCTCATCGCGCGGTCCGTCCAGCACGACGCCCTGGGGCGACAGCACGATCACCCGATCGACCAGCGCCAGCATCGAGAGGCGGTGCGTCACGAGCAGCAAGGTCGCCTCGGGCTTCAGCAGCTGCTTCATCAGGCGGACCGTCGACTGCTCCAGCGCGTCATCCATGCCCGAGGTCGGCTCATCGAGCAGCCACACCGGGCGGTCGGCCAGGACCAGCCGGGTCAGCGCGACCAGTTGGCGTTGGCCGCCCGACAGGCCGCGCCCGCCCTCGGACAACTTCCGGTCCAGGCCCAGCGGGTGCTGCGTGACCATGGGCCACAGGCCGGTCCTGCGGCAGGCCGCCATCAGCACTTCGTCGCTGACATCGGGCAGACCGAAGAGCAGGTTCTCGCGCAGCGTTCCGGCGAACAGCCAGGCGTGCTGCGGGCCATAGGCCAGATGCGATGCACGCCAGCCGGCGTGGATCTGCTGCTGGTCCACGCCGTCGAGGTAGACCGTGCCGCGCGTCGGCTTCGACAGGCCGCAAGCCAGCGACAGCAGCGTCGTCTTGCCGGCGCCGACGGTGCCCAGGATCGCGACCTTGTCGCCAGGACGGATGTGCAGATGACCGATGCGCAGCGGCTCCTTCTGGCCGGGGTAGGCGAATTCGACATCGTCGAAGCGCAGCTCGCCGCGGACGGTCTCGGGGACGATGGGGCGTTCGATGGCCTCGTTGTCGACCTGCAGCTTGAAGATCGCGTCGAGCGCCTTCATCGAGGCGCGCGCGCTGCCCAGTTGCACCAGCAGCGGCGGGATGGAGGCCAGCGGCGACAGCACACGGCCGGAGAGGATCGAGCACGCGACGATCGCGCCCTGCGTCAGCTGTCCTTCGATCGCGAGGACGGCGCCGACGCAGATCAGCGAGATGTAGCTGACCTGCTGCAGCGCAGCGGCGATGTAGGAGGTGGTGTCGCTTTCATGCTTGAGCGCCTGGCTCTGCGCGGCATTCACTTCGCACAGCCCGGCCCAGCGGGCCTCGAAGCGCCATGCCGCGCCCAGGCCCTTGATGGCTTCGGTGCCTTCGATGGTTTCCACCAGCAGGCCGGTCTTGGCATTCGCGCCGGACTGGTTGCTCGCGGTCAGGCGGACGATGCGCCGGGCGCGCAGCAGGCCGGTGAGCACGGTGACGCCGAACAGCACGAGCGCCGGCAGCGCCATCCAGAAGCCGCCGATCGCCGCGATGACCAAGGCGAAGATCAGCGCCATCGGCATGTCGAAGAGCAGGAACAGCGTGCTGGTCGACAGGATCCCGCGGATCGATTCGAAGCTCTGGACTTGCGAGGCGAGCGTGCCGACCGAGCCGGGGCGCTGGTCCAGGCGCACCGCGTTCAGGCGTGCCATCAGCGCCTTGGAGATGCCGATGTCCAGCCGCTTCAGTCGCGGCTCCAGCAGCGAAGCCCGGGCCAGCTTCAGCAGG
The DNA here is from genome assembly GCF_002761755.1 of Roseateles chitinivorans. Taxonomy (GTDB): domain Bacteria; phylum Pseudomonadota; class Gammaproteobacteria; order Burkholderiales; family Burkholderiaceae_C; genus Roseateles; species Roseateles chitinivorans. The sequence continues at coordinate 9,836 of NZ_PEOG01000038.1, forward strand.
AATTCGATCAGCACGGCCAAGCCGACGCCGGCGGTCAGCACCCACAGGGTCTGGACGCCCTGGTTGGGGATGACCCGGTCGTAGACCTGCATGGAGAAGAACGAGATCGCGATGCCGATCGTCGCCAGCACCCCGGAAAGTCCCGCGGCCTCCATGAAGACCGGCCATTGCCCGCGGATCTGCGAAAGCATCATGCCGCGCGCGCTGGAAACGCCTGACGGCGCGAGGTCGGCGTCGGCGATCGCGTGGAGGCAGGGAATGGCATCGAGGACCAGGTCGCGGTGCAGACCGTCGGCGCCGGCGCAGGTCCAGAGCCCTTGCGCTGTCCGGGCCGTCACCACCTGCCATCCGCGTTCGGGGTGATGGCACAACAAGGGCAGCGCGGCGCGCTGGGGCTCGGGCAGCACGACGAACCGGGTCTGCTCATCCACACGTCCGGCAAGGTCGCGCGCCGCGTCCAGGCCGTCGCCGGCCAGCGCGGACGCCGCGCCATGCTGGCGGATCCGTTCAAGCGGAATGGGCCGGCCCGTGATGCGCATCCATTGCGCGAGGACGGTGGCGAGTGCGTCGGATGCGGGCGGTGGCGCGGTCGTTGAACCGGACGCGGAGGAGAGAAGGGCGGTCATGGCGGAGATCCTGAAAAGGGGCGGCGAGGAGTCGGCGGGCCGGCGGTGCTCATTCGCGGGCGGCGGCGTCGCCCAGCAGCAGCGCCAGGCGGTACCGGCCAGCGCGTTCGTCGATCGCGGCATCGCGCTGGGTCTGGCGGGTGGCGTGGGCTTCGCGGACCATGTTCAGCAGGTCCAGCCAGGCACGTTTGCCCGCCTCGAACTGCCGGCGGTAGGACGCCAGGACCTCTTCGCCGGTGGCGGCGGTGAGTTCGGCGTTGCGCAGCGAAGCGCCGGCCGCGGCGAAGCGCGTGTACTCCAGCTGGTAGTTGCCCAGGAGGTCCTGCTCGGTCGCGGCGACCGCCGCCTCCGCGGCGGCGATGCGGGCGCGTGCCGCGTTGACGCCGGCGAGCCCGGCCAGCCCGCCCTGCAGGCCGGCCTGGAACACGAGACCGACGCGCTGATCCCGGTAGGCGCCGCTCTGGTGCTCCAGGCGCAGGCTGACGGTAGGCATCAGCGCCGCCTTGGCCTTGGCCAGTTCGTCGCGCGCCAGATCGACGTTGGCGCGCGCCAGCGCGATCTCAGGGGCGAGCTGGATGCGGTCCAGCACCTGGTTCAGCGCGGGTGCGGCCGGCTGCTCGCCGTCGAGCGCCGCCCGCAGGGACGGCTCGACCGGGCGACGAGCCAGGCGCGCCAGGCGGTCCCGCTGAAGGCCCTCTTCGAGCCGCGCCTGGGCGAGTTCGGCCTGGACGGCGCTTGCCCGGGAAGCCGCGAGCGCCGCATCGGCGTTGGTCGCGACGCCGGCCGCGTAGCGACGCCGGATCATGTCGAGCAGTTGGCGATGGCTGTCCTGCAGCGTCTCCAGCGCGTCGACGCGCCCCCGGGCCTTCGCCCAGTCCGCCCAGGTCTGGACGATCCTGAGCTTGAGCTGCAGTTGGGCCGCGAGCAACTCCTGCTGACTGCTGCGCAGGGCCGTCCGGGCGGCGCCCAGGTTGGCGGTCAGCAGGCCGCCGCTGTACAGCGGCTGCTGCAGGCGCACCACGTTCACATAGCGGTGGCTGCCGCTGGCGAGCTCCCGGCTGATGCTGGGCGAGGGGCCGAACTGCCATTTCGCCGCGGTGATGCCGTCCTCGGCCGCGGCGATCGACGCGCGGGCGCGCTCGATCGAGGGATCCTCGGCCAGGGCGGTCACCAGGAAATCATCCATCTCCGCGCCCCAGCGGGTAGTGGACGGCGATGCGCTGGCAACGCCTGCGGCCGAGACGGCGGTGTCGTGCGCGGGGACGGGCGTGGTCGGCGTCTCGTCGGCCGCGGCCCGGGCGGCGCTCGCCGACAGCGTCGCGGCGACCGCGATATACCGCCATTTCGAGGTGGAAATAATCGCCCGCTTCGGCGCGCGGGATGAATTCTGAGTCAGCACCGGAAACTCCGTGGAGTGGTTTTGCTTCGGTGCTCAGTTTCGTTTCCCGTCTTGCCGGTCAACAATAGCATCTATTTGCTAGCCTTTTGTCACCCGTCGACCTGCCTCCCCTGAATGGCGAATGAGCACTAGCAAATTTGAGTAGTGGTCGTCGGCCGAGGCCGGGCGGGGAATGTCGGTTGCCGACATCCGGTCTCCACCACTCCTCCCCAAGGAAGCGCCATGACCGCCCCTTCTGAAGACCTGGATCCGTGCATGCGGGCCTGCGCCGAGGCGCTGCTCGCCACCCGCCAGTGCGCGAACGCCTGTATCCGTTCCGGCGACCGCACCCTGGAGGCCTGTGCCCTGCTCGACCTGGATTGCGCCGACATCTGCGAGGCGACGCTGGGCGCGCTTTCGCGTCAGTCCGAGCACCACGGTGACTTCTGCGCGTTGTGTGCCCACCTGTGCCGGGCATGCGCCGAGGAGTGCGAGCGGCATTCCCATGCCCATTGCAAGCGTTGCGCTCAAGCCTGCCGCGCTTGCGCAGCCGCCTGCGATGACCATGCCGGCGAACGGCATCGGCTGCAGCCGGCCGGCTGAGCGGCGCGCCATGCGTCCAGGGTTTTCGTGCCTGGATTCTGATATTCAGCACGTCGGTGCTGAATATTCACTTGTCGCTGGAATATGTCCGATCAGATTGGCGGCGTGATACCGCGAAAGCGAGAGCTTCCTGGATCGGATGGATATATTCGTGTCAAGGACGAACGCTTGGATTCACGGCCGGATATTGAGGGCGATTTGATGCTTCGCAAATCCGCCGCCCAACCGACGGTCGGACCCGCCCATCAGCCGGAGGGGAGCGGCTCGACCCGAGGAGTCGCGAGGGCCGACACGAGCGGCAAGGTCAGGGTCGAGCGCGCACCGTCCGGCCCGCGCTCGAAGCGGTATTCCCCGCCCATGCGGCGAGCGCGCTCCCGCATGTTGACGAGGCCCTGGCCGGTGGAGGTGCCGAAGGCCGGCCGCACCGGTGACGGCGAGCCGGTGGCCGATTGGCCATCGTCCTCGACCACCAGGACCAGGGCGTCTCCTTCCAGCCGCAGCGACAGGCCCAGGTGCGAGGCCCGCGCGTACTTCAGCGTATTGGCCACGCTCTCCTCGACGATGCGCATCACCTCCTTGGACAGGCCCCCGAGCAGCACGCACTCCCGGTCGTTCTCGATGTCGTAGCTGACCTGGAAATCGGGCGCGCTCAACAGCGCATCCAGGTCCACGCTGTAGTCGAACAGGATGTCCTGGATCGGCCGGTGCTCGGTGGTGTCGGTCTCGCTGATGACCTCGCGCACGCCCTGGAGCACATCCAGCAGTCCGCGCTCGACCTGGTCGCGGTCCAGGCGGCCGTCCCGGACGCTGAAGATCGTCCGCACCAGCTTGGATCCGATGCCGTCGTGCAACTCGCTGTAGATCCGTTCGCGCTCCTCCTGCGCCGCTTCGCCGCGCTCCAGGTCGCGCTGCCGGGCGTGGCTGACGGCGAGTTCCATCTCGCGGCGGCGCAGCGCCTCGGCGAGGATGCGGTTGGCTTCGCGCACATGCTCGACGCTGGCGCGGAACTTCGTCAGGTGCACCCGCGCCATCACGATCAGCAGCGGCGGCAGGGCCAGGTGGGTCAGGTAGATCGGCGCGGTGAGCAGGCGCACCAGGGTCCAGTCGTCATCGCGGGGCGGCCGCCGGACCAACTGCATCAGCACGTTGTAGTCATGCAGGATGAGCGCGCCGGCCACCAGCACCGCCACCAGCAACAGCATCGCGTCGCTGCTGCGGGTCCGCCAGGCATGCCGCGCCAGGCGGAAGACGGCCCAGCCCTGGAAAGGCATCAGCACCCAGATCCAGAACATGTCCAGGTCCCACTCGACCAGCTGTCCGAGGAAGGGCCACACCGTCGCCGCACCCGCCGAGATGGCCACCAGCGTGCCCAGCGCGCGGCGACTCAGCGGCTGGTCGATGTAGCGCAGGATGAACTGGATCAGCAGCACGTTCAGCGCACCGGCGCACAGGTAGAAGGCCCAGAGCCAGAACGGGCGCCAGGGCGCCGGCATGTAGATCCACAGGGAGAGCGTGTAGACCGCGGCCCAGATCAGCGAGGCCGCGCCGAGCAGCCCGAAGGCCGGGTCGCTCCGGTTCGCCAACCACACGCCCACCATGAACAGGCCGGCCAGCAGGCAGAAGCCGCGCGAAGCATTCGCCAGGGTGCGGCACAGGAAGTCGATCGATTCGGCGACGTAGAAGGCGTGATCCGTGGGACCGACCAGCATTGGCGCGATGGTGAAGTAGGGCTCCCAGCTGTTGACCTCGATGGTGACGAGGTTCGGCCCGTCGCTGCGCAGCAGCTTGCGCGGCAGTTCAATGACCAGCGGTCGGAACCACATGAAGCGGGCATGCGGCCGTGATTGCGCCAGGCCGTTGAGCCAGACGCCGTTCAGGTAGACGTCGGCGCCATTGATCGCCTGCGAAAGCACCAGGCTCTTGGCGGGCGGTCGCCGCGTCGTGGCCGCCTCGCCGTCGCGCGCGGGATCGAAGCCGTCGTCCGGACCGATGAACGGCCCCAGGTCGATCTCGAAGACGGCGCGGTGCAGGGCCCGGTCGCCGTCGGACCGGACGAAAGCGGGGAGCGCGAGACGGTCCTGGGCGTCGACGAGTCGGCCCCCATCGCCGCGGCCCTCCGGGTCGGTCAGGGAAAGCTCGCGGAGTTCGAAACGCCTGACCTCGGGCACGGCGGCCAGCAAGCCGGTGGGCAGGCTGGCCGCCCAGCCGGCGATCAATGCGACCAGCAGGAGGACCGAGATCGCGACAACGAACCGGACCCGCCGCGCCAGTACGTCGTCCCGGCCGGCGGGGGCCGGCTGCGTGGCGTCGAGCGCCAAGTCAGTGGAGCGCCAGGTTCAGCTGGTCGACCACCTCGGCCCAGTCGGCATCGTCCAGCAGCATGTCGCGCAGCGCCTTCGCCTGGGCCGGCGTCCAGAATGGCGCGTCCTGGACCTTGACGCCGCCCGGCAGTGGGCGATGGCGCGTGATGAAGGCGCGGATGTCGGCCTCACCGGCGGGCAGTCCCAGTTGCTCGAACAGCGCCGAGAACGGATGGACGACGGGTTCCATGGGGTGTACTCCTTGCGCGCTCGCGCTCCGCACATACTCATCAAGGCTAACATCACCAGCCTAACTCACAAGAGCCAGTCCAATGGCCGCAACACCTCGGGTCGGAGGACGTCCGTGGCGCGTGCCCCGGATGGAATGAGAGAGCAGTGATCACCACCCATTTCCACATCTGCGCGTTCTTCGACAGTCGCGAGGAGGCCGGCCAGGTGCTGGCGCCGTTCTATCGCGAGGCGCAGGCGCGCAACGAATGCAACCTGCACCTGGTCGAGGCGGACCGGCTCGACGAGCATCGCACGCGACTGGGCGCCGCCGGCATCGACGTGCCGGCCTGCGAGCGTTGCGGACAGCTGGTGCTGCGACCGTGGCCTGACAGCGCCGGCGGCTTCGACGTCGAGGGACTGCTCGAGGCGATGGACCGCGCCACGGCGGAGCGCGGCGCGGCGTCCAGCCCCTTCGATGGCTTGCGGGTCATGGCGCAGATGGGCTGGGCGGTCCGTCCCGGCATCGACCGGCTGGACCTGCTGGAATACGAGGCGCGACTCAACCGCGTGCTGGACACGAACCAGCAGCTCGCGATCTGCGTCTACGACCTGGCGCCGCTGGATGGCGCCACCATGATGGACCTGCTGCGGACGCATCCGCTCACGATGATCGGCGGCGTGCTGCGCGAGAATCCCTTTTTCACGCCGCCGGCCGAGATGCTGCGCGAGCTGTTCGCGCGTCGCGCCACCGGCCGGCGCCGCGGACGGTCGGCACCGGCGGCCCTTCCAGTGCCGGCACCGGGCCGGCGGGCCGAATGACCACGATGTCCCGAGAAAGAGAACCGTCCGCCGCCGATCGGGCGCTGCGAGACCTGATGGGTTTGCTGGCGTTGCCCGCGCTGTGGGTGGGCCGCGACGCCGCCACCGTGCTGCAGCTGACGACCGAGGCGGTCAACCGCATCGTCGGCACCGCCGTCTGCCTGGTGCATGCGCCGCTGGTGCCCGACGCCGCGCCCACGACGCTGCTGCAACTGGGCGGGGTGCGCGTCGCGCATGACGCGTGGACCGACTTCATCACCGCCTGCCGGCAGATGCCCGACGCCGCCGACACCGCCACCGCGCTCGAATCGCCGCTGGGCACCTTGCGCGTCGTGCGCCTGTACCTCGGGCCAGCCGGTCGCGCGGGCAGCCTGTGGTTCGGCTCGTCGCGGCCGGACTTCCCCTCCGCGCACCAGAGCGCCTTCATGCGCGCGGCCGCGACGCTGGCATCCACCGGCCTGCACGCCGCCCGACTGGACCATGAGCGTGAACGCGCCGCCAGCGCCAAGGACGAGTTCCTGGCGATGCTCGGTCATGAACTGCGCAATCCGCTGGCGCCGATCTCCACGGCGCTGCACCTGATCCGGCTGCAGACCGGCCAGCTCTCGCGCGAGCACGAGATCATCGAGCGCCAGGTCGGCCATCTGTCCAAGCTGGTCGACGACCTGCTCGACATCACCCGCATCACGCGCGGCAAGATCGAGCTGTCGCGCGAGCCAGTGGATGTGCCTTTCCTGCTGAGCGATGCGATCGAGGGCGTCAGCCCGCTGCTCGAGGAACGCAACCACCAGTTGCGCGTCGCCTGCGACGTCGGTCCGGAGCTGCGGCTGGTCGGCGACCGGGCGCGGCTGCGGCAGGTGGTGGTCAACCTGCTGAGCAACGCCGCCAAGTACACGCCGACCAACGGCCAGATCCGCGTCGCCGCGCGTGCCGAAGGCCAGGCGCTGGTGATCGAGGTCCAGGACAACGGCGCGGGCATCGATGCCGAGATGCTGCCGCGGGTGTTCGAACTGTTCGAGCAGGGCTCGACGACTCTGGACCGCTCCAAGGGCGGGCTTGGCATCGGCCTGGCGATCGTGAAGCAGCTCGTCGAGATGCACCACGGCCAGGTGGCGGTGCACAGCGAGGGCCCGGGGCAGGGCGCGACCTTCCGGGTCACGCTCCCGGCCGAGATCCATGCGGTGCCACCGGAACCCGGTCCGGCCGCCGAGGCGCTGGACACGCTGCCGCCGGTGCAGGGACGGGTGCTGGTCGTCGACGACAACCGGGATGCCGCCGAGACGCTCGGGCTGGCGCTGCGTTACGCCGGCTACGACGTGGTCACCACGACGCTGCCGCAGGAGGCGCTCGATCGACTGCGCGGCTCGCGTTTCGACGCCGCGGTGCTCGACATCGGCATGCCGGTCATCGACGGCTACCAGCTCGCGACGCTGATCCACGGCGAGCTCGGCACGACCGCGCCGCGGCTGATCGCGTTGACCGGCTACGGCCAGGCCTCCGACCGCGACAAGGCCCTGAGCAGCGGGTTCGACGAGCACATGGTCAAGCCGATCGACCTGGACCGGCTGACGCGCACGCTCGAGCGCCTGATCCGCGCCGATGCGCGCTGAGGGCCCGGCCCCCCGCCAGGCGGCCCGCGCGCGGGACGGCCTCCTAGAATGCCTGCCCAAATGAGCACGCCCGGAACCTTTCCGTCTTCCTCGCCGAGCGCCGCGGCGCCGACGCCCGCGCATGTGGCGATCCTCGATGACGAGGTGGACATCACCCAGTTGCTGGCCGGCTACCTCGCCACCCACGGTTTCCGCACGACGCAGCTGCAGACCGGGCGCGCGCTGATGGCGCTGATGGCCGACGACCCGCCGGACCTGGTGCTGCTCGACCTGGGGCTGCCCGGCGAGGACGGTTTCGTCATCGCGCGGCAACTGCGGGAGCACTGGCGCTGCGGCCTGGTCATCGTGACCGGGCGCGGCGACGCGGTGGACAAGGTCGTCGGGCTGGAGGTCGGCGCGGACGATTACGTGACCAAGCCCTTCGACCTGCGCGAGCTGGTCGCGCGGGTGAAGGCGGTGCTGAGACGCCTGGCGCCCGGTCCCGATGCGGCGCACGGTTCCGCGCCCTCGGCCGGACAGGGCGCGGTTCAGGCGGCTCACGGCACCGTGGGCATGCCCGTCCCGGGATCCGCGCGCTTACCGGGGGGCGACCTCGTCCATGACCTGTCCGCCGGCCGGGAACGCCTGCATTTCGAGGGATGGACCGTCGACCTCGCGGCGCGTCTGGTCACCGGACCCGATGGCAAGGAGGTGGCGCTGACGACCGGGGAATTCGACCTGCTGCACACCTTTCTGCTGCATCCGGGGCGGGTGCTGTCGCGGGACTTCCTGCTGGAGCAGACGCGAGGCCGGGAGTCCGGTCCCTTCGACCGCACGATCGACGTGCAGGTGGGGCGGCTGCGCCGCAAGCTCGGCGCCGAATCCGGCGAAGGCCAGTGGATCAAGTCGGTGCGGGGCGCCGGCTACCTGTTCGCGCCGAGGGTGACCTCGACGCTGTCGGGCTGAGGCGGCGATGGACACCTGGCCGACCGACGGCGAGGCCCACGCCGTTTTCCGTGCCCTGTTCGCCGCGTCGCCGGATGGGCTGATGCTGGTCGACGACTCGGGACGGATCCGGCTCGCCAATCCGACGGCGTCCCAGTTGCTCGGCTACTCGAACGAGGAGCTTGTCGGCGCACCGGTCGAGATGCTGGTGCCCGATGCCATCCGCCCACGACACGCGGCCTATCGCCAGGCTTATGAGAGCGCGCCGCGCGCGCGGCCGATGGGCGGCACGGCGACCGAGCTGGTCGCGCGGCGGCGCGACGGGTCCGAGGTGATGGTGGAGATCGCGCTCAGTCCGCTGCAGCCGCTGGGACTGCCCTACACGATGGCGTCGATCCGAAGCGTCGCCGAGTATCCGCGAGTGCGCCAGGCGCTGCAGCGGGCCCGCTACAGCGAGCATCTGGCCCAGCTCGGCCGGATCGCGGTCGACGCGCTGGACCCGCAGGAGGTGCTGCAGCAGGCGCCGGTGATCGCTGCCCAGGCGCTCGAGGTCGAGCTCGCGATCGTGTTCCTGCTCGATCCGGGCCGCTCGACCCTGCGCGTGGCCGGCGGCATCGGTCTGCTGGCCGAGGAGGGACTGGGCACCGTGGTGCCGAACCGGCCCGACACGCCGCCCGGCTTCGTGCTGGCCCAGGGGCGGCCGGTGATCGTCGAGGACTACGGGCGCGACACCCGCTTCGTGGTGCCGCAGGCCTATCGGCGCGCGGGCCTGGTGTCGGCGCTGTCGGTGCCGCTGTCGGACCGCGGCCGGCCGGTGGGCACCCTGGCGGTGCGCTCGCGCCAGGCCAAGCGCTTCGGCGATGCGGAACTCCGCTTCCTCGAGTCGGTCGCCAACCTGCTGGGCACCTGCCTGCAGCGCGCGCAGACCGAGGAGGCGCTGCACCATTCGCAGCGGCTCGAGGCGGTCGGACAACTGACCGGCGGCATCGCGCACGACTTCAACAACCTGCTGACGGTGATCCAGGGCAACCTGCAAGTGCTGGCCGACCTCCCGGCGGTGACTGACGACGGCTTCGCGCCGCAGCTGGTGGCGGCCGCGACGCGGGCGTCGCGTCGCGGCGCGGAGCTGACCGGCAAGCTGCTGGCGTTCTCGCGCCGGCAGATGTTGCAGCCGGCCAGCGTCGACGTGGCGGCGATGATGCGCTCGCTGGCCGACATGCTGCGACGCACGCTGGACCAGCGCATCCGCATCCGCATCGAGGTGGCGCCCGACTGTCCCGACGTGCAGGCCGATCCGGCGCAGCTGGAGTCGGCGCTGCTCAACATCGCGATCAACGCGCGCGATGCCATGCCCGAAGGCGGCGAACTGGTCTTCGCGGCCGCGCCGCTGTGCAGCGTGCCGCCGGAGCTCCGCCGAGAGCTGGAGGAAGACGGGCCGCCGCCCGGGCCGGAGACGCCGGCGCGCTACGTCCGCATCGCGGTGACCGACAACGGCGTCGGCATGCCAGAGGACGTCAAGGAGCGGGCCTTCGAGCCCTTCTTCACCACCAAGCAGGCAGGGCGGGGCACGGGCCTCGGCCTGAGCACGGTCTATGGCTTCGCGCGGCAGTCGCGCGGGGCGCTCAGCATCGACAGCACGCCGGGTCGCGGCACGACCCTCACCCTGATCCTGCCCCGACCGCCGGACGCGCCGGATGGCACGGTGGACGGCGACGCCGTCGTGGAGACGGTGCCGGCGGGCCTGCGGGTGCTGCTGGTGGAGGATGACGCGGAGGTGCGAGCGGTCGCGCGGCGCTTCCTGGGCGACCTGGGCTGCCGGGTCGCGGCCTGCGCGAGCGGGGAGGAGGCCCTGCGGCACCTGCGCGATCTTGCGGAACGTGGCGAGGGCGAGGAGCAGCCACAACTGCTGCTGAGCGACATCGCGCTTGGCGCCGGCATGCGCGGCACGGAACTGGCAGCGACGGTCCAGCAGGCTTGGCCGGACATCGCGGTGCTGCTGGTGTCCGGCTTCTCGGCGGAGTTGCTGGGTTCCGGCCCGGAGGCCGCGTTCGGCTGGGAGCTGCTGCCCAAGCCCTATGACCGCAACGCGCTGGCGCGGGCGATCGCCAAGGTGCTCAGTCGCTGACCGGCGGCGTGTCCGCCGCCATCGTCACTGGACCGCGGTCTGGCCGTCGGCCGGCAGGCCGCCGATGACGAACTGCTCCAGCCGTTCCAGGTCGGGAATCGAGATCTGCCGGCGGCCGCGTTCGCCGAAGCGGATGAGACCTTCACGACTGAGTCGGGACAGGCAGCGGCTGACGGTCTCCAGCGTCATGCCCAGGTAGTTGCCGAGGTCGGCGCGCGTCATGCGCAGGGTCAGTTCATCGGCGCGCAGGCCGCGCTGGTGCATGCTGCGGGCCCAGGCGCAGAGGAACTCCGCCACCCGCGCCAGCGAAGCCAGCGTGCAGACCGACATCAGCGACTGCCGCTCATGGGTGATCTCGGTGCTCATGCCTTCGTGGACGATGGCCATCATCTCGGGGTGGCGCGCGCAGGCCTCGGTCAGCGTGTCGTACGGAATGATCGAGATGTTGCCCGTGTCCATCGCGACGGCGTCGCAGGGATGGCGGCCTTGCGCGATGCCGCTGAAGCCCAGCCAGTCGCCGCGGAACTTCAGGCTGACGATCTGCTCGCGCCCATCCAGGCTGCGGCTCACCAGCTTGAAGGCGCCGGCGTTGATCAGGTAGACGGTGTTGAAGGGCTGCGCGGCGCGGAAGATCATGTCGCCGGCACGCACGACCTTGGCGCTGGGCTGGATGAGGTCTCGGATGATGCGCATCGCCTCGAGCATGCGCTGGTGGGGATCGCGCAGGGCGGGCCGGGATTCGCTGGTGCTGACCGCGAAAGGCAGGCGGGTCAGGGGACGGAGTTCGGAGACGGCGGTCGCGGCCGGGGGAAGCGCCAGCGAAGCCAGTCGGGACGATGGGGACGAGAGGGGCGCGAGGGGCGCAATGCGCGGGCGACCTGCCGGGGCATCGCGCAGACGGTCGCGGGAAAGGTCGCTCGAGGGGGAGGCGATGGCGATGGCGCTGTGCATGATGGTCTCGTGGTTGGTGGCGTTGAGGAGATGCTAGGAAGCGCGCGCAACGGCCGCGCCAATCCTTGACATCGCTCGGCAACAGTTGGTGAACCCTCTGTGACGGTTCAGTAACGGCCCCTCAAGACGCCGCAGCATTCCTGCGGGTCGAGGCGCGCCAACCGCGGTCGTTTGACATCGATCAACGCCTCCCGGCGTGGGCTGACTACGCTCCCCACCTCGCTGCCGACGCGTGTCGCTCGAGCACCTTCCAGCGCCTCACCCGTCCTCCTTCCCAAGCCTGCGTTCCGCGCCTGTCGACCATGCCGCATCACGCCCCGCCGCTGCCTGCGATGCCGACCTCCGTCCAGCCCCTGTCCTCGGCCGCGCTGGAACGGTCCGCGGACGAACTCGCGCAGGCCGCGCAGCGCGGCGCACCGCATCGGCCGCTCGTCGGCATGCGCCTGGGGCTGTTCTGTGGCGATGAACGCTCGGAGTCGGTCGGGTCGCTGCGCGAGGCGGCCCAGTCGCTGGGCGCGCAGGTCACGATGCTCGACCCGGCGCGAGCGCTGGAGGAGGGCGCCGCGCTCGACGAGGTCGCCCGGCTGCTGGGGCATCTCTACGCGGCGGTGGCGTGCGAGGGCGTGCCTGCCGCCGTCATGCAGGGTCTGGCGACGGCCGCGGTGGTGCCGGTGCTCGACGCGCGCGCGGTGCTGGCGCCCGTGTCCGGCCACGGCATGAGCGCCGAGCGGCGCCCCTGGCTCGCGCAGGCGGCGCTGCTGGCCGCGCTGCGCTGAGCCCTGTCGCTTACTTCTTCTTGTCGGCCGCCTTGGTGGCCTGCTCGAGGGCTTGCGCCTCCTGCAAATGATGCTGCAAGGCCGGCAGCATCTTGGCGGCCCAGGCCTTCACCTCGGCGTCCTTCGCGTCCTTGGACGCCTTCTCGAACAGCTTGACGGCGTCCTTGTGCGCGCCGACCTGGTTCTCGGCGTAATGGTGGTCGAAGCTGGTCCCGTCGCGCTGCTCCAGGATCTTGGCCTTGCCCTTCTGGACCATGCTGGCATCGGTCGGGAGCTTCACGCCCTTGGACGCGGCCAGCGTCTGCAGCTCCGAGTCGGCCTTCTTGTGGTCGTCCATCATCTTCTGGGCGAAAGCCTTGACGTCCGCGCTGGTGCCCTTCTTGAGGGCGAGGTCAGCGGCCGCGATCTCGGCGAAGTTGGACTCGGCGGCGTTCTTCATGAAGCTGCTGTCCGCATGCGAGCGCGCCGCCGAGGCGGGCGTGGCCGCCGTCGTGGCGGTCTGGGCGGCGACGGTGCCGGCGGCCAGGGTGCCGCCCAGGGCCAGGGCGATCGCTGCGATCGCGGGCAGGGCCCGCGGGCGGGAGGAGGCGATGACGGTCATGGGGATCACTCCATGAAGTGTTGATGCCGGGGAGACAGCAATCCCGGTTCCCGCGCCACCACCGCGCGCCGCGCGGCCCCAATAAGGCGTCAGGATCTCGGCAGCGACTTGTACTGTTGGCCGACCTCCGTCAGCGTGCCGGCGGTGCCGAAGAGGCTGGTGAAATGCGGATCCGGCGACCAGCGGCCGGTGAACCAGGCATAGCGGACCACATCCGAGCGGGTTTCGCAGATCCTGACCATGTCCGCCATCTGCGCCTTCTGCTTCGCCGCGGAGTCGATCTGCGCGGCCCCGTCGCCGACATGCCAGTTGGCCATCTCGGTGATCCAGAACGGCTTGCCGTACTTTTCCAGCCGCGTGAGCTGATCGTCGAGCCCGTAGTCGTACCAGTGGAAGGCGAGCGCGTCGATCTGCGGATCGCGGCCACCATGGGCGGTGCGGTAGGCGGCGATGAAGGCGTCCATCCAGACCACCGGGTCGGTGTAACCGGCCATCGTGCCCCAGGTAATCGCTGGACCGACCAGCTTGACCCCGGTCTGCCGCGCCACCTCCTCGTAACGCGGCCACTGGGCGGCGGCTTCCGTCGGTGTCTTGTTGGCCTGGTCGGTGAGGTTGGGCTCGTTGAGCACCAGCAGCGACTTCAGCTCCGGCCGCGACTTCAGGTAGGCGACGACGTCGGCCGTGTCGAAGTCGAAGTTCCAGAGCATCGGCACATGTTCCATCGCTCCGGCGATGGTCGGTTGCGCGAGCACTGCCGCGTTCGGCTTGAGGGCCCAGTTCACCCACCAGCCGACGCTGCCGCCAGAGAGCGCGCTGAAATCGGCGGCGTCCTTCAGGTCGTAGGCCAGGCCACGCTTGACCGCCGAGGTCGCCGGCGGTGGCGCGGGAGGCGTCGGGGCGGTGGGCGACGCCTGCGCTTCGCCGCCACCGCCGCCGCCGCCGCAGGCGGACATCGTGGCCGCCAGGGCGCCTGCGCCGGCGATCAGGAGCAGGCGGCGACGTTCGCCATCGGGCGGGGGCGGGGCGATGAGCGGGTTCGCGGCATCGACCGCGTTCGCGGCGGCAGGCATCGGGGTCGGCTTCATGGTGCGGGCCTCTTGTTGGCTGGACTTGGCTGGAGGCGGTCCGCCGCTCTCCCTCCCGAGGAGAACGCGTCGCATGGGCCTCGTGCGCCCAGGGACCGGCGGACTCGCCGGAGTGGATCTGTCCCTGACAGAAGGGACAGGTCTTGCGGGGGCGGAGTATGGCGGCACGGCCTTGTTCTTGTCCCGCACCGAAACACATCGTTAATGTTTCTGTGCGTCCGCATTAACGCCGCTACCTCCAAAGAGGGAGCGGCCGCGGGCCGCCCGTTCGGCGGGGACGGCGGTGGTGGCGGGCGGCGGTGCAATCCCTAGGCTGAGCGGCCGCCTGAGGGGCAAAGTGACTTTCGACCACTGTGCGCGGTTACAGCTGTCAATAGAGTCCATGGCATGCAACTGTTCCGCTGCCTCCGACGCGATGGCTGATCTCGACCTCGACGCGCTGCTTGCCCCGCTGCAGGACGACGCCCCATGTGGCGCCGACCTGGAGTACGACCCTGCCTTCCTCGCGCTGGAAGCCGCAGGCGCCGGCAAGCCGGAACAGCAGTACGGCGACACCGTCATCCCGGCCGAGGAGCCGGACTGGCCGGCGGTGCACGAGCAGGCCCTGGCCCTGGCCCGGCGCACCCGCGACCTGCGCGTGGCCGTGTGGCTGGCCCGCGCCGGCGCCCGCCTGCATGGCTTCGGCGCGGCGCTCGACGGCCTGTCGCTGATCCGCGGCCTGCTGGAGCGCCATTGGGCGCATGTCCATCCGCAACTGGACGCCTCGGACAACGACGATCCCACGATGCGCCTGAACGCGCTGCAGCCGCTGGTCAGCGGTACCGCGGCGATCGCGGATTTCCGCGCGGCCAGCCTGACCGGCCAGCGCGGCGGCCCGCGGGTGCGGGACGTGGAGCTGGCGCTCGGCAATGCCGATCCGATGGCCGACGAATCCGTGCCGTCGCCCGAAGGCCTGATGGCCGGGCTGGCGGCGCAGGCCGCGAACGATCCGGCGCTGGCCGCCCGGCTGCATGAATCGCTGCCGACCGTGCAGGGCATCGTCGCGGCGATCGAGACCCCGCTGGGCGCCGGCCACGGCCCCGATTTCGCGCCGCTGCTGCGCCTGTTCAAGCCGCTGGCCGCGGCCGCCGGACAACTGCAAGGGCAGGGCGGCGGGGCCGTCGAGCTGCCCGCGGAAGCCGCTGGCGCGCCGGCCGGCCCCGTGGTCGGCGGAATGATCGCCGGCGCGGTCGCCGCGCCCGGCACGATCGCCAGCCGCGACGACGCGGTGCGCGCGCTGCAGCGCGCCTGCGAATGGATCGAGCGCCATGAGCCCAGCAATCCCGCGCCGCTGCTGATCCGCCGCGCGCAGCGGCTCATGAGCAAGAACTTCATGGAAATCATGCGCGACCTCAATCCCGAGGGCGTGCACGAGATCGAGAAGCTCGCCGGCACCCCCAGCGAGTGATCCACCGGTTCCCCGACGTCCTTCCACTTTCGTACCTTTCACCCGATCCACGCTTCAAGGAGCACCCCATGGCCACCAGCAGCCAGAAGTTCATCGCCAGGAATCGCGCCCCGCGCGTGCAGATCGAGTACGACGTCGAGCTCTACGGCGCCGAGAAGAAGGTGCAGCTGCCCTTCGTGATGGGCGTGCTGTCGGACCTGTCGGGCAAGCCCACCGAGCCGCTGCCGCCGGTGTCGGACCGCAAGTTCCTGGACTTCGACGTCGACAACTTCGATGCCCGCATGAAGGCGATGAAGCCGCGCGTCTCGTTCGCCGTGCCCAACACGCTGACCGGCGAAGGCAACCTGATGGTCGACCTGACCTTCGAGTCGATGGACGACTTCTCGCCGGCCGCGGTCGCGCGCAAGGTGGACGGCCTCAAGCAGTTGCTGGAGGCGCGCCAGCAACTGGCCAACCTGATCACCTACATGGACGGCAAGGCCGGCGCCGAGCAGCTGATCGCCAAGGTGGTCAAGGACGAGGCGCTGCTGAAGTCGCTGGCCTCGGCCCAGAAACCCGCCGACGACGCCGCGCAATAAGCGCCGCGCGCCCTCAGACCCATCGACGGACCCCACGGAGCACGCACCATGGCCGAAGAGACTCTCTCGCAAGCCTCGCCCTCGCTGCAGGGCATCGAGTACGAAGGCGGCGAGTTCGCCTCGCTGCTGAACAAGGAATTCAAGCCCAAGACCGACGAGGCCAAGTCCGCCGTCGAGCAGGCGGTGCTGACGCTGGCGCAGCAGGCGCTGTCGCAGACCCAGCTGATCGGCAGCGACGTCATCGTCTCGATCGAGTCGATGATCGCGGAGATCGACAAGAAGCTGTCCGAGCAGGTCAACGCGATCCTGCACCATGCCGAGTTCCAGCAGCTGGAATCGGCCTGGCGCGGCCTGCACTACCTGGTCAACAACACCGAGACCGACGAGCAGCTCAAGATCCGCGTGATGAGCATCTCGAAGAACGACCTCGGCAAGACGCTCAAGCGCTACAAGGGCACGGCCTGGGATCAGAGCCCGATCTTCAAGCGTGTCTATGAAGAGGAATTCGGCCAGTTCGGCGGCGAGCCCTTCGGCTGCATCGTCGGCGACTACTACTTCGACCACAGCCCGCCGGACGTCGAGCTGCTGGGCGAGATCGCCAAGGTCTCGGCCGCCGCCCACTCGCCCTTCATCGCCGCGGCGAATCCCTCGCTGATGCAGATGGGCTCGTGGCAGGAGCTCGCGAACCCGCGCGACCTGACCAAGATCTTCAGCACGCCGGAGTACGCCGCCTGGAAGTCGCTGCGCGAGTCCGACGACGCGCGCTACATCGGCCTGGCCATGCCGCGTTTCCTGGCGCGCCTGCCTTACGGCGCCAAGACGAATCCGGTCGAGGAGTTCAACTTCGAGGAAGAGACCGGCGGCGGCGAGCATGCCAAGTACACCTGGGCCAACTCCGCCTATGCGATGGCCACCAACATCAACCGTTCGTTCAAGACCTACGGCTGGTGCACCCGCATCCGCGGCGTCGAGGCGGGTGGCGCGGTCGAGGGCCTGCCGGCCCACACCTTCCCGACCGACGAGGGCGGCGTGGCGATGAAGTGCCCGACCGAGATCGCCATCAGCGACCGCCGCGAGGCGGAGCTGGCCAAGAACGGTTTCATGCCGCTGGTGCACCGCAAGAACTCGGACTTCGCCGCCTTCATCGGTGCGCAG
The DNA here is from genome assembly GCF_002761755.1 of Roseateles chitinivorans. Taxonomy (GTDB): domain Bacteria; phylum Pseudomonadota; class Gammaproteobacteria; order Burkholderiales; family Burkholderiaceae_C; genus Roseateles; species Roseateles chitinivorans. The sequence goes on from NZ_PEOG01000038.1 coordinate 27,045, forward strand.
TCGCTGCAGAAGCCGGCCGAGTACGACGATCCGGACGCCACCGCCAATGCCAACCTGGCCGCGCGCCTGCCGTATCTGTTCGCCTGCAACCGCTTCGCCCATTACCTGAAGTGCATCGTGCGCGACAAGGTGGGCTCGTTCAAGGAACGTGCCGACATGGAGAAGTGGCTGAACAAGTGGATCATGAACTACGTCGACGGCGATCCCGCCAACTCCTCGGAGACGACGAAGTCGCAGAAGCCGCTGGCCTCGGCCGAGGTGGTGGTCGAGGAGATCCCGGGCAATCCCGGCTACTACTCGTCGAAATTCTTCCTGCGTCCGCATTACCAGCTCGAGGGCCTGACGGTCTCGCTGCGGCTGGTCTCGACGCTGCCGTCGCAGAAGGGCAAGTGAGGCGGCGGGTCGCCGCGGCGGCCCGTGCGAAGGAAACAAAGAAATCGCGCGCAACGACGCGCGACGCGTCCAAGGGAGCGCTGTCGAAGGCGCCGTTCTGAAATTTTCGAGGCGATGAGCCAACCGGGCCCCCGGGCCCGAAATCCCGGTTTCCGCATGCGGTGAGCGTTGATGCGGAGACTGTTTTCAAAGAGTCCATCTAGGAGAAACCGACCATGACGATCGACGCCAATCTGAAGTTCGCCGGAGTCGAAGGCGAATCCACCCACAAGGACCACAAGGGCGAGATTGATCTGCTCGCCTGGTCGTGGGATGTGCGTCAGGAAAGCACCGCCGCCGCCGGTACCGGCTCCGGCAAGGGCAAGGGCATTCCCGGCCAGTTCGTGTTCGCGCACTACTACGACAAGGCGTCCCCGGTGCTGGCCAAGGCCTGCGCCTCGGGCAAGCACTTCGACCAGGCCGTCCTGACCTGCCGCAAGGCCGGCGAAGGCCAGCAGGACTTCCTGAAGGTCACGCTGAAGCAGGTGCTGGTGACCAATGTCGCCCCGTCGGCCTCCGCCGGTGGCGAGATCAGCGAGAGCGTGGCCCTGTCGTACGCGGACATCGAGTTCGAGTACAAGGCCCAAGACGCCAAGGGCGGCCTGGGCGGCGCGGTCAAGTTCGGCTGGAACGTGGCCACGACCGAAACCCGTTGATCGGCGGGGCGCCGGTGCGAGCCGGCGCCTTCCGTTCGCGGACCCCGCGGCGCGACGGCCCCCGGCCGGCCGCGCCGCGCTCGGACAACGCATGACGGTGCGCCCCTGGGCGCGAGCGCCGTCATCCGTTGTCCATGCCGGAGCGAAAGATGAATCCGTTGAGCAGCGGCGGCGCGACCAGCGCCGACATGTACCTGGACCTGTCCCTGAAGCGGGCCGGCAAGGTGAAGGGTGAATCCATGTCGGCCGGCCATGCCGGCGACGTCGTCGTGCGCGGCTTCAGCTGGGGCGTGGGCGCGGCCGGCGATGCGGTGGCGGGCCAGCAGACCGGCCGCCGCAGCTATCGCCAGCTGACGATCACCAAGGACCTCGACAGCGCCAGCACCGCGCTGATGAGCGCGGTGGCGACCAACGACGAGGTCAAGTCGGCCAAGCTCTACCTGCGCAAGGCGGGCGGCGCGCAGGAAGACTACTTCTGCCTGACGCTGGAGAAGGCGCGCATCGCGTCCTACGACATCGAGGCCGATGCCGACGGCGCGCCGGTCGAGCGCATCGCGATGAGCTTCCAGAAGGTGTCCATCGAGTACCGCACCCAGAACGCCAAGGGCGCGATGGGCGGCACCCACACCTTCGACGACGACCTGACCTGAACCCGCGCCGCTGACGGCAGCGGGTCGCGACGAACAACGACGAGAGATCACGGAGCATGCGATGAGCGCAGTGCAGGAACTGCTGGCGGCGGGCCGCCCGACCGAGGCGCTGGCCGCGGCGCAGGCGGAGGTCCGCCAGCGCCCGCAGGACGCGAAGCTGCGCACGATGCTGTTCCAGCTGCTGGCGGTGACCGGCCAGTGGGCGCGGGCGGCGGCGCAGCTGGAGGTGTGCGGCGAGCTCGACGCCGGCACGCTGGCGATGGTCAACACCTACCGCGAGGCGCTCAAGTGCGAGTTGGTGCGCGAGGCCGTCTTCGAGGGCCGCACCACGCCGATGGTGATGGGCGAACCCGCCGAGTGGGTCGCCAACCTGGTGCATGCGCTCAAGCTCGACCACGACGGTGACGCGGCCGGCGCGCGGCAGCTGCGCGCGCAGGCGCTGGAGGCCGCGCCCGCCACCGCCGGCACGATCGACGGCCAGGCCTTCGAGTGGCTGTGCGACGGCGACTCGCGCCTGGGCCCGGTGCTCGAGGCGGTGATCAACGGCCGCTACTGCTGGGTGCCGTTCTCCGCGCTCAAGGAGATCCACATCGAGCCGCCGACCGACCTGCGCGACCTGGTCTGGGCCGCGGCGCACCTGGAGTTTCCCAACGGCGGTGCCTCGGTCGCCCTGATCCCGACGCGATATCCGCGCAGCGTGGCCTTCGACGACGAACGCGTCTGGCTGTCGCGCCGGACCGAATGGCAGCCGCTGCCGGGCTCGCAGGACGACCAGTACGCCGGCGTCGGCCAGCGGGTGCTGATGAGCGACCAAGGCGAGGCCGGATTGCTGGATGTCCGTCTCATCGAATTGAGGAAGTGAATGCGCCGCCGTCCGTCCCTGTCGAGCGCCATGCCGGCGCCATCCGTCCTGTCTGCCGCGCCGCGCGCCGCGTCGCCGGCGTTCCCTCCGATCCGTTCGCTCGCCCTGATGGCGGTCCTGGCCATGGCCGGGACGATGGCCGCATCGCTGGCGCGCGCCGACGCGGGTTCAATGCCGCCGGCGGCGAAGACCGCGGCGGCCAAGCCGGCGCCGACCGCGAAGGCGGCCTGGCGCACGCTGTCGCCTGAGACCTGCGCGCCGCTGGGCGAGGCCGACCGCGCCCGGTTGCCGGCCGCATGGGCCAAGTACCTCGACGCGACGCGGCGCTGCGAACTGACGGCCCCCGGCGGCACTGCGCGCGTGGCGCTGGTCTCGGTCTTCGCCGAAACGTATTACGAGACCCGCGCCGCCGATGCGCCGTGGGAGGACTTCCCCAAACCCCTGCTGGTCGACCGCGACTTCCGTTGCGTCGGCGGGCTGCCCGAGCTGTTCCCCTTCGATCAACCGCGGACATTGACGCTGCGCCACGGTCTGTGGCGTGAGGGCGTGCCGCAGGAAATCCGCGTCCAGGTCAGCAATCCGGCGGTCGGCGGCGATTACGCGCTGCCGGCGCTGCGTTGGGACGCGGCCGAACACCGTTACCGCGCAGCGGGCGCCAAGGCGTCCGCCGACTCTCCATGCCCGACATCCTGAATCCCACCACCACCGAGCCGGTCACGGCCGCGCAACTCAAGCAGGTCGCCGACGAGGCGTACGAGAAGTACCCCGGCTCGTGCAGCCACGCCGTCTGGCACGTCATCAAGCGCTACCTCCCCGACCAGGAGTACCGCACCGCCAATGCGCTCATCGCCTTCCTCAAGGCCGACAAGCGCTGGAAGGAGACGCCGGTGTCGGAACTGGCCGAGCGGGCCAGCCGCGGCGAGTTGATCGTCGGCGGCCTGGTCACGCAGCCCAACGGCCATGTGATCGTCGTGTATCCCGGCGCGGCCAAGCCGGCTGGCGGCTATGCGTACACCTCGGGCGGCAAGTCCCAGATGATGCGCGCCCGCGGCATGTATCCGCTGGCGATGTCGACCTCGCTGGGCGGCTGGGCCGGCGCCAAGAGCAAGGGCGACAAGACGATCTGGGACTCCTGGGCCAACGACGGCAAGTTCGCTCAGGTCGTGTTCTGGCGCCTGGACACCGGCGCCTCGAGGTGAGCCCACCCGCGCCGCGCGAGCCATGACCCAGATCACCCGCGATCGCCTGCAGCCGGCCCTGCTGGACCGCCTCACCGACGACGATCCCTTCCATCGCGTCGAGGCGGAGGAGCGCCGCGTCATGACCAAGTCGCAACTGCGCCAGGCGGTGCTGCGCGACCTGGGCTGGCTGTTCAACGCCATCCAGCCGCTGGGCAAGGCCTGCGATCCGTATGCGCGCGTCGGCGACAGCGTGCTGAACTTCGGCCTGCCGGCGCTGTCGGGGCAACTGGCCTCGCGCATCGACGTGCATCTGCTGGAGAAGCAGATCCGCCAGGCCATCCTGCGCTTCGAGCCGCGCATCCTGCCGGACACGCTGGAGGTCCGCGCGATCGAGACGCAGAGCGTCATGGACACCCACAACGTGATCGAGTTCGACATCCGCGGCCACCTCTGGTCGCAGCCGGTGCCGCTGGAGATCCTGCTGCGCACGCAGATGGACCTCGAGGCGGGGCAGGTCGAGGTCCGCGAGGGCTGAGGACGCGCGATGGATCCCCGGCTGCTGCGCCTGTACAACGACGAGCTCGCCCACCTGCGCGAGGTCGGCGCCGAGTTCGCGCGCGACTTCCCCAAGATCGCCGCGCGCCTGGGCCTGGAGGATGCGGAGGTCGCCGACCCCTATGTCGAGCGGCTGCTCGAGGGTTTCGCCTTCCTGTCGGCGCGGGTGCAGCTCAAGCTCGACGCCGAGCATCCGCGCCTGATCGCCCACCTGCTGGAGTCGATCTACCCCAACTTCCTGGCGCCGGTGCCGTCGATGATGATCGCGCGCTTCGGCGTCGATCCGACCGATCCCAACCTCTCCAAGGGCCATCCGGTGCCCCGCGGCAGCGTGCTGCAGTCCGGCGTGCCGCGCGGCCAGGACACGCGTTGCGAGTTCCGCACCGCCCATGACGTGACGCTGTGGCCGCTGACGCTGGACGACGTCCAGTACTTCAGCCATGCGCCCGACCTGCCGATGTCGCGGCTGCCCGATGCCGCCGGCAGCCGGGGCGGGCTGCGACTGCGGCTCAAGACCGGCGGCGGCATTCCGGTGCGCCAACTGGGGCTGGACCGGCTCGCGCTCTACCTGAGCGCGCCCGACGAGGTCGCCTATCGCCTGCATGAACTGGCGCTCGGGGCGCCGCTGGGCAGCTTCGTCACCGGCGAGGGCATCGACGCGCCGGCCGTGCCGGCGCAATGGCGGCCGGCGACCAGCATCCGCCCGCTGGGCTTCGCGCCGGACGAGGCGCTGCTGCCGGAGACGCATCGCAACTTCTCCGGCTGCCGGCTGATGCAGGAGCTGGCCGCGATGCCGCGGCGCTTCCTGTTCATCGAGATCGACCAGCTCGCCGAGCGCCTGGCCCGGGTGGATGGCACTTCCTTCGAGATCGTGCTGTTCTTCGGTCGCGGCGATGGTGCGCTGGAGGCGATGGTCGACGTGGACAGCGTTTCGCTGCACTGCACGCCGGCGATCAACCTGTTCCCGAAGCGGCTGGACCGCATCCAGCTCGGCACCGGGAACTGGGAGTACCACGTGGTGCCGGACCGCACCCGGCCGATGGATTACGAGATCCACAGCCTGCAGTCGGTGACCGGCTACGGCGCCGGGGCGCTGGGCCAGCAGGGTTTCGAGCCGCTGTACGCGACCTACCACGAGGCGCCGCCCGATGCGCCCGGCTTCTACACGGTGCGACGCGAGCCGCGCCTGCTGTCCACGCGTCAGAAGGAGCAGGGACCGCGCACCGGCTACATCGGCGACGAGGTCTTCCTGTCGCTGGTCGATCCGCGCCACGCGCCCTACCGCGAGGACATCCGCCAGCTGTCGGTCTCGGCGCTGGTGACCAACCGCGACCTGCCGATGCTGCTGCCGCACAACGGCGCCGGCGCCTGGCGGCTGGACGCGGCGGGGCCGGTGCTCAAGGTCGAATCGGTCCATGGCCCGACGCGGCCGGTCAACCGCCAGCCGGTGGGCGAGGCGGGTTGGAGCCTGGTCGGCCTGCTGACGCAGCAGCAACTGCCCTGGGCCGACGAGCCGCCGGCGCAGGCCGCGGCGACGCTGCGCCGGCTGCTGGCGCTGTACGGTCCCCCCAGCGACCCGGCCTGGCTGCGCCAGGTGGAGGGCGTGCGTGGCGTCGAGGCCCAGCCGGTGGTGCGGCGACTGCCCTTCACCGGCCCGCTGAGCTTCGGTGCGGGCACGGAGATCACGCTGGAGCTCGATGAGCTGGCCTTCCAGGGCCACAGCGCCTATCTCTTCGCCAGCGTGCTGGAGCGCTACTTCACCCGCCATGCGGCGATCAACAGCTTCACCCAGCTGAGCCTGCGCACGCCGCAGCGCGGCCAGGTCAAGCGCTGGGCGCCGCGCATCGGCGGTGATGCCGAGGGACGTCTCGACCGCGCCGGCGGCGGAGACCGCGCATGACGGTGCCCGAGCCCGGCAGTGCCCCGGACGACGACGGTGCCGGCGGCGATGCCGTCGTGCAGGCGAGCCGGCCGGTCACGCCGGAAGCCAACGAATCACCCGAGTCGCTGCTGGCGCGCCGTCCCAACCGCGGCGAGCGCGGCGAACGCGACGAGGCGCTGCGCGCGCTCTTCGAGGATGTCGAGGCGACGCCCTGGGCCCATGACTTCTTCGCGCTGCTGCGCCGCATCGAAGGCCTGACGCCCGACGTGCCGCGACTGGGCCGTGGCCTGCGGCCGTCGCAGGAGGCGATCCGGCTGGGGCAGGAGCCCGAGCTGGACTTCGCGCCGGCGGCGCTGGCCAGCCTCACCCGCGGCCAGAACCCGGCGCCGCGACTGGGCGTGCGCTTCTTCGGGCTGCTCGGACCGCAGGGGCCGATGCCGCTGCACCTCACCGAGTACACCCGCGAGCGGCTGCACCAGCGCGGCGACCCGACGCTGAGCCGCTTCCTCGACGTCTTCCACCACCGCCTGCTGCTGCACTTCTACCGCGCCTGGGCGCAGTCGCAGCCGGCGGTCCAGCATGACCGGCCGGCCACGGACCGCTATGCCGCCTGGCTCGGCGCCGCCAGCGGCCTGGACGGCGCGCAGCGGCCGGCGGACTCGCTGCCGCAGACCGCGCGCCTGTTCCAGGCGGGCCTGCATGGCGGGCGGGCGCAGCATGCCGAGGGCCTGGCCAAGATCCTGTCGCTGCACTTCAAGGTGCCGGTGCGCATCGAGCAGCATGTGCCGCACTGGCTGCCCGTCGAGGACGGCGAGCGCACCCGGCTGGGCTTCGCGCGCCAGCGGCCCGAGCGCATCGGCCGCGAACTGCCGCGGCTGGGCCTCAACACCGCCTGCGGCAACAAGGCCTGGGACCGGCAGTACCGCTTCCGCGTCGTGCTGGGCCCGCTGACGCTGCGCCAGTACGAGGGCTTCCTGCCCGACGGCGACGCGTGGCGGCCGCTCAACGACTGGATCCGGCAGTACGTCGGCCACAACCTGCAATGGGAGCTGCAGCCGGTGCTGCGCCGCGACGAGGTGCCCGCCGCGGCACTGAGCGGCCGCGCGCGCCTGGGCTTCACTTCCTGGACGGGCCGCTCGGGCGGCCGTCCGCATCGCCACGACCGGGGCGACCTGCACCTGCATCCGCGACAGCGGGTGAAGGGGCGGGCCACGCCACCGGCATCACAGGGAGCATCGTCATGACTGAAATCGCCCGCACCAGCCTCTTCGGCAAGCTCAATCCGCTGGCCTACAAGGCGATCGAAGGCGCCACCGTGTTCTGCAAGCTGCGGGGCAATCCGTACGTCGAGCTGCAGCACTGGATCTACCAGATCCTCAACACGCCCGATTCCGACCTGCATCGCATCGTCAAGCATTACGGGCTGGATGCCGCGCAGCTGTCGGCCGACCTGATGGCCTCGCTGGACCGGCTGCCGCGCGGCGCGACCTCGGTCACCGACCTGTCGAGCTGGGTCGAGAACGCGGTCGAGCGCGGCTGGGTCTACGGCTCGCTGATGTTCGGCGACCAGCAGGTGCGCACCGGCCACCTGGTGCTGGGCCTGCTGAAGACGGCCTCGATGCGCAACGTGCTGCTGTCGGTGTCCAGGCAGTTCGAGAAGATCCCGGTCGACGACCTCAGCGAGCACTTCAACCAGATCCTGGAGGGCTCGCCCGAGCGGGCGATGCGCGCGGCCGAGCCGGGCGCGGCGCCGGGCGATGCCAGCGGTGCGATCGCGCCGGCGGCGATGGGCAAGCAGGAGGCGCTCAAGCGTTTCGCGGTCGACCTGACCGAGCGCGCGCGCAATGGCGAGATCGATCCGATCGCCGGTCGTGACGAAGAGATCCGCCAGATCGTCGACATCCTGATGCGGCGCCGCCAGAACAACCCCATCCTCACCGGCGAGGCGGGCGTGGGCAAGACGGCGGTGGTGGAGGGCTTCGCGCTGCGCCTGGCGCAGGGCGACGTGCCGCCGCAGCTCAAGGACGTCTCGCTGTACATGCTGGACATCGGCCTGCTGCAGGCGGGCGCGAGCATGAAGGGCGAGTTCGAGAACCGCCTGCGCCAGGTCATCGACGAGGTCCAGGCCTCGCCCAAGCCGATCATCCTGTTCATCGACGAGGCGCACACGCTGATCGGCGCGGGCGGCGCGGCCGGGACCGGCGATGCGGCCAACCTGCTCAAGCCGGCGCTGGCGCGCGGCAAGCTGCGCACGATCGCGGCGACGACCTGGGCCGAGTACAAGAAGCACATCGAGAAGGACCCGGCGCTGACGCGGCGCTTCCAGGTCGTGCAGGTGCCCGAGCCGGACGAGCACAAGGCGGTGCTGATGCTGCGCGGCGTGGCCTCGATCCTGGAAAAGCATCACCGCGTGGCGCTGCTGGACGAGGGCATCGAGGCCGCGGTGAGGCTGAGCCATCGCTACATCCCGGCGCGGCAGCTGCCGGACAAGGCGGTGAGCCTGCTGGACACCGCCTGCGCGCGCGTGGCTGTGAGCCAGCATGCGACGCCGGCCGAGCTCGAGGACTGCCTGCGCCGCATCCAGGCGCTCGAGATCGAGCAGGAGATCATCGCCCGCGAAGGCGCGATCGGCATGGACGTGGCCGAGCGCAAGCAACGGGTGCTGGCGGCGCTGGACGAATCGCAGACGCGCAAGGCGCAGCTCGAGGAGCGCCATCTGAAGGAGAAGGGCCTGGTCGACCGCGTGCTGGAGCTGCATGCGCTGCTGCGCAAGGACGGCGAGGGCGCGCCGTCGGAGGAGGATCGCGGCACGCTGCTGAACGAGTTGCACGGCCTGCGGGCCGAGCTGGTCACCTTGCAGGGCGATGCGCCGCTGATCCTGCCGCAGGTGGACGAGCAGGCGGTGGCCGCGGTGGTGCAGGACTGGACCGGCATCCCGGTCGGCCGCATGGTGCGCAATGAGCTGCAGGCGGTGCTGCAGCTGGCGGACACGCTGAACCAGCGGGTGGTCGGCCAGCGGCATGCGCTGGAGATGATCGCCAAGCGCATCGAGGTGTCGCGTGCCGGCCTGGACAATCCGAGCAAGCCGATCGGCGTGTTCCTGCTGGCGGGGACCTCGGGCGTGGGCAAGACCGAGACGGCGCTGGCGCTGGCCGAGGCGCTCTACGGGGGCGAGCAGAACGTCATCACCATCAACATGAGCGAGTTCCAGGAGGCGCACACGGTCTCCACGCTCAAGGGCTCGCCGCCGGGGTATGTCGGTTACGGCGAGGGCGGGGTGCTGACCGAGGCGGTGCGTCGTCGTCCCTACAGCGTGGTGCTGCTGGACGAGGTGGAGAAGGCCCACCCGGATGTGCATGAGCTGTTCTTCCAGGTCTTCGACAAGGGCTGGATGGAGGACGGCGAGGGCCGCTACATCGACTTCAAAAACACGATCATCCTGCTGACCAGCAACGCGGGCAGCGACCTGATCATGAAGCTGTGCGCCGATCCGGAGCTGATGCCGGAGCCCGAGGGCATCGCCAAGGCGCTGCGCGAGCCGCTGCTGAAGGTGTTCCCGGCGGCGCTGCTGGGCCGGCTGGTGACGATCCCGTACTACCCGCTGAGCGAGGAGATGCTGGGCCAGATCGTCCGTCTGCAGCTGGGCCGGATCCAGAAGCGGGTGGGCGAGAACCTGGGCGTGCCGCTGACTTTCGGCGACGACGTGGTGAAGCTGATCATCAGCCGCTGCAACGAGGTCGAGAGCGGCGGCCGCGTGGTGGACGCGATCCTCACGAACACGGTGCTGCCGCGCATCAGCCGCGAGTACCTCACGCGCCTGACCAACGGGCAGACGATCACGAAGGTCGCGCTGAATGTGAAGGATGGGGACTTCGAGTACGGGTTTGATTGAATGCGTGGCGCGCGCCAGCTCCTTGGGCTACAACGCGCGCCATGCCCAATCCCAGTCCAGAACCAGCGCTGCCATCACGGATTGAGGCGGGCACGCCGGATGCTCCGCACTGCGACTCTCCCGAGTGCGAATGCATCCCCATTGAAGCCTTTGAACAGCTGCGCTGGATCACCTGGTACAGGTCGGGTGGGACGGTGTCGCCGAAGGAAGCACTGGAGATCTACGAGCGCAATTGGCGACACGTTGATCAATCACAGCTGCAGCCTCAGGAGCGCGAGCTGATTGAGCGCCTGGTTCGGACGGTTGGCAAGGGCATCTTGCTCGTTTGAAAACCGGTGCCAGGGCCGAGCGCTGAGCCATGGACTTCGCCAAGACCTTCCTGCTGTTCGTCGTCACCGCGCTTGCCGAGATCGTCGGCTGCTACCTGCCGTACCTCTGGCTCAAGCAGGACAAGTCCACGTGGCTGCTCGTGCCCGCGGCCGGGAGCCTGGCGCTCTTCGCGTGGCTGCTTACGCTGCATCCGACCGCCGCCGGCCGCGTCTATGCGGCCTATGGCGGTGTCTACATCGGCGTGGCGATGGTGTGGTTGATGCTGGTGGACAAGGTCAAGCCCACGCTCACCGACTGGATCGGCGTGGCCGTCAGCCTGGTGGGGATGGCGATCATCATCCTGGGGCGCCGGCCGGCGCCCTGAGCGCGGTCACCAGTACTTCGGCGGCGCGCCTACCAGCGGGGCCTTGTTGCCGAAACGGCGAAGATCGTCCTCGCCATCGAGGATTCCGGCCTCCTTGGCCGCACGCTGCGCCGGCGTCAGCGGCGACACCGCCTTGTGCGGGTTGTGCTGCGGCGTCAGCCCGAGCGACTTGCCCGCGTCGTAGATGTAGTTCATGGCGCGCATCTGCCACGCGGGGTATTTGCCTGTGCCCACCCAGGCCCGGCACAGAAAGTAATGCTCTACCGCGGCCATCGTCGCGTCGTCGTCGTCGATCAGCCGCGGCGCATAGCTGTCCAGCTTCGGATAGCCATTGAAGCCGGCGTTGCGGACCTTGTACAGCCGCTTGCGCAGCTCGGTGTAGCGGTCCTTCTCGGGCAGTCCGAGGACTTCGCCCTCCCAGGCCCCGATGAGTTCATTCACACGTCGGTAAGTCAGAAGATGCTTCGACATCTGGGTCTCCCTGAATCGTGGATAGACCGCGCCCTCGCTGAGAGGCGGCTCGACATCATTCACTTCCCAACGATCGTCAATGTCCCATCCTGCGCATTGCCCGGCTCGCCGCTGACCGCGCGGCGATCGACCTGGCCCTCGCAGCCGCGCGCGCTGCATTGATAGGCCACCAGCCGCAGCGGCTGGTGGGCCTTGGGCTCCGAGCGCTCGACGACGCGCAGCGACAGGGTTCCCGCTGTCGGCCCCGAGACCAGCGAATCGCAGCCCGTCCAGTACCCGACGAAGCGATGCGCCGTCCTCCCCGGCGCCGCGCCATCGAAAGGCACCAGCACCACGCTGGTCCAGCGCTGGAAGGTGCCGCTCTTGCCCACGCCCGCGTGCGAGAACTCCAGGCAGGTGCCCCAGCGCTGACCGCCCGCCATCACGCGGTACGCGTCGGTCGGGGTCCAGTCCAGGTCGGGCAGGGCGTCGCCGCCCTGCGCCTTGTGCTCCACGACCTGCAGCCGCCGACCGCCCTCGGCACGCGCGAAGCCGCCCTTGTCGCGGTCGATGCGCAGTTCGCCGGCATCGACGAAGCAGCCCTGGGGACCACACCAGCCTTCCGTCTTGAGCGGCTCCAGCACCGCCGCCGGCGCGTTGCCGCGCAGCGCGTCGCGCAGTTCGGTGGCATTGCGGGCCACGGTGTCGGCCTGCGCGGCGCAGGCCGTGAACAGCGCGCCGGCCAGCGCCGCGCCCATCCAGGCGGTCATCGACGAGGCGAGGGCCGCCCTCGGCGACGAAGCCATCGAGCGCGCGGTCGGCAGGGTGGGCATCAGTCGTATTCCTTGTTGTTGGTCGCCTTCACGAAGGCGGCGTTGTACTTCCAGAAGATCGTGCCGCCATAGGCGGCGGTGGACTCGTATTTGTAATCCCATTTGCCGCGCAGCTTGGTCTTCTGCCCCTGCGCATTGCGCCACCACTCTTCGCCAGGGACGTCCTTGTCCTTGATGTCGTAGATGTTGTGCTTCGGGTCGGTGATGTGGATGCCGGCCTTGACCTTGGGATGCTTGTCGTAGTTCGACTTGATGTCCGCGCCGTCCCAGAAGTAGGCGCCGTTGGAGTAGTCGGTGCCGCTCGGGTCGAGCGCATTGCGCGCGCCGCGCACCGCGTCGCTCATGCCGGGGTCCTTGGCGATCTCCTCGGCGCTGGCCTTGATCAGCTTGCCGTGCCGCTGGTTGCCGTCGTGCGCCGCGAAAGCGAAGGTCTTGTCGGCCTTGATGAAGGCGCTGATCGTCTTGTAGCCGCGGGCCTTCTGCTGGCGGACCAGCACGTTGGCGATGGCGGCCATCTCCTCGAAGACGTTGCCGGTCGAGCCCTCGCCATAAGCGACGGCGGCCAGCGCACGGGTGTCGTCATCGATGGCCGGCGGCTTGTCGCGCGGCGCGGTGCCGACAGGAGCCGCCAGCGGCGACGCCGCGCGCACCATCGTGCCCTCGTCGATCTCGAAACAATTGGCGCCGGCGCCGAGCGGCCCGGGAATGCGGCAGGCAGGCATGGGAATCTCCTGAAACGGCCCCAGGGTTTTCAGGCGGCGCAAGGCCTGCCCCTTGTACGGAACCGGTGAGGACAGACGGTAGCGGGCGCAGGGCGGCGCCCAAAGTGACTTTCGCCTCTTTTGCGCGCGATAGGCGCCCCCTACCGTGTCGGCCAGGGAGATCCTGGAAGACCTATGGCCTCACCGTTCCGCCTCAAAACCGCCTTGCCCGACGACGTCCTGCGCGTGCATTCCTGCACCTCGCGCGAGGGCCTGAGCGACGCTGGAGACACCACGCTGACGCTGCTGAGCGAGCGCAAGGACATCCTGGCCTCCGAGCTGCTGGGCAAGCTGGCGACGCTGACGATCGCGCTGCGCGAGGATGCGCCGCGCCACGTGAGCGGCTATGTGACGCGCTTCGCGCAGCGGGGCTTCGAAGGCAAGCACTGCGTCTACGAGATGCAGCTCAAGCCCTGGCTGTGGCTGCTGTCGCGCACCTCGGACTGCCGGATCTTCCAGGAGATGTCGGTGCCCGACATCGTCAAGCAGGTGTTCGAGGACCATCCGGTCGCGCGCTACGAGTTCAAGCTGCTGCGCCCGTACCGGACCTGGAACTACTGCGTGCAGTACCGCGAGACCGACTTCAACTTCGTGGCGCGGCTGCTGGAGCATGAGGGCATCTACTGGTACGTCGAGCACGACGAGAGCGGGCACAAGGTGGTGCTGTGCGACTCGGCCAGCGGGCACGACGCGAAGCCGGGGTGCGAGTCGCTGCCGTTCTATGGGTCTGGCGCCCAGGCCGCGCCCCAGCTCGAGTATGTGCAGAGCTGGAACAGCGCCGAGTGCGTCAAGCCCGGCAAGGTCGTCATCACCGATTACGACTTCCAGCGCCCGTCGAATGACCTGGAGACCAGCCGTGGCCAGCCGCGGAACTACGACCTGTCGGACGGCGAAATCTTTGACTACCCGGGTGGTTTCATCGTCGGCGGCGACGGCGCGCAGTACGCCGAGGATCGCCTCGATGAATTGCAGACGGCCTACCAGAGTCATGAAGGCTCGACCAATGCGCAAGGTGTGCATGCGGGCCACCTGCTGACGTTGACGAGGCACCCCCGAGACATCGAGAACGCGGAGTACCTGGTCACCTCCACGGTGCTGCAGTTGCAGCAGGCCGCAAACGAAGCGGCCTCCGGCGACACATCATTGCGTTGCAGCTTCTCCTGCATACCTTCGAGCCAGCAGTACCGGCCGCCACGGCGTACCCCCAAGCCGCTGGTCGCCGGTCCTCAGACCGCGATCGTCACCGGCCCCGCCGGTGAGGAGATCCATACCGACGTATTCGGACGGGTGAAGGTCCAGTTCCATTGGGACCGGCGCGGCAAGCGCGACGAGCGCAGCTCTTGCTGGGTAAGCGTCGCGCATCCCTGGGCGGGCTCGAACTTCGGCGGTATTCACATTCCGCGCATCGGGCAGGAAGTGATCATCGGGTTCATCGAAGGAGACCCCGACGCGCCCATCATCATCGGACGGACGTACAACGGCGAGAACCTGCCGCCATGGGAACTGCCGGCCAACGCCACCCAGAGCGGCTTCCTGACACGCTCGACCAAGGGCGGGAGCTACGGCAATGCCAATGCGATCCGCTTCGAGGACAAGCAGGGCGCCGAGCAGCTCTGGATTCATGCGGAGAAGAACCAGGACATCGAGGTCGAGAACGACGAGACGCATTGGGTCGGCCAGGATCGGATGAAGACGATCGACCGTCATGAGACGGTCCGGGTCAAGGGCAATCGCACCGAGACCGTCGACCTCAATGAGCAGATCGACATCAAGCAGGATCGGACCGAGCACGTCTTCGGTCGCGAGACCATCACGATCGACCAGAACCGCGTCAATACGATCGGCCAAAACCACCAGGAGTCGATCGGCAAAAACCACAAGACGACCATCGGCAAGAACCAGTCGATCAACGTTGGCAAGCACCTCACCGAGACGGTCGGGATGACCAACATCCAGAACGTCGGCCTGGCCAAGATGACCAACGTCGGCCTGGGTTACATGGTCAACGTCGGGGCGGCCTACAGCCTCAATACTGGCGGCCTGATGAACGTGGTGGTCGGCGCGGCATACAACGAGCAGATCGCCAAGAGCCGATCCATTTCGGCCGGCGACAACATCAAGATCACGGCGTCCAAGACCCTGTCCATCACCGGCGAGCAGAAGATCACCGAGAAGGGCAAGGAAGTCTTCATCGAAGGCAGCACGAAGCTGGTCCTCGCAGTGGGCGCAAGCACCATCACGATGACTGCTGGCGAGATCAACATCAACTCGCCGCTGGTAAAGATCAACTGCCCGGCCGGTCCGGCGATGACGGTGGCTGCGCCGGATTCGAAGGGGCAGGTCCAAACGAATCTCGGGCAGGACGTTGATGACATCGCCGGCAAGTCGCCCACGTTGCAGAAGGACCTGGCCGAACTGAAGAAGGACAACTGGAAGGTCAAGTACGGTCCGAACGGAGGTGGGTCGCACGCGAATCGGCAGAGTCAGGAAATTGTGATCGACGGCGCCCTGAAGAACGACCCCAAACAAGCGGCCCAAGTTTTGGCACACGAAGTCGGCCACGCGAAATATCCCTACAAGGCGGATGTATCGAGCAAGCAGGCTTATGTGAGCGGCACTTTGGCTGACGAGGGCGCGGCGACAATGAAGAACATTCAAGTGCGGCGCGAAGTGTTGGCCAATGGTGGTCCTGACATTGGTATTGCCGGCAATGCCAAGAATCACCCGCAGTACGAGGCAGCGTACAACCAGTATCTCAAGGATGGAAACGCCGCCAAGGCGCGTGACTCAATGGGGTCCATCTTTGGCAACGGAGAGCGGGTTTCCATTCCACCTCATCCGACGTACAACGACTACTATGGTGGTTGGTATGACAAGACGTATGGGGGTAAGCCTTGATCTATCGCCGGACCTTGTGTGTCGCGACTGTGGCGTTGTTGATCGGTGGTCTCAGCGCGGCGGCGCGAGAAAGCGATGACTCTCGGAAGAAAACCATGAAGACATTCGACATCTGGACACTTGTTGACTACTTGCCGACCAGGATGCCTCTTGAAAGGGACACGATTCAAACCATTCTGGGTGCGGTGCTTCGCGAGACCGACTCAAACGAGTTCACGGCCTTTTTCGAAGGTGGTCCAGTGCTGCTGAAGAATGATGTCGAGATTGAGTCTATCGATCTACGTGTCAACAGGGAAAGGGCCTCTCGGCGTCTCCTGGTCTTGAAGTTCGCGGGCAAGTGCGTGACGAAGGCGGAGGTTTTCGGTCGAAACCAGGGGCTCGAGTTGACAGATCATCCCCGTGGTCGTTCTCTCGACGAAGAGACCAGTTGGTCTGTGAAGCAATCGTGGGGGCAGCTCAGCTTTGGCTTCTCGGAGCGCAATCCAGACTGCCTGCGCACAGTCGTTTTCAAGACTGACTGAAGAGGCGATTTATGCAACCTGCCGCACGCGTCACCGATCCCCACACCTGCCCGATGGTGGACCCGGGCCCGAAGCCGCACGTAGGGGGGCCGATCTTGCCGCCCGGTTGCGTGACGGTGCTGATCGGCGGACTGCCGGCGGCCCGCCAGGGCGACAAGGCCTTCTGCGTCGGTCCTCCGGACACGATCGTGCAAGGCGAGTCGACGGTGCTGATCGGTGGCAAGCCGGCGGCGCGGCTGGGCGACAAAACGGCGCATGGCGGCGTGATCGTCGCGGGCTTCCCGACGGTCTTGATCGGCGCGAAGGCGCAGGGGAAGTGCCTGATCGACGCTGCAGCCTCGGGCGCACCGTTCGTCGAGAGCATCGACTGAGCGGGACGTGGACGAGACGCCGCAATCGGTCCGCGCGGCGCGGGCCGAATACCTCCACGAACTGCTGTTCAGGTCCGGCACTCCGGTGTTCGCGCTGCTGGACGCGGCGCGCGACCCGGGCGTCGTCAAGCTGCTCGAGACGGGCGACTGCCCCTACACCTGCCTGTATGCCGGCCACTCCGGGGAGATATACAAGCCGTACGCGCCGTATCTGGCCCAGGTCGCCAAGGGCAGCCGCGTGCTGGACACGCTCCTGAGGAAGGGCTGGGGGCAGAGCGTCGGCTACTTCATCGGCTCGCGCTCAGAGCCCGGCGAACTGCTCACCCATTTGCGCAAGTTCCTGTTCGTGGACTTGCCGGGCAAGGAGCGTCGGGCGTACTTCCGCTTCTATGACCCGCGCGTGATGCGCGCCTTTCTGCCGACCTGCTCCGACGAGCAACTCGACGATTGGCTGCGCGAGCACCTTGAATGGTTCGTGATCGAAGCCGAGGAGGGAGCCTGGGCCCGGGTGTTCGTCCGCACGACACCGGAGCGCCGCGAGGCGCAAGGTGTCTCGGATCGGCTTGTGCTCACCCCAATTCAGCTGCCGGTAGTCCCGGCCTCCCAAGACGAGATGGCCCATGCCCCAGATTCCCGCATCGCAGTTTGATCGGCTCCTGCAACAGGACATGCCAGCCTTCGTCGACAAGACGCTGGCAGTGGTCCGCGAGAGTCATCCCGGTTACCGACAGAGCGACGACATGCTGCGTGACTCGATTCGCGCGGGCTTCAAGCGCGCGCTCCTGCACGGGTTGACCACCGACGAGCAGTTGATGGAGTACGTGCTGGTGATGTTCGCGTCGGCCCCGAACTTCGATCAGCACCCGATGATCGCGCGGGTGCTCGGCGATGCCCGTTTCCCGATCGAGGTGCGCTGGGAGCGAATCTTCGAAGAGGACTTCGACGACTTCTGGGGAGAGATCTCGGAGCCTGACTTTTACGACGGCGAATACTGGAAGGATCCGACACAGCCGAAGGTGAAGCCCCTGGGGCCGGACGAACAGCCGACTGCGGACGATTGGGCGGAGCTGGTCGTCGGACTGAAGCAGGCGCAGGGCCCGGGGCCGTATCCGCCTGCGACGCAGAAGGAACTCGATCAGGCCAAGCAGGATCTGGTGAACGCCATCAAGAAGCGTCGCGAGACCACGCCTGAGGAATGGGACGCCAAAGCCCGGGAGGTCGCCAAGAGCCTGCCGAAGAAGCGTCCCTGAACGCGCGACTGAGAGGAGCGGGAGCGTGGGACAGGAACTCGGACAACTCAACAACGCAGGCGAGGCCGCGAAGCTGGAGTCACAGCTCCAGAAGCTGACCAGCAGCAAGGAATGGGAGATCGCGCAGGGCGCGGTCGACGCGGCGGGCATCGTTGATCCGACGCCGATCAGTGACGGCATCAGCGCCGTGATGAGCGCAGCGAAGGGCGATTGGATCGGTGCTGGACTGTCGGCGGTGTCGATGATTCCGTACCTGGGTGACGCGGTGGCCAAGACCGCCAAGGGGGCTCGGGCGATCAAGAAGCTCAAGGAACTGACGGACGCCATCGCATCGACCATCAAGAAGCTTGACGCGGTGAAACTCGCCAACAAGAAGTTGGCGGCCAAGCGCGTGAGGGACGCGCGCAAGAAGGCCGAGGATGCGTGCGCGGGTTGCAGGCCGCATGAGAAGTACGGCGTGCACGGTCTTCCACAGAGCAAGCCTCCAAAGCAGGAATGGAGGAACGGTACGCCCGGAGACGGGACCTTTGTGCGTCAGACCCCGAAAGGCGAACTGCAAGTTCCTTACGAGAATGGCTATCCGAACTACGACAAAGCGACACTTGGTGGAAAGCCGGTGGTTGCCAGCAATGTCGAGATTCCCCACATGAATGGGAGCCAAGGACCGGATGGGGCCGACTTCAAGGCTGCCGCGGAGGAGATGCGCAGATCCTCCGGGAATAAGCATTGGCCGGGGAAGAACGCCACCGATTCGCAGGCAGGGCAATCCGTGCCCGACGGCTACACCTGGCACCACAAGGAAGACGGTGTGACGATGCAACTGATTCCGAAGGAAGCGCACACGGGCGTCTCGCATACCGGTGGCGCCTCAATCGTTACCGACCCTAAGTTCTGATGTTGAGAAGGAAGTCCAAATGACCTGGAAGATGGTGTTCCCGAAGTTCGATGCCTATCCCACAGTAACGGCGCAGGACGTGCGGGCATTCGAAGAGCGAAATCAGCTGTCGTTGCCCAAGGACTACGCGGACTTCCTGGTGCGCCATCGGGGATCGCTGCCCATGTTCCAAAACGAGCGCGGAGAGTACACGCGTGCTGAGTTCAATGTGGAATGGGGCGACAAGCCGGCGCGGGTGAGTGGTCCGATCGTTCATTTGGAATCCACCTTCAGCCTCTTCGAGGGCAAGAACGTAAAGTCGGCATTCGAGAGCGGTTACGACCTTGACGACAACATTCTTTGGAACGATCACCTCTATCCCCCCGGCTTGCTCCCAGTCGGATCGAACGCGGGGAACTCTCTGTTCATGCTTGGGGTGAATGAGGAGCATGCGGGTAAAGTCTTTTTTCTTTCCACCTTCCATGTGCCGGATCCCATCTCTTTCGAACACATCGGATTCATCGCTCCCACGTTCACCGACTTCATGGCATCGGCTCGCCCGGCCGAAAGGAACTGAGATCGGCTAGTGCGCATAACCCGATCGGCCTTAAGGGGACGGTGACGTACCGCGGATGAATGGATTCACCTCGGTCGAAGCGGATGACATTGCGCCTTTGAGGTTCGTAACAATCTGGCGCTTCCGTTGGAACGCCTCCCGATTCATACGCGATGTTGTTCTCGATACCGCCTTCGCTCTACGAATACTGCCAGCCGACGCTACTGACGGAGTGGTCGGAAGAACTGCTGTCGCACTCCTTTGATACCCGCTTCGTCCACCTGGATGCAGCGCAGTCTGAATTGCTGCGTCGCGGCCCGCTTTGGCGCGGGCCGGTGTGGGGCTATGCCGACCCGACCGCCAGCGCGTTGATCGAGAAGCTTGAGGTTGCGTTCGAGGCATTCGGCGGTGAGGCGTTCGTTCGGACTCATTGGCGCAGTGGCAAGGACTCGTCGCTGTTTCAGCGAATGCGAGGGCGCTTTGCTTCGCCATGGATGGCCATGTCTTCCCTTCGAGAGTCGCTGCGCTTCCAGGAAGACGCGGCAATGTTGGGTGCCATCCGCGTGCTTCCAATCCTCGTCGTGCGGCGCTGGGTGCCCATCGAGCCTTGGGCGGAGTTCCGTTGCCTAATTCGCGGTCGCCGTTTGATTGGCATCTCTCATCTGCGTAATCAACCGTCGCTGCCGCCAGCGGTCCGCGCGCGGGCCGGCGTTCTCCACCGATTGATTTCCGAGTACGTCCAGACGTGGAGCGGCCTCCTTCCACGAGATGCCGTGGTGGCGGATGTGGTCGCGCCGGAGTGGGATGGGCGTGCGCTCGACGACATGGCGCCGCCGCGGCTCGTTCTCTCCGAGCTCAATCCCTGGCATTCGATGACTGACGCGGGATGGTTCGATTGGGGCCGTCCCGACGATTTCGACGGGTCGCTCCGGTGCAACTGACAGCCTCGGACGGTGAACTCCCCAGCCGGTGGTCAAGGGCAGTTGCCGCCCCCCGGATTCTGAATCGGCGAAGCAAGTTCACATGACCTGGAAACTGGTGTTCCCCTTCGTGCATGACTACCCCGTCATCACTCGCGAGGACATCCTCGCTTTCGAGGGACGCAATCAGCTGAAGCTGTCCGCCGACTATGCGGCGCATCTGCTGGCGCACCGCGGCTCTTCGCCGATGTTCCAGAACGAGGACGGACGATTCCGGGCTGTCGAGTTCGATGTGGATTGGGAAGGGAAGCCAGCCAAGAGCTATGGAGATCGATGCGGTCTGGAGAGCACTTTCAGCATCTTCGAAGGCAAGGACATTGAATCGCCGTACAAGGGCGGATGCGACCTGGACGACAACATCGTCTGGAACAAGGATCTCCATCCGGCGGGCTTGCTGCCGATCGGCATGGACGCTGGCAAATCGCTGTTCCTGTTAGGGGTCGAGGGGGAGTTGGCGGGGCGAGTCTTCTTCCTGTCAACCTTCCACATCCCGTGTCCCATGTCTTACGACCACATCGGTTTCATCGCTGATTCCTTCACCGCCTTCCTTGCGGCCGCGCGCCCGATGCACCGTGACGACTGAACTCACCCTGGACCTCTGGGCCGTGCTCTCGCTCCTGATTGGCCAGACGCCCCTGGATGCGCCGAAACTGGCCTCCGCGCTGCAATCCCCGGTGGTCCAGCGCGACATTCACAACGCCTGGACCGACGGCTTCTTTGCCGGGCCGGTGACGCTCGCGGAGGGCGTGCGGATCGAGGAAGCTTTTCTGCGTATGAGCCGGCGCGATCCGTCGAACGCCTGGGGCCTCGTGCTGAAGATCGGTGGCTCCTGCGTGCCGCGCGCGGAGGTGCTCCGTCGCCATGAGGGGCTCGCGATCACCGGCCATCCCCGCGGCGGCTCCCTGAACGAGGAAACCGTCTGGTCCCGCCCCACGCCCTGGGGCAAGCTGACCTTCGGCTTCGCCGAGCGCCGCGAGGACTGCCTGAGCACCATCCTCATCGCCGGACCCGCCTGGTGAGCGCCGCGACGCGTTATCGTTCGCCCCCATGACCGACACCCACGCCACCGCCCCCCTGTCGCTCCCCGAGCTCCACCGTCTCCTCGGCCTCACCGAGGTCGATGCGCCGCTGATCGCCTCGATCCTCGCGCACACCACGCCTGCCGGCGCGCCGGCGCCGACCGAGCTGTCCCAGAAGCGCAAGAAGGAGATCCGCGCCGGATTCGTCCTGCTCAAGGAACTCGGCGTCGTGATGTCGTTCACCCCGCGTGAAACCCATGCCGTGGACTTCGGCGAGCCGTTGGGGCCTGGCACCCATGTGCTCAGCGCGCTCTTCTACTACCCCGAGGGCAGCGAGGAAGTCGAGCCCTACGCCGGCGAGGCGCCTTTCGCGTCGACACCGGTCGAGACCCGCGAGCAGGCGCTCGCCGCCTACGGCGAGCCGTCCGATGGCGAAGAGGACGAGGGCATCGTCGAGTGGGAGCAGTGGCAGGTCGAGGACCGCGAGCTGACCGCTGACTACGCCGACGACGGCGCTGTGCTGACGCTCACCGTCGCGCTCCCGCTGTCGCTCTGAGGCGCGCGGGCCGGGCAAACGCCATGCACCCGGTTTCCCCTCGTTTCGTTCAGCGTGCCGGCCTCGTGGCCGTGGCCATGGTCGTCGGCACCGTCGCGCCCGTGTATGCGGCCCTCAGCTTGAATGTGGCCCAGGATGTCTGGTCGAGCGGCTTCTGGAACGGCCAGTTCAAGCTCGAATCGAATGCGGCCTTCGCCGTTGCTGGCACCAGCTGGAATTCGCCGGTCGAGGCAGCGCCTGTGGCAGCGCCAGCGTCCGCCACAGACCTGTCCGTGCCCGCGACGGGCCAGTTCAAACCGCCATTCAGCGTCGCCACCGATGGCCGCATCCTCGACAGCCAGGGCACCGCGGTGTCGATCCGCGGCGTCAACTGGTTTGGCTTCGAGACGCCGGACCTGGTCGCCCACGGCCTGTGGCAGCGCAACTACAAGGACATGATCGGCCAGATGAAGGACCTGGGCTTCAACGCGGTTCGGCTGCCGTTCTGCCCGGCGACGCTGCATTCGACCGGCCGGCCCAGCGGCGCGCTGAACACCAGCGTCAATCCCGACCTGGCCAACAAGACGCCGCTGCAGGTGCTGGACCGGATCGTCGCGGAGTTCGCGACGCGCGGCTTCTATGTCCTGCTCGACCATCACCGGCCGGACTGCAACGCGATCTCCACGACGCCGCAGATCCCCGGCTACACGCTGGACCAGTGGGTGGCCGATCTGCAGTTCGTCGCCGACCGCTACCGCAACGTGCCCAACGTCTTCGCGATCGACCTGAAGAACGAGCCGCACAGCAGCGGCGGCAGCGGCGCCTTCTGGGGCACCGGCGACATCGACAGCGACTGGAAACTCGCCGCCGAGCGCGCCGGCAGCGCGGTGCTCGCGACCAATGCCCGCCTGCTGGTGTTCGTCGAAGGCGTGTCCGACAACAACGGGCGCTGCGAGCACGCGGATGCCCATTGGTGGGGCGGCAACATCGAGCCCGCCGCCTGTCATCCGATCGACGAGACCCGCATCTCGCGCCATCGCCTGGTCCTGTCGCCCCACCTCTACGGCCCGTCGGTGAGCGGCCAACCCTATTTCCGCGACGGCACCGGTTTCCCCGACAACATGCCGGCCATCTGGCAGAACCAGCTCGGCCGCTTCATGGGCAGGAACGCCGTGGTGCTGGGCGAGTTCGGCGGACGCTTCACCGACCAGGACCGCCAGTGGCAGGTCAAGTTCGTCGACTGGTTGAAGTGCAAGGGCGTTCGCAACTTCTTCTACTGGTCGTGGAATCCGAACTCCGGTGACACCGGCGGCATCCTGCAGGACGACTGGCAGTCCGTCTCGCTCGACAAGTACAACAACCTCAAGCGCCTGTGGGACGGCTCCGCCGTCGACGCCAGCGTGTGCCGCTGAACCCGGGCCGCCGGGCGGGGAGGGCGCGGCGGCGTCTGTGGTCTCTGTGGCGTCACCCACACTGGTGACATGCGGTCGCCGGCTGATTCACCCCTTTACAAGGGAGCGGCGCGCGAATGACTTTGGTCGCTTCCGGCGCTCCTCGCACCGGCCTACCGTGAAGGACCACTCCCCGGGTCCCCCTCCGGTCCGCCCATGGCAAGTCCATTCCGCCTCAAGACCGCGCTCGGCGACGATGTCCTGCGTGTCCATGCTTGCGCGTCGCGCGAGGCGCTGAGCGACCTCGGCGAGACCACGCTGACCCTGCTGAGCGAACGCAAGGACATCCGCGCGTCCGAGTTGCTGGGCAAGGCCGCCACCTTGACGATGGCGCTGCGCGACGACGCACCGCGCCAGCTGGCCGGCTATGTCACCCGCTTCGCGCAGACCGGCTTCGAGGGCAAGCACACCGTCTACCAGATGACGCTGCGCCCCTGGCTGTGGCTGCTCACCCGCACCGCGGACTGCCGCATCTTCCAGGAGATGACCGTTCCGGACATCGTCAAGGCGGTCTTCGACGACCACCCGGTGGCGCGTCACGAGTTCAAGCTGATGCGGGCCTACCGGCCCTGGACCTACTGCGTCCAGTACCGCGAGACCGACTTCAACTTCGTCGCCCGCCTGCTCGAGAACGAGGGCATCTACTGGTACTTCACCCATGACGAGGCCGGCCACACGCTGGTCCTGACCGACGCCGCCTCCGCGCACGACTGCGCGCCCGGCTGCGAGACGCTGCCGTTCTACGGCAGCTCCGCCAACGTGCCGCCGGAACTCGAATACGTCGACACCTGGGTCACGCAGGAGAGCCTGAAGCCCGGCAAGGTCGTCATCACCGACTTCGACTTCGAGCGGCCGTCCAGCTCGCTGGAGACGCACCAGGATCGCACCCGCGACTACGACCTCTCCGACGGCGAGGTGTTCGACTATCCCGGCGGCTACCTGCAGGCCGGCGACGGCGCGCAGTATGCGGAGGACCGCCTCGACGAGATCCAGACCGCCTTTGCTCGCTTCGACGGCGACACCAATGCGCAGGGCGTGCGCACCGGCCACCTGCTGTCGCTGGAGCGGCATCCGCGCGACGACCAGAACGCCAGGTACCTGGTCACCGGCACGACGATCCAGCTGCGGCAGGCCGCCAACGAGTCGGCCTCGGGCGAGTCGGACCTGCGCTGCCGCTTCAGCGCCATTCCCGCCGACCAGCAGTTCCGCCCCGAGCGCCGCACGCCCAAGCCGATGGCGCCGGGCCCGCAGACCGCGATCGTCACCGGCCCGTCGGGCGAGGAGATCTTCACCGACAAGTACGGCCGGGTGAAGGTGCAATTCCACTGGGACCGCCGCGGCCAGCGCAACGAGACCAGCTCCTGCTGGATCCGCGTCTCGCAGCCCTGGGCCGGCAAGGGCTGGGGCGGCGTGTCCATCCCGCGCATCGGGCAGGAGGTGGTGGTCGATTTCGTCGAGGGCGATCCGGACCAGCCGCTCATCACCGGCCGCGTCTACAACGCCGAGCAGATGCCGCCCTACGGCCTGCCGGCCGCCGCGGTCATCAGCGGCATCAAGTCCAAGACCCACAAGGGCGCCGGCTACAACGAGCTGTCGATGGACGACACCGCCGGCAAGGAGATGATCACCATCCACGGCCAGTACGACATGGCCACGACGATCGAGCACGACCAGACCTCGACCATCCACAACAACCGCACCGACACCGTCGATGTCGACGACGCGGAGACGGTGGGCAACAACCAGACTCAGACGGTCGGGGTGGACCAGACGATCTCGATCGGGTCCAACCAGACGATGACGGTGGGCAGCAACCGCAGCAAGACCGTGGGCGTGGACGAGACGCTGACCGTCGGCGCCAACCAGGTCGAGAGCATCGGCGCCACCCGCACGCTGACGGTGGGCGCGGCGGACACGCAGAGCTTCGGCAGCACGCAGACGGTCACCGTCGCGCTGCTCAAGGCGGAGACGATCGGCGCGGCCTATGCGCTCACCGTCGGCGCGGCGATGAACCAGGCCATCGGCGCGGCGCTGATGCAGGAAGTGGGCGCGGCGAAGGTGGTGGCCGTCGGCGGCCTGAGCTCGGAGCAGGTCGGCCTGAGCAAGGCCGTGTCCGCCGGCACCAACATGAACCACGAGGCCGGCGCCAAGATGAGCCAGAAGGCCGGCTCCAGTTATGCGGCGCAGTCGGGCTCGACGATGAGCTTCCAGTCGGGCGGCGACTACAGCGTCAACAGCAAGGCCAAGGCCGGCGTCGAGGCGGCGTCCGAGCTGGTGCTCAAGTGCGGCTCCGCCCAGCTGATCCTCAAGAGCAGCGGCGACATCACGCTCAAGGGCACCAGCATCACCATCCAGGGCAGCGGCAAGATCGGCATCAAGGCCGGGGGCAACCTCGACTTGAAGGGCTCGCCCAACATCAACCAGAACAGCTGAAGGAGGCGCGATGTCCAACCCCTTCGATCTTGCGCCGCTCATCGGCCAACCGCAGGCCCTGTGCCGCGGCGAAGTGACCGAGGTGGATGACGAGGGCCGCCTGCGCGTGCGGCTCCCCGGTGGCGACCTGCTGCGCTGCGAGCTGCTCCAGCCGGATGCACCCGGCGCCGCCTGCAGCGGCGGCGACGCGGTGCTCGTGTGGCAGGACGGCGCCGGCGGCGGCATCGTGCTGGGCCGCATCGGGCGCCAACTGGCCCAGGCGCAGCCGGTGGCCGACCCGAAGGCCTTCGCCGATCGACCGGAGACGCTCGTCCTCGAGGCGCGTGGCGACATCGTGCTGCGCAACGGCCAATCCCGCCTGCGTCTCGGCGCCGATGGCGACGTGGAGATCGTCTGTGCCAGCTTCGCCACGCGCAGCCGCCGGCTGCTGCGGCTGCTGGCGCCGATGATCAAGATGAACTGAGCGCGTCGATCGTGAACTCCGCCCTCGTGATGCCGGCGGCCGGACCGGCCGCGCCGATCGGCGCCTCCCGCGCAGGTACCGGCGCGGCGTCCCGACGCCTGATGCTCGATCAGCCCGGGCTGCTGGACCTCG
>NZ_PEOG01000039.1 GCF_002761755.1 Roseateles chitinivorans
GTCTCCGGCCGGCCTCGCGGACCGCCTCGCGCAGCGCCTCGTCGCCGGCCGCTGAATCGATGAACGACGCCACCTTGCCGCCTGCCCAGCCCCACGCGCCCCCGCCGGTGTCGCCGATCACCGCGCCGCTGCAGCCCGGCCAGGTGCTGGACGGCTTCGTGCTCGAAGCCCGGCTGCACCAGGGCGGCATGGCCAACCTCTGGCAGGTGCGGCGGCAGTCCCCGGCGGACGCGCCTCCCGGCGAGGACTTCCCGCTGATCATGAAGGTCCCCCGCATCAAGGGCGGCGAGGATCCGGCCAGCATCGTCGGCTTCGAGGTCGAGCAGATGATCATGCCGGCGCTCAAGGGGCCGCATGTGCCGCGCTTCGTCGCGCGCGGCGACTGGCGCCGGCAGGCCTACATCGTCATGGAGCGCATCGAGGGCGAGAGCCTGCGCCCGCGCCTGGACCAGGCGCCGCTGCCGCTGGTGGAGGTCGTGGAGATCGGCATCCAGGTCGCGCACGCGCTGACCGACCTGCACCGCCAGCACCTGGTGCACCTGGACATCAAGCCGAGCAACATCCTGCTGCGGCCCGACGGCACGGTGGTGCTGGTCGACTTCGGCCTGTCTCGGCACGACTTCCTGCCCGACCTGCTGGAGGAGGAGTTCTCGCTGCCGATGGGCACCGGGCCCTACATGTCGCCGGAGCAGGTCCAGTTCGTCCGCAACGACCCGCGCAGCGACCTGTTCGCGCTGGGCGTGATGCTCTACCACCTGTCTACCGGCGAGCGGCCCTTCGGCCAGCCGAACTCGGTGCGCCAGCTGCGCCGCCGGCTCTATGTCGATCCGATCCCGCCTCGCGCGATCCGACCCGAACTGCCGCCATGGTTCCAGGAGATCGTGCTGCACTGCCTGGAGGTGCGCGCCGAGCGCCGCTACCAGAGCGCCGCGCAGCTCGCGCTGGACCTGCAGCGGCCCGACGCGGTGCCGCTGACGGCGCGGGCGCACAAGCTGCAACGCAGCGGCCTGGTGCGGCGCTTCAAGCGCTGGTTCCTGGCGATGGGCGAGGAGCCGCGCGCGCCGGCCTCGGTCGGCGCGCAGGTGGCGCGCAGCCCGGTGATCATGGCCGCCGTCGACGTGCAGGGCGCGACGCCGGCCCTGCTGGAGGAACTGCGCGAGGTGGTGCGCCGCCTGATGCAGACCGAGCCCGGCGCGCGCCTGGCCTGCGTCGGCGTGATGAAGACCAATCGCATCGGGATGGACGAGCTCACCGATGCGCATGGCCGCAGCCACCATGTGCAGCAGCTGATCGCGCTGAAGAACTGGGCGCATCCGATGACGCGCGAGCTGGCGCTCGAGGACGGGCGCCTCACCTTCCACGTGCTGGAGGCGCCCGACGCCGCCGATGCGCTGATCGAATTCGCCGCGCGGACCGGCGTCGACCACGTCGTGATGGGCGCGCGCGCCAGCTCGATGATGCGGCGCTACCTGGGCAGCGTCTCGGCGCAGGTCGTCACGCAGTGCGCCTGCACCGTCACCGTGGTGCGAGAACCGGCGCTGCCCGACGATTCGCCGCCACCCGACAGTCCGTTGATCAGCCCGTCGGCGTCGAACTGAGC
Source organism: Roseateles chitinivorans (assembly GCF_002761755.1). Classification (GTDB taxonomy): domain Bacteria; phylum Pseudomonadota; class Gammaproteobacteria; order Burkholderiales; family Burkholderiaceae_C; genus Roseateles; species Roseateles chitinivorans. The sequence goes on from NZ_PEOG01000039.1 coordinate 1,601, forward strand.
GCCGATCCGCCGCCGCCCCGCCCTCGCCTCCTGCCCGCTTCCCGGCGTCACCGCCCCCGTCCGATCTTGCGACCTGCCATGTCCGCCTTTGCCGACAACCCCTGCACCCGCTGCGGCGCCTGCTGCGCGAGCTTCCGTGTCGACTTCTCCCGCCATGAGTTGCTGAGCGAGGGCGGCAGCGTGCCGGACGGCCTGGCGGTCGAGGTCACCGACTCGACCTGCCGGATGCGCGGCACCGACCATGCCCGCCCGCGCTGCGCGGCCCTTCAAGGACAAGTGGGCGAGCGCGCCGGCTGCGGCATCTACGAATGGCGCCCGTCGCCGTGCCGTGACTTCGGCATGCGCTCACCGCTGGGCCTGGGCGACGAGGCCTGCGCGCGGGCCCGCGCCCGCCATGGCCTGCCGCCGCTGGACGGCTGATCGGCCGAGCGCCCCCGCCGCTAGCGCAGCTTCGTCGAGGTGCGCTCCATCCGCGCCTTCAGGCTCTCGAGCTTGGCCGCATACAGGCGGCGCTGCGGCTGGGTGACGCTGTACTCCTCGGCCTTGGCGAGCTCCTCGCGCACCGTGTCCCACTTGCCCAGGCCGACGTTGGCCAGCGCCATCCAGAAATGGAACTCGTGGTAGTAGGCGGAGCGCTCGATCTCCTTGGCGAAGAAGTCGCGTGCCTTGGCGTACTCGCCGGTCTTCATCGCGGCGACGCCGAGGTCGAAGAACTTGAACGGCGGATAGGGCTGGATCTGCGCGAGCCGGGTCTCGAGCTGCTCGGCCTCGGCCAGCCGGCCTTGCAGCCGCAGCGCCTGCGCCAGGTTGGCCATCGCCTGCACATTGGCCGGCTCGCGCGCCAGCACCGCGCGGAAGGCGCGCTCGGCCAGTGCCGTGTCGCCATGGCGGCGGTAGATCACGCCCAGCGTGTTCAGCGCCGACAGCAGCCGCGGCTCGTGCAGCCAGGCGGCGCGCGCGAACCAGTAGGCGCGGTCGAGCTGCGCCTGCGCCATCAGCTCCGCGGCGCGGTTGTTGAAGTACATCGCGACGATGGTGCGCTCCTCCAGCGGCATGGCGCGCTGGCGCGAGATCTGGGCGCCGGGCAGGAAGTCCACCACCAGCGAGGGCTCGTCGTTGCCGATCACCCGGAACTCCGTCTTGCGGCGACCCAGCGCGATGTTGACGTGGCTCGAGATGACCTGCAGGTCGCCGACGCGGCTCCACTGCTCCTCGTCGTAGATCTGCCGGAACATGATGGGCAGGCCGGCCTCGCGGGCGAAGACCGCCGTCATCATCGCCAGCGACAGGCAGTTGCCGGCCTTGGCGTCGAAGGCCTCGGCGGCGGTGCGGGTGGTTTCGGCGTCGTACTCGAGCTGCAGCTCGCCGCGGGTGTAGAGGGCGTCCAGCAACATGTGGCGCATGTCGCGGGTCTCCGTCATCAGCGTGCCGCTGCCGGCGTTGGGCAGCCGGGCGCGGAGGAACTCGCGCATCTTGGGCGACATCGTCATCACCTGCGCCGGATCGATCACGTCGCGCGAAGGCGGGAACAGCTCGTCATGGATCAGTGGCGCGGTGTCGACCTTGGGCAGCGTCGACTCGTCGCTCACCGACGCGCAGCCGGTCAGGACCAGGGCCGCCACCAGCGCCAGGCTGGCGCCTCGCGTCGCGCTCTGGAGCTTCGCCCGCCACCCAGGCATGCGCGCCGGACGCGCCGGCCCCCGGGTTGTCGCGGGGACCGCGGGATGGACCTCGTGGATCGCGTGGATCGTTCCCATGACCGTCTCTCCGATGCGACCTCTGACAGGGCCGCTGGAGACCATGCTAGTCCTGCCGCGCCCAGCGCGCACCTCCGTGCGACGGACGCGGGGATACGCGGCGCGAATCCCTTCACGCGACGAGCGGCACTGACCCCGCCTCGACCGCGCCTTGACCGCGCCTCGACCGCCCTCAGCGGCGCTCGACCACGAAGACCGTCACGCTGCGCGCCGGCACCCGGAAGGTACCGCCCGCATCGGCCGACGCCTCGCGGCGGATCCGCTGGTCACCGGCGCTGGGGGCGCGCTGCACCGGATGCAGTCGCCACGGGAAACCCGCCTCGGCAGCGATCGTCAGCGTGGCAGGCGCCGCCGTGGCATTCACCACGTACAGCACCCGCTCGAAGACCGCGTCCGCGCGCCCCGCGCCGTCGAGCCGTCCGACGGTCACGCCCGGCTGCTGCGCCGGCCCGGTGTTGTGGAAGACCAGCCGCCGCGCGATGTCGGCCGGATCGGCCAACCGGAACAGCGGGGTGCTGGCGCGCAGGCGCAACTGGTCGAGGAACACGCGGCGCGTCCAGTCGATCACGGCCGGTCCGGGCTTGATCGCCGGATCGGCCAGCAGCGGGCGCAGCAGCCCGAAGTCCTGGCCGTTGTCCCGCGCCGGCGGCAGGCCGGCGCCGAAGCCGTTGTCCCGGCCCGTCCAGTCCAGCCGGTTGAACCAGTCCCCCGAGTCGTAGCTGTTGCGGTCCATCGACTTGGACCGCAGCAGTTCCCCGCCGGCATGGAAGTAGGCGATGCCCTGGCTCAGCGCATTGATGCCCAGGGCGACGGCCTGGGTGCGGGCCCGGTCCTCGGCACCGGTGGCACGGGGCAGCTTCAGCACCAGGGCGTCGAACAGCGTCTGGTTGTCGTGGTTCTCGACATAGTTGACGACCTCGGCCGGCACCGACGCATAACCGGCCGGCTGGTCGCCATACGGCAGGCGTTCGCCGATGACGCGCCGGCCGTCGGCCGCCTGGAGCGGGAAATCCCGCAGCGTGCCGGCCATCGCCAGCTTCAGCAGGTCGCCCTGGCGCAGCAGCTCCTCGCGGCGTCCGGCATCGCCCGCGGGCGCGGGCACCAGGAAGCCGGGCCGGCGCATCGAGGTCGCCGCGTCGTCGCCGGCCGCGCCACCGCGCACCGCGTCGCGCCCGCGGTCGCTGAAGGTGCCGATGCCGGTGCCGTTCAGCGACAACTGAGAGGCCTGCACGAAGCGCGCGCCGTGGGCGACCTCGCCGAAGTTCCAGCCTTCGCCGATCAGCTGCACGTCCCGGCCGAGCTCGCGTTTGAGCCGCGCCTGCAGGCGTTCCATGACGGCGCGCGGCTGATGGCCCATCAGGTCGAAGCGGAAGGACGCGATCTTGTACGCCCGCGCCCACAGCAGCACCGAATCGATGAGCAGCTTGCCCATCATCCGGTGCTCGGTGGCGGTGTTGTCGCAGCAGGTGGAGCGCTCGACACGCCCCTGCGCGTCCAGCCGCTGGTAGTAGCCCGGCACGATGCGGTCCAGCACCGAATGCGGCTGCTGGCCCGCGGCCGTCGTGTGGTTGTAGACGACGTCCATGCCGACCCGAAGACCGGCCGCATGCAGGCCCATGACCATCGCGCGCAGTTCTCGCACGCGGACGGCGCCATCGCTGGCGTCACTGGCGAAGCTGCCTTCCGGCGCGCTGTAGTGATACGGGTCGTAGCCCCAGTTGAAGCAGTCGGTGTCGGCGAGGGCGATGACGGCCGCCTGCTGCGCCTCGCTGTCGGGCGCGGCCGGCGGCACCCGCGGGACCGCACAACCGCGCTCGGGCACAGTGGCCAGGTCGAAGACCGGCAGCAGATGCACATCGGTCAGGCCGGCGCGGCTGAGCGCGCGCAGATGGCGCATGCCGGCCGAGTCGGTCCGCGTGAAGGCGAGGTACTTGCCGCGCAGCGCCGCCGGCACCGTCGGGTCGTCGCGCGAGAAGTCGCGCACGTGCAGCTCGTAGATGACCATGTCGGTCGCCGACTTGACGCGGTCGGGGATGCGGCTGGCCGCCCAGCCGCGCGGCTGCAGCCGGGGCTCGGACAGGTCGGCGACATAGGCCCGCGCCGAGTCGGCCGAGAGGCTGACCGCGTACGGGTCGGTCACCAGGTTGCGGACACGGCCGACACCGGGAACAAAGACCTCGACGAGGTAGCGGTAGTACGCGCCGCTGCGCACGCCCGTCCGGGCGGCGGACCAGATGCCGGTGGCCTCGTCGCGGGTCATCTGCAGGCGGGCGCGGGCGGCGCTGTCGGGGCCGTCGTAGAGGCAGAGCTCGACGCGGTCGGCCGTCGGCGCCCAGAGCTTGAAGCCGGCGCCGCCCGCCGACAGCGAGACGCCGAGCGCCTGCTCATCCTCGGCGGCGGCATGGAGCACATCGAGCGCCCGAGCCGTCTGCGCCGGGCTCCAGCGCAGCACGCGACCCTGGCCGTCCTCCACCGTGATCAGCGTCTGGCCACGGTGCAGCGCGCGCCGATCGATCGCAGGATCGATCATCAACTCAGCGCCCGCGCCGAGGTAGGCGCTCTGCGCGGCGACCTCGGGGCTTGGAGATTCCCTCGCAGGCTCGAGGACGCCGCTGAGCTCGCTGTCGGCGATACGCCCGTCGACGAGATCGAGCGCACCGGCGGCCGAGTGATGAAAGCGCACCACCTGCCCGGCGTCAAGCGCCAGTCCGGGCCAGCGCAGCCGGCGGTCATCGAGCCACACCGGCTGGGGGGCGTCGGTGCTCGCGCTGAGCGCAGGCGCTTGCGCGCGCAAGGTGGTCGCCAGACTGCCGTCGCAGGCGGCGAGCGCCGGATTGGGCGCCCCGGCAGGCGACGCCGCCGAAGTCGCCCAGGCCGGGAGCGCCGCCAGGCTGCTAAGCAGCACCGCAGCGAGACAAGGCGCGCGATAGAGCTGGGGCCGGGGCCGGGGCCGGGACAGGAGACGGAACACGGTCGAACGAATGCCCATCGGATCTCCATGGAACTGTTGTTTTTTGATCCGAGGCCATCCTGAGGACCGGCAGCGGCTTCGATTTTCGATAGTAGCAAAACTACATATCGGGAGGATCGGGACTTCCCTTCATGACGCATTCCTTCTATGCTGCGCCGCAAACGTCGTCGGCCGGCACTCGATCGACACGTTGAAATTTGTACTTTTGCTACAGATCAAAAGACCTGGAGACCGCGAGATGACACCTCGCCCCCTCACCGTTGCCGTTGTGGCGACGCTGGCCGTGCTCGCGTCGACACTCGCGTCCGGTGCCGCCGCCGCGCCGGAGGCGCCGGTGGACCTGTCGCCGGTACCGGAGCGCCTGGGCCGCAGCGCGCTGCCGGAGGGTTGGCAGCACGGAGCCTTCATCGAGATCTTCGTGCGCGGCTTCCAGGACAGCGACGGCGACGGCATCGGCGACCTGCGCGGCGTGACGCGCCGGCTGGATTACCTCAAGGACCTGGGCGTCAAGGGCATCTGGCTGATGCCGATCACCGCCAGCGCCGACCACGATCACGGCTACGCGACGACCGACTACCGCGCGATCGAGCCGCAGTACGGCACCCTGGCCGACTTCGACGAGCTGATTCGCGAAGCCCATCGGCGCGGCATCGGCGTGGTCATGGACTACGTGATCAACCACGGCGCGAGGGAGCATCCGCTGTTCCAGGCCGCCGCCGCCGATCCGGCGAGTCCGTGGCGCGACTGGTTCGTGTGGAGCCCGAAGCCGCTGGGCGAGCTGACGGACTGGGACATCTGGGGCCATACGCCCTGGTACCTGCCCGGCGAGCAGGTGCCCGACCTGCCCGAAGGCGCCAGCGCGCCGCCCAAGCCGACCTCGACCGCCCTGGCGCCGGCCGGCTCGCCGCGTTACTTCGCGACCTTCGGCCCGGACATGCCCGACTTCAACATGCGCAATCCGGCGGTGGTGAAGTACCACGCGGACAGCCTGCGCTTCTGGCTCGATCGCGGCCTGGACGGCTACCGCCTCGACGCGGTGCCGCACCTGATCGAGAACAGCGCCAAGGACTGGAACGACCAGCCGGAGAGCCGCGCGCTCACCGGCGATTTCGCGCGGCTGATCAAGCGCTATCCGCATCGCTTCGTCGTCTGCGAGGCGACGGCCGAGCCCAAGGTCTACACCCGTCCCGACATCTGCGGCAGCGCCTTCGCCTTCGGGCTGGAACGCGCGGTGATCGACGCGGCCAAAGGCGGGGATGGCGCCGACGAGGCGGTCGCCCGGGTCGCGCGTTTCTTCACCGAGTCGCCGCTGTCGATGGCGACCATGCTGAGCAACCACGACATCTTCGCGGGCCGTCGGCCCTGGGACCAGTTCCAGGGCGACGAGGCCCGCTACAAGCTCGCGGCCGCCACCTACCTGCTGCTGCCCGGCACGCCCTTCCTCTACTACGGCGAGGAGATCGGCCAGGCCGGCGTCGCGGGCCTGCCGGGCGACGCGCCGCTGCGCGCGCCGATGAGCTGGACCGCCGACGTGCGCGGATTCACCTCGGGCACGCCCTTCCGGCCGGCGGCGCCCAACATCGCCACGCACAACGCGCAGGCGCAGGCCGCCGATCCGGGCTCGCTGCTGAACTTCTACAAGGCGATGCTGGCGCTGCGCAACACCCAGCCGGCGCTGGCACGTGGCCGTTACGAGGCGCCCCTGGCGCAGGGCCGCGTGCTGAGCTTCCAGCGCGCGTATCAGGGTCAGCGGGTGCTCGTCGTCATCAACTACGGCCAGGAGGCGGCGAAGGTCGCCCTGTCCGGCCTGACGGCGAGGCGCCAGCTTCGCCCGCTGTATCCGACGGCCGCCACCCCACCCGGGCGCGCGCCAGTTCCGGCGCCACGCGTCGACCCCGCCGGTCGCCTGACGCTGATGGCGGCCCCGCTGTCGGTGCAGGTCTTCCGGCTGCGCTGAAGGACGTGCACGATGATCGCCCCCACCCGTCTCGCCGCCCCCCTCGCCTCCCTCCTTTCCCTCGCCTTGAGCCTGATTGCCATGACGCACACTCCCGCCGCCGCCGCGACGGCCGATCCCGTCCCCACCCCCGCCGCGGTCACGCTCGATCGCGTCGAGCCGCCGGACTGGTGGGTCGGCATGAAGTCCCCCGACCTGCAGTTGATGCTCCACGGTGCCGGCATCGGCGCGCTGCAGGTTGCGCTCGCGCCGACGCCCGGCGTGACGCTGGTCGGTGCCCGGCGCGGGGACAGCCCCAACTACCTGTTCGTCGACCTGCGCATCGCGCCCACGGCCCAGCCGGGCACGCTGACGCTGCAGCTCCAGCATGAGGGCCGGACGGTCCTCGAGCACCGCTATCCGTTGCGGGCCCGGGCGCCCGGCTCGGCGCAACGCGAGAGCTTCGGCCCGAAGGACGCGATCTACCTGGTGGTGCCGGACCGCTTCGCCAACGGCGACCCGAGCAACGACGCGGTCCCCGGCATGGCCGAAGGCCCGCGCCGCGACGATCCGGGCGGCCGGCATGGCGGGGACCTGGCCGGCCTGATCGCCCACCTCGACTACATCGCGGGCATGGGCTTCACCATGCTGTGGCCGACGCCGCTGTCCGAGAACAACAGCCCGAAATGGAGCTACCACGGCTATGCCGCGACGGACTTCTACAAGGTCGATCCGCGCTTCGGCACCAACGCCGACTACCTGCGCCTGGGCGCCGAGGCGAAGCGCCACGGCCTGGGGCTGATCCAGGACATCGTGCTGAACCACATCGGCGTGCATCACTGGTGGATGGCCGACCTGCCGACGGCGGACTGGGTCAACGTCTGGCCCCGGTACACCGAGACGCATCACGCGCGCATGTCGCTGCAGGATCCCTATGCCGCGCCGAGCGACCGCAAGCGCTTCAGCGATGGCTGGTTCACGCCGGACATGCCCGACCTGAACCAGCGCCAGCCGCTGGTGGCGACCTACCTGACGCAGATGAGCCTGTGGTGGATCGAGAGCGCTGGGCTGGCGGGCGTGCGCACCGACACCTACAGCTATTCGGATAAGGACTTCCTGGCCGCCTGGTCGCGCCGGCTGAAGGACGAGTACCCGAAGCTGAACATCGTCGGTGAGGAATGGAGTCCGCATCCGGCGGTGGTGTCGTACTGGCAGGCGGGCAAGCGCAACCACGATGGCTACGTGTCGTCGCTGCCGAGCCTGATGGACTTCCCGATGCAGGAGGCGATCCTGGCCGGCCTGAACCAGGCCGACTCGCACGATGGCGGCTTCACGCGGCTGTACGAGGGGCTCGCGCACGACTTCGTCTATCCGGACCCGGCCAACCTGGTGCTCTTCGAGGGCAACCACGACACGCCGCGCCTGTACAGCATGCTGCACGAGGACCTGGACCTGACCAAGATGGCCTGGGCCTTCCTGAGCGTGGTGCGGCGCATTCCGCAGTTCTATTACGGCACCGAGATCCTGATGACCAGCCCGCGCCACCGCGACGACGGCGCGGCGCGGGGCGACTTCCCCGGCGGCTGGGCGGGCGACGCGGTCAATGCCTTCACCGGCACGGGCCTGAGCGAGCGCCAGGCCGCCGCGCAGGCGTGGCTGAAGCGCTTGCTGAACTGGCGCAAGACGGAGCGTCTGGTCCACGAGGGCGCGCTGATGCAGTACGCGCCGCTGGGCGAGGCCTACGTGCTCTTCCGCTACGACGCGGCGAAGGGCCAGAACGGCAAGCGGCTGATGCTGGTGCTGAACAAGGCCCGCGAGGCGCGGGACCTGGACCTGACGCGCTTCTCCGAGATGCTGCGCGGCGGCGAGACCGCCACCGACGTCATGACCGGGCAGACCGCGACGCTCGGCACGTCGCTCACGCTGCCGGCGCGCTCGGTGACGGTGTTGTCGATCGAGTGACGCCCACGGGCGCGGCTCGCCGCGCCTGGCCGGGGGAAGCGAGCGGACTCAGTCGCGCTCGCTGCACAGCGCGCCGAGCACCAGTCCGCTGGCGAGCGCCAGGTAGACGATGCCCAGCCGGCGCGGCGTGAGCCGGGCCTCGAATCCTGGCGTCAGGCGCCGAGGCACGAGCAGGTAGTCGGTGACCACGGCGGCGCCGGTGAGGATGACCGCGTCGGTGGCCGCGTTGAGCGGCGTCGGCCGCCGGTGCCAGCCGCGCATCAGCGCGTAGATCCCGCCCCAGAACAGGGCCGAGGCGACATGCGTCGCGACCCCGACGCCGGTATGGCGCAGGTTGCAGGCGTCGGACTCGAGGGCCTCGTCGCCCCAGAGCCAATGGCTGGGCGCGTTCAGGCCGGCCACCGCGCGATGGCCACCGGCGCGGCTGCCCCAGGCCACGGCCGCTGCGGACAGCAGGCCCGAGGCGAGTCCGGCGATCAACGATTCGCGGATCAGATCGGCGGTGCGAAGGCTGCGGGGCGAGAAATGGTGCATGGGGCTCTCCGGCAAGCGGGTAGGACACGTGTGTCCGGCGGGCAAGGCAGGCTCCCGCGCCGAGCGACGGCGCCGACATGCCGGGTGGTCAGAATTGCCAGCCGACTCGCGCCGCAAGCGGCTCGCCGTGACGCGATCGAACCGATGTCCCTGCGTGCGCGACCGACGCGCCCATGTGGAAGAAGCTAGTGAGGCCGCTGGGATTCGTCGCGGCGATGGGCGCCGCGCCGGACGCGCTGGCGATCGGCATTGAACGGGACGGCTCGGACCTGTGGATCCGCGACGGCGTGCTCGACGATGCGGCCGTGGAGCGGATCGACGACGCCTTCCGACGCCGCCCGGGTGTCGACACGATCCATCTGAAGGACCTGCGGGGTGGCCGCCCCACCCGGGCCCGACTCGCCTTGCATGCGGCATTCGTCTTCAGGCGCGTGGAGGTGCATGGCCTCTGCGAGGCGGCGTGCGCCCACCTGGCGCTGACCGCGCGGGCGACCGGCCTTCATCCGCAGGCCACGCTGGTGCTCCAGGACCCGCCGGCATTCATCGACTGGGAGGGCCTGGAGATGGCCCGCTTCAAGGATGTCGAGTGGCTGTCCGTCCGACTGCCCAGCGTGCCGCGCGCCCTCATCGAGCGCGTGCTCCTGGCGCGCTGGCCGCGCGAGCCGCAGCTGATCCTGCGCCCGCGACGCCCACCGGCTGACCTCATCGATGTCACTCTCTGCGATCCGTCACCAGATCGCTGCCTGGGTCTCTCCCCGATCGGGCCTGGGGCCTCCTCGCTGACGCCTCTGCCCGCGACCATTCCCGATCGCCGATAGGTGGGCCGCAGGCGCAGAATGCACCGCGACCTCGTCGCCCTGGAGCCTGCCCATGCGTCCCGCACCACTTGCCCTGCTGCCCGCGCTCGTCGTGCTGGCGATGTCGCCGGCGTTATCCGGCAGCGCCCTCGCGGCCGACTACACCGGCCCGCTCTTCGACGCGCATCTCCACTACAACGAGGAAGCCTGGAACGGCCACGATGGTCCGCATCCGCCGGCCGACGTGCTCGCGCGGATGCAGCGCAACGGTGTGAAGGGCATCCTGTCCAACTCGCGTCCGAACGACGGCACGCGGGCGCTGGCCGCGCTGCCGCAGACACGGGCCGCCGGCGTCACCGTCGTGCCCTTCATCCGGCTCTATCGCACCCGGGCCGACTACGACAACTGGTTTCGCGACCCCAGCATCTATCGCATGGTCCAGGAGGAACTCGCGCGCGGCACCGCCGCCGGCCCCTACCGCGGCCTGGGCGAGTTCCACCTCTACGACAGCGGCAATGCGCGCGGACCCGTCGCGCGCCAGTTGATGGCGCTGGCCGAGGAGAAGTCGCTGGTCGTGCTTGCCCATGTGGACGATGAAGCGATCGAGCTGCTGATGGCGGCGACGCCCAGCCAGGGACGCGAGCTCCGCCTGGTCTGGGCCCACACCGGCATCAACGGCACGCCGATCGAGCGCGTCCAGGACCTGCTGGCCAAGTACCCCCGGCTGATGGGCGAGCTGTCCTATCGCCCTGGCCTCACCTGCGACGGCGGCAAGCTCTGCCCCGACTGGCGAGCGCTGATCGAGCGCCATCCGGATCGCTTCCTGATCGGATCGGACACCTGGGTCAACCAGCGCTGGCAGCACTACGACGCGACGATGCTGGGCTATCGCGCCTGGCTCGGCGACCTGCCCGCCGACATCGCGCGACGCATCGCATGGGGCAACGCCGCAAGGCTCTTCGGACTGCCGCCCTGAGCGAAGCCGTACCCGCCGCGGGCCGTCATGCAGTCCGGCACGCCGCGGCAGCGCGCCGCCTCACACGTAGCAGCTGCAGCCCAGCGCGCCCCAGAACGCCTGAGCCGCCGACGCGTCGCTTGCCGCGCTCGCGACCGCCGTGTGGTCGTGACCATGCACGCCGCACTGGCTGGCGCAGCCGCACATCGCGGCGTACTGGTAGCGCCGCTCGGCATCGCTCATCGAGGACGACGACGACTTGCGCGCCTGGTACCCGCCGTAGCGGCGCACCGGCGACCAGTCCGGCATCGCCGGCGGCAGCGGCGGTGCGAGCGACGCATACGCGCCGCTGCCATGCACCGGCTTGCCGGCCACCACCGTCAGCACCGAGGTGATGTCCTGGATCTGGTCCTCCGGCACGGTGAGGAAATCGCGGTCCAGCACCGCCAGGTCGCCGAACGCGCCGGCCTTCAGCACGCCCTTCCTGCCGGTCTCGCGCGAGAACCAGGCCCCGTCCGCCGTCATCAGCCGCAGCGCGGCGATCCGCTCCAGTCGCCGTTCCTCCGGGTAGAGCACCGTGCCGCCGATGGTGCGGCCCGACACCAGCCAGTACAGCGCCTGCCACGGGTTGTAGCTGTTCACCCGCGTCGCGTCGGTGCCCAGCGACACCGGCAAGCCCATCTCCAGCATGCGCTTGACCGGCGGCGTCTCCGCCGTGGCCTTCAGCCCGTAGCGCCGGATGAAGTACTCGCCCTGCATCGACATCCGGTTCTGCACCGCGATACCGCCGCCCAGGCGCTTGATCCGCTCCAGGTTGCGCGGCGTCACCGTCTCGCAGTGGTCGAAGAACCAGCCGAGCTTGTCGATCGGATGGTCGCGATGGACCTTCTCGAAGACGTCCAACGCCCGCGACACCGTCTCGTCGTAGGTCGCATGCATGCGCCAGGGCCAGCCATTGCCCGCCAGGAAGCGCACGACGCCCTCGAGGTCGCTTTCCATCGCCGCGGGCATCTCCGGCCGCGGCACGAGGAAGTCCTCGAAATCCGCCGCGCTGAAGGCGAGCATCTCGCCCGCGCCATTGAGCTTGTAGAAGTCGGTGCCATCGCCGGGCCGGCCCATCGTCGCCCAGCGCTGGAAGTCCGCCAGCTCCTGCCGGGCCTTCTGAGGGAACAGGTTGTAGGCGATGCGCACCGTCAGCCGGCCCTCCTTGGCGAGCCGGTCGATGATCCCGTAGTCGTCGGGATAGTTCTGGAAGCCGCCGCCGGCATCGCCCACCGAGGTCACGCCGAGCCGGTTCTCCTCGCGCATGAAGTGCAGCGTCGAGTTGAGCTGCTGCTCCGGATCGAGCTTGGGCCCGAGGTTCAAGGTGTTGTAGAGGATGAAGGCGTTGGGCTCGGCCAGCAGCAGCCCGGTGGGTTCGCCGCGCGCGTCGCGCTCGATGATCGCGCCCGCGGGCTGCGGCGTGTCCTTGGTGTAGCCGACCGCGCGCAGGGCCGCGCGGTTCAGGAAGGCCATGTTGTAGAGGTTGAGCACGAACACCGGCGTGTCCGGCGCCGCGGCGTTGAGCTCGGCCAGCGTCGGCATGCGCTTCTCGTCGAACTGGAATTCGTTCCAGCCGCCGACCACCCGCACCCACTGCGGCGCCGGCGTGCGCGCCGCCTGTTCCTTGAGCATCTGCAGCGCCGCGCCCAGCGAGCGCACGCCATCCCAGCGCAGCTCCATGTTGAAGTTGAGTCCGCCGCGGATGATGTGCATGTGCGAGTCGGTCAGCCCCGGGATCACGCGGCGCTTCTCGACGTCGACCACCCGGGTCCGCGCGCCGGCGAGCTTCAGGATGTCCGCGTCGCTGCCTACCGCCATCACCACGCCGTCGCGCAGCGCGATCGCGGTCGCCTCGGGCCTGGCCGGGTCCATCGTCGTGATGCGGCCGTTGCGCAAGATCAGCTCCGGCGCCCCGCCCGCGGCGGATTGCGCGAGCACCGGCCCGGCCATCACGCTCAAGCCCAGCGCGGCGGCGGCCTCCATGAAGTCGCGGCGATTGCCGTGCGGCGCGTCCTCGCGGCCGGTGCGGATCAGGTCGGTGAACATGGCGGCTCCTGTCGAATGAACCCACCAATTCTTCGCCCGAAAGCCCGATCCGGCTTCTCCCAAAGTGGAGACACCGGCGCTCGGCCGGTGTCGTCGGTGTCATCGGTCCCGCCGCGCCGCGGCGTCACCGCCCGCACGGTCAGCGCCGGTCGCGCGGCACCACCCGCGAATCCAGCGGCCGGACCTGGTAATCGGGCTCGAAGCGGCAGGTCGATCCCAGGGTGGCGCGCGCCTTGTCGCAACCAGCCGCGATCGACGCGGGCGTCGGCTTGCGGCCCTGCGTCACCCAGTTCGACAGCGCCTCCATCAGCGCCGCGTAGGTCGGATCGCTCAGGTAGCTGTGATCCTTGTCGCCGGTGAAGGTCTGCACCAGCGCATCGCCGCGGCCCGCGGCCACCATCGTGCGACCGAAGCTGTCCTGCAGCTCGACCATCGCCGTCGGGTCATGGATCGCATGCACCGTCAACACCGGCACGGGGATCTTCCCGTCGAGGTCCGCATCCGCCGCCAGCGTCGCCACCGCCTTCGGATCCGCCGCGTAGCGCAGCACGCCCGCGTTCAACGCCGCATCGTCGTTCGAACCGGCATACACCGCCCCCGTGTTGCCGAAGGGGCTGGCGCCGCCGGTGCGCTTGAACGCGATGTCCTGGAAATGCCAGGTGGCCCAGTTCAGGTGCGACAGGAGGCTGCGCTCCGGAATGTGGACCACGTCGACGAGGGTCTTGATCTTCATCGCCTGCTCGGGCGAGCGCTCCGCCGCAGGCTTGTTCAGGCCCAGGCAGTCGTCGACACGCCGGGCGAGGTCGGCCTGCTTCATCGTCGACTCGAGCGGAAGCCCGATGTTCAACGGGTACTGCGGCTCGCTGGGCAGCGGATGGTTGCGGCACAGGTACTGGTAGACGACGCGCAGGTCGAGCCGGAAGTCGTAGCTGCGGGTGCCGCCGCCCAGCACGCCCGAGGTCAGCAGCACCGCGTCGTAGGGCTTGCCGTCGACGAAGCGCTCCGCGCCCTTGGCCGCCACGCTGGCGCCCCAGGACTGGCCGTGCAGGTAGACGTGTTTCGGCTTGGCGACCTTGTCGATGAACAGGCGTCGCAGCCGCTCGTTGTCCTGCGCCGCGGCCGTCACCGCGACACCGCCCTGCCGATAGCTCGACGCCGCGAGCGCATAGCCCAGCCTGGGCATGATCGACCAACGCTCGACATCCTCGACGACCCGCCGGGCCGTCGGCGCGCCGAGGAAGGGCCCGCCGTGCGCATGCACCACCAGGTCGCCATTCCAGGCCTTGGGCAGGACGATCATGTAGAACGCGCCGGCGCTGTCCTGGCCCGCCAGGCAGCGCGCGCCCTCGCCGACATGCGACGGGCAGCTCGTCGACGCCGGTGCGGCCTCCGCTGCCATGTCGAAGACCTCGCCCTGCGCGCCCTTCGCGACCGCGGCGGGCGCCGCCGCCATCAGGCCCAGCACGATCGTCGCTGTCACCGTCGCCACCGCCAGCACGCTGCCCGCGCGACGCTTCCCGTTCATCCTCATCGGCTTCATCCTCATCCGGCTCTCCCTGTCGATCGGAACTCAGGCCGCAGCCGCGGCCATCCTCGGTGCGGCGGTCGCCGCCCGGCGCCACCGCAGCATCCCCACCAGCGCCACGCCCAGGCCGGCCAGCGCGAAGGAGCCCGGCTCCGGCACCGCGGCGGCGAAGCCGAGCTGATCGCTCGCCACCCGCTGCAGCAGCACCGCGTCGCGCGCGCTGATGCCCAGGTCCCGTGCCGCGATCTCGCCCAGGCCCAGCACCGCCGGATCGACGCCGGTGATCGTGCCGAACAGCGTCAGCGCGCTCAGGTAGGAGCCGTACTTGCTCGCATGGGTGCCGTCGTCGAACCACAGGTCCAGCAGCCCGTCGGTCGTCGCGGTCGACGCATACATGTCCGGCGTCGCGATGCCGGCGGCGATCGCGCGCATGAAGGCCTCGCCCACTGGCGCGACACCGGCGATGCCGCCCGAGCCGTCGGCGCCGGCCATCAGCGCCGCCGCGGCGTAGGCCTGCCGCAGGTCCTCGGTCATCGCCTGCAGCGACGGATAGAACGACGGGGCCGGCTGCCCGGTCGGCGTCACCGCGCCGGTGATCTCGTCGGTCACCGTCGTGCTGGGAGCGTTGACCAGGTTGGGCCGCGCCCAGGTCTGGTACAGGTAGACATCGGCATCCGGGTTCGCGTTGGCATTCGCGCCGACATTGCGCAGCAGCGAGCAGGTCCCGGTCGACGCGCCGGTGATCTCGGCGCACTTCGCATTGGTGCCGCCGATCAGGTCGCGCTCGCGGTAGCTCAGCGCGCTGCCCTGGTGGACCCAGTTCTCGATCAGGTTGGCGTAGGTGTTGAAGTAGGCCGGGTTGGATGCCAGCCCCGGCTGCTTCGTCAGCGGCTCGTCGCTCTGCTCCTGCAGCACGACCTTGTCCCAGGCCTGCGAGCCGATGTTGCCCCGCAGGTCCCAGCCGGCGCTGTTGGTGTTGAGGAACTGCCCGCGCAGCGAGGCCGCGTTGCGGGCCGAGATCGACACGTCGTAGTCCAGCCCGACCTGCACGGTGAACTGCTTGAAGAGGCCGGCCACGCCGCCCCAGGGATGGGGCTCGAAGCTGTTCGCGCCGCTCGGGTTGGTGGCGTACATCGCGGCCGTCAGGTCATGGACATTGGCGGCGTTGTAGCTCATCACCGGATCGACGCGGCCGAAGGTGTAGCTGTTGCCGACGAACAGGATCCGGGTCGCTTCGGCGCGCGCGCCGAGCGGCAGGCAGGCGCCCAGCGCCGAGCAGGCGAGCATGAGCGCGCCGGCCAGGCGCGGCGCTCGCCGCGAGGAGGGCGTGAACCCGAGGTGGGACATGGTCGTGCTCCTTCGTTGCCGTTGCGGAAATCGGAATCAGAAGCTGTGGCGGACGCCGGCCTCGAAGCCGCCGCTGTCGCCGCCGGGCTGGGTCGTCGCCAGGCCGACGTTGAAGCGGGTGCCGCGGCCCTTGTTGTCGACCTTCGCCAGGTTGGTGTAGAGCGCGGTGCGCTTGGACAAGTCGTGCACATAGCCGATCGCGATGTGGGTGGCGTCGCTGGCGACGTTCCTCGCTTTCAGCCAGGTGTAGGCGAAGCGCAGCTCGCCCTGCGGCCAGACCTCCCACTGCGTGCCCAGCATCGTCGCGGTGGTCCGGGTGATGCCGACCTCGTTGCGGCCCCACAGCGCCATCAACCGGGCCGGGCCCCACTTGTAGGACATGCCGACATTGCTCTGCGTGTAGTCGCCGGTCGCATAGCGGGTCTTGGAGATCGCCGCCGAGGTGTTCAAGGCCTCGTTGCGCCAGCCGATGCGCACGCCGGTGAGCTGGCCGTCCTTGCGCGTCGGGCCGGCGCCCTGCTCGCCCAGCGCCAGCATCGCGTGGCCGTAGAAGCCGTTGACGCCCGACGGCGTGAAGTAGCCGATCGAGTTGGAGGCCCGGACATTGGTCCGCGCCGTCGTCCCGTTGGCGGGCACCGGGTAGAACATGATCCCGGAGCTGCCCACGCCGTTGGTGCCGAACGGATGCATCGACGTGGTCAGGTTGCCGAACGACGGCACATAGTCGCGGCCCAGCCGCAGCTCGCCCCACGGGCCCGAGACCTGCACGGTGGCGCGTCGGCCCCAGGTCAGGCCGCCGCTGACCGAGTCCTTGTTGTTGGTGCTGGTGGCGCCGCTGGTGCCGTCGTCGACGGAGACCGCCGACTCCAGCCAGAAGCCCACCTTGAGCCCGCCGCCCAGGTCCTCGGTGCCGCGCACGCCGAAGCGGCTGGAGGTGTTGCCGTCGCTGTTGACCAGGTAGCGCGTGTCGGTCCCGCTGGCCTTCAGCGCCTGCACGCCGATGTCCATGAGGCCGAACAGCTGCACGCTGGAACCGGCCTGCGCCTGCGCGCCGGCGGCGCCCAGCAGGCCCAGGGTGATCGCGGTGGCGATGAGGACCGGCGCGCGCGCGCCGCTCGAATGCGTGGTCGTTGCCATCAACGTTGTCTCCGTCTCGTGTCGTTGTTGTCGTGTCCTCGTCGGGACCGTTCGTCGTACTGACCGCCGGACCGTCCTGGGACGGTGCTTGGATCGCTGTCTCGCTGTCGCTGCGTCGGTATCCGGGGCGGACCTTAGTGACCCCGCTCCATAGCGTCAAATACACTGATTCACAGAGTCCGAGACGTTTTGAATATGGGCCCTACGTAGCTCCCGCAGCGGAGCAGCAACACCCCAGGCCCCGGAGACAGGCAGCCATGGACCTCCGACACCTGCGCTATTTCGTGACGGTCGCCGAGACCGGCCACATGACACGCGCCGCGGCGCTGCTCGGCATGCAGCAGCCGCCGCTGAGCCAGCAGATCAAGACCCTGGAGCAGGAGCTGGGCATCGCCCTGCTTCACCGCCACCCGAAAGGCGTGAGCCTGACCGACGGCGGCCGGCAGTTCCTCGACGAGGCCCGGCGCCTGCTGCGCGATTACCACGACATGCGCGACCGCATGGAGCGCCTGGCCAGCGGCCAGCACGGGCTGCTGTCGATCGGCTTCACCAGCTCGGCGGCGGCGCATGCCTACACGCCGGCGGTGCTGCGCGCCTGCCGGGGCGAGCATCCCGGCATCGCGCTGTCGATGACCGAGAACAATGCCGCCGGCTTGATCGACGCGATCGTGAAGACCCGGCTGCATGGCGGCTTCCTGCGCGTGCCGGTGGCGCGGCCCGAGGGGATCAGCTTCGAGACGCTGCTGAGCGAGCCCGCGTTGCTCGCCGTGCCGCTGGACCACCGGCTCGCCTCGGTGCCGCGCGCGGCCACCACGCCGGTCCCGCTGGCCGAGCTCGAGGACGAGGACCTGATCCTGGTGCGCCGCCCCGGTGCGCCCGGCCTGTACGCCAACCTGCTGGCGCTGTGCGAGCGCGACGGCGTGCGGCCGCGCAGCTTCGTCGAGGTCGACCGGATGATGATGAACCTCAACCTGGTCGCCGCCGGCGCCGGGATCACGGTGGTGCCGGCATCGATGCGGGGCGTGCATGCGCACTCGATCGTGTTCAGGCCGATGGAGAAGCAGGCCCGGCTCGAGGCGCCGCTGACGCTGGCCTATCGGACCCACGACCAGGACGGTCCGATGGCGACCTTCCTCGCACTGGCCCGCCGCATCGCGCTGGAGCATCGCGATGCATAGGCGCGCATGGCTGATGGGGCACGGCATGGCGCTCGCGCGCCTGGCCGGCCTCGCCGCGATCACCGAGGGCGTGCGCGCCCAGCCCGCGACCGCCGCCGAGCCGTGGCCGTCGCGCGCCCTGCACCTGATCGTGGCCTACCCGCCCGGCGGCGTCAGCGACGAGACCGCGCGGGCGCTCGCCCAGTTCATGGGCGCGCGGCTGAAGGTGCCGGTGATCGTCGAGAACCGCGCCGGCGCCGGCGGCCTCACCGCGCTGGAGTCGCTGGCGCGTGCAGCGCCCGATGGGCACACGCTGGCTTACTGCGCGATCTCGCCGCTGGTCTTCGGACCGCCGGCGCCATCCCCCGGATCCGCCCCGGCCGGGCGCACCGACTTCCCGCTGCGCGACGTCGTGCCGGTCGTCAGCCTCATGGACACGCCGGTGCTGGTGCTCGCCCATCCGTCGTTCAAGCCCCGGGATTTCCGCGCCATGCTGGCCGCCGCGCGGGCTGCCCCGGGGCGGCTGCGCTGGGCCACCTCCGGACATGCGACGGTGGGGCACATGGTGCTCGCGCAGGTCCGCGCCGCGGCTGGCGTCGACATCATCCACGTGCCCTACAAGGGCGGCGGCCAGCAACTGACCGATGCGATCGGCGGCCAGTTCGAACTGCTGTCGTCCAACGTCGCCTCGCAGCAGTTGCAGCTGGTGCGCCAGGGCCGGCTGAAGGCGCTCGCCATCGGCTCGCCGGTGCGACTGCCGGTGCTGCCCGAGGTGCCGACGCTGGCGGAACTCGGCTTCCCGGAAGCCAACCTGGTCTCGACCTTCGGCCTGTTCGCGCCGCGCGGCGTGCCCGAGGAACGGCTGCGTCTCCTCAATGCGGTGGTCAACGAGGCGCTGCGCCAGCCCGAGTTGCGCGCCAGGATGCTGGAGGTCAGCAACCTGCCCACCGGCGGCAGCGCCGCGGACTTCGCCGCACGCATCGCGAAGGAACGCGAACGCGCGCTGCGGGTGCCGCCCGATTGAGGGCGGAACGCCGCGGCGCTCAGCCCAGCCGCGCGACGACTTCCTCGGCGATCGCGAGCGCGCTGGTGAGGCCGGGCGACTCGATGCCCATCAGGTTCACCAGGCCCGGCACGCCGTGCTGCGCGGGGCCGTCGATGCGGAAGTCCGGCGCGGGCTCGTGCGGCGCGTGGATCTTGGGCCGGACGCCGCTGTAGGCCGGCTGGAGCGCCCCATCGGGCAGCGCGGGCCAGTAGCGCCGCACGTCGTCGTAGAAAGCCTCGGCGCGGGCCGGATCGACGGCGTAGTCGATGTCCTCGGGGCGATCGACATCGAGCCATTGCGCATCCGGTCCGAAGCGCGCCTGGCCGCCGAGGTCCAGCGTCAGGTGCACGCCGAGCCAGGCATCCTGCGGCAGCGGATAGACCAGACGCGAGAACGGCGCGCGGCCCTGCAGCGCGAAGTAGCAGCCCTTGCTGAAGCGGGCGACGGGGGGTGGCGGCAGCCCTTCGATGGCCCCCGCGAGCAGCGGCGCGTGCAGGCCGGCGGCGTTGACGACCAGGCGCGCGCCCAGCGACAGGTCGCTCGCATGCACGATGTGTCCCGGCCCGCCGCGGTCCACCGCGGTCACCGCGGCGCCGAATGCGACGGCGCCGCCATGCCGTTCCAGATCGCCCTGCAGCGACAGCATCAGCCCGTGGCTGTCGACGATGCCGGTCGAGGGCGACAGCAACGCAGCCTCGCAGCGCAGCTGCGGCTCGATCGCGAGCGCCTCCTCGCGCGTCAGCCACCGCAGGTCGTCGACGCCGTTGAGCGCGGCCTTGGCCTGCAGTGCGCGCAGGCCGGGCAACTGTGCCGGCGCCGTCGCGACCACCAGCTTGCCGCAGCGCCGATGCGCGACGCCGTGCGAGGCGCAGTGCACATAGAGCAGCTGCTTGCCGCGCACGCACAGCCTCGCCTTCAACGAGCCGGCGGGATAGTAGAGGCCCGCATGGATGACCTCGCTGTTGCGCGAGCTGACGCCGGTGCCGATGGCGAGTTCGCGCTCGAGCACCAGCGTCTCCAGGCCCTGCATCGCCAGCGCCCGTCCCACGGCGAGGCCGACCACGCCGGCCCCGATCACCACTGCATCGACTTGATCCATGGCGGCGATTGTGCCGAGCGGACCTCGCGGGCCGGTACGCGGAACCCGCAGCGGCGCGGCCGGTGTGCGATCAGGCGCGCAGGTCCGTCAGCGCCTGGGCGTGTTGCAGGCCGAAGGCGCACACGGCGGCAGCGTCATGGCTGAACTCGCCACCGGCCAGCCGCTGGGCGAGGGTCTCGAGGTCCAGCGTCAGGAACTCGCTGACTTCGCCATCGCGGTTGAGCGGCAGGAAGCCGGCCGGCAGCGCCAGGCTGAACACATGCAGCACCTCGTCATGCAGGCCCTCGGCTTCCATGCGCGTGCTGCGCAAGGCCCCGCGCGACTGCACCGCGGCGCTGAGGGCCATCGGCACGCCGGCCTCCTCCATCAGCTCGCGGCGGGCGCAGGCGACCAGGTCCTCGTCGGCGGTCAAGCCACCGGCGGCGAGGTTGTCGAGCCGGCCGGGGTCCGTGGCCTTCGACATCGCCCGGCGACCGCACACGAGGCGCGCACCGGGCAGGAAGCCATTGACATGCACCGCGCGACTCATCAGGCCGAAGAAGCGGAAGGCGGCGCGCTCCAGGCGGAACAGCGGGTCGCCGCGCGCGGCGCAGGGATCGTCGACCGGCCGCTCGCAGACATAGCGCTCGCCGCGCCAGCCGGTGATCGCGCCGCGTGCCCGCAACGCGAGCGCGACCGCCTCGATGCGCGCGGAGCGGGCCTCGATGTCGAGCGCCCCGGCGTCCCAGTCGAGCCCGCCGTCGCCGGTCCGCAGTTCGGGCCAGACTTCGCTCAGCACCGCGCGCCGCATCGGATGCAGATGGCCCAGGGTCAGGCCGTTCATCCTCAGCGGCAGCAAGCCGGCGGGCAGCGGCTGCTGCGCGAGTTGCAGGCAGCGTGGCAGGACGGCGACGAGCGATCGGGGCAGCGCAGGCATCCGGCGATTGTCCGGGCTCTCCCCCCAAGAATCACTGGAATGTGCAAGAGACGTGACCCCGCGCACGCGGGATCATCGCGGCCTTGTTCAGCGATGAACCCGCAGTCCACAACGCCAAGGAGCCGCTCGACGAAGCTCGCCTTGCACCAGGCCTTCCGCCAGGTTGGCGCGACCGACCACGAAGCCACCACCGCTGCCGAAGCGATCGCCGGCGCCCTGGAGAAACGCATGACCGACCAGCACATCCCCTATGCCAAGCTCACCGATCTGCAGGCCGTGAAGGTCGACATGGCCGACCTGAAATCGCAGTTCTCCGTCTGGCGCGGGGAGATGAAGCAGGAGATCGCTGCGGTCCGCGGTGAAGTCGCCGTCCTTCGGGCCGAAATGAAACAGGAGATCACCGCGGTACGGGCGGAGATGCGGCAGGAGATCGCCGCGGTACGCGGCGACATGTCGCTGCTGCGGGGCGAGGTCAAGCACGAACTCGCCAGTACCAAGACCGAGTTGATCCGGTGGATGGTGGCCGGCCAGCTGACCACGGTGACGGTGCTGGGCTCGCTGATATTCGGCGTGCTGCGCGACGTGACCCGATGAGGCCGACGGCCAAGAAAAAACCCCGCCAGCTGACGCTGACGGGGTTGTTCTGGTGGGCGGTGCAGGGTTCGAACCTGCGACCCCTGCCGTGTGAAGGCAGTGCTCTACCGCTGAGCTAACCGCCCGGTATTCGGACCGGGTTGCCGGGTTTCACGAGACATCAAGACGTGGTGGGCGGTGCAGGGTTCGAACCTGCGACCCCTGCCGTGTGAAGGCAGTGCTCTACCGCTGAGCTAACCGCCCGGTCTTGTCGTCCTCGACCGCTGCTTGCGCCGCTGCCGGGGATGTCCGGGAAAGTCGAAGATTATGCCATGAGTTTTTGACTCGATTCAAGAACTCTTCGGAAATTCTCCCGGGCCGTGCGCAGCGGCGGCGCCGCGGTCAAGCCGTGGCCGCCACCTGCCAGATGCGCTTGCCGCCGCTGGCCTTGTCCAGGTCGACCAGCACCTTGTCGTGCAGCGCCAGCTCTTCCGGCGTCGGCGTGATGACGGGCAGATCGAACGCGCTGAAGTCGATCGCCGCGACCACCATCTCGCCGCCCTGGCCTTGCGACGACGAGGCGCTGTCATCGATGACCAGCGAATCCTGACCGCGCGTCAGCCGGATGTAGACCTCCGCCAGCAGCTCCGCGTCCTTCACCGCGCCGTGCAGCCCCCGGTTGCTGTTGTCGACCTCCAGCCGCCGGCACAAGGCATCGAGCGAATTCGCCTTGCCGGGGAACATGTCCCGCGCCATCAGCAGCGTGTCCAGCACGTTGTCGACGCACTCGTGCAGCGGCGCCCGGCCGCAGCGCTTGAGCTCGGCGTTGATGAAGCCCACGTCGAATGCCGCGTTGTGGGCCACCAGCTCCGCGCCCTCGATGAACGCGAGGAACTCATCGACGATCTGCGCGAACTTGGGCTTGTCGGCGAGGAACTCGCTGCTCAACCCGTGGACGCGGAACGCCTCCTCGGGCATGTCCCGTTCCGGGTTCAGGTAGAAGTGCAGATGACGTCCCGTCAGCTGACGGTTCACCATCTCCACCAGGCCGATGTCGACGACGCGATCGCCCGATTCAGGATTCAGGCCGGTGGTTTCGGTATCGAAGAAGATCTGACGCATGTCTGGTCTCGCAGGAACGGGCGCCGATCAGCGCATCGCGGGCGCGGCCGGCAGGCGCGCCGCGCGGCGATAGGCCCACAGCATCATCAGCGCGCCGCCGACGATCATCGGCACGCTCAGCCACTGGCCCTGGCTCCAGCCGAAGGCGCGCAGGCCGAGGAAGGAATCCGGTTCGCGGAAGTACTCGGCGGTGAAGCGCGCGACCCCATAACCGAGCAGGAACAAACCGGACACCGCGGCCATCGGTCGCGGCTTGCGCGCGAACAGCCACAGCACGATGAACAGCAGCAGGCCTTCGCCAAGGAACTGGTAGATCTGCGACGGGTGGCGCGGGATGCCGCCGTCGTTGGCCTGGGGAAAAACCATGGCCCAGGGCAGGCCGGGATCGGCCGCGCGGCCCCACAGCTCGCCGTTGATGAAGTTGCCCAACCGCCCCGCGGCGAGTCCCGTCGGCACGCAGGGTGCGACGACATCCCCGACCTCCAGGAAGTGGAACCCGCGTCGCCATGCGAAGAGCGCGAGCGCGACCAGCACGCCGAGCAGCCCGCCATGGAAGGACATGCCGCCCTGCCACACCGCCAGGATCTCGCCCGGATGGCTCAGGTAGTAGGCCGGCTTGTAGAAGAACACGTAGCCCAGCCGGCCGCCCAGCACCACGCCCAGCACGCCGTAGAACAGCAGGTCGTCGACGTCGCGGCGGGTCCAGCCGCGGGCCGCGTTCCAGGGGCGCGCAACCACGCGGTTGCCCAGCCATAGGAACAGGCCGAACGCGGCCAGGTACATCAGGCCGTACCAGTGGATGGGCCACTTCCAGAGATGGAAGGCCACCGCGTCGAACTGGGGATGCACCAACATGAGAGAGCTCTACTGCGCCGCAAAGGCGCGAATCATAAGGGCCGGGCGGCGCCCGACCGCTCAGCCGCCCAGCGCCGCGAGCTGCTTGCGGCAGTCCTCGATGTCGCCATGGCTGCCGCGGCGGTTGTCGACGCAGCGCTGCAGGGCGGCGCGCGCCGCGGCCTTGTCGCCCTTGGCCGCCAGCGCCGCGCCCAGGCGGCGATCCAGGCCCAGCTGCTCGGCGCCCTGCATGCCGCGGGCGCGTTCGAACGAGGCCACCGCCTTGTCGTACTGCCCGAGCGCGTCGTAGGCCCGGCCCAGGCCGTAGGCGCCCATCGCCTGGCTGGGCTGGCTCTTGAGCAGCTCCTCGAACCAGGGCACCGCCCTGTCCTTCTGGTCGCTGAACATCAGGTTGCGGCCGTAGTCGCTCCACAGCACGCGCAGCTCGAGCAGCAGTTCCGGTCGCTGCGTGCGCACCGCGCGCAGCGCCTTCTCCATCGCCGGCCAGTCCTTCTTCGACGCCGCGACCCGCGCGCGCATCAGGTTCAGCTGGGCCGCGTCCTTCACCTCCTGCTCCAGCGCTCGCGCCTTGGACTCGCCACCGCCGATGAAGCCGGGCAGCGCCAGGTAGTACTGCTGCAGCGCGCTGCGCGGCTCGGGGGCGTCCGGCATCAGCGCCATCGCCCGCTGCGCCAGCTCGCTGACGCGTCCCAGCGAGCCCAGCGCCTTGAACTTGCTGCCGCCGCGCGCCTGCATCACCAGCGCGAGCGCCAGCGCGTAATGGCAGGCGCCCTCATTGGGGCTGCGCTGGAGGCATTGCTCCAGCCGCTGGATGTTCTGCTTCAGCACGCTGCCGTCGACCAGGTCCAGTTGCGCCAGCGCCAGCGCGGCCACCGCCTGCGGGTCGTCCGGATCGGCCTTCACCCGCTGCGCGGCCAGTTTCTCCAGGTCGTCCGCCCGACCGGCGTCGAGCAGCGTCTGCAGTTCATGGTCCTTGAAGACGGCGGCCTGGGCCGGCGTCGCGAAGGCCACGCTCATCAGCATCGAGAAGCCGGTGATGAGGCAGATCGCACCGACCACCCGGCGCAGCAGGCCGCGGCGGTCGCCATCGTCATTCTTGCGGGGAGCTTTCACGGGGGGAGATCCTTTCATCGGCGCATGGTCGCAGAACTCGGCCGGACGTGCATGCGCCGCACCGTACTTCCGCTTCGCCTCCGCCACCGGACATCGGCAGGCCCGACCTGCCCCTTCCGGGGGCCGCGGCCCGGGTCATGCCTTGACTTTCACCTGCCGCCGGACGTGGTCGACGAACCGCCGCACCACCGGCGACGCGTCCGGCCGCCAGATGAGGCTGGTGTCGCAGGCCGGCACGCGGGTCGACGGCCACGGCCGGTAGCGCACGCCCGGCCGCTGCAGCGCGCACACCGATCGCGGCACCCAGGCCACGCCCATGCCGGCCGACACCAGGTTGACGATGGTCTGCATCTGGATGGCCTCCTGGGCGATCTGCGGCGTGGCGCCGTGGGCGCGGTAGAAGCCGAGCAGCGCATCGAACAGCGAGGGCGCGATCTCGCGCGGGAACACCACCAGCGGCTGGCGCAGCACCTCCTCCAGGGTGGGGGCCGCCTTGCGTCGCCCCGCCAGCCCCCAGTCCTCCGCATGGGCGAGGACCAGCGGTTCGGTCGAGACGATCAGGCGCTCGAAACCGGCAGGCTCGGCGCCCGGCGCGTGGATCACGAAGCCGGCATCGAGTTCGCCGGTCTCGAAGCCGCGCAGCTGGACGTCCAGCGTCGCCTCGCGCAGCGCGAGCTGCACATCGGGCAGCGCCTCGCGGAACAGCCGCAGCCAGCGCGGCATGTCCCCGTAGCCGACGGTCGACACGAAGCCCAGGCTCAGCCGTCCGGCCTCGCCGCTGGCGGCCGCGCGAACGCGCAACGGCACCTGGTCGGCCTGCTCCACGAGCCGCGTGCCCGCCTCGACCAGCGCCTGCCCGGCCGCGGTTAGCGCGACGGCCCGCCGGCCGCGCTCGAGCAGTTGCACGCCCAGTTGCGCCTCCAGCTTCTGCACCGCCAGGCTCAACGGCGGCTGGGTCATGTGCAGGCGCTCGGCGGCACGGCCGAAGTGCAATTCCTCGGCCAGCACGAGGAACTGGCGGATCGGACGGAGTTCGATCATCGATACACCATGCAAATCAATTGGCCACTCACTATATATTGGACCCGCATGGACGGGCGGCGCATACTGGCGCGCTCCAAGCACTGCCCGCCAGGATGTCCGCCATGACCGACGCCAAGAACGCCCCCCACGACGACGCACCGAATCGTCGCTCCCGGAACATCACCGAAGGCGTCGCGCGCGCGCCCAACCGCTCGATGTATTACGGCATGGGCTACCAGGAAAGCGACTTCGGCAAGCCGATGATCGGCGTGGCCAACGGCCACTCGACGATCACGCCGTGCAACTCCGGCCTGCAGAAGCTGGCCGACGCAGCCGTCGTCGGCCTGAAGGCCGCAGGCGCCAACGCCCAGCTCTTCGGCACGCCGACGATCTCCGACGGCATGGCCATGGGCACCGAGGGCATGAAGTACTCGCTGGTCTCGCGCGAGGTCATCTCCGACTGCGTCGAGACCTGCGTCGGCGGCCAGTGGCTGGATGGGGTGATGGTCATCGGCGGCTGCGACAAGAACATGCCCGGCGGGATGATGGGCATGTTGCGCGCCAACGTGCCGGCGATCTACATCTACGGCGGCACGATCAAGCCCGGCCACTACAAGGGCCAGGACCTCAACATCGTCAGCGTCTTCGAGGCGGTCGGCCAGTTCAGCGCCGGCAAGATGAGCGAGGAAGATTTCTGCCAGATCGAGAAGCGCGCCATCCCCGGCAGCGGCTCCTGCGGTGGCATGTACACGGCCAACACGATGAGCTCGGCCTTCGAGGCGCTGGGCATGTCGCTGCCCTATTCGTCGAGCATGTCCAACGTCGAGGACGAGGTCGTCGAGAACACCAAGCGCGCCGCCGACTGCCTGGTCCAGGCGGTGAAGGCCAATCTGAAGCCCCGCGACATCGTCACGAAGAAGGCGATCGAGAACGCGGTGGCGGTGATCATGGCCACCGGCGGCTCGACCAACGCGGTCCTGCACTTCCTGGCCATCGCGCATGCGGCCGAGGTGGACTGGACCATCGACGACTTCGAGCGCATGCGCAAGAAGATCCCGGTGCTGTGCGACCTCAAGCCCAGCGGCCGCTTCCTGGCGGTGGACCTGCACAAGGCCGGCGGCATCCCCGCGGTCATGAAGCAGTTGCTCAAGGCCGGCCTGCTGCATGGCGACTGCATCACGATCACCGGCAAGACCGTCGCCGAGAACCTGGCCGACGTGCCCGACCTGTCGCCCGACCAGCAGGTCATCCGCGCCGTCGACGATCCGATCTATGCCGAAGGCCATCTGGCGATCCTCAAGGGCAACCTGTCGCCCGAAGGCTGCGTCGCCAAGATCACTGGCCTCAAGAACCCGGTCATCACCGGTCCGGCGCGCGTGTTCGACGACGAGCAGTCGGCGCTGGCGGCGATCATGGCCGGCCAGATCAAGGCCGGCGACGTGATGGTGCTGCGCTACCTCGGCCCCAAGGGCGGCCCGGGCATGCCGGAGATGCTGGCGCCCACCGGCGCGCTGATCGGCCAGGGCCTGGGCGAGAGCGTCGGCCTGATCACCGACGGGCGCTTCTCCGGCGGCACCTGGGGCATGGTGGTCGGCCACGTCGCGCCGGAGGCCTACGAAGGCGGCACGATCGCCCTGGTCCATGAAGGCGATTCGATCACCATCGACGCCCACCGGCTCCTGCTGCAGCTGCATGTCGACGATGCCGAACTGGCGCGTCGCAAGGCCGCGTGGACGAAACCGGCACCGCGCTACACCCGCGGCGTGCTGGCCAAGTTCGCCAAGAGCGCCTCGAGCGCCAGCTCGGGCGCGGTGCTCGACAAGTTCGAGTGACCGATCCGGCGCCGGCCCGCGGGTCGGCGCGCTGAAAGCGGCAGCGGGGCCCGAGGGCCCCGCTGCTCATTCCGGTCGCGCGCCCGGGCCGCGCCGGTTCAACGCCGCTTGCGCTGCTTGTCCGCCTGGCCGAGCGCCTCGAGCGAGCGCTGGCGGCGCGACTCCTTGCGTTCTTCCAGCTTGTCCATCTCCTTGCGCTTGGTGTAGCCCGACTTGTCGGCGAACTCCCACCACAGCACCGCCAGGACGAAGGGCGACAGCACCCACCACCAGCTCAGCGCACCGATCGGCCCGAACTCGGCCAGCTTCAGTGCGATCAACAAGACGCCGATCACGATCAACCACATCGCATTTCTCCTCGTACGCGCGCCCGGTCGGCACGGCTCCCAACACTACAATCGCCCGAGCCCGGAATCCCCCAGCCACTCGCCGCTCCTCCCGGAAGCGGCCCCCTTCTCGGGGTGTTCCGCATCTTCCCGGCAGGATCTGAAAGGATGCCATGAAAAACGCCTTGTTCGTCTCCGCGGCCCTGATCGCGGCCCTGTCCGCCCCCAGCGCCTTCGCCAGCCAGGAACTGGCCCAGAAGAAGAACTGCATGGCCTGCCATGCCGTCGACAAGAAGCTGGTCGGTCCCGCCTACAAGGATGTCGCGGCCAAGTACGCCAAGGACAAGGATGCGGTGAAGAAGCTGTCCGAGAAGATCATCAAGGGCGGCTCCGGCGTCTGGGGCCCGGTCCCGATGCCAGCCAACGCGCAGGTCAGCCCGGCCGAAGCCGAGCAACTCGCCAAGTGGGTGTTGTCGACGAAGTGAAGGTCGACGGCTCGCCATGAACAAGGCCCCGGATTCGGGGCCTTGTGTCATTCAGCGGCCCGTCGGCGGAAGGAACGCCCTCCCGAGGAGGGTCGCGATCGCGGGACCCGGGCGCCTCCGGACGCCCGCCCTCAGCCGCTGCATCAGCTGCCCTCTTCTCAGGAATCTTCTCAGGAAGTTCAGCCGCACCCGGCCGCGCAGGCCGACGGAAATCAGGATCTCCCGGCCACCGATGGCCAGCAGGCGCTGCGCCAGCGCGGCCGCACAGCGCCGGGTGGGTTTCGGGGACTTCTGCGGGAACGAAGACTCCACAAGCGACTCCTTCTGTGAGATCGGCATCCGGGGATGCCGCGCGAGCGCCGCCTTGATCGCGGCCCGCCTCGATGGAGGCGGTGCGACGATTCTTGGTCCGCCGGACCTCGCGATTCCACGACCCGAGCCAGTGTGCGTACGGCGTCGGGTGCCACATGAAGGCCAAGCACTGCCGGAGACCAGCGCCCAGGCCCGCTCCGCGCCCATGGCCCGACAGGTCCCGGGCGAGCACGTCGGCAGGCGCGCCCCTGGAGGCGCCTGCCGGCGCGCCGGTGATGCGCAAAGAAAAAGCCCCGCCGTGGCGGGGCCTGGTGAGCCGTGCGGGTGAGCCGTCAATAGGCCTGGCCGAGCTGCTCCAGGATCGCCGGGTTCTCCAGCGTCGAGGTGTCCTGGGTGACGCTTTCG
The DNA here is from genome assembly GCF_002761755.1 of Roseateles chitinivorans. Lineage (GTDB taxonomy): Bacteria > Pseudomonadota > Gammaproteobacteria > Burkholderiales > Burkholderiaceae_C > Roseateles > Roseateles chitinivorans. The sequence goes on from NZ_PEOG01000039.1 coordinate 30,873, forward strand.
CCCTTGGCCACCGAACGCAGCAGGCGTCGCATGATCTTGCCGCTGCGCGTCTTGGGCAGGTTGTCGCCGAAGCGGATGTCCTTGGGCTTGGCGATCGGGCCGATCTCCTTGGCGACCCAGTCGCGCAGCTGCTTGGCGATGGCCTTGGCCTCGTCGCCGCTCGGACGCGGGCGCTTGAGCACGACGAAGGCGCAGATCGCCTCGCCGGTCGTGTCGTCGGGCCGCCCCACGACCGCCGCTTCCGCCACCAGGTCGGTGCAGCTGACCAGCGCCGACTCGATCTCCATCGTGCCCATGCGGTGGCCGGACACGTTCAGCACGTCGTCGATGCGGCCGGTGATCGTGAAGTAGCCGTTGTCGGCATCGCGGATGGCGCCGTCGCCGGCCAGGTAGTAGCCCTTGAGCTCAGGCGGGTAGTAGCTCTTCTTGAAGCGTTCCGGATCGCCCCAGATGGTGCGGATCATCGAGGGCCACGGCTTCTTGACGACCAGGATGCCGCCCTGCCCGTTGGGCACGTCGTTGCCGGTCTCGTCGACGATGGCCGCGGTGATGCCGGGGAACGGCAGCGTGCAGGAGCCCGGCACCAGCGGCGTGGCGCCCGGCAGCGGCGTGATCATGTGACCGCCGGTCTCCGTCTGCCAGAAGGTGTCCACGATCGGGCAGCGGCCGCCGCCCACATGCTGGTGGTACCACTCCCAGGCGGCAGGGTTGATCGGCTCGCCCACCGAGCCCAGCAGCCGCAGCGAGCTCAGGTCGTAATTCTTCGGATGGACCGCCTCGTTGGTCTCGGCGGCCTTGATCAGCGAGCGGATCGCCGTCGGCGCCGTGTAGAAGATCGTGACCTGGTGCTTCTGGATCATCTGCCAGAAGCGGCCGGCGTCCGGGAAGGTCGGGATGCCCTCGAAGACGATCTCGGTGCCGCCCAGCGCCAGCGGACCGTAGGTGATGTAGGTGTGGCCGGTCACCCAGCCGATGTCGGCGGTACACCAGAAGATGTCGGAGTCCTTCAGGTCGAAGGTCCACTTGGTGGTCAGCGCCGCATGCAGCAGGTAGCCGCCGGTGCTGTGCTGCACGCCCTTGGGCTTGCCGGTCGAGCCCGAGGTGTAGAGCAGGAACAGCGGATGCTCGGCCTCGACCCATTCGGGCTCGCAGCTCGCGGCCTGGCCGGCCACCGCGTCGTGCAGCCATTCGTCGCGGCCGTCGACCCAGGCGATCTGGCCGCCGGTGCGCTTGTAGACGATCACCGATCTGATGGTCGGACAGCTGTTGTCGGCCAGCGCGTCATCGACGATGGCCTTGAGCGGCAGCGACTTGCCGCCGCGGGCCTGCTCGTTGGCGGTCAGCACCATCACCGCGCCGGCGTCCTGCACGCGGTCGCGCAGCGACTGCGCCGAGAAGCCGCCGAAGACCACCGAGTGCGTCGCGCCGATGCGCGCGCAGGCCTGCATCGCCACCACGCCCTCGACCGACATCGGCATGTAGATGACGACGCGATCGCCCTTCTTCACGCCGCGCGCCTTGAGCGCGTTGGCCAGTTGCGCCGTCCTGGCCAGCAGCTCGGCATAGGTGACACGGGTGACGCTGCCGTCGTCGGCCTCGAAGATGATCGCGACGCGCTCGCCGCGGCCGGCCTCGACGTGGCGGTCCAGGCAGTTGTAGGACACATTGAGCCGGCCGTCCTCGAACCACTTGAAGAAGGGCGCGTCCGACTCGTTCAGCACCTGGGTGAACGGCTGCTTCCAGCTGAGCAGCTCGCGCGCCTGGCGCGCCCAGTAGCCGGCGTAGTCGGTCTCGGCCTCCTTGCACAGCGCCTCGTAGGCGGCCATGCCGGACACATGCGCGCCCTGGACGGCGGCTGCGGGGGGGTTGTAGATCTTGTCGCTGATCTTGTCGCTCATGGCCTATGTCTCCGTACAGGCAGGGATCTTCAAACTCGGGCGAACTCTCCGCTTTCACACTGACGACCTGCTTACTCTTGTAGAAGAGCGGCGGGCGCGCAGCCGCGAAACCAGGGGCATGCTCTCACTAAAATCGCCCGGTTTGGCGGTTCCCGCCCGTTACGACCTGAAGGATTGCCCCGATGACCGATCGACCGAAGGCCCCGGCCGACACCGCACCCAAGCGCATGCACCCGCTCGCCCACCTGATGTTCGGGAGCCGCTGGCTGCAATTGCCGCTGTACCTCGGGCTGATCCTGGCGCAGGCGGTCTACGTCTATCAGTTCTGGACCGAATTGATCCACCTGGTCGAGGCGGCCTTCGGCAACCAGGAGGCGCTGAAGCTGCTGGTCGACAGCGTCGGCTACAAGGCGGGCAGCGCGCCCACCAAGCTCAACGAGACCATCATCATGCTGGCCGTGCTGGCGCTGATCGACGTGGTGATGATCTCCAACCTGCTGATCATGGTGATCGTCGGCGGCTACGAGACCTTCGTGTCGCGGCTGCATCTGGAGGGCCATCCGGACCAGCCCGAATGGCTGGATCACGTCAACGCGTCGGTCCTGAAGGTCAAGCTGGCGACGGCCATCATCGGCATCTCGTCGATCCACCTGCTCAAGACCTTCATCAATGTGCAGAACCTGACCGAGCAGACGCTGATCTGGCAGACGGCCATCCATCTGGCCTTCCTGCTGTCGGCGCTGGCCATCGCGATGACCGACCGGCTGCTGTCCCAGCCCCCGGGCGCCAAGCACTGAGCGCCGCCACGGCGCCTGAACGACGAGGGAGCCCGCGGGCTCCCTTCTTCTTTGGGGGACGCCCGCTCAGCCGCGCTTGCGCAGCAGGATCAGCGTCCCCGCCACGCCGGACAGGATCGAGCCGCCCAGCACGCCCAGCTTCACGCGCGTCTCGTAGTCGGGCCCGTGGCCCTCGAAGGCCAGGCCGCCGATGAACAGGCTCATCGTGAAGCCGATGCCGCACAGCACGCAGACGCCGAAGAACTGGATCCAGTCGGCGCCGCCTGGTCGCTGCGCCAGGCCGAAACGGATCATCAGCCAGGAGCTGCCGAACACGCCCACCGCCTTGCCCGTCAGCAGGCCCAGCGCGATGCCCAGCGACACCGGGTGCAGCAGGTCGCCCGCGTGCAGGCCCAGCAGCGACACGCCCGCGTTGGAGAACGCGAACATCGGCAGGATCAGGAAGGCGACCCACGGATGCAGGCCATGCTCGAGGTCCTCGGCCGGCGAATGGCCGCGGCCGTCGTCCGACGGGATGAACAGCGCCGTGGCGACGCCGGCGAGCGTCGCATGCACGCCCGACTTGAGCACGCAGGTCCACAGCACCAGGCCGACGACGATGTAGAGGTCCGCGCGCGTCACCCTGGCCCGGTTGAGCGCGAAGAGGATCGCCAGGCAGACCGCGGCGGCGCCCAGCATCGCCAGCGACAGCTGGCTCGTGTAGAAGAGCGCGATGACGACGATGGCGCCCAGGTCGTCGATGATCGCGACCGCCGTCAGGAAGACCTTCAGCGAGGCCGGCACCCGGCTGCCCAGCAGCATGACGATGCCGATCGCGAACGCGATGTCGGTGGCGGCGGGGATCGCCCAGCCGTGCAGCGCCACCGGATCGCCGCGGTTGATGCCCGCATAGATCAGCGCCGGCACGACCATGCCGCCCAGCGCGGCCACCATGGGCAGCACCGCCTGCGAGCGCTCGGCCAGCTCGCCGCTGACGAATTCGCGCTTGATCTCCAGGCCGACGAGGAAGAAGAACACCGCCATCCAGAGGTCGTTCACCCAGACCAGCAGCGGCTTGGCGAGCACCAGCCAGTCGCCGCCGATGCGGACCTCGCCCTCGATGCGGGTGAAGGCGGCATAGAACTCCCGCCACGGTGAGTTGGACAGGATCAGCGCGGCCACCGCGGCGATCGCGAGCACGATGCCGCCAGCCGATTCGCTGGCGAAGAAGCGTTTGAGTCCCGGCGTCAAGAAAGTTCCTCCCGAAAAACGAGCCGCCGGATCGGCGGCCCCAGGCAGTGGATCAGCGCGGCGGAGGCAGGTCGATGACCGATCCCGGCCAAACCGCCCGTGAAGCCGACATCATCGCCGGTGCGCGCTCACCCGTCCGGCAGCGCGCCCGAACGACGCCGACGGATCCCCCGTCCGGACCCGTTCCGTGCGGATATCGGCGCGCAAGCCGTGGCTGGCGCCGGGGCCTTGGGGTGGTGGAGGATAATCCGCCGCGTCCCTGGATCCCCGAGCCTCACCATGACCACCACGATCCGTTACGCCGACCTCGTCGAAAGCGTCGCCGCCGCGCTGCAGTACATCAGCTACTACCACCCGGCCGACTACATCCAGCACCTGGCCCGCGCCTATGAGCGCGAACAGAGCCCGGCCGCCAAGGACGCCATCGCGCAGATCCTGACCAACTCGAAGATGTGCGCCGAGGGTCGTCGTCCGATCTGCCAGGACACCGGCATCGTCAACGTCTTCCTGAAGATCGGCATGGACGTGCGCTGGGCCGACTTCCCCGGCTCGATCCAGGACGCCGTCAACGAAGGCGTTCGCCGCGCCTACAACCATCCGGACAACAAGCTGCGCGCCTCGGTGCTCAGCGATCCGATCTTCGAGCGCAAGAACACCAAGGACAACACGCCGGCGGTGATCTTCATGGAGGTCGTGCCCGGCAACACCGTCGACGTGATCGTCGCGGCCAAGGGCGGCGGCTCCGAGAACAAGAGCAAGGTCTACATGCTCAACCCGAGCGAGTCGATCGTCGACTGGGTGCTCAAGACCGTGCCGACGATGGGCGCGGGCTGGTGTCCGCCGGGGATGCTGGGCATCGGCGTCGGCGGCACGGCAGAGAAGGCGGCGCTGCTGGCCAAGGAAGCGCTGATGGACGACATCGACATGTACGAGCTGCTCGAGCGCGGCCCGCAGAACAAGCTGGAAGAGCTGCGCATCGAGCTGTACGAGAAGGTCAATGCGCTGGGCATCGGCGCGCAGGGCCTGGGCGGGCTGACCACGGTGCTGGACGTCAAGATCAAGACCTATCCGACGCACGCCGCCTCCAAGCCGATCGCGATGATCCCGAACTGTGCGGCCACGCGCCACGCGCACTTCGTGCTGGACGGCTCGGGCCCCAGCTACCTGGAGCCGCCCAGCCTGGACCTGTGGCCCGACGTGCAATGGGCGCCGGACTACAACAAGAGCAAGCGCGTCGACCTGAACGCGCTGACCAAGGAAGAGGTCGCGAGCTGGAAGCCCGGCGACACGCTGCTGCTCAACGGCAAGATGCTGACCGGCCGCGATGCTGCGCACAAGCGCATCCAGGACATGCTGGCCAAGGGCGAATCGCTGCCGGTGGACTTCACCAATCGCGTGATCTATTACGTCGGCCCCGTCGACCCGGTGCGTGACGAGGTGGTCGGCCCGGCCGGTCCCACCACCGCGACGCGGATGGACAAGTTCACCGACATGATGCTGGAGAAGACCGGCCTGATCGCCATGATCGGCAAGGCCGAACGCGGCCCGGTCGCGATCGAGTCGATCAAGAACCACAAGTCGGCCTACCTGATGGCGGTCGGCGGCTCGGCCTACCTGGTGTCCAAGGCGATCAAGCATGCCAAGGTCGTCGGCTTCGAGGACCTGGGCATGGAAGCGATCTACGAGTTCGACGTGGTCGACATGCCGGTGACGGTGGCGGTGGACGCCGGCGGCACCAGTGCCCACATCACCGGCCCGGCCGAGTGGCAACAGCGCATCGCCTCGGGCAAGGCGATCAAGATCCCGGTCGCCGCCGGCTGATCCGGCGTCGCGCCGCAAGCAAGGGCCACCCTCGGGTGGCCTTTTTAATGCTCGTGGTGGCGATCAGCCGCGCGTTGCGTCCGGTGCCGTCGCCGCCGCGGCGGTCGGGCCCGCTGCCGGCGAAGGCGTTTCGGCGACCGTCCGCACCACCCGCTGCGGGAACGGGATATCGATGCCCAGCCGGTTGAGCAGCCGCAGCACCGCGAGGTTCACATCGGAGCGCACGCCGCCCTGCCCGTTGTGCGGATCGGAGATCCAGAAGCCGATCGTCAGCTCCAGCCCATCGGCGGCGAAGTTGCTCAGCGACACCGACGGCGCCGGCTCGGACAGCACGCGCGGCACGCGCTGGATCTCCTCGATCAGCTGCGGGAACAGCGCGTCGACATCGGTGCCGTAGGCCACCTGGACGACGGTCGTCACATTGACCTGCGGATCGGCGAGCGAGAGGTTCTCGACCCGCGTCGTGATCAACGATTCGTTGGGCACGATCGCCTCGCGGCCGTTGAGCGCGCGGATCACCGTGTAGCGGGTCTTGATGTCGCTGATGCGGCCCTCGAAGTTGTCGACCTTGACCATGTCCCCGATGCGCAGCGAGCGCTCGGCCAGGATCATGAAGCCCGACACATAGTTCGCCGCGATCTTCTGCAGGCCGAAGCCCAGCCCCACGCCGACCGCGCCGCCCAGCCAGGACAAGGCGCTCAGGTTCAGGCCCACCATGTTCAGCGCCACCATCGCGCCGACCACCATCAGCGCGGTGCGCGTCAGGTTGACCGCGATCTTGCGCATCGACAGATCCATCACCGATTTGCCGCGCAGCAGCCTCGATTCGATCGCCGACGACAGCCACAGCACCACCAGCATGATGGCGCCGACCTGCAACACCCCGACCAGGAGGTCATAGACCGTGGTCGACTCGCCCCGGGCGTTCTTCGGCAGGAAGCCCAGCTTGTAGTCGTCGAGCTCGTCGATCAGGATCGGCAGCAGGCCCACGATCCACAGGATCGATCCCAGCCAGGCGACCCAGGAGACGCTGCGCTCCAGCAGCTTGATGCCGACCGAGTCGGGCATCGTCGCCCGCAGCACGCGCGCCACGAGCCGGATCACCACCAGCGACAGCAGCACCGGAATGACGACGCGGAACAGCGCGACCGGCTCGCCCAGCAGCGGCATCAGCCGCCGCGCGCCGAGCGCCAGCAGCAGCGCGATGACCGGGAAGAGCACACCGTCGTACACGCGGTGGCCGAGCAGCACCGAGTGGTGGCCCGGCGCGGCCGTCACATGCTTGGCGATGCGGTAGACGATCAGCCACGACAGCGCCAGGCAGGCCAGCACCAGGCCGACCTCGATCAGCGCGCGCGGGCGCGCCAGCATGGTGAGCAGCGATTCCAGCTCGCGCAGGCTCAGGGTGTGGTTCAGGGGCGCGGTGCTGCCCAGGGTGGAGCTCAAGGAGGAGATCAATTCGGCAACCGGCACGGGCCGGTCCTTCGGTCAATGGGAAATCGAGGGGGCGTGCGGCGCGATGCGGCTCAGATCCCGGCCAGCGTCCGCACGTGCACGCCGACGCTGCGCGCCAGCGCGCCCAGGTCGTAGCCGCCTTCGAGGCAGGACACGATGCGGCCCTTCGCATGGCGCCGGGCCACGTCCATGATCCGCAGCGTGATCCATTCGTAGTCCGCCTCGACCAGGCCGAGCTGCGCGAGCTCGTCGTCGCGGTGCGCGTCGAAGCCGGCCGAGACGAACACCATCTGCGGCCGGAAGCGCTCCAGCGCCGGCATCCAGAGCGACTCGATCATTTCGCGCACCTCGGCGCCGCGGGTGTACGGCGGCACCGGCAGGTTGAGCATGTTCGGGCCCTTGGGCTCGGCGCCGCAATACGGGTACAGCGGGTCCTGGAAGATGCTGACCATCAGCACCCGCTCGTCGCCGGCGAGGATGTCCTCGGTGCCGTTGCCGTGGTGGACGTCGAAGTCGATGACCGCGACGCGGTCCAGGCCGCGCACGTCCAGCGCATGCCGGGCGGCGACGGCCACGTTGTTGAAGAAGCAGAAGCCCATCGCCTGCTCGCGGGTCGCGTGGTGGCCCGGCGGGCGCACGGCGCAGAAGGCGTTCTCGGCGCGGCCGTCCATCACCAGGTCGGTGGCCTTCACCGCCGCGCCGGCCGCGCGCAGCGCCGCCGACCAGGTGTGGGCATTGGCGCTGGTGTCGGGGTCGAGCGCCTTCATCGGGTTGGGCACGCCCTGGCGGGCCTGCTGCTCGAGCGCTTCCAGCTCGGCCTTGAGTTCGGCGACGTAGCGCGCCGAATGCGCCCGCTCCAGCGACCGCAGCTCGGCGCGGGGCGCGTCGTGCCGGTCGAGCGCGGTGTCGATGCCGTGGGCGATGAGCCAGTCCTCGATCGCGGCCAGGCGCTGCGGGCATTCCGGATGACCGGCGCCCATGTCGTGACGGTGGCAGTCGGGGTGGCTGATGAAGGCGGTGGACATGGTCGGGGCGTGCGCGTGGCGTCGTCGGACCGCAGGGATTCTGAGATATCGTGCGCCGATGAGCTCCGACGCCCCGACCCTCGCCTCCCAACCGCTGGCCGACCTGCGGCGGCAGATTAGCACGATCATCAAGGGCAAACAGGCGCAGACGGAAGACTGCCTGGCCTGCCTGCTGGCCGGCGGCCACCTGCTCATCGAGGACCTCCCGGGCGTCGGCAAGACCACGCTGGCGCATGTGCTGGCGATCTCGCTGGGCCTGCGCTTCTCGCGGGTGCAGTTCACCACCGACCTGATGCCCTCGGACCTGCTCGGCGTCAACATCTACCAGCCCGGCGCGCAGGCTGCCGGCGCCAGCGCCTTCCAGTTCCACCCCGGTCCGGTCTTCAGCCAGGTGCTGCTGGCCGACGAGATCAACCGCGCCGGCCCGAAGACGCAGAGCGCGCTGCTGGAGGCGATGGAGGAGTACCAGGTCAGCGTGGACGGCACGACCCATCCGCTGCCGCAACCCTTCTTCGTCATCGCGACGCAGAACCCGAGCGAGCAGCTCGGCACGCATCCGCTGCCGGAGTCGCAGCTGGACCGCTTCCTGATGTGCATCAGCCTGGGCTATCCCGACCGCCAGGCCGAGCGCGAACTGCTGATGGGCGAGGACAGCCGCGAGCAGCTGCGCGCGCTCAAGCCGGTGATGACGCCGGAGCAGCTGCGCGCCCTGCAGCGGGAGGTGCTGCGCATCCATGTGTCGCCCGCGCTGCTGGACTACCTGCAGGCGCTGCTGGAGGCGACGCGCTCCGGCGAATGGTTCCAGGAAGGCCTGAGCCCGCGCGCCGGCCTGGCGCTGCTGCGCGCCGCGCGCGCCAAGGCGCTGCTGAGCGGGCGGGACTATGTCTCGCCGGACGACGTGCAGGCGATCCTGCCGCAGACGATCGCCCACCGGCTGCGTCCCCGCGGCGGCAGCGCGCGCGGCGCCCGCGAACAGGTGCGCGCGATGATGGCCGCCGTGCCGCTGCCCTGAGCGGCGCGTCGCGATCGACCGACCGGAGACCGCCGTGCGCGTGCCCGCCTGGAAGCTGCCTCCGCTGAAACCGCCGGCCCTGCGCTGGCCGTGGCAGCGGCGCTGGGACGCATGGTGGCAGGCCCGCCATCCGGCCAGCGACACGACTGCGCTGACGCAGCGCAACCTCTACATCCTGCCCAGCCGTCCGGGCGCCGCCTTCGTGGTCACGCTGCTGGTGCTGCTGCTGGCGTCGATCAACGACCAGCTGAGCCTGGGCTACCTGCTCACCTTCGTGCTGGCGGGCGCCGGCATGGCGTCGATGAACGCGACCCACCGCAACCTGCGGGGCCTGAAGCTGGACCTGAAGACGCCCCCGCCGGCCTACGCCGGCCAGGCGCTCGCGCTGGACATCCGGCTGCACAACCCCTCGGCGGCGCGTTTCGGCGTCGGCCTGCGACTGCCGGACGCCAAGCCCGGCGATACCGCCTTCGCCGACGTGCCCGCGCAGGGCCATGCGCAACTGCAGCTGCAGCTGAGCTTCCCGAACCGCGGCCGCCATGCGCTGCCGCGGCTGCGCATCGAATCGCAGTTCCCCTTCGGCCTGTTCATGACCTGGAGCTACTGGCGGCCGGCCGCGCAGGCCTGGGTCTATCCGACGCCCGAGCTGGACGCGCCGCCGGCGGCCGCCGTTGAGGAAGGGCTGCCGCAGGGCCAGGGCCAGCCCGGTCTCGGTGACGATCCGGGACTTCGGCCCTACCGCCACGGGGACTCGCCGCGGCAGATCCTGTGGAAGAAGTCGGCACTCGCGCTGGCCCAGCCGCAGCCGCCGGGAGGCAGCGGCGCGGGCGCGGCCCTGCTCGTGCGCGAGCGACTGGGCAGCCGCGCCAGCGAGCAGTGGCTGGACCTGGCCGCGACCCGCGGCCTGCCGTTCGAGCAGCGCGTCTCCCGGCTGGCGGCGTGGGTGCTGCGCGCCGAGGAGGAAGGCCTGCCCTACGGGCTGCGCCTGCGCGGTGTCGCGCTGGCGCCCGACCTCGGGCCGGAGCACTTCCGCGACTGCATGGAAGCGCTGGCCCTGGCGCAGGAGCAGCCGTGAGCGCCGCCCCGGCACTGGCGGCAGGCCGCCGCAGCCCGCTGCCCCGCGAGGCGCGCGACACGCTCTTCCTGCTGGCGATCATCTCGGCGGTGCTGCTGCCGCACGCCGACCACCTGCCGTGGTGGTGCAGCGCCCTGACCGCGCTGATGCTGGGCTGGCGCGCGCGGCTGGCCTGGCGCAGCGAGGCCCTGCCCGGCCGCTGGAGCCTGCTGGCGGTGCTGGCGCTGGTGATCGGCCTGACCCTGGCCACCCACAAGACCATCCTCGGACGCGAGGCCGGCATCACGATGCTGGCGATGCTGATGGCGCTGAAGACGCTGGAGTTGCGCGCCCGGCGCGACGCCTTCGTCGTCTTCTTCCTCGGCTTCTTCCTGGTGCTCACCCAGTTCCTGTACTCCCAGTCCCCGCTCATCGCGGTGTGGATGATCGGCTGCGTCTGGGCGCTGCTGTCGGCGCTGGTGCTCGCGCAGATGCCGCAGGGCGTGCCCAGCCTGAAGCTGGCGGCACGCATCGCGGCGCGCAACACCCTGATCGGCCTGCCGGTGATGGTGGCGCTGTTCGTGCTGTTCCCGCGCTTCCCGCCGCTGTGGGGCCTGCCCAAGGACTCGGGCGCGCGCACCGGCCTGTCGGACACGATGAGCTTCGGCGCCTTCGCCGAGGTGGCCAGCGACGACACGATCGCGATGCGGCTGCGCTTCGACGGCGCGCCGCCGCCTCAGCCGCAGCTGTACTTCCGCGCACAGGTGCTGACGCGCTTCGATGGCCAGACCTGGACCGCCTCGCGCGTGACCTGGGTCGGCGGCGAGGTCGCGCCGACGCTCGACGGTCCGGTGTTCCGCTACCAGGCGACGATCGAGCCGCTGCGCGTGACCGCGATCCCGCTGCTCGAGTTCAGTCCGGGCGTCGCCGGCGACCGGATCCCGGTCGGGCGCCTGGCCGCGACACGGGGGCCGCAGGGCCAGTGGCAGGTCGCGCTGCCGTTCGCGGAAACGCTGCGATTCCGGCATGAGGCCTGGCCACGCGCGCAATGGGGCGCCCGCATCGGCCGCGCCGATCGGCTCGAGGCGCTGAGCCTGCCGCCCGGCCTCAATCCGCGCACGCGGGCGCTCGGCGCCTCGCTGCAGGAGCGCTTCGCGACGCTGGACGAGGATGCCCGCGCGCTCGCGGTGAACCGGGAACTGCTGACCCGCATCCGCCGCGACGGCTTCGGCTACACCCTCGCTCCCGGTGTCTACGGCGAGACCAGCCCGCATGCGATCGACGAGTTCTGGTTCGACCGCAAGCTCGGCTTCTGCGAGCACTTCGCCTCGGCCTATGTCGTGCTGATGCGGGCGGCGGGTGTGCCGGCCCGCGTGGTCACCGGCTTCCAGGGCGCCGATCCCCAGCTGCAGGACGGCGACCTGGTCGTGCGCATGAGCCAGGCGCACGCCTGGGCCGAGTTCTGGACCGCCTCGGGCGGCTGGCAGCGCGCGGATCCGACCGCGGCGGTGTCGCCCGACCGCATCCAGGGCCGACCGCTGCGGCCGTCGCCCGGCGTCTTCTCCGGCGCCCTCGAGCAGCTCCGTCCGGGCCTGCTGACGGCGCTGCGCACCACCTGGGAACGCCTGAACAACCGCTGGCAGCAGACGGTGCTGAACTTCTCCACCGGCGAGCAGATGAACCTGCTCAAGCGGCTGGGTTTCGAGAATCCGGACTGGACCGCGCTGGGTCAGGTCGCCGGCGGCCTGATGGCGACGGCGGCCCTGGTCGGCGCCGGCCTGGCGGCCTGGCACCGGCGGCCGCACGATCCCTGGTCGCGCCAGCGCGCCCGGGTGCGACGCGAGCTCGATCGCCTCGGCCTGTCCACCCGCGACGACGAGACCCCGCGGCGCTGGGCCGCGGCGCTGGTCGAGCGCCACGGCGCGCCGGCCGGGACGGTCGCCGCCACGCTGTTGCAATTGGAAGCGCAGCGCTACCGGCAGGACCTCGCCGCCGCCACGTCACAATGGCAGCGCCAGTTCGCGGCTCAGTGTGCCGACCTCCGTCAGGCCCTGGCCCGCTGACCCCCGCCGCCCCTTCGAGTCCTCGACGCTCCACCGCCGCCCGCCGGCCCGCATCCGCCGCATCCGCCACCTTCCCGAATGACCGCAGACCGCCGCTCCGCACCTCGCCGCCTCTTTCTCCATGCCCTCCTGCAGGCCTCGATGGCCGCCACTCCGCTGATGGCAAGCCTGGCCGCCGCGCCGGCGCTGGCGGAGACGGCCCACAAGCCGCATCCGGCCGCGAAGCCGAAGTCCGCCGGGAAGAAGCCGGCGCGCAAGCCCGCGCCGCCGCCGGCCTACGGTGACCGCGCCGACGTCATGGCCTTCGCCGATGCGCAGGCGGACTCGCTGGGCTACCGCCGCGAGGAGCTGCGCGCGGTGCTGGCGCTGGCACGGCCGCAACCGACGGTGCAGCGGCTGATCCTCCCGGGGCCGCCGGGACAGGCGAAGGACTGGGGCGCCTACCGGCAGCGTTTCGTGGAGCCGCAGCGGCTGCAGGCCGGGCTGGCCTTCTGGGCCACGCACGAGGCGGCGCTCGCGCGCGCCGAGGCGTCCTACGGCGTGCCGGCGGAGATCATCGCGTCGGTGATCGGCGTGGAGACCTTCTACGGCCGGATCATGGGCAGCTTCCGCGTGCTGGACGCGCTGGCGACGCTGAGCTTCGACTACCCGTCGCCGCTGCCACCCGGTGCGCGCGACCGCAGCCCCTTCTTCCGCGAGGAGCTGCGCCAGTTCCTGATCCTGGCGCGCGAGAACGGCCTGGATCCGATGGCGATGAAGGGCTCGTACGCGGGCGCAATGGGCTGGGGCCAGTTCATGCCGGGCAGCTGGCGGCGCTTCGCGATCGACTTCGATGGCGACGGTCATGTGGACCTGATCGACAGCCCGGTCGACGCGATCGGCTCGGTGGCCAATTTCCTGCGCGAGCACGGCTGGCAGCGCGGCATGCCGACGCATTACGAGGTGCAGGTGCCCAATGACACCGCGGCGCGCGCGCAGCTGCTGATCAGCGACGTGCTGCCGCAGCTGGACGCGCGGCAGTTCGAGTCGGTCGGTGCGCAGCTGTCGCCGCAGGGACGCGCCCACAACGGCCCGCTGGCGCTGATCGAGCTGCAGATGGGCGGCGCTGCGCCGGTGTACGTCGCGGGCACCCAGAACTTCTACACGGTGACCCGGTACAACCAGAGCAGCTATTACGCGATGGCGGTGATCGAGTTCGCCAACACCCTCGCGAGCTGGCGCAAGGCGACCGGCCCGACGCCCCCGTCGAGCCCGGCCAGCGCCAGCTGATCAACGGCCGGGGATCGGCGGCCCGCGATCAACGACCGGGGATCGGCGGCTTGGTCCGCGGGCGCCCGGCGCCATCGCCGGAGTCACGCTGCTCATGATGGGCGCGGTCGATGTCGCCATCGCCTTCGGGCCCCTTCTGGCCGGTCTCGCCGACGCGATGGTCCTCGTCGTCATGCTCGAGCCCGCCATGCAGGCCGGGTGGGAAGTCACTGGAAGTGCGCGGAGCATTCATGGTTTCCTCCTGAAGTGGCCGATCGATCTTAGCCACGGTGCGGAAGGCCCCACCCGCAAGAACGACAAAGGCGCCCCTCGGGCGCCTTCTGCTGTCGATCCAGTGGAAAACCGCGTGCTCAGTGCACCAGGCCGATCCACTCGCCGCGACGCTGGTACGCATCGAACAGGTCCTGCGCGACCGCCTGCAGCCGGGCATCGCCGCGGGCATGGGCCGTGGACAGGCGCTCCAGCGCGTAGAGGCGGTCGTACAGCATGCGGGTCGGCTGCAGCGTCAGGCCGTGGTCGGCCATCAGGTCCTGCAGCGTCAGCAGCTCGTCCATGCTCGCGGTGCCGGCCACCGTCAGGCCGAGATCCGGCACCAGTCCCCAGGGTGCCTGGGCGGTTTCGGGCATCAGGTGCGGCGGGATCTGGGTGTGCATGGTGGCCTCGGAGCGATTCATGTCGGCGTGGACAGGATCATGGATCGCACCGCCCGGAACTTGAGCGGGAAAAGCGGGGGAATTCCGGGCCAGTTCTGGCGATCGCCGGACGCCCTGCCCAGCTTGACCGGCGACTCGTGCCGCCGGCCTGCGCCAATCAGCGGCGAGGCCGGGCGATGAAGCCCGAGAGCTCGGTGCACCAGGCGGCGGCGGGCACGTCGAGCTCATTGAGCGCCAGCACGTCGACGTGGGCGTCGGTCAGCATCTTGGCCGAGGCCGCGTTGAGCCCGACCTGGTGGTCCTTCTTCTCCAGGTAGACCACGCGCTGGATGCCGACCTGGATGATGGACTGCACGCAGCGCGGGCAGGGGTACTGGGTCGTGTAGATGGTGCTGCCGGTCAGCGGCAGCACGACGCAGTTGAGGATCGCGTTGACCTCGGCGTGGACGATGTAGCTGTGACGCGAGTTGGCCGGATCGGCGTCGTCGTCGGACCAGTAGGCCGGGTCGTTGTCGTCGCAGCCGCGCGGCAGGCCGTTGTAGCCCACCCCGACGATCTTGTAGTCCGCGCTCGCGATGCAGGCGCCGTTGCGCTTGCGGCTGTCCTTGGAACGGGCGCTGGCCAGCAGGGCCACGCCCATGAACATCGAATGCCAGTCGATCAGCGGATGGTTGTCCATGGTGCAGACAGGGAACGAAGGTCGGGGACGAGGCGGGAAAGTGTAGTGGAGGGCATGAAGCCGCCCCCGGGAGAGGCGGCGGCCCTGGCCGGGCCGGCTACTTCGCGACGCCGACACCCTTGTTCGCCAGCGCATCCGCGCGCTCGTTGCCAGGATCGCCGGCATGGCCCTTGACCCAGCGCCACTCCACCGTGTGCAGCTTGCGCAGCGCGTCCAGGCGCTGCCACAGTTCGGCGTTCTTCACCGGCTTGCCGTCGGCGGTCTTCCAGCCGCGGCGCTGCCAGCCGGAGATCCACTCCGTCATGCCCTTGCGCACGTACTCGCTGTCCGTGTAGATCACGATGTTGCAGCTGCGCTTGAGCGAGGTCAGCGCCTCGATCACCGCCGTCAGCTCCATGCGGTTGTTGGTCGTGTTGCGCTCGCCACCGAACAGCTCCTTCTCATGGTCGCCGCTCTTGAGCCAGGCCCCCCACCCGCCCGGCCCCGGATTGCCCTTGCAGGCGCCGTCGGTGTAGATGACGACGCTGGGCTTGGCGATCTTCGGCGTGGCGGGAGTGGTATCGGTCATGAAGGGAGCGGGGCAACAGGGAACTTGAAAAAGGCGGACCGGGCGCGGCGGCGCGCCCGGATCCAGGACATCCGGCGCGTCGAGGCTCAGTCGACCTCGACGTCGTCGCGATGGTGATGATGGTGGACGGCGGCGACCGCCGGCGCAGCCTTGGCCACGCGCTTCTTGCCGCGCGCCAGCCCGATCAGCCGCATGCCGTGCACGCGCTTGACCGCGATGACGCCATACAGCGCGCCCAGCACCGTCCACCACTTGCCGCCGGGCTTCTCGATCCATTGCCAGCGCGCCAGCCAGGGATCGCTCAGCAGCGGCGGTCGATAGCAACCGAACTGCGCGCGCTCGACCTCGAACGACAGCAGCCGCAGCCAGTCGCGCAGCCGCCAGTAGCCGATGTACTCGCGCTCCTCCGGCAGGTAGAGCCGCGGCGCACGGCTCAGCAGCCGGCCATTGACGCGGGCGAGATTCTGCCTCACGGCCCAGAGGCTGGCCGGGTTCAGGCCCAGGATCACGACCCGGCCCTCGGGACGCAGCACGCGTTCGACCTCGCGCAGGCAGCGGTGCGGATCGACCGCCTGCTCCAGCGTGTGGGGCAGCAGGACGAGGTCCAGGCTGTTGGCCTCGAACGGGAGCGCGTCGAACTCGCAGAAGATCGCCGCGCGGCCCGCGCCGTTGAGGCCCGGTGCGGCCTCGGCCTGCGGTTCGGGCTGGTACTCCAGCGGATGCGCGGTGAGCGCGGGCCGCGGCGGCCCGGCGGCGGCCTCCTCGAACGGCCGATGGTCCAGCGCGAGCCACCGGTTCGTCATGCGGTTGGTGCGCAGGCCGTGCAGTTCCGGGAAGCCCAGTTGCAGCGCGTGATAGCCGAACCAGTCGATCACCGCGGCGTCGATGAAGCGCTGTTCCCAGGCCAGCAGGTAGCGCCCGGCAGGCGTGCGCAGCCAGTGCGCGAGCTCCGCCGCGGCAGCATCCGGCCGGACCTGCGCCTCTACAATCGGCGCCTTCCCGTCGGTGTCCTCGTCCTGGCCCCGCGTCTTCATCTGGAACCCGATCCCCTTGCCTGCATGAACCTGATCGCCGTTCCCGCCTTCACAGACAACTACCTCTGGCTGCTGCACGACGGCCGGTCGGCCCTGGTGGTCGATCCGGGCGACGCCGCGCCGGTGAAGGAGACGCTGCGCGCGCTCGGCCTGGACCTGCAGGGCATTCTAGTGACGCATCACCACGGCGATCACGTCGGCGGCCTGCGTGAATTGCTGCCGCTGCTGGCGCCGGGGGCACAGGTCTGGGGTCCCGCCACCGAAGCGATGCCGGTGCCCGTCGTGCCGCTGCGCGAGGGCGACCGCATCGAACTGCTCGGCCAGGTCTTCGAGGTGCTGGACGT
Organism: Roseateles chitinivorans; assembly: GCF_002761755.1. GTDB lineage: Bacteria > Pseudomonadota > Gammaproteobacteria > Burkholderiales > Burkholderiaceae_C > Roseateles > Roseateles chitinivorans. The sequence continues at coordinate 47,775 of NZ_PEOG01000039.1, forward strand.
CCCCGGCCACACCGCCGGTCACATCGCTTTCGTGCTGAAGCATCCGGGCAACGGCGACGCGCCGATCCTGTTCTGCGGCGACACGCTCTTCTCCGCCGGTTGCGGCCGGCTCTTCGAGGGCACGCCCGCACAGATGCTGGACTCGCTGACCAAGCTGGCGGCGCTCCCCGGGGAGACCCGGGTGTGCTGCGCGCACGAGTACACCTTGTCGAATCTTCGATTTGCTCGCACAGTCGAGCCCCAGAACGAGGCGGTCGCGCGCCACGAGGCCTGGTGTCTGGCCCGGCGCGAGCAGTCGCTGCCTACCCTGCCCTCCACCATCGCCGTGGAGCTCCAGATCAACCCCTTCCTGCGCTGCGAGCATGCCGAGGTCCGCGCGGCCGCGCAGCGCCACGACCCGAGCGTCACCGCGCAGCCGGTCTCGGTCCTGGCCGGGCTGCGCCGATGGAAGAACGACTTTCGCTGAGATCCCGATGCACCGACACCCGACCCCGTCCTTCCCGCTGCTTCGTTCCTCCCGCTCCGCGGACCGCGCGGACGCCGTTCCCGCCTCCGCCACCTCCACCGTTTCCTCCCCCCGACGTCCCGCGCTGACGCTGATCGCAGCGCTGCTGCCGCTGGTGCTGGCCGCCTGCGCCAACCGCCCGGTCGCGCCCCCCGACAACCAGGACGCCCAGGCCGTGGCGCAGCAGACGGTGCAGGCGGTCGAATCGGCCGCCTCGGCCGTGCCCTCGCCCGCGACGCCGGTGGCCCGCGTGGCCACCGCGCCGGAAAAGAAGCTCGACGTGCTGCTCGAGGACACGATGAACCCCGGCGAGAAGGTCGACCTGGACGCGCCGAAGACCCATGTCGACCTGTGGGCGCGGATGCGCGCCGGCATGGCGATGCCCGAGCTCGACAACGACCTGGTCCGCAAGGCCGAGGACTGGTACAGCAGCCGGCCCGACTACGTCGCGCGCATGACCGGCCGCGGCAGCCTGTACCTGTACCACGTGGTCGAGGAGGTCGAGAAGCGCGGCATGCCGATGGAGCTGGCGCTGCTGCCCTTCGTCGAGAGCGCCTTCCGCAACGACGCGCAGTCCAGCGCCAAGGCCGTCGGCATGTGGCAGTTCATGCCCGCCACCGGCCGGGACTTCGACCTCAAGCAGAACATCTTCCGCGACGACCGCCGCGACGTGCTGGCCTCGACCAAGGCCGCCCTGGACTACCTGCAGCGCCTGAACAAGCTGTTCGACGGCGACTGGCAACTGGCGCTGGCCGCCTACAACTGGGGCCAGGGCAACGTCAGCAAGGCGGTGGCGCGCAACCAGAAGGCCGGGCTGCCGATCGACTACGAGAGCCTGCGCATGCCCGACGAGACGCGCTACTACCTGCCCAAGCTGCAGGCGGTGAAGAACATCGTGATGCGCCCGTCGGCCTATGGCCTGGAGCTGCCGGCGGTGGCCAACCATCCGTACTTCCTGTCGGTCAACATCGACCGCGACATCGACGTGACCCGCGCCGCGCAGCTGGCCGAGCTGGACGAGGAGACCTTCCGCCAGTTCAATCCGTCGATGAACAAGCCGGTGATCCTGGCGGCCAGCAGCGGCCAGCTGCTGCTGCCCTACGACAACGCCAGCACCTTCGTGACCAACCTCGAGAAGCATCGCGGCCCGCTGGCCTCATGGACCGCCTGGGTCGTGCCCCGCACGATGAAGCCGGCCGACGCGGCCAAGCAGGTCGGCATGAGCGAGACCGGGCTGCGCGAGATCAATCGCATCCCGGCGCGGATGCTGGTGACCAAGGGCTCGACCCTGCTGGTGCCGCGCACCGCCTCCCGCGACCAGGACGTCTCCGAACACCTGGCCGACAACGCCCGCATCGGCTTCGCGCCCGACGTGCCGCCGATGCGCCGCGTGACACTGAAGGCGAACAAGGGCGACACGGTGGCGAGCGTCGCGCGCCGCCATCGCCTGGGCACGACGCAGCTGGCGCAGTGGAACCGCGTCAGCACCAAGGCGACCTTCAAGCCGGGCCAGCAGATCGTCGTCTACGTACGCGAAGGCCAGACGCTGGCCTCGGTGGAGCCGTCCTCGACGACATCGAAGTCGAAGGCCGGATCCTCGAAGTCGGGCAAGGTCACCAAGGTCGCGTCCAGCGCGGCGAACAAGCCGGCCAAGGGCGGCGCGAAAACCCGCAGCGCCAAGGTCGCCGCCAGCGATGGCAAGGGCGCCCGCACCGTGTCGACCAAGACCGCGTTGCGCTGAGCGGCGGCGTCCCGGCACCGCCCCCGCCGCTTCAGGCGAAGAACAGCGCCACGGACAGCGCCAGGCCCACGCCCCACGCCAGGCTGCGCAGGGTGGGCTGATCGGCGAGGTACAGCGCGATATACACCACCCGCGCCGCGATGAATCCCATCGCGAGCTGGTCGATGCGCGCCTGGGCCAGCTGCATCTGCTGCGCCGCGAGCACGCCCGCGATGAACAGCGGCAGCGCCTCGAAGCTGTTGGCCTGCGCCGCGTTGGCGCGCGCCTGCCAGCCCGTCTGGCGCGCGAGCCAGGTGCGCGGGTCGTGGTTGTCGAAGCCGCCGTCGCGGCGGCGCTTGCCGATGCCCTTGGACTTCGCGATCCATGCGCACAACAGCGGCATCAGGCAGGCGACGATCAGGCAGTGGTTGGCGATGGTCATCGATGCCCTCCCCGGGCGCGGTGATGGATGAGTGCCGCGAAGCGGTCGGTGCCGACCGCGGCGGTCGTCAGGTGGAGCGGCGGTCGACGAGCGCGTGCGCGATCGTGCCCAGGTCCACGTACTCCAGCTCGCTGCCCACCGGCACGCCCCGCGCCAGCCGGGTGCTGCGCAGGCCTCGGGCGCGCAGCGCCTCGGCCAGCACATGGGCGGTGGCCTCGCCCTCGGCGGTGAAGCTGGTGGCGAGGATGACCTCCTCCACCTGGCCATCGGCGGCCCGCTCGAGCAACTGGTCGACGCCGATCTCCCGGGTGGACACGCCGTCCAGCGGGCTGATCCGTCCCTGCAGCACGAAGTAGTAGCCGAAGTAGGACGCGGTGCGCTCCATCGCGGCCTGGTCGGCCGGCGACTCGACGACGCACAGCAGCCGGGCGTCGCGGTGCCGGTCGGCGCAGATAGGGCACAGCGGCGTCTCGCTGAAGGTGTGGCAGCGCTCGCAGTGGCGCACGTTGCGCACCGCGTCCTGCAGCGCGCGAGCCAGCGCGTCGGCGCCGGCGCGGTCGTGCTGCAGCAGGTGGTAGGCCATGCGCTGGGCCGACTTCTGGCCCACGCCGGGCAGGCGCCGCAAGGCCTCGATCAACTGGTCGAGCGCGGTCACCGTCGTCCGATCAGAACGGGAACTTCATGCCGGGGGGCAGCGGCATGCCGGCGGTCAGCTTGGACATCTTCTCCGAGCTGACCTGCTCGGCGCGACGCACCGCGTCGTTGAACGCGGCGGCGACGAGGTCCTCCAGCATGTCCTTGTCGTCGGCCAGCAGGCTGGGATCGATGGCGACGCGCTTGACGTCGTGCTTGCAGGTCATCGTGACCTTCACCAGGCCGGCGCCGGACTGGCCTTCGACCTCGATGTTGCCGAGCTCGTCCTGCGCCTTCTTCAGGTTGTCCTGCATCGCTTGCGCCTGCTTCATCAGGCCGGCGAGTTGACCCTTCATCATGATCGTAATTCCTTGTTCAGAGATTCAATGGTTCGGTGGTTGGCCGACCGGGAACGCGACCCGGAGGTCGAGGCGATGGGCGGGATTGTCGCCCAGCGCCGGATCGGCCGCGGCGCCGGTCAGGCCGGCTTGATCGAGCCCGGCAGGATGCGCGCCGTCTTGAACTGCGCCAGCAACTGCTGGACTTCCGGGTCCTCGAGGATGATCGCCTCGGCCTGCCGCTGGCGGGCACGCACCGCCATCGTGTCGCGCAGCGCCGGCGAGTCGGTGGCACGCCCCGCCTCGATCTCCACGCGCGTGGGCTTGCCGATCAGCGCCGTCAGCGCCGCCTGCAGCTTGTCCTGCAGGCCGGGCTGGCGCAGCGACTCGCGCTCGACCCGGAAACGCCAGCGCTGCGGCTCGGCCGCCTCGTCGATCTCCAGGCATTCGGCCTGCAGCGCCAGTTCCCGCGCCAGCGCGTTCAGGCCCAGTTGCGGCGCAAGCGCGTGCCAGCGCTCGCCCAGCGCGGTGGGGACCAACGCCACCTCCTCGATCGCGGTCGAGACGTAGATGCCGTCGGCATCGCCGGCGCCGGAGCCGGAGCCGGGCATCGGGTCATCCATGTCGGACAGACCCATGCCGATGGAGGCCTCCTCGTCCGATGGCGGCGGCACGTCCATCCAGGGCGGCGGACCGTCGTCATCGTGCGGCGGCGACAGGTCCTCGGGTTCCTCGACATCGGCCTCGGCCCGCGCAGCGACGGGCGGCGCGGCACGCGGCCGCAGGCGATCGCTGAAGCGGGTAGCGGGCGCGCCAGCGGGGGCGGCGC